>JBOFLF010000043.1:0-34965 GCA_051657715.1 Angustibacter sp. | reverse complement strand
CCTGATTGCTCCAGGCCCCGCCAACGCCGTCAGGCGCAGACCGTCAGTCCTGCGCCTCGTCCTCGAGCGGGTTCGCCACCAGGGCGTGGCAGTGCCCGGCGGAGTGCTTGACGCCCGGACCCACCGCGCTGGCCGGCGGGGCCACGAAAACCAAGTCCCTCTGCATGGAGATCACCTCCTTCCCGTACTCGCTGGTGCGGACGCTTCATCGTAAACGAGAATGATTATCAATCAAGAGGTAATCGCAGATCCATCCGTGCTCATGTCGCTGGGAGACGACCCGCACATCCAGCGCGCTGCTCAGGACATCCGATTCCACGACCTGTTCAGGGGTGCCGACGGCGAGCAGCCGGCCCGCGCGCAGCACCGCCACCCGGTCCGCGACCGACAGCGCCTGGCCGAGGTCGTGCAACACGCTCACCACGGTGCGCGGCCCGCTCCCGCTCGGTGTCCGACGCAACTTTTCCACCAGCTGCAGCACCTCCAGCTGGTGCCGGACGTCGAGGAAGCTCGTGGGTTCGTCCAGGAACAACGACGGCGCCCGCTGCGCGACGGTCATGGCCAACCGGGCTCGCTGGCGTTCACCCCCGGACAGGCTGTCCAGCGCCCGATCGCACGCCGCGGACATGCCGAGCAGCTCGAGAGCCTCGTCCACCACGTCCTGATCACGGTCCCGGAGCATGCCGAGGCCACCGCGGTGCGGGTAGCGGGCCAAGGCGACCAGCTCCCGCACGGTCAGACCCGACGCCGTGTGGTCCTGCTGGGTCAGCACCGCACGGCGTCGGCCCAACCCTCGACGCGACCATCGGCGCAGCGGTATACCGTCCGCGGCGACCGCTCCGGACGTCGGTGCCTGCAACCCGGCCAGGACCCGCAGCAGCGTCGACTTGCCGGACCCGTTTGCCCCCACGACCACCAGGTGCTCACCAGGACGCACGTCCAGGTCGACCTTGTCCAGGGCGCACCCCTCGGCATGCCGGACGACGACCTGCCGCACCTCGTGGGCCGCCGGCCCGGCTCCGCTCACGCGCCGGCCGCCAGTCGCCGAGCGCGCAGCAGCACGGCGACCGAGCCGACCAGTGCGGTGACGGAGCCGAGCGGGACGCCGGTCCGCTCCAAGCCCCCCGCGGTGGCCAGCACCAACGAACCGGCCTGGGCGACCACGTCCGCTCCGGTGAGCACCACGGCACCGAGTGCGGCCGTGACCGGCAGACCCCGCCTGGGGTCCGCTCCGACCAGTCGCCGGGCCAGGTGCGGCACACCCAGCCCGACGAAGGCGACCGCACCGACCACCGCAACCGCGGCGGCGGTCATCAACACCGCTGCGCCGATGGCCCCAGCACGGACCAGCTCGACCGGCAGCCCGAGCCCACGGACCGCATCCGATCCGGCGGCCAGCACGCGCAGCGCACCGGAACCCAGCACGCAGCACCCGGTCCCCAGCATCGCCACACCGCACGCCAGCGCGGCATGGGTGCCGACCCGTCCGTCCGCCGATCCGACCAGCCAACGAGCCACCCCGCCGAGCCGCTCCGGGTCCAGGGCGAGCCCGACGGACACGACCGCGAGCGCCACCGCAGACACGGCGACCCCGCTGGCCGCCAGGACCCACGGATCGTGTCGGCGTCGGCCCGCGACCACCCATACGGCGGCGCCTCCCAGCAGGCCCCCGACCGTCGCGGCGGCCACGGTCGCGGGCACCGCCGTCGTGGACACCCAGCCAGCAGTCACGCCGACCACCACCCCCACCGCGGCCCCCGGGCCGACCCCGGTCACCTCGGGCGCGGCCAACGGGTTGTCCAGCCCGTCCTGCAACAACCAGCCGGCGACGGCGAGTAAGGTTCCAGAACCCGCCGCTGCCGCCGCCCGAGGCAGCCGCAGGTCCCACAGGATCACCGCATCCACCGCGTCACCCCCGCCGAACGCGGTGGCCCACAACCGGTCGGGGCTGAGCCGGCCACCGCCAACCAGCAGGTGGGCGGCGACGGCCACCGCCATCACCACCACCAGGACGGCCAGTACCGGGCCGAGGCGTCGACCGACCCGTCCCGCACCTCGCCCGCTCGACCCCACGAATCGGCGCTGGCCGCGGACGTCGGCAGGGACCAGGCCGGGCCTGTTCATCCGGATCACCGCGGCTTCATCCGGGGTCACCGCAGTCCAACCCGGAGCAGTCCAGCTCGGATCACCAGGACCGCGAGGAGCGCCGCGGTGGTACACGCCCCCAATGGCAGCTCGACGGGCAAAAGCACGACCCGAGCCAGCACGTCTCCACCGGCGACCACGATGGCACCTAGGACCGCGCAAGCCGGGAGCAGCCGTCGTACGTCGGTGGTGCGCCACAGCACCCGGGTGGCCTGCGGCACCAACACACCCACCCACGCCACCCAGCCGGCGGCAGCGGTGGCCGCGGCCACCAGCACGCCGGACGTCGCGATCACCGCCACCGCTGCGGACCGGTGCCGGACGCCGAGCGCGTCTGCCGTCCCAGCCCCGGCTCGCAACACGTTCAACCACGTGGCCAGCACCCAGGACACCGCCAACGCGATCACGATCGGCGGCCCGCACAGCAGGACCTCCCGCCAGCCACGAGCGACCAGCGAGCCGAACAGGTACCGCAGGAGCACCGACGCCCGCGCCGGATCCACGGTCACGGTGAGCGCGACCAGCAACCCGGTCAGCCCGGCGGACACCGCCGATCCGACCAGCGCCAGGCCCAGCGGGCCGGACCGGACACCGGCGCCTGCCACGCAGAGCGCGGTCGCGACGAGCGCGCCCATGGCAGCGGCGACGGGGTACAGGGCGAAAGCGGTGGCCGGGAGCGCGACGACCAGGACGGCGATGCCGAGCGCGGCCCCGCCGGCGGCGCCGGTCAGCTCTGGCCCGGCGAGCGGATTGCGCAACACCGCTTGCAGCAACAGGCCGGCCACCCCCAACGCCGCACCGCAGGCCAGGCCGAGCACCACACGCGGAGCTCGGACCTGTCGCACGATCACCGCAGCCGGGTTCGGCTGCTCGGCGCCGGATCCATCCACATCGAGCAGGGCGCGTACTACGGAGGCCGGCGCCATCGCGGGGGTGCCCAGGCCCAGGCCGAGCAGCACGATCACGGCCACCAGCACGACGCAGCCGCACCAAAGCCACCCGGAGCGGCGGCGCGCCAGCCGGCCAGGCACCGGCCACGGGCAGGCCAGGCGCACCCCCGTGCTCACTCGCGGCTGGACGTCGCCGACGAGGGCGAGCCAGGAGCGCCTGGAGCGAGCGCCCGGACGACGTCCTCGACCACCGCGGTGAGCGAGCGGGTGCCGCGGCCGGTCTCCCACAGGTCGGTGTCCACCTCGACGACCCGGCCCTGCCGTACCGCGGCGACCTGCTTCCACACCGGGTTGTCGGCGAGCTGCTCGCTCACCGGGGTGGCTCCCGGCTCGAAGGTGAACGTGGAGACGAAGACCACCGTGGGGTTGCGGGCCAGCACCTCTTCCACGCTGTACGTGGCACCACCGGCGGCGTGCCCGGCCTCACCCCGATCCGGCCACGGGTAGCTGCTGAGCTCGGACAGCACGCTGCCGATCAGCGAACCCCGCGTGGAGACCCCGAAGTTCGTGTCGGTGCCGTAGATGGCCAGGGTGGTGGCGCTGCGGGCCGCGCCGATCCGCTCGCGCGCGGAGGCGAGGGTCTCGACGAAGCGCAGCGCCGCCCGATTGGCCTGCTCGGTACGGCCGGTCAGCGCCCCGAGCCGGAGCAGGAACGCGACCGAGTCCTGCCAGGAGCGCGGCGACACCAGCCACAACGGCGCGGTGGACCCGAGCGGGGCTCGCTTCGCGTCGTGCGTGCCGAGCAACCCCACGACGACGTCCGGACGTGCCCGGGTGACGTCCTCGAGGTTCTCCTCGCCGAAGAACCCACGGACCGCTGGAACACCCCGCGCGCGAGCGCCCAGGAAGCGGTCGCTGGCGAGCAGGTCCCGGCCCGTGGTGGCGACCGGGCGCAGACCCAGCTCAGAGAGCGCGTCGTCGCAGATGGCGGTCAGGCACACGACCCGCTCGACCCGCTCCGACAGCTCGAGCGGTTCACCGGAGGCGTCGGTGAACCGGCCGGCAGGGCCAGCGGGCAGGGTCGGCACCGTGAGCGGTGGGGTGGAGACCGGAGCGGACGCCGTCGTGGTCTCGTCGGGATCACCACAGGCGGTGACGATGAGGGAGGCGGCGATCAGGCCCAGCAGCCAAGGGCGAAGACGAGTCATACCTTCACCATATCGATAGTCATTCTCAAAAACTATCCGCCCGTACCCCTGGCGTCTTGCCATGCGGACAAGTCGGTGGACCGGGATGACTCCGCCCGGACGCCGGTGTTGAGTGGGTGGGACGCTCCACCGCACTTCAACCACCGCACTTCAACCACCGCGAGGTGACCACCATGAGCCGGATCTACGACGACGTGACGGCCCTGATCGGCAACACCCCCCTGGTACGGCTCAACCGGATCACCGACGGGGCGACCGCGACCGTGCTGGCCAAGCTCGAGTTCTACAACCCGGCGAGCAGCGTCAAGGACCGGATCGGGGTGTCTATCGTGGACGCGGCCGAGGCGTCCGGGCAGTTGCGTTCGGGCGGGACGATCGTCGAGGCGACCAGCGGCAACACCGGGATCGCGCTGGCGATGGTCGGGGCCGCACGCGGCTACCACGTGGTGCTCACCATGCCGGAGACGATGAGCACCGAGCGCCGGGCGCTGCTGCGCGCGTTCGGTGCCGAGCTGGTGCTCACCCCGGGCAGCGAGGGCATGAAGGGGGCGGTGGCCCGCGCGGAGCAGATCGGGGACGAACGCGGCGCCGTCCTCGCCCGGCAGTTCGCCAACGAGGCGAACCCGGCGGTCCACCGGCGTACCACCGCCGAGGAGATCTGGTCCGACACCGACGGCACGGTGGACGTCGTGGTCGCGGGGATCGGCACCGGCGGCACCATCACCGGCGTCGGCCAGGTGCTCAAGGAGCGCAAGCCGGGAGTCCGGATGATCGCCGTCGAACCGAAGGAGTCCCCGATCCTCAACGGCGGCGCGCCCGCCCCGCACAAGATCCAGGGCATCGGGGCCAACTTCGTCCCGGCGATCCTGGACACCGACATCTACGACGAGGTCATCGACGTCACCGCTGAGGAGTCCGTCGCCTGGGCACGTCGTGCGGCCGCTGAAGAGGGCCTGCTGGTCGGCTTGTCGTCCGGTGCAGCCCTGAAGGCCGCGGTGGACGTCGCGGGCCGCCCGCAGTCCGCTGGACAGACGATTGTGGTGATCATCCCGAGCTTCGGCGAGCGGTACCTGTCCACCGTCCTCTACAGCGACCTCATGGGCTGACACGTGCACGTCAGCCAGCGGACGGGTGATCAGGTCACCGCCGCGCGGGGGGCGCTGGCCTGGGCGACCCGGGCCAGGTCGCGGCTCCTGGAAGACCTGGACACCGCCGGACGGCGCGACCCGGCGTCCCGCGGGCGGGTGGAGGCGTTGCTGTGCTACCCGGGGCTGCACGCCATCTGGATACATCGAGTGGCGCACCGCATGTGGCAGCGCCCGGGCCTGCGGCTGGCGGCACGGGTGCTGTCGCAGATCAACCGGTCGCTGACCGGGGTGGAGATCCACCCCGGGGCGCGGATCGGCCGCCGATTCTTCATCGACCACGCGATGGGCGTCGTCATCGGCGAGACAGCCCACGTGGGTGACGACGTCATGCTGTATCACGGGGTCACGCTGGGTGGACGGTCCATGGCTCGAGTCAAGCGGCACCCCACGGTGCGGGACGGCGTGGTGATCGGCGCCGGTGCTCGCATCCTGGGCCCGGTGGTCATCGGCGCGGGAGCACAGATCGGCGCCAACGCGGTCGTGGTCAAAAACGTGCCAGCGGGTGCCGTCGTCACAGGTGTTCCGGGTACCGTCAAACCTCGTCCGAGCGCCCTGGATGTCTGGTCAGACCCGGCAATCCACATCTGATGTACTTCGTGCTCGGAAGACCAGCCGGCGGGATGGTCGAGGAGCGTGAGGTGACGACGGACCACAATGCATGGGCAGCAGGTCCATCACTGCCGTCATGGGGCCGGCCGGGTATCAGCACGACGGCCGCTCACGAAGCATGCAGCAAAGAGCGGGACACCTGGACGGTAGCCCGCCTCGCCCTCCTCGCCGACCTGATCTGCGCGGCCGCGGAATTCAGTCGGTCGGCCGGCAACGTCCAGGACGTCCTGGAACGAGTCTCCGAATCGCTCCTGGTCTTGTTGGACGTCGACGGGGTTTCGATCAGCCGCTTTGAACCCGAGACCGGTCTGTTGCGGACTTTGTTCAACGGCGGCCTGGCGGACCCTGCGCGGGCTCGAACCCGAGACGAGGTGTACGTCGTTTCCGAGTCCGAGCAACTGACCCACCTGCTGGTCGCCGGGCGTTCGTGGGCGATGCTGGCGTCGGACGCCCCGGACTCGGCGGAGGCTCGGGTACTGCGACAGCACGGCCTGTCGGCGGCCGCCGGGGCGGCCGTGCGCACTGAGGGCCGGGTCTGGGGGGAGCTATACGTCGACCGCGCCGACGGCCGGGCTTTCGATCCGGTGGACGTCGCACTCCTGGAGGTGGTCGCCGCCCACATCGGCGCGCTGATGGCGGTGTGGGAGCGGGCCGACCGCCAGGCCGCGAACCGCGAGCGCGACAACCTGACCGGGCTCCCCCTGCGCCGGGTGGCTGAGCGCGCAGTGCTCGCCCACCGGCATGCGGTCACGCTCGCGGCATTGGACGTCGACGGCCTCAAGGCGGTCAACGACACGTACGGCCATGCAGCTGGCGATCGACTGCTGCAGTCGGTGGCCCGCGCCCTGGAGGGAGTCCTGCACGAACGACCGGATGCGGTGATCGCCCGGCTCGGGGGTGACGAGTTCGTCATCGTGGTGCCGGGGATCGACGTGCACACCTGGCTGCCGCACCTGCAACGCGCCATGGACGAGGTGTCGTCAACTCCCCTGGCGGGCATCTCGTGTGGCGTCGCGACGTCCGCCGAGCTCCACGCGGACATCGGGTCCGGCCGGCCGCTGTTCCGGCTCGCTGACGCTGCGTTATACCGGGCCAAGGCGGTGCAGGCGACCCGGCCGCTGCTGTCCCACGAACCTGTGACGGAGACCCGTTCCGCGTCCCACCAACGCCAGGGGCTCACGTTGCCGGAGGTGGCCCGGTTTCCGAAGGAACGGCTGAGCGAGGCGGTGGACGCCTTCGCTCAGGTGGTGGACGCGGCAGGGTGGTGGATCACCTCCCTTCGACCGGGCGACCCATACTTGCGGGTCGAGGGCGGACGGGCGATCCGGGACGGTCGCGAGGAGGACCGTCATGACATCGGGGTCGAGGGTGATGTGTACGTTGCCGCCGACTACCCGGTGTCGGTCCAGGTCATGCGTGGGCAGAGCTGCTGGGTCGGGTTGCACGATGTCCACGCCCCTCCGAAGGAGCAGCAGCTGGTCGCCGAGATGGGGTACTCCGGGAACCTCATGGCCGGGGCGACCAGCGCGGACGGGGTCGGGTGGCTGGTCGAGGTCATGTGCGATGACCGCACTCTCGCCATTGACCAGATGGGTCCCCAGCTCCTCGGCCTGATCGCGGCCGTCGGCGACCTGGACCTCGACCTCGGCTCCGAGGCGTCGGACGAACGGCAGTCGCCGCCCCCCACTGCCCTGGGCACCCGGGGCTCCTCGTTGCCCGCACGAGCGATCAATGACCCCATGGCACACTGACCAGGTCGGCAGGACCGGACGTCCGGTACCGACGGCTCGGACGTCTGATGGGCCGGGGCGGTCCGCGTCGGCGCTGTGGAGGGCTCGCATAGTGGCCTAGTGCGACGGTCTTGAAAACCGTTAGGCGGGCAACCGTCTCGTGGGTTCGAATCCCACGCCCTCCGCTTGGGGAGTGGCGGTGAAGGCGGTGGTGATGTCATGCACGATCACACCGTCACGCTGTCGCCGAGAGCGACGCGCTCCTGCGCAGGCGGGCGCAGACCTCGCAGCACCAGGTAGGCGGCCAGCGAGATCTCCCAAGCGAAGAGGGGCGCGGCCACCAGCGGCTGAACGCTGATGGCCCCGAACATGACCGCCACGTTCATCGAACCGACAAGAACCGCGCCGACGAGGCCGAGGACCGGGATGAACCGCGCCACCAGTCGACGGCGCAGCAACACCAGGGCGAGTACCACTGCGTTGATCGGGTTGATCAGCCCCGGCCCGACGAGGAACGTCCAGTCGTGGAGGAGGTGCAGAACTGAGATCACGCCCGGGTCGAGACCCGGGTCCGCGGTGGTCGCCGGCCGGGCCACTGCGGGCAGGATCGCAACGACACCCACCAGGATCACCGCGGCCTCGAGGGTGCGCAGGCCGAGGTAACCGGCGGCCGATGCCTGCCCGTGCGGGCGGACCAACGGATACAGCACGACGGCCGTGCCGACCACGGCGACCGCCAGGACGACCTCCAGCAGGCTGGCGGCGAGTACTGAGGACCGTTCCGCGAGAGGGGCTCCTGGATTGAAACCTGAACCGCCGTAGAGCAACACGGCTGCGACGGAGGTCACCCATGTGACGAGGAAAAGCAACGCGGCGATACGTGCCTGGATCCGGGTTTTCTTCATCGAGACTCCTGAGGCCACAAAGGTGTACGGCGTACACCGGTGAGTAGGAACAATAGGTGTACGATGTACACCTCGTCAACTCGGGGAGGACCTCACATGACTGGGCCTGGCCCGGGTCGGGATTCGCTCAACCGCCAGACAGTGCTGAGGGCAGCGATCGGGCTGGCGGACGCCGAAGGTCTGGACGCGGTGAGCATGCGTCGGCTGGCGGAGACTCTGCACGTGGTCCCCATGGCGCTCTACAAGCACGTCGCCGACAAGGACGACCTGCTCGACGGCATCGTCGCCGCCCTCATCGGCGATATGCCGGTCACGAAGGGCACACACGCGAACCGATGGCGCGCGACGGTACGCGAGACGATCCTCGGCGCGCGCGCTGTCATCACCACGCACCCGTGGGCACGGCGGGCGATCGAGACCCGATCGGTCCGCACGCCAGCGGTGCTGGCCTATCTGGAACACCTCACCCAGGTCTTCCTCGGTGCCGGGTTCTCCCCGGACCTCACCCACCACGTCATGCATCTGCTCGGAAACCGGGTCTGGGGCTTGAGCCCCGAGCTGTTCAACGACCTGGCCGACGCGCCGGCCCCCGCCACAGGTCGCCGCCGAACGTCCGGCACGCCGGATCCGCGGGATTACCCCGGCATCCTGCGCATCGCGGCGGACGCCCGAGCGCGCCGACCCGGCGCCGAGCGCTGCGATGAAGACTTCGAGTTCACGTTCGCACTCGACGTCATCCTTGATGGGGTTGCCCGGCTTCGGCGATCAGGGTGGGAGTCTCGAGCCGCGTCGGTGGACGTGGCACCAGCGGGCTGAACGTCAACCGCTGAGGGCCGCTGCACTCCTGCGCCCTGTTCGCCGACCGCTAAGCGAGTGCTCGGCGAGCCCGCGAGCGGGCTCGAGACGCTGGCCGTCTCACCGTATGGATGCATGATGCCTGTTAAAGTGCATTCATGAGCAAGGTCGTTCAGGTACGTGACGTTCCTGACGAGGTCCACGACGCCCTCAGCTCGCAGGCTCGGGACGCTGGCCTTTCGCTCAACCAGTTCATCCTGCGGGAATACGAGCGCATCGCCAGACGACCGAGCAACACCGACCTGCTCCATCGGCTGGCTGCCATGCCGGGGGCGCGCCCGACCGGGCAGCAGATCGTCGACTCCATCAGAGAGCATCGAGACGGAGGGTGATCGTCGTCGATGCCTCGGTCCTGGCGAACGCTCTGGTCACCCACGGCACGGCGGCGAAGCGGATCGCCGAGCAGGAGTTGCACGCCCCGCACCTCATTGATGCGGAGGTAGCGCACGCACTGCGTGGCCAATGTCTCGGCGGGCGCCTGTCTCCGGATGTTGCGGCGGCGGCGATCGCCGATCTCAGTCAGCTTCAGCTGATCCGGTACCCGCACCCTCTCCTGCTGGGGAGGGCCTGGGCTCTTCGAGACAACCTCACGATCTACGACGCGCTCTATGTCGCACTGGCAGAGGGCCTCGACACGGTGCTGGTGACAAGCGACGTGCGGCTCGCGGGATGCCCAGGTCTGCGCGCTTCGGTGGAAGTGGTGCCAGCGGACTGAACGTCAACCGCTGAGGGCCGCTGGTCCGAACACCGCGACTCACACGAGAAGGAGCTTGAGCGCGGACACGAGGACGAGCACCGCCACGACCGCGGCGAGCCCACCCGCCTGCAAGACAGTCCTGCGCGGGCCGCGCGGCAGCACCAGGGCGGCAGCGCACCCGGCGCCGGTGACCAGACCACCGAGATGGCTCTGCCACGCGATCCCCGAGACCACGAACCCGATCACGACGTTGAGCCCGACCAGCACGAACAGGCCCCGATTGTCCTGACCCAGGCGTCGCTGCACCACCAGCAACGCCCCGAATAGGCCGAACACCGCGCCGGACGCGCCCACCACCGCGGTGCGCCACGATTCCCCCCACGGGTCGGCGAGCACCAGGTACCCCACCGAGCCGCCGAACGCGCAGACCAGGTAGACGGCGACGTACCGCAGCCGGCCGAGCGTCCGCTCCAGGTACGGGCCGATCTGGTAGAGCACCAGCACGTTGAACGCGATGTGCAGGAAGAACCCGCGTGAGTGCAAGAAGGCCGAGGTGAGGAAGCGCCAGGGCTCCGTCTCGGCGAGCGCCGGGACGAAAGCCAGGTCGAACGTGATCCGAGAGTTGGCCAGCTGCAGCAGGAACATCGCCGCGCAGGCGCCGATGATCGCGTACGTCGCCCGCGGCACGTCGTCCTCGGACGCTCGGCCACCGAACGCGGTGCGCACCGGGCGCATCGTCCGGGCCTGGTCACGGACGCAGTCGACGCACTGGACGCCCACCGCCGCGGAGCGTTGGCACTGCGGGCAGGTGGGTCGTTCACACCGCTGGCAGCGCACATAGCTGACCTGGTCGGGGTGGCGGGGGCAGACCGGCGCGGCGACCGGGCCGGTCTGCCCCGGCGGAACCTCGTCGCTCACCTGGTCCTCACCCAGAGGCTCACCGGGCCAGCCGCCGAGCGTTCCAGCAGTGATGCCCCATCAGCGGAGCCAGGAACCGATCAGGAGACCGTGACCCGCTCGATGACCACCGGGTCGCGGGGCACGTCACCCGGCCCGGTGGGCACGGCCACGATGGCGTCGACGACATCGCGGCTGGCCTGATCGGTGACCTCACCGAAGATGGTGTGCTTGCCCTGCAACCACGTGGTCGGCTCGACGGTGACGAAGAACTGCGAGCCGTTGGTGCCCTTCCCGCCGGTCTTGCCGGCGTTCGCCATCGCGAGCAGGTACGACTTGGTGAAGCTGAGCTCGGGGTGGATCTCGTCGTCGAACGTGTACCCCGGTCCGCCGCGGCCGGTGCCCTGCGGGCAGCCGCCCTGGATCATGAAGCCAGGGATGATCCGATGGAACGTCAGGCCGTCGTAGAACGGCTCGGTGCTGGCTTGGCCGGTGCGCTCGTCCTTCCATTCCTTGGTGCCCTGAGCGAGACCGGTGAAGTTCTGCACCGTCTTTGGTGCGTGGTTCTCGAACAGCTCGACCCGGATGTCCCCGTGATTGGTGTGCAGCGTCGCCTCCATGCGGCCATCCTCGCACGCACGATCCGCTGGGATTGCACGGCGCCCCACGGAGGATCTTGAGATCAATCGGCGGCCATGCGGGCGCACAGGCCGTTTCAGCTCGGTCCACGACGTGGTCAACGCGTCCGATGGGCGGTCACCTGACCAGGCTCCCTCAGCCCACCCGGAAGGTGAGGGTCACCTCGCTCGAACGGGCGGTTCCGACGGTCGCCCGAAAGGTCAGCCGATACGTGCCGGCCTGGGTGAACACCCAGTTTCCGTGCGCGTGCGAGCCGGCCGCAACCGCGAACGACGCCCGGCGGCAGGTGCCGGAGGCGGTGTTGAGCTTGACGCTCACACTGCCGGTGGTGGCCTGGTAGAGCGCGAACCGAGCGCCGCTCGGCACTGACGACCGCACCAGCTCCACGGTGGCACCGCGGGTGGAGTTCTCGGCGTTCCAGCCGGCGTACAACAGTCGGGAGTTCGCGGTCTGCGGCAGCCGGTACACCTGGGAGGACGCCGACCCGACGCAGGACAGGCCGGACCCCAGGGTGCCTCGCGCCCCGGACGGCACCAGGAAGGTGTCGCCGGACGGGTTCACGTCGTCATCGACCGGGGAGTAGCGCTTGACGTCCAGGGTGGGCGAACCGGTGCCGCCGTAGTCGATGTCCAACAGGTCGAAGTGGCCGCGAGAGTAGGTGGCGGCGTGCGCGGGAGCGGCGAGCGCGACCCCCAGCACCGCGCTCACCGTGGCAGCCAGGACGCCGAGCCAACGAGTAGTGGTCCGCATGGCGATCTCCTTGTGGACGGGATGAACGGTGGGAGTGCATGGTGGCCCGCCAGGACGTGCCCGGCGGGCCACCATGCACGGGATCAGCCGACGCTGAATGTGTAGGCGACGTTGGCCGAGCTCGCCGAGCCGACCGTGGCCCTGAAGGTCAGCGTGTAGGTGCCCGCCTTGGTGAACACCCAGTTGGCGTGCGCGTGAGTGCCGGCGGTCATGGCGAACGAGGAGCGGTTGCAGCTGCCGGTGGTGGTGTTGAGCTTGATGCTGGTACCACCGGTCACCGCCTGGTAGAGGGCGAACTTGGCCCCGCTCGGCACTGAGGCGCTGACCAGCTGCAACGTCACGTTGCCGGTCGAGTCCTCTGCGTTCCAGCCCGCGTACAGCAGGCTGGAATTGAGCGTCTGCGGCAGCCGGTAGACCTGGGTCGAGGCCGTCCCGATGCAGGACAGCCCGCTGCCGAGGGTGGTCTGCGCGGCCGGTAGCACCCGGAAGGTGTTGCCAGCCGGGCTGAGGTCGTCGTTGCCCGTCGAGTACTGCTTGACGTCGAGCGTCGGCGACCCAGAGCCGCTGTAGTCGACGTCCAGCAGGTCGAAGTGGCCCGTCGAGTAGGTCGCGGCCTGTGCCGGCGATGCCAGCGCCAGGCTCGTGACGACCGCGACGACCCCGACCAGCCAACCGCGGGCGAGCGCCCGGAGCCGGCCGTGGGCGCTCATCGCTGCACCTGGAAGGTCAGGACGGCCGGGGCGGACCGGATCGTCTGGCCGGTGCTGGCGAGCCGACCCGTGGCCTGCACGGTGATCCGGTAGGTGCCGGCCTTCTCGAACGCCCAGTTGGCGTGGACGTGCTGGCCGACTGGCATGTCCAGCCGGTCAGGCTGGTTGTCCTCGCTGTCGGCGATCACCTGGGGCTCGCCGCTCGGGCCGTTGGTGAACAGGCTGACACCGTCCGGGCCGGAGAACCGGGTGGCCTCGATCCGCACCGTGTCGTCGACCAGGGCACCGGCGGCGATCTCCTCGGCAGCGATCCCGGGCCACAGCAAGTTGCTGTCCTGGATCTCAGGCAGCAGCCACACCTTGGTGCCCGGGCGGCCGAGGAACGCGAACGCCGGATCGCTCGGCACCGACCACTTGGCGGCCCGCTTGACGACCATCACCACGTCGGCCGGGTCACGCTCGACGTCCGGGGTGACCGTCTGGTCGTGGATCGAGATCTCCAGCTCGCCGCCCTCGAAGCCAACGTCGATGGCGTCGATGTGACCTTGGGAGATGGAGACGAGCGAGGCGGCCTGGGCCGACGGGCTCAGGGCTAAGGCGGCGGCACTGAGACCGCCGACGACCGCGACGACCGCGCGGCTGGAACGCATGAGCATCAGCTCTCCTTGAGTTCGGGGGTGGATGAACCCACCTTATCGAGAACTGTTCTCATTATTGTGGAAATGCCGAGGCTTCTTCCACACCAGTCGAGACCCGCCCGTCCGGTCGGCTGCGCACGACTTTGTGCAGCACCCAGCACACCCCGAACACCGCGGTGACGACCATCACGATCAGGCCCCCGGACGCGAGGTCGTAGTAGTAGGACAGGTACAGCCCGGTGACCGCCGAGCCGGCACCGATCACCGAGGCGAGCAGCATCGTGACGCCCAGCCGGTCGGTCACCAGCCGGGCCGCAGCGGCCGGGGTCACCAGCAGCGCCAGCACCAGCACGTTCCCCACCGCCTGCAGCGAGATGACGATCGCCAGCGCCACCAGCACGTAGAGCAGCAGGTCCCAGGCGGACACCCGCAGCCCGAGGGCGGCCGCGGTCTCACGGTCCAGCAGAACGGCCACCAGCTGCCGGCGCACCAGCAGCGTCGTGGCCACCACCAGGCCACCGACCCCGAGCACGGTGAGCACGTCACCGTCGCTGATGCCGAGGATCTGCCCGAACAGGAAGGACGCCAGGTCACCGGTGTAGCTGTCCTGGGTGCTGATCACCACCAGCCCGAGGGCGAACGAGAACGCGAAGAACACCCCGATGGACGTGTCCTCCTTGAGCCGTCGGTTGCGCGCCGCCAACGCCATCAGCACGGCCACCAGGACCGCAGCCGCCGCTCCGCCGAGGGCCAGGTTGGCCCCCAGGACGTAGCTGACAGCTACCCCGGGGAAGGCCGAGTGGGCGATCGCGTCACCGATGAACGCCATTCCGCGCAGCACGACGAAGGTGCCGGTGACCGCGCAGGCGACCGCGGCCGCGGCGCCGGCGAGCAGCGCCCGGCGCATGAACTCCTCGGACCAGGGGTCGAGCAGCAGCGCCACCAGGTCGCCCATCACCGGCTCCCGGTGGGCGACACGATCGGCCCCGGCGTGCGGTGGGTGCCGAGCTGCCGCGGCGACGGCACGCCGAACGTCTCCATCCACACGTCCGCCTGCTGCAGCTCGGCCGGCGGCCCGTCGGCCACCACCCGCCGGTTCACCAGGCACAGCCGGCTGCACAGCAGCACCGCGGCAGTCAGGTCGTGGGTGGTCAGCACCGCCGCGGTGCCCTCAGCGCCGCCGCGGACGAACCCCGACACCACCTCGCTGAGCGCCTCCTGGGTGGCGGTGTCCAGGCCGGTGAACGGCTCGTCCAGCAGCAGCAGCCGAGGCCGGACGGCGAGCGCCCGGGCGACCAGCACCCGCTGCCGCTGCCCCCCCGACAGCTGCCCGATCGGCCGGCGCCGCAGGGCGTCCAGACCCACGGCGTGCACGGCGTCCCGGACCGCCTCCCGATCAGCGCGGCCCGGCCGGTGCAGCAGGCCGATCATCCGGACCCGACCGCTCAGCACCGCGTGCTCGACGTCGATCGGGAAGTCCCAGGCGAACTCGTGCCGCTGCGGCACGTACCCGACCAGCGGCCGAGCCCGCACCGGTGGCCGGCCGAACACCTCGACGTGACCGGACGCCCGTGGGACCAACCCCAGGACGCTGCGCAGCAGGGTGGTCTTACCGGCGCCGTTGGGACCGATCAGGCCGACCAGCTCCCCCGGGTCGGCCCGCAGGTCGACCCCGCTCAGCACCGGCCGGTCCGCCAGCCGGACCACCAGGTCGCGGACGTCCAGCGGCCGAGCCCCCACGGAGTCGGTGGAGGTCACGGAGCGCTGCCGACGCTCCGCGCCGCCCGGCGCCGGGCGCCAACCCGCAGGCCGACGCCACCCAGCAGGACCACCAGCGCACCGGCCGCGACCGGCAGCACGTACCCGTCGCCGGTGTTGGGCAGGTCCGTGCCGCCCGAGCCGGACCCACCCTGCTCCTGGGATCGCTCGCCCTCGGCAGACCCAGAACCGCTGCCCCCGCCCGCGCCGGCGCCGCTGGACCCCCCGCCGGACGAGGCCGGCGGGGCCGCACCCGGATCGGTCGCCACGGCCAGCACCAGCGTGCGGGTGTCGGTGACGGCGTCGCCGTCCTGGGTGGTGCCGCTCATCGACATCTCCAACTGGTAGATGCCGGGCTCGCTGAACGACCAGTTGCCGTGCGCGTGCGTGTTCGGTCGCACCCTCGTCGCCTGCGGGAACGCCTTGGCGCCGTCAAACACGGCGCTGGCTTGGCCGAAGGAGTCGGTGACGAACAGGTTGAACTCACCCGGCCCGTCCACCCCACGCAGCGTCCAGGTGACGTCGCCGCGCACGCCGTCCACGACCGACGGGTCCTGGGTGTTCCACCCCGGCCAGACCAGGCCGGCCCGCTGCACCTGCGGCAGCACGTACACCGGCGACCCGGCCTCGCCGAGGAACGCGTAGCCGTCGCCGTCGGGGACGGTGATCCGGGAGGACTCCTGAACGTGCAGCACGATCGAGCCGATGTCCCGCCACCGCGGTGGGCTGGCGTTGTCATCACGCGCCTGGAACACCCACCGGTCGTCCACCATCCGCGGCCCGATGTCCACGTGCCCGTCGGCGATGACCGTGCGGTCGGCGGCCGACACTGAGGCCGCCGTCGTGGCCACCCCAGCCTGCGAAGCCAGCAGCGCGAGCGTGGCCACGGCGACGATGTGCGCGACGCGCCGGAAACCGGGACGGCCGGCGCCGCGGACGGACCCGATGGCGCTGGTTTCGGCAGTGGGGGACCCGACAGCGGTGGGGTCGGCGGTGGAAGGTCTCATGACGACTCCTGCGTGAGGCAACGGGCCAGCTCCTGGGCGTTGTGCCGCATCATCGCGACGTAGTCACGGGCGACCGGGCTGAACGTGTCGCCGTGGATGGTGCAGACGTCCACCGCGGCGTCCCCGGCGACCCGGCGCAGCACGTCCGCACGACGCTGCAGGTTGGGCTCGACGAACACCGCCGGGACGTCCACCCGGCGGATGGTGTCGCTCAGCTCGCGCACCTGCGCGGCACTCGGCTCCTGCGCGGGGTTCGGCACCACGAACCCCGCGACGGTCAGCCCGTACGCCCGGGCGAGGTACCCGAACGCGTCGTGGGTGGTCACCAGCTGCCGGCGTTCCCGCGGGATCGTGGCCAGGGTGCTCGCGACCTCGCGGTGCAGCGCGTCGAGCCGGGCCGTGTAGGCGTCCCGGTTGCGGTGGTAGACCTCCCGGCCATCCGGGTCGACGTCGGCCAGGGCGTCGGCGATCGCCCGCACGTAGGCCCGGGCGTTGCGCACGTCGTGCCACAGGTGCGGGTCCACCTCGCCGTGCACGTGCTTGCCCAGCACGGCCTGCGGCAGCTGCCAGATCCTCGTCCCCGGCCGCCCGAGGAAGCCGAACCGCTCGTCGCGGGGGACCGCCTCGACCGCGTGGTCCGGCACCTCGATCAGCGCGTCGGCCAGCGGGACGTCGCCCTGCTCGTCGGTGCGGGCGACGATCCGCCGGGCGTCCAGGTCCACCGCGACGTCGGTGTGCCCGTCGTCCAGTACCCGGCCACCCCGGGCCAGCGGAGCCGGGTCGACGCCGACCGCGAACCGCACCGTGCCGGACCCGACCGGGGTGCGGCGACCCCCGGACACCAGGGTGGCCTCCAGGTCGAGCCGGTACTCGCCGGGGCGGGTGAAGGCCCAGTTCACGTGGGTGTGCGCGTCCGGCGGCAGCCGGACCAGATCCTCGGCGCCCAGACCGTCCGCGGAGGTGACGTAGCGTTCCGGGTCGCCCAGGGTCTGGGTCAGGTAGACGGACAGCTCACCCGGACCCTGGAGGCGGGTCGCCCGCAGCTGGATCTCGTCACTGCGCCGCTGCGCCTCGCCGCGGACCGCGAAGCCCAGCCAGATGGTGTCCAGCTCGAGGTTCTCCACCAGCGGGATCAACGAGGCACCGTACTGCTCGGCGCTCTCGGCCAGGGCGATGCTCGGGGTGCCGTCGGGAACGTTGGCGTCGAACATCTTGATCAGGGCGTGGGTCTCCAGCAGCAGGTGGTTGGTGAAGGCCAGGTCCGCGGTGGCCACCCTGCGGGCGTCCCTCGGTGTCGGCTCGAAGGAGTGCGGGTCCCCACCCTCCGGGACGACCGTCTCGACCGACACCCGGTCGCCACCGACCTGGCGGGCCAGGTCGGCGAGGATCTCGGTGGACACCACGACATCGACTTGCGAGTCCGAGCCGCTGCCCGGGCGGTCGGGCAGGCTGCACGCGCCGAGCGCGACGGCGATCACCAGGGTGCCGACGGGCCAGCCGCGCCAGCCGTGCTGGCGCGGCTGGCGCCGCGCCGGGATCGTCCGTGTGGTCGCCGTCATCGCGCCGCCCTCCCCGCCGTCGCAGTCGCCGCCGTCGCAGTCGCCGCCGTCACGCGCATGCTCGAACCGACCGCCGCGACTGCTGGCCCACCTGGCGCTTGCCCACCTGGGGCGGAACCCGTGGCGCTCGGCCCGGGTGGGGCCGGTGGCGGTGCGGGCTCGGCGACCGCCTGGCGACGGCGACGCCACCAGGCGGTGGTCAGCACGACCAGCAGCGCGAGGACGGCGAGCGTCGCCCAGGGCATCGCCCAGAGGTCTCGGGTAGCAGTCCGCTCGGCGGCCGGGGCTGGCCGAGTGCCGCCGCCGATCACCTCCGCGGCCGGCGCCGGGCCGGGCCGGGCACCCACCCGCACCTGCAGACGGCCCAGAGGCCAGACCCGCGGCACCCGCAGCACCACGGTGACGGTCTGGCCCGGCAGCACCTCCCGCACCACCGGACCGCTGACCACCCGCACGACCCGGCCGGTCGGATCGCTGACCCGCGCCCACGGCTGAGCGGACAGCCGGACGTTTCCGGTGTTGCGCACGTCGTACGACAGCGGCACCGCACCCGGTCCGACCGGGTTCAGGGACTCGTCGTACCTGCCGGACAGAGCCTGCACGGACAGCTCCGTCCGCACGGCCCCGGGGACCCGCAGGTAGACCCGGGCACCGACCCGGCGCTCCACCAGCACCTCGCGGCCTTGCTCGTCGCGGCCCGGTCCGACCAGGGCCGCGACGACGCCGCCGGCGTGGTCACCGGGCGTCGCCTTCGGCGGCATCTCGATCCGGAACGGCACGTCGACGTCCGCGCGAGCCGGCACGGTGATGGTCCGCCGGGTCAGCCGGACCCACGCCCCGACCCCTCGCGGGGCCTCGTCCACCGACAACAGGTCGTAGCCACCCTGCCGGGTGTTCACCGCGTCCTGCGGATAGACCCGCAACCGCAGCGGCGACGTCGAGTAGTTGCTCACCCGGACGACGTCCGACACCGACCGGCCGGGGTCGAGCCGGTGCGCGAACGCGGCGCGCCCGGCCCGTTCGCCCTTTCCGGCCGGAGCGACCCCCCAAGTGATCGGCTGCCCGCTGCCCGACCGCGTCCCCGGTGTCGTCGACTCGGCCGCAGGCGCAGAGCGGGACACGACCGCCATGGAAGCCGAACCGCCGAGCGCCCCGGCACCCGCCGGGGGTTGGGTCGCGAGAACGACCACCGTGGCAGCCGTGAGGGCCAGTGACAGTCGCGGCGGGCTGGTGCCGAGCGGGGTGGTCGCCATTCAGATCACAGTGAGCACGAGGGTGGCGGTGTACCGGCCGGGGACCACGCCCACCGGCACGCTGAGCCGCAGCTGCGCGGCCAGCACCGACGTCCCCGAGCCGGAACCGGCGGGCGCGCTGGCCAGGGTGGCGGACCGGCCGAGACCGTCGGCGGAGCCCGGGGCCACCGGGGTGCCGGCGACCACCCCGGTGCCGGCCGGCTGGTCCGTCACCGCGGGCGTCCACCCGAGAGAGGAGCCGGGCAGGTCCTCGGCCTCTCCAGCGAAGGCCCCGACCCGACCGGTGACGTTCCAGCCGGGTGAACCTCGACGGGTGTCGGTCACCCGCACGGGGTGCAGGGGCACAGCGGCCTGCCAACGATCACCGGACGGCGCCAGCTCGGCCTCCGGCAGCACGACCGCGCCTTCGTCCGGGGCGACGCTCAGCACCAACCCGCCGTCGCTGTCCGGGATGGACGCCACGATCTGCTGCTCCGCAGCCCCCTCGCCGGGACCTGCACCCGGGCCGGTGGGCTCAGGAGCGGTCGGGCTCGGGTCCGGGCTGGTCGGGCTCGGGCCTGGCGTGGTCGGGCTCGGCGTGGTCGGGCTGGGCGTGGTCGGGCTCGGGCCTGGCGTGGTCGGGCCTGGCGTGGTCGGGCTGGGCGTGGTCGGGCTGGGCGTGGTCGGGCTGGGGCCGGGGGTGGTCGGCGTCGGGCCGGGGGTGCCGAGGTCACCGACGGCGATCGCGTAGCTGGCGGACGCCCGCACGGGAGTGCCGTCGGCGAGTTTCCCGGTCGCGGTGAAGGTCAGCTGGTACCGACCCGGCTGGGAGAACGCCCAGTTGGCGTGCGCGTGGTTGCCCGGCCCGGTGGGCACGTCGGTCTCGGTCGGCCCGGCCTGCGGGTCGAAGACCATCACCGGCTCGCCCACCGGACCGTTGGTGAAGACGTGCACGGTGCCAGGCCCGTCGACCTGCGTGAGGGCAAGAGTCACGGTGTTCCCGCGCAGCCCGCCCCGGGGGATCTCCTCGGTGCTCCAGCCGGCCCACACCACGTCCGGGTTCTGGACCTCCGGGATCAGCCAGGTACTCGCACCGGGCTGGCCGAGGAACGCGAAGTCGGGGTTGTCCGGGACCTCGAACCGGGCCTGGTCGCTCACGTGCAGCAAGACGTCCCGAGGGTCGTGGACGACATCTCGGCCGGTGACGTCCTCGCGCAGCAGCATCTCCAGCCGGTCGCCCTCCAAGACCAGGTGGACGGCATCGACGTGCCCGGAGTCCAGGACCAGCGGGTCGGCCGTGCTCGCCGGGGCCTGGCCCGAGGTCACCACGACCGCGACCGCCGCCGCGACCCCGGCCGCCAGCAGAGCGCCCAGCCTGCGTGCACGACGCGGCCGGATGGCTGACGCCGTCACCCGGGCGGTGATCCGCCCTGGCTGCGCATCGGGTGCCGGGCAGGACGATGGAACGATGGTCACGGTGCCTCCTCGCAGACGTCTGGCCGATCTCAGGACGACCCCCCCCCGGTGGACCGGGGCCGCGCGCACCAGCGGATGACGGGAGCGAGACCTGCACCGCCGTATCATGATGAGAATCAATCTCATTCGGTGAGGAAGGTACCACGGGATGGTCAGCAGCTCAGCCCTTCCCGACGACCCTCCAGAAGGCCCGCCCGGCGACGTCGACGGCGAGCGCCCGGCGGCACCCGGACAGCTTCCACGCCCACCAGCGCGGTCGGCGACCACCCGGTGGGCCGCCCGGCTCGGGGCCGCGCTCACCACGGTGGCCGCCCTCGGCCTGCTGTTCGCGCTGCACCAGTACTGGATCACCGACCTGCGCGCCGCCCTGGAGCAGCGCGAGCTGCGGACCGCGGTGGGTGCCACCGACCCTGCCGGCTCCGCCGGCAGGACGACCGTGACCGGGGGGCCGGGCACCTCGCCCGCCCGGACCAGGGAGACAGGCGCGCTCGGCGTCCTGCAGATCCCCGACCTCGACCTGGATGTCGTCGTGCTCGACACCGCCACCCGATCCGCCCTGCAACGCGGCCCGGGTCACCTGGTGGGCACGTCCCGGCCCAGCGATCCCGGAAACGCCGTCGTCGCCGGGCACCGCACCACTTGGGGCGCTCCGTTCGCGCACCTGGACCGCCTGCGCCCGGGGGATACGGTGCAGTGGTCCGACGCCCGCGGATCAGCGCGCTACCGGGTGGTCGCCCCGTCGGGAGCCTCGCCGGTCACCTCGTCCGGCGAGGACCAGCGCGGCGGTGCGCCCGACGCCGTGAACGGCCCGGGGCATCGCATCGTGCGGCCGGACGACGCATCGGTGACCGATCAGGACGCCACGGTCGACCGGCTCACCCTGGTGACCTGCCACCCCCGGTTCAGCGCGGCTCAGCGGCTCGTGGTGGTGGCCGAGCGCATCGACGTCCCTGTCGGCGGCGCGGCAGGTGGGCGGACCGTGACCGACGACCGCCGGGGCCGACCGACAGCTGGTGCGGCGGCCGGATCGGCGGCGCCACCCCTGCTCGGCCTGGGCGAGACAGCCCCACCCCGGTGGTACGAGGTCGT
This sequence comes from Angustibacter sp., assembly GCA_051657715.1. Taxonomy (GTDB): domain Bacteria; phylum Actinomycetota; class Actinomycetes; order Actinomycetales; family Angustibacteraceae; genus JBOFBH01. The sequence goes on along the minus strand of JBOFLF010000043.1, from coordinate 13,023 downwards.
GCTGCCGGGCGGGGTCGCCCTGCTGGTGTGGGCCTGGTCCGGGGTGCTGGCCGGATCTGCCCCGGGCCGCCCGCGGTGGCGGGTCGCCGTCCGCCGGACCGGGTGGCGGCTGCTCGGTGCGACGCTGGCCGCCGCCCCGCTGCTCGTCACCTTCGACCGCCTCGCCGGGGTGCTGCCCGCCGGCCGGTGAACAGCGTCGGGTGGTCCTGGTCACCGGCTGTCAGCCGTTGAGCAGCCGCAGGAAGCGGGCGGCGACCGGGGCGGCGACCCGGCCACCGCTCTCACCCTCCTCGACGAACGCGGTGAACGCGACGTCCCCCTGCCAGCCGGTGAACCACGCCCGGGTCTGCGGCGGGGACGCGGTGCCGAACTCGGCGGTGCCGGTCTTGCCGCGCACCGGACCGCCCGGCACCGCGGCCACCGCAGCGCCGCTGCCGTCGGTCACGACGTCCCGCATCAGCGACTGCAGCGTGCGGATCGACTTGTCTGGCAACGGTTCCGGGCTCGGGCGCTCACCGAAGTCTCGGACCACCAAGGACGGCGGGAGGTAGCTGCCCCGGGCCACCGACGCGGTGGCGATGGTGAGCGCGAGCGGGGACACCTCGACTCGGGCCTGCCCGAACGAGGCCGCCGCACGCTCCACGTCCGACTCCGGCGCCGGCACGCTGCCGGTGAACGCATCGGCGCCGACGTCCCAGTCCGCGCCGATGCCGAGTTGGCGGGCGGTCGTCGTGAGGTCGTCGGCGTCCAGCCGGTCGGACAGCGCGACGAACGCGGTGTTGCAGGACTGCGCGAAGTCGGTGCGGAAGGGCACGTCGCCGAGCTGCCCGCCCTCGACGTTGCGGAAGCTGCGACCGTCGACGGTCGCGGTCGGTGGGCAGGCCACCCGGTCGGTGGGCCGCAACCCCTTCTCCAGCAACGCTAACGTGGTCACCATCTTGAACGTGGAACCCGGTGGGTAGCGGCCGACCATCGCGCGGTTCAACCCGGCCTGCGGGCTGTTCGCCACCGCCAGCACCCCGCCGGTCCGCACATCGACGGCGATCAGCGCGGCCGGAGCGGCCAGGCCGTCGAGGGCCGCGTCGGCGGCACGCTGGACGTCGACGTCCAGGGTGGTGCGCAGCGTGGTGCCCGGTCGTGCCCCAACAGCGAACAACCTCCGGGCGCCGGCCGCGACGGTGAGCCCGGCAATGCCGGCCAGCTGCTCGTCGTACTGCTCCTGCAGGCCGGACAACCCGGCGACGTCGCCGGGGGCGTACCGACCGCCGCTGGCCTCGACGGTCTGCGCGGTCACCGGGCCGACGGTGCCGAGCAGTGCCCGGGCGAACTCCCGGGTCGGGGCCAGCGGCTGCTCGCGTTCGCGGAACACCACTCCGGGCAGCGGTCGCAACCGGTCCTGGACCGCGTCGTAGTCGCTGCGCCGCAAAGTGATCACGTCGACGAACGCGTCCGGCGCAGCGGCCTGGACCCGCTCGACGAGCGGGCCGGCGTCCACGTCGACGACCACGGCCACCCGACGGGCCAGCTCGGGCGCCGACCCGGTGACCCGGCTGGGCTGGATCCCGACATCCACCACCGTCCGCGGCACCACGATCGGCTGGCCGCCAGCACCGGTGACGCCGGCACGCTCGGCCGGATCGCGGGTCACCCGCAGCTGCTGCCCCAGCTCCAGCTCCGGGTGCACCAACCGCTGCTCAGCTGGAACCCGCCAACCGGACCCATTGTCCCGCAAGCGGATCGGCAGCCGGTACTCCCACACGACCCCGCCCGGCAGCTCCCGCCGGACGGCGATCGACGCGGTGGCGACGGCACCGTCGCGCTCGACGTCCCCAAGGCGGGTGTCAGCGGTGGTCGACCCCAGCCCGCCGAGCGCCTCGGTGACCTCACGCTGCCGGGTGCCGGCGTCTGCCCCGTCGAACGGCAGCGAGTCAACCCGGCCGGCGGCCACCGCCGCCTCGACCCGCTCCGCGAACGCCCGGGCGGCGGCGTCAGCCGAGGACTGCGCGGCCCGGTACGCCGTGAACCCGCCGCCGGTGAGCAGCATCGCGAGGACCAGCACGCCGGCCGCCCAGGGCCACCGGCGCCGCCCCCGCTCGACCGGTGGCCCACTGGTCGGCGAACCGCCACCTCCGGCCGCCCCGGCGGACCAGGACGACCCGGACGACCCGGACGACCCGGACGACCCGGACGACCGATCGAGCTGCGGCGGGGGCGGGCCTTCCTGCTCCGGCATGCCGTCATTCAACATGGCCGACGCAGCCGGACCCAACCGCTGGTGCCGGCTGGCCGGTCCGGCCGCCGGGCCAGATCGGTCGGCTCAACGGCTCGGCGCAGCGGCCCGATGACCATGGCCCGATCACCGCGGCCCGATCACCGCGGCCGGCCCTCGACGTCAGCCGTGGCCGTGGCCAGTCAGTCGCCCAGGCGGGCGCGTAAGCCGTCCAGCTCCGTCCACAACGTGGTGGGCAACGCGTCCCCGATGAACTCGAACCAGTCGTGGATCTGCGACACCTCGGCCCGCCACTCCCATGGATCCACCGCCAGACACGCGTCAAGTTGGTCGGCGGACAGATCCAGCCCGTCGGTGTCCAAGGACTGCGGCGTCGGCACGTGGCCGATCACCGTCTCGACCGCGGTAGCGGTTCCGTCCAGCCGCTCGACGACCCACTTGAGCACCCGACCGTTTTCCCCGAACCCCGGCCACAGGAAGCGCCCCTCGGCGTCCCGGCGGAACCAGTTGACGTAGAAGATCCGCGGCAGCTTGCTCGCGTCCGCCCCCTTGCCGACGTCGATCCAGTGCTGGACGTAGTCGCCGACGTGGTAGCCGATGAACGGCAGCATCGCCATCGGGTCCCGCCGCACCACACCGACCGCGCCGGTCGCAGCGGCGGTGGTCTCCGACGACAGGGTGGCGCCCATGAACGTGCCGTGCGCCCAGTCCCGGGACTCCGTCACCAGCGGGATCGTGGTCCGGCGGCGACCGCCGAACAGGATCGCCGAGATCGGGACGCCGTTCGGGTCGTCGTACTCGGGAGCGAGGATCGGGCACTGCCGGATCGGGGTGCAGAACCGCGAGTTCGGGTGCGAGGTCAGCTCCGGCGCGTCAGCGGGGCCGTCGTCTGCGGTCCGCGGCGTCCAGTCCCGGCCTTGCCAGTCGGTCAGGTGCGCCGGGGGATGCTCGGTCATGCCCTCCCACCACACGTCGCCGTCATCGGTCAGCGCCACGTTGGTGAACACCGAGTTGCCCTGGGCGATGGTGCGCATCGCGTTCGGGTTGGTGTGCCATCCGGTTCCCGGGGCGACACCGAACAGCCCGGCCTCGGGGTTGACCGCGTACAGCCGACCGTCCTCACCGAACCGCATCCAGGCGATGTCGTCACCGAGGGTCTCGACCGTCCAGCCCGGGATGGTCGGCTCCAGCATGGCCAGGTTGGTCTTGCCGCAGGCGCTGGGGAACGCGGCGGCGATGTAGTGCACCTGCCGCTGCGGGCTGGTCATCTTCAGGATCAGCATGTGCTCGGCGAGCCAGCCGGCGTCGCGGGCCAGCACGCTGGCGATCCGCAGGCTGTAGCACTTCTTGCCGAGCAGGGCGTTGCCGCCGTACCCGGAGCCGAAGCTCCAGATCATCCGCTCCTGCGGGAACTGGACGATGTATTTGGTCTCGTTGCAGGGCCACGGCACGTCGGCCTGGCCTGGCGCGAGCGGCGCGCCCACCGAGTGCAGCGCCGGCACGAAGTCGGCGTCCAGCTCCTCCATCCGGCGCAGCACGCTGGTGCCGACCCGGGCCATCACCCGCATGGACACGGCGACGTAGGCGAAGTCGGTGATCTCAACGCCGAACATCGGCCGCTCGGCTTCCAGGTGGCCCATGACGAACGGGATGACGTACATGGTCCGGCCGGTCATGCACCCGCGGTAGAGCCCGAGCATGATCCGCTTCATCTCGGCCGGGTCCATCCAGTTGTTGGTGGGACCGGCGTCCTTCTCCTCGCGGGAGCAGATGAATGTGCGGTCCTCGACCCGCGCGACGTCGGTGGGGTCGGAGACGCAGTGGAACGAGTTCGGCTTCCTGGCCGGGTCGAGCCGGGTGAACGTGCCGGCCTGGACGAGCTGGTCGGTGAGCGCCGCCCACTCGGCGTCGTCGCCAGTGACCCAGTGGACCCGGTCCGGCGTGGTGAGCTCGGCGACCTCCCGAGCCCACGCGAGCAAGCGGGAGTGGGAGGTCGGGTCTGGTGCAGACTGCGGATCTCGTGCTGGAGGCCGGGGAGCGTCATCCGGCGTGACTGGCTCGGCACCCCTTGGCCCGTCGTCGTTGCCAGGGGTCACGGACGTCGTGTCGGCGGTCATGGCGAACGTTCCTCCGTGGTCGTCGTTGACCATCTCGGCCGGGCCGCCGGGTTCTCCAGAACGTCGGCCGCGGCGGTCGGAGCGCTTTGATCGCCGCGAGTCCGGCCAGTGGCGCCGACGGTATCGACAGACCACAGAGCAGGCACACCAAATCTTGGATTGTCGGCGTGAAATCGCTCACCGAACGCCGACTGGTGCGCCGATCTTGCGGTTCAAAACTGAATCATCACGCAATGTGCCGGCCCCGTCCCGTCAGCCCCAGGAGCCGAATCGCCCGGGGTGTAGAAGCTCCGCTACGATCGATGATGGTCTGAGAACCAAGCGCCCGTAGCTCAACGGATAGAGCATCTGACTACGGATCAGAAGGTTAGGGGTTCGAATCCCTTCGGGCGCGCGTTGCGTTGAGACAGCAACACCGCAGGTCACAGCCCCGCCCCGGGATGCCGGAGCGGGGCTGTTGCGTCCCCGGGGTGGCCGTTCACCTGACCGTGGGAGCCATCCGTGGAGCCATCGGCACTCCACGCCGTCGAGAGCGCGGCGGACATCGACTCGGCGGCACGTCGCTTATCGCCCTCGGCCAGGTGGCCGTACACATCCTTGGTGATCGCGATGCTCGCGTGCCCGAGCACCTCGGACACCACCTCGAGGCGGACCCCGAGGGCGAGCATCATCGAGGCACCCGAGTGCCGCAGGTCGTGCGGGTGCCAGTGCCCGAGGCCGGCGGTGCGGCACAGGCGGGTGAACCAGTGCGAGAAGTTGTCCGGGTCGAGCGGTGACCCGACCTCGCTGGGGAAGATCAGCCCGTGGTCCTGCCACGCCGACCCGGCGGCGCACCGCTCCTCGTCCTGCCGGCCGCGGTGCTGGACAAGCACGTCGACCAGCGGTGGCGGCAGGAACAGCACCCGCCGCGACCGCCGCGTCTTCAACCGGGTGAGGACCAGCCGAGTTCGGCGCGGCGCGTCCGGCTCGCGGGTGCGGACCCGTCGCAGACCGGACGTCACGCCGAGCGTGCGGTTGCCGACGTCGAGGTCGGCCCACCGCAGGGCCAACGCCTCACCCCGGCGCAACCCGAACGTGAGCATCACCAGGACGAGCGGCGCGTGCCGGTGGCCGGCGACGGCGTCGAGCAGGGTGCGGGCCTGGTCGACGGTCAAGGACCGCCCAGGCTCGGCCACCACCTGCGGCGGCGTCGACAACGCGGCCACATTCCGCAGGACCAGGCCCTCCCGCTCGGCCTGGCTGAGCGCCTTGCGCAGCACGGTCCGCATGATCCGCACCGAGTTCGAGCTGTAGCCGGCGTCCCGCTTGGCCTTCCACAGCGCGTCCAGCTCGGCCACGCCCAACCGGTTCAGCGGACGCCGGCCGAGCGTCGGCACCAGGTGCAGCCGCGCCGTGTCCGCGTAGCCGTCCAGGGTCGAGTCCTCGACGTGCCCGGGCAGCGAGACCGTCAACCACCGGCGGAGGAACTGCTCCACGGTGATCCGGTCGTCCGGGACCGGAGCGCCACCCGCCACCTGCCGCTGCACCTCGCGGAGCTTGGCCAGCACCTCGGCCTTCGTCCGGCCGGTGACCTTCTTACGACGACGCCGGCCGTGCTGGTCATAGCCCAGGGACAGCGCACCCCGCCACCGGTCGCCCTCGCGGTACACCGACGCCTCACCCCGCCCTCGACGCGCGGCCATCAGGCTGCCTCGTGGTCCCCGAGCGCGGCGACGAACTCCACCAGCGCGTCCCGGGTGATCCGACGGCATCCGTCGACCTTGACCGAGCTCAACCGCCCGGACGTGATCCACTCGTACACCTTGCTCCGACCGACGCCCAGCAGGACGGCGGCCTCGCGCGGCGTGAACAGGAGCTTGTCCACGGTCCTTCCCCTCTCACCAGTCAGGCCGCCGGGTGGCGGATGGTCGTTGCCGAAAGCTCGTCCACAGGCACCACGTCGTCACGCGCCGGTGGCCCGTCGCGTTGCGCGGCAACGGTCTTGGCCCGCTCGTACTCAGCTCGCCAGCGTTGTTGCTGGCGTAGGGAGTCGGCGATGACGGCGACGTAGTCCCGTTCGGTGACGGGCAGGTCTTGCCAGACGAACCGAGGCCGGCCGTCGGTGTCGAGGACGTCGGCCGCGCAGCGTCTGGTCTCCGGTGCCTCGATACCGACGGCGTCGAGGACTTGGTGGATGACGGCGGCGCGGTCGGCGCGGTGTTCGGTGAGGGTCTTGCCGGTCCAGGCGCGGGAGACCAGGCAGCGGCGTCCGCCGACGCCGAGGCATTCGCGGTCGTGGGCCTTGGCCGGGCACTGGCCGGCGATCAGCCCGGGGCCGGGGTTCTGCGGCTGGATGCCGTAGTGCAGCCAGTTCGCGCAGGCCGGGGAGCAGGGCAGCCACCGGACGTGTTCGTGGAGGCGGTCGATGTGCGCCTCGTACGCCGCGTCCAGCTCGCCGGCTCCGTCGTTGTCAGTGTGGCTGGTGGCGATGGACTTGGTGAGGTACTTCGTCAGGTACCGGACCGCGCGGTCGGCGTCCCTGCTGGGGGCGATGATCCCCTTGATGTCGACCTGCCTCCCGAACCGGGCCAGATGCGTCGGGCGGGTGGCGGGGTCGGCGTCGAGGGTGGCGTCCAGGTCGTCGAGGGCCTGGTCCCAGGTGGGGAGCGGCGCGCCGGAGTCCGGGCACACGTACTGGTTCTCGGTGCGGTCCCAGGTGGGTTGCCGGTCCGGGTCGACGTCGGCGCGGGGGTAGGCCGGTTCGTCGTGGGCGGGCCACCACACCGCGGCGTAGGTGGCCTTGGTGACCGCCCGCAAGGTGGCGCGTGGGATGGCGCCGCGGATCGCCAGGTGCATGTGCGGGGCGAGGCGTCGTTGGGGTTCGATGGCGGCGAAGTACTGCACCTTGTACCCGGCGCAGCGGCGGAGGTTCTGGACCCACCGGTCGAACAGCTTGGGTAGGTGCAGCGCGTCCAGCGCGGCGCGCCGGTAGTCGTAGGTGTCGGGGTCGACGGGGACGCCGGTGCCGGGGTGCACGCGGCCGTAGGAGTCCAGGGTGAGGGTGACGAAGGAGGAGGGCCGGTAGGTCCGCCCGGACGGTGCGGTGAAGGTCTGCCCGACGGTGCGGTCCTGCATCGGCACCCGCGGCAGGTCCGGCACGTCCCGCCGGCGCCTGGTCGAGCGGGTCCGCCGCTCCCCCACCTCCTCGGCCACGTCGCCGTCTGGCTCGGCGTCCCCGGTGTCCTGGGCGTCGGCGGGCTCGTCGTCGCGCCGGCTGGGTTCGGGTTCGTCGACGAGGTGCCAGCCTTCGGCGCACTGGTGCGCCCGGAGGCGCCGTGCCTTCGCCGAGCAGGGTGGGCAGATTGTCTCGCGGGTGGAGCCGCAGGGGATGGGCACGGTCCAGGTGTGCCCGGTGGCGCGGTCGGTGACGGTGCGCATCACCGGTCGCACGCAGACCCGTTGCGCAACAGCGGCATCACGAGCCAGGTCCGCGGTGACGAGCGGGTCGACGGGCCGGGGTAGGCGCGTTGTCATGCTGCACCGTCCTGACCGGGCCAGGTGATCGCAGCCTGCTCCCACTTGCCCCGGGCACCGGTCGACCGCACCGCCCGGCGTCGTCCCGTGGCGGGTTGCCAGCGGACGGCGACCGCGAGCAGGTCCACCGACACCACCGGTCGACGACGAGGACGAGCCCGGGTGGGCCGTCGGCGGTCCAGGTCGCGGTGGTGCTCGTCGCGGTGGGTTCCGGCCCACCATCCGGCGTTGGCCTTGGTGTGGTCGGCGAACGCCCGGCACTGCGCGGCGACCGGGCAGGAGGCGCACAGTCCCGCCATGGCGGCTCGCGCGTCGGCGTCGACCCGGTGCGCGTCGTCGATCCACGGCAAGTCCGGTCGACTGGCGCAGGCCGCGCGCTCGACCCACCGCGCCAGCTCACCAGCACTGGTGCCGGTCATGGCTCCTCCCCCGCCCCAGCAGGTCGACCGGGCGCCGCGTCCTGGTGGTCCCGCTGACGGGGAACCCGCGGCGCCCGAGGCTGACGAGGCGCGCGAGGCTTCCGCGCAGGCCGCTCGGCGGACGGACCCGTCGAGTCGGTGTCGGCCGAGGCCGGTGCTGGTGCGGTGAAGGCGGCCGGGCTGGTAGTGGTCTGGATGCCGGCGTGGACGCGGTCGCGGTACTGCCGGTACGTCGTGTGATCCGCCCGCCACCGTCGTAGTGGTTGCCCGGGTGTCTCGATGAGCCCGAGGCCGGGCGCGAACTGCCGCACCTGCCTCACCCCTGCCGCGTCGACGCCGTCGTGGAGCATCCGCACGGCGTCGGCGTTGTCCACCCGCAGGGTGATCCTGGTCCCGAAGTTGGACCGGTCGTCGGTGTCGACCGCGTTCGCGGACATCCGCTGCGCGAGGACCAGGAGGCGGACGCCGACCTTGGCGCCTTCCTTCACCAGCCGCCCGACGGCCCGCTCGATCCACGGTGCGCACCGGTCCCCCGGGCCGCGTCCGTACGCCTCGTCCCAGGCGCGGGCGGCGGCCAGGGCGCCGGGGTACTCCTCCAACACCACCACCAGCACCGGCCGCGCCGCGGTGAACGCGGTCAACGCATCCAGGCCGGCGGCGTGCAGCACCTCGATCCGGGCGTCCATCTCCGCCACCACCCCATCCAGCGCGGCGACCGCGGCCGCGGGGTCGGCAGTGCCGGTAGCGATCCACCCAGCACCACGGCCGCCCTGGTGGGGGCCGAGAAGGATCCCGGAGGGGTCGACCCCGCAGATCAGGACGTCGGGTCGGTGGGCGAGGGACCCGAGGAGGCCGTAGCAGAGCGCGGACTTCCCGGACCGGGTCGCGCCCTGCACCGCCACATGCCACGCCGCCACCGGATCGATGGCGACCGGGTGCCCGTCCTCGGCTCGGCCGACCGTCACCGGTCCGTACGGGTGCAGCGTCGAGGCGCGGGGGGCGGCGAGGACGTCGGCCATGGTCAGGCACACATCCACCGTCGAGGGCGACACCCGGACCGTGCGGTGCGTCCACCCACCCGCCGCCGCAGCGATCGCCGGCACCGCGGCGGCCAGGTCCTCGGTGGTCTGCCCCACCCGCACCCGAACCCGCAACGTCAACGTGTGGCCGCGGGCCGACACCCACCGCAGCCGCGGGTCCACCCACCGCGGCACCATCCGCGTCTCAGTACGACGTAGCCCGTCGGTGGTGCGGGCCTTCGCCTTCTCCACCACCCGCACCTGAACCGACAGCCCACACGCCCGGCACAGCCGGGTCCACCGCGACCACGCCCAACACCACCACCCCAACCGCCGCCACGGCCCCGCGAACCAGCGTTCCCACCCCACCGGCCACACCCACGCCGCCACCACACACACCACCCCCGGCGCCAACCCGGCAGCGAACACCAGGGCGACGGTCGGGCGGACATCCGGGACCGCCACCGCCAGCGGCACCAGCAGCACGGCCGGCGCTGCGATGGTCCAGGCGGTCCACCGCCGATGCCGAGCGCACCAGCGCAGCAGCTCCCACACCAACCACCCAGCGAACCGCGCGGACACCACCACGGCACGACCGGACAGCCGAACGGCGACCAGCAGGACCCGGGCCAGCGCCAGCAGCACACCAGCCCACGTCAGCGACCGTCGCGTGACCGCGGTAGGAGCGGTCTCCAACGTGGCGGTCACCACGCACCCCCAACAGCGCCGTCAGCATCGACGATGCTCACGCGGCATCACCGCTCGATGCCCGCGACCCCCGCGACGACCCCGCCGCACCAGCCGAGCCGGTGGTCCCGGTGGCCGGGTTCAGGGCCTCTGCGGTCCAGGACTCCACCAGTCCACCGGCCTTCGTCGTGCGCACCTCGGCCCGTAGCCCGGTGAACGACACCAGACCCAGAGTCGGCACCACCGGCTGCTCCGGCGCCCCCACCGCCACCATCGCCGTCACCGACGACACCCGCCCGTACGCCGTCTGCTGATACAGCACCTCCACCTGCCACAACGGCATCCCCGTCCCCTCATCCCGCGCCTGCCGATCCGAGGGACGCCGGCCACCACCGGGCTTGTCCTCCCACTCCTGCACCACCCCCACCACACCCGTAGCGATCATCGGCTGCCTGCTGCTGTCCACCGCGTAGTTCGGCATGTCCGTCGCACCCTCTCGTCGATATGGCCAGCCCGCCTAGCCACATTTGGATGAGGTCAACGTACATAGCTTGGCTAGCCATGTCAACGATCAGGCCAGGGCACCTAGCACGGCTAGCCACCCCGCCCGTACCCTGACCCGGGTGAGCGACCTCGACCCGGACGACCCGCGCCCCCCGTACCTGCAGGTGGCGAACGCCCTGCGCGCGGCGATCCTGACCCGCAAGTTCCAGCCCGGGGACCGGCTGCCGTCCCAGCAGGAACTGGCCACCACCTACAAGGTGGCCCGGATGACGGTGCAGCAGTCCCTACGGATCCTGCGCGAGGAGGGACTGATCGTGTCCCGGCAGGGCAGCGGGGTGTTCGTCCGCGAACGCACCGAGCGACCCGTCGGCCTACGCCCCCACCTGGAAGCCGCCTTCGACACCGAGCAGGTCCGCGTGGACTTCGCCGGGTACACCGCCGAGACCCTGCACGGCATCATCCAAGAACCCCTCGACAAGATCCGCCACGGCCGGCTCACCCCCCAATCCATCCGCATCCGCCTGCTGCTGTCCGACATGGCCAACCCCATCGCCCTGCCCTCACGAGCCGGCACCAAACCCGGCGACGACCCGCAGGTCCGCGAACGGATGGCCCGCCTCGTCGAACGCCACGCCCTGGGCATCACCGAATCCGTCGCCGAGCTCCAAGACCTCGGCCTGGTCACGAAGGCCACCGCCGAAGTCCGCGTCCACAGCTCCGCGCCCCTGTTCAAGGTCTACCTGCTCAACGACCGCGAACTGTTCTTCGGCTACTACCCCGTCATCGAACACACCGTCACTATCGGCGGCAAACGCGTCCCCATCTACGACCCCATGGGCAAAGACGCCGTCCTGTTCCACCACACCACCGACGCCGACCCCGACTCCAGCGGCTCCCTCCACGTCAGCGAAACCACCAAATGGTTCACCAGCGTCTGGGACACCATCGCCCGCCCCTTCCAACCATGACCACGCCGGCCGCCGACCCCCGGCTCGCCGCGCTGCTGCGCCGAGCACGCGCCCTCCTGCTCGACTTCGACGGACCCATCACCCCCCTCATGCCCCCACCCCGCAACAGCCACGTCGCTGACGCCCTCCGCGCCATCCTCGCCACCCACCACCGCGACCTACCCCGACGCATCCGCGACACCACCGACCACCTCGAAGTACTCCGCCAGGCCTACACCGACCACCCCGACATCGCCGACCAGGTCGACGCCGAAGCCGTCCGCCAAGAGATCACTGCGGCAACCGACGCGACCCCAACACCAGGCGCCATCGAGCTACTGACCACCTGCCGTGACCGGAAACTCCCCGTGGCCATCGTCAGCAACAACTCCGCCGAAGCCGTCAGGGAGTTCCTCAGCGTGCACCACCTCGAACAGCTACCAATGCACGGTCGCCCAGTCGGACGACCCGACGTCATGAAGCCGTCCCCCGTCCTCCTCATCGACGCGACGACCACGCTCGACGTCAAGCCGCAGGACTGCGTCATGATCGGCGACTCCATCACCGACGCGCAGGCCAGCCGCGCCACCGGTGTGCCGTTCATCGGCTACGGCAAGACCCCCACGCGGAGCGCGGAGCTAGTGAGGGCAGGTGCAGACTCCGTCGTAGAGGCAGTGGACGACATCGTTGGCGCAGTGAGCAACCGGTCGTGACGACAAGTTGCGAAGTGGTGCGCACAGCGAGCTGTGGCTGAGGGGATCTTGGTAGCTTAGGGTCATGATTCACTTACGCAGGGTGCCTGCCTCTCGCAGGCGCTCACCGGCTCGGGCGACACGAAGCTCAGCTCGTTGGACTCGACCAAATAGGGTGCCAGCCGGCGGCCAGCTGCTCGTCATTGGTGCAGTTCTGGCGATAGGGCTGACGGCGTGCGGGTCGACAGGCAGCAACGAGTCGGCGGGGACTTCCGTTTCATCATCCGAGCCCAGCGTCGAGCCGTCTGTCATGGCTAGTCTCGAAGAGAAGGCCGGCATCCCGCCTGAGCCCTCGGGCCCGGCACGAGCAACTCTACTGAAATCCTTAAAGAAAATCGATCAGGGCATTAGCGCGGATGAAGAAAAGGCCGTCAGCGCGACCCGCAATCAGTGTGCAGCTATCAATAATGACGCCAAAGATCTGGCCGTAAGTGCTGCCGAGCGATTTTCGTATCGCGGAAACAAAATTTCAGTCTCGCAGGGTCAAGATATTGTGGACTTGCTCAAGAAGAGTGGTGCCTGCGAGATCCGCTAATTGGTGGTGGACAACTTCGTCGGCTTTGAGTCAGCCCGCCCGGTAGCCAATGCCTAGGCGAGGTGCTGGTCATAGGCCGCTGCCTTTGGCCCCTACCTTTGGCCCCTGTCTTGAGGCGGTAGGTGTTTGACGGATGTGTGTCGGTACCTGGTTGACGTTTTGCCTAGGGGTTAGAGGACACGGTCCGTGGCCGTGTGCTTCTGATGTTACGGACGGCTTGGTCGGTGGTGCGTCGGACGATCTTGGTGTCGCCGTCGGGTAGGTCGATTGCCAGGGTGGTCTGGGACACGTGCACGGTGA
>JBOFLF010000042.1:0-54639 GCA_051657715.1 Angustibacter sp. | reverse complement strand
GTGGGCAGGGCGAGTCTGCCCTGCCCACCCCACCGCCTGATCGAGTTTCCTGGTCGTTGTCGCCGGCTGAGCGCACGGTGTCGGCAGGTTGGTCTGGGTTGATCGATGAGCTCGTCCCTGGGCAGCCAACCTGGTCCCTGTCAGCCCACGCGGTGCAGCCAGCGGACGGGCGCTCCATCTCCGGCGTAGCGGAACGGCTCCAGCTCGGCGTCCCAGGCGGTGCCCAGCACCTGATGCATCCGCTCGGCGATCTGCGAGGCATCGACAGCGCCATCAAGGAGCGCCGACCGGACACGTTCCTCAGCCAGCAGGACGTCACCGTGCACACCGATGATCGCGTGGTGCATACCAAGCGTCGGGGTGTGACTCCAGCGCGATCCATCGCTGGCTGAGGTCGGCTCCTCGGTGACCTCGAATCGCAACCGCTGCCAGCCGCGCAGTGCCGAAGCCAAACGAGCACCGGTGCCCGATGCTGCCTGCCACGACAACTCGGCCCGCAGGTGGCCGGGATCCGCCGGCTGGGGCGTCCAGTCGAGAGAGGCTGGCACGTCAAGCACCTGCCCAATGGCCCACTCCAGGTGTGGGCATAGCGCAGCGGGAGCGGAATGGACGAAGACCACACCACGAGTCGGCGCAAGAGACATCTCACCCTCCTTGGGGGTTCGAGGGACGTCTTCCCCAACGACCTCGCTCCCAGGACGGGCGACAACTCGACCGCGTCAGGTTGTCTGATCAGTGTGCCTCACCGATCCAGCGGATACCAACCTCACGCCTGTCTCCCACGGCTTCTCGCAGTCAACCCCGATTTGCCGCGGCAGCTCAGGCGCGTCACTCGCTCAGCTACGCCCGCGAGCTGCCGATAGATCAAGCGATCCACTCACCGGCATGGAGGTATTGAGGTGGACAACAGCGAGGTCCTGATGGCCGAGGTCTACGACGAGGGTGTCGTGTCCGAGGTGATCCGCCCGGCCGCCATCGTCCCCGAGGAAGCCGCGCGCGCAGTCCTGGTCGAACTGGCCCTGCGCGACGTGCAGAACGGTGGCGTGTGGCAGTCCGAACCACAGCTGTGGAGCCTGTACGACCGCCCCTGGCACGGGTACAACAATCCGGCGGGCGCCGAATTGATCGGCACCATCCAAGTCGCGTACGGCACGCCTACCAAATACGAGATCACCATTTACCGGGTCACCGTCACCCGGTTCGGCGTCCAGCATGGCTGGACGGTCACCAGCCTGACCGACGCCGCCTTGAACTTCGGCGGGCTGAACCTCGACGAATGCCCGCGAGCAACCCTGACCGCTCCCCCACGACCGTTCCGCGGCTGACCGTCGGTCAAGTGGGAAATAATTCTGGAGACACGACCCTATCAGGGTGACGTCATGAATGCTGGGTGGGGCGGGTGGGGCTCGAACCCACGACCGACGGATTATGAGTCCGCTGCTCTGACCGGCTGAGCTACCGCCCCAGTAGTCAAGGAATGGTAGCGGAGCACCCAAGGCGCTTCGCTTGTCCTGCTCACCGTCACTAGTCTGCCGTTATGGCAGACACCTGTGCGGCCGTCTTCGCCCTGACCGCCTACGACGGTCTTCTACGTGAGGAGGCGTGGGACTGCTACCGCGATTCCATGACCGAACTACAGGGACAGACGCTGGAGAACCACGTGTTCACCCGCGAGGAGTTCGACACGATCGCGGCCGACCCCCGGTACCGAACGGTCCTAGTACGGGAACCAGGCGGCACGATGTGCGCGATCGCAATCGCAACTAACGAGCTTGCTTCCATCCCGTGGCTTGACGAACAGTTTTTCCGGTCACGATGGCCAGAACATCACAGCCAAGGACAATGTTGGTACGTCGTGAGCGTCGGCACTCGCCCTCGGGCACGGGACAAAAGCACCGACGGCGCCAGCCTCTTCGCCTTGCTCGTACACGGCCTGCTAGATCTGGCAGAGGGCGCCGAAAGCACCTTTTTCCTTGACGCTCCGGGCCGAAACATCGAAATTTTCGACCTTCCCCGAGCAGCTCAACGTGCAGCCCTGAAAAAGATCCCCGAGGTCGGGTTGGAACTCGTTGACACCCAGACGTACTGGGCCTACTCGGTTCCAGCGGTCGCTCGTGAAGTCGACGTTCGATCTGCCCAAGATCGTGTTGACCTCAGGCAGGCGGAGCAGACGTCGACGGGTCCCACTGACGGATAACTCGCTCCGCAGCTGCGTCCGGACTCATCGGACGACCGAACAGCCATCCCTGTCCGTAGCCGATCCCTGCGTCAGCCACTACATCGCGCTGCTCGGCGGTCTCGATTCCTTCGGCCACTACGGACATCCCCAAGGCGTTCGCCATCGCCGCGGTCGCCCGGACGATGGCCTGATCCTCCCGTCGGGAGGTGATCTCGGACACGAATGATCGATCGACCTTGACCTCATGCACCCGGAAACGGCTGAGGTAGCTCAACGAGGAGTACCCGGTCCCGAAATCGTCGATGGACAGCGCCACACCGGCCGCCTCCAGGTCACGGAGGGTCTGAACCGCGACCTGGTCGTCAGCAGCGACCAGCGTCGACTCGGTGATCTCCAGCCGGAGAGCACGAGGTGGCAGGTCTCGCGCGGACAGCTCACGCAGCACCCGGGAGGCGAAGGCACCGTCCAGCAGCTGGCGGGCTGAGACATTGATGCTGACCGCGACCTCGTGCGGCGTCTCCCGTCGCCACCGAGCCAGCTGCTCGATCGCGTGCCGCATCACGAAGTCGCCGATCGGGCCGATCAAGCCGTTCTCCTCAGCGGCCGGGATAAAGACATCCGGGGTGTACGACGGGCCTTCCAGCCGATGCCAGCGCACCAGTGCCTCGAAACCGATGACCCGATCGCTCTGCAGGTGCACGATCGGCTGATACACCACCGACAACTCGTCCCGCTCGAGCGCTTGGCGCAGCGCCCGGTCCAGGTCAACCCGTTGCCGGACCCGCTGGCCCATCGCTTCGTCGTACACCACGGTGCAGGCTCGGCCAGCCTCCTTCGCGCAGTACATGGCGGTGTCGGCCTCGCGCACTAGGGTCTCCGGGTCCGGAGAATCAGCGCCGTCCGATGAGGTCACCCCGACGGAAGGAGTGATCACCACCGCACCGACGGAGAGCGAGAACGGCTCTGAAAGCTCGGCGATGACGTGATCGGCGAAGACGCGGCCGTCTACGTCCTGAGCCCGAATCGGGGTGACGGCAACGAACTCGTCGCCACCGGTGCGGGCCAACATGACGTCTGGCGGCAGATGTGCGCGCAATCGACCGGCCACCGCGACCAGGAGTTCGTCACCGATGGCATGCCCCCACGAATCGTTGACCAGCTTGAACCCATCCAGATCGAGGAACAGCACGTTGATCGCACGAGCCTCGGCGATGCACTCGTGGAGGTGGCTACGCAGCGCCACTCGATTCGCCAGACCGGTCAGCGTGTCGTGAGTAGCCAGGTGCTCGAACACCCGTCGCGATTCGGCCTGCTCAGCGACCGCAGTCGATGCGCGCATCAACACGGAACCCATCAAGAGCACTGTCCCAGCCACTTGGAGTGCGACAAATCCTGACGGGGCATCCCTGCTGAGGAGGAGCAGCCACGCCGGCACCGTCAAAGCTGGCACGATTAAAATGAGCCGCTGCCAGGACCATGGCTGCGGTCTTCGGGCTCCTGGTGCACCTAATGCCGCCATCGAGGGATGAAGAGCAGCTTGCCCTAGAAAGCCGAGCGCGAGGAAGTAAGGTATGTCGTGGAAAAATGAGGCGTCAAATATACCATCGCGTGCGAGAAAATTATACCCGGTATCACCGACCAGTAGCATGAAAATGCTGAACGAAAACAAGATAAGGGATTTATTTCGGCGCCGTGCCGTGAATATAAGCCACGCCAATAAAGCTAGGATCGTTACATCGAAAACTGGGTACATGACGCTAACTACTAGCGCCCCCGACGGCAACTCGCCATCAACCTGCGGGGCGATAAAAGTTTCGATCGCCAACAAAAAACTACCCACGAAGATCATCGACACATCGAGTAGTGCCCCTCGGTCCGCAGACCCGGTTCGGCGTAGAAGGCGCCAGAAAAACCCGAGAGTTAAAAGATACCCTGGGATAAGAATCCCATCAGAAATCGTGAGGCCATGCGTATCGCCCAGCAATCCTCGAGCAGTTGATCCTAGTACGAAAGAGGCGCACATGAACTTGGGGAGAATCCAGATCCGAGGATTCGATGGACGGTAAAGCCATGGCCCAAGAAAGAGAGCCCCGAAGGTAGCTGCGGCGACCGCAAGAAAAGCGATAAAACCCATCCGATCGGACGCGGTGAGCGCGAGGAGCGTCGCGCCGACGATGAGAACGCCGTGACCAGTTCTCAACCAAGGGTTTGCACGAACCACTTGCTCATGCCTCATCGATAGCATCGGCTCCCAGCCTTGATCTCACAGCGACCTCTCCTCCTGCCGTTAGCTATCGGCGGAGCAAGGACCACCTAAAGCCACACCCCCCGAGATCATCACCACCATGCTGGCACAAGACCTGCTCCTCACGGAGATCTATCGAAGTCCGGCCCGTCTGACTAGCGTGGCTGATCGAGGGGCCTTGAGTCGGCCACCCTACGCACATGGCAGGCTGAGCTCATTCGATGTGTCGCCATCGCGTTCAGGGGGCCACGTGGCCGGAACACGAACACGGGCCGCCGCACGGCCCCACGGCCTGGCGTCAGGACACGAGCAGTCCTGTCACCAGCGCACCAAGAGGTGGCGAGCCCGGGTGATCGCGCCATCGTTTGTCGAACGGTGCGTGACCTGGGGCCTGCGGATGGTTTATTTGGGGGCATTAACGGCAGTGTACGGAGGCTCTGCCGCGCTCGACGGTGGCATCACATTCCAACGAGACGTGATCGCGGTGAGCGTGCCGATCTTCTTCGTCCTTGGGGTGACCCAACTCGTGGCACATGCCTGGACCCACCCACGGCGCCGCGAGCCATGCCTGCTTCTAGCAGCTGGGGTCCTGCTATGGGGAATCGGGTCCGCGCTGCTCAACCTGGGTGCCATCAGCTTGAAGAATCGAGCACAATTCCCTGACCTGGTCGAGCCGTTTTTCCTGCTGACCTTGGTGACAGTCACTGCGGCGATATGGGTGGATGTGCGCCGCCCGGGACGCAGCTCGAAGTCGGTATGGATCGAAACAATCATTCTTTGCGCAGGTGCTGCGTCAGTGACGGGCTTCATCCTGGTCATCGCCCCAGCAGTCACCGGGATTGAACGACTTGATCTGCTATTCAGCCTTTTATACCCTGGCATTGATCTTATGATCGCTGGCATCATCGTCGCCCAGGTCCGGCGAGGCCAGCGACGACTCACCCGCGGCACGTGGATGCTGATTATCGGATGCGTTCTCATGGCCGCCGGCGATACTGATGTCCTCATTCGCTTTGCGACCGGAACTTTTGCGAGTACTTATCCCGGCTCCGTCGTCGCCACCACCATTTTCGCGACAGGGTGGATACTCCTCATCACGGGGATGTGCGAAGAACGCCCGCACAAGAAGCGGAAGGTCTGGTCCAAGCCACTAAGGCCGGTCACGCTGCTGATCGCTGGAATCGTCCCGCTGGTGCTGCTGGTGATACGTCCGGACGGCGACGAGCTGCGTTGGTACCTCGTCGGGCCTGCCGCGGTTGCCTTGGCCGGCATCGGAGCGCGCATGATGATGGCCCTGCGCGAGGCAGAGCTCGAACGGGATGTCGCGCACCGCGACGAGCTGACCGGCCTTCCGAACCGGCGGGCCTTCACCGCAGCCGTCACTACAGCGCTGGAAGACGATGACCCTATCGCGGTGATGATGGTCGACCTCGACAAGTTTAAAACGATTAACGACCAGTACGGGCACGATGTCGGCGACCACGTGCTGCGGGTGGTAGCCGACCGAGCCGCGACGCTCCTGGGCGATCAAGCCCTCGTGGCCCGCCTCGGCGGCGACGAGTTCGTGGTCCTCCTGCCAGCCCCAGCCGACGGAGCCCCGCACTTGCTGGACCAGGCGCGCTACCTGCGAGCCGCGGCACACCTACCCATCCACCTCAACCAGATGTCGAGAACGGCCACCACCAGTGGTGTTGAGCCGCTGGTGGTCGGCGCGTCTATCGGCATCACGACCAGCCACCCCAATGACATCACGCACCGCACGATGCTGGCCCGAGCTGACCACGCGATGTATGAAGCGAAGGGAACCACCTCAGGGATCGTGCTCTACGAACCCGATCCGCACGAGCTCCCGCGACTGGACTCGAACCAGTAACCGTCCGGTTAACAGCCGGATGCTCTGCCAATTGAGCTACGCGGGATCGGTCCCAGAACTCTAGCAAGAGCGACCGGGCGCTGGCCTGTCGCTCCGCTGGCGACAGGCCAGCGTGTCCGGCGACATGGCCTGCCGGCAGGTACGGCGCCGGGCTGCAGGCCGGTCACGGACATGCTGGACGCCAACTCAGCACCCGCCAACTCAGCACCGCCGACGTCAGCGAGCGCCGGTGTCACCGGAGGCCGGCCTGCTCGGCCAGGTCGCGGGTCACTACCTTCACGTGGTCAGCGACGTGATCACCAGTGGTGGTGACGCCGCGGTCAGGCACGACCTGGGTGAACAGCGAGCCGTCCACCGCGTGCCGGCGAACGGCGACGGTGACGCCGGTACGGCCAGCGACCGGCACCCGCTCGGAGATCACGTAGGTGCTCATCACACGCTCACGCACCACCTGCGGCACATCGCCTGCCTGTTCCCCGAGCTGGATCGACGTCGATGTGGGCTCGTCCACCCACCGGACGTCGACCACGTGGGCCTGCGGATCCCAGCGGGCCTCGGCGACCTCATGCCAGAACCGTTGCAGGGCGGGAGTACCGGGCATCGGCAGCGGACCATCCAACGGGTCCACCAAGGACAACGTCGACGTGGTGGCCACCACCCACCCACCGGCGATCTGCTCCGCGTGGCCGAGCACCCGCTCCCCGCGGCGAAGTCCCAGCCCTTCGCGGACCTGCGCCGGCAGCGGTCGTAGACGATCGGCCCGCTGACGCCACCACATGTCGGACACCCTAGAAACGGACGCTGACGTTCGCCGCCCAGGTGCATCACAGCTGGCTCACGGTTCAGCAACGAAACACTGGTGATCTCACAAGATGAGATCACCAGTGGTCGCGAGCCCGCAATGCTCCCCGACGCTCCACCAAGGCCTGCGCCTCGCGCAACGCCGCCTGGTACCCCGTGACGTCTCCGGCCGCGTCCCGGCGCTGCATCCGACTGTGCACTTCGCGTTCCCGGCGGACCAAGTCCCGATGCGCGATCTCCACCTGCAACGAAGCGGCCAGGCGGGCCACCTGATCCTCATCGATCGCCGGCAGCGCAGCCACCGCCACGTCGGTGACGTACCCACGCACTCCGTCCGGCACCGCACCGGCGACCTGCTCCAACCAGAGCGCGGCAGACGTCCCCTGAGCTGCTGCAACCCCGCCCAGGTCACGTATCGCCTGGTGCACCGTGCGGTGCATCGGGGCATCGAAAGCCTCCGTCTCGAGCGCGTCGTACTCCGCGGCGTCCAACGCCTGCGGCGCCTGCAACACGCACTGCAGCAGTTGCCGCTCCATCACCACCCCCGGGTTAGTGAGGTCCGGGGGCGGCAGCCGCCGCGCCTCAGGACCGGACGGCGGCGTCTCGGCTGGCGCTGTCGCTCGGGGCGCCGCCGGATCTGACAGCTGACCCCGCGACCGGCCTGATGACTGGCCCGGTGTCTGGCCTGATGGTCGATCCGATCGGTCCGGTGATCGGCCTGGTCGGTGATCGGACGCTCGGTCCGGCTCGGCTGACCCAGCGCGCGTGGGTACCACCGACCGGGAGGACGCCCGGACCCGCGCCGCCGCCACAACGGCCTGGCGAGCCTGCTCGACGTCAACGCCGACCAGACCAGCGAGCCGGCGGACATACTCCGGGCGCAACGCCGGGTCCTTGATCTGCGCCACCACCTGAGCGGCCGCCTGCACGCCGTGCACCCGTCCCACCGCCGTCTCCACGTCGAAGTCGGCCAGCACACTGGTGAGGGCGAACTCGAACAACGGGACCCGGCGGTCCACCAGATCGCGGACCGCCTGGTCACCGTGCTGCTGACGCAACTCACACGGATCCAGACCAGCAGGCTCGATAGCCACGGACGTCTGTGCGACGAAGCGCTGATCCTCCGCGAAAGCCCGCAGCGCCGCCTGCCGGCCGGCGGCGTCACCGTCAAAAGTGAAGATCACCTCGGCGGGTCGGGCCTGCGTCTCGTCACGGGTGATCCGCCGCAGCACCCGGACGTGGTCGACACCGAATGCCGTCCCGCAGGTGGCCACCGCGACGTCCACCCCGGCCAGGTGGCAGGCCATCACATCGGTGTAGCCCTCGACGACGACCGCGCGCCGCTGCCCGGCGATCGCACGCTTGGCCAGGTCCAGGCCGTAGAGCACCTGGGACTTCTTGAACAGCACCGTCTCCGGAGTGTTGAGGTACTTGGCCTCGATCCGGTCGTCGTCGTACAAGCGACGGGCGCCGAAGCCGACGCAGTCACCGGTCACGTCCCGGATCGGCCACAGCACCCGGCCGCGGAACCGGTCGTACGGCCCGCGCCCGCCGCGGGCCGCGAGACCGGCCTGGACGATCTCCTCGTCGGTGAAGCCACGACCGCGCAGGTGCCGCAGCAGCGCCTCCCCGGACCGGGGCGCGTAGCCCACGGTGAAACGCGCGGCGGCCTCCTGGTCGAAACCCCGCTCGGCGAGGAAGCCGCGGGCGGGCGCTGCCTCCGGGCCCTGGGTCAGCTGCTCGGCGTACCACTGCTGCGCGACCCGATTCGCCTCCACCAGCCGGATCCGGCGGCCGACCTCCACCCGCGGGCGCCCGCCCGCGTCGTCGTCGTACGCGACGCTCACACCAGCGGTCGTCGCCAAGCGTTCGACAGCCTCGGTGAACGACAAGTGGTCCACCCGTTGCACGAACGAGATGACGTCCCCGCCCTCGCCGCACCCGAAGCAGTGCCAGACCCCCAGGTGCGGACGCACGTGGAACGACGGCGACTTCTCGTCATGGAACGGGCACAGCCCCTTGAGCGAGCCGACCCCGGCCGAACGGAGCGTCACATGATCGCGGACCACGTCCTCGATCGCCGCGCGTTCCTTGACGGCGGCCACGACATCCGCCCTGATCCGACCCGGCACCCGACCTCCTCGCCACCCGAAGTCTAGTGCCGCGCGTCGGATGCTCCTCGGCGGTTGGCATCGCCCGGGCGCATCGATCGTCAAGCGCAGGGGGTGCAACCTGGCGCGTGCACCGGCGCCCCCACGCGCCAGAGACATCCGACGCGCGGCACCGGGCCGCCCGATCGCCGGGGCGAGGCGTCACCCGCGAACGTCGATACCGGCCGGCAGATCTGAACGGGACCAGCCGAGAAGGCGCACCGCAGTCTCGAAGGCGTACCGATCGGTCATCCCGCCGACGTACGCGACAGCCGCTCGCACCGGATCAGCGCCGGCGCTCGAACCTGCGCCCGGACCGGCCCGCGGCTGCCCGGGCGCAGCGACACCGGGCCGATGATCCGCAGGGAGCGCTCCCGGGTTCCGCACGAAGTGCTCGACCAGGGCCTGCAGCACCCGCACCACGGCACGGCTCTGCGCGATCGACTCCGGACGGGTGTAGATCCGCTCGTAGTTGAACGCACGTAGCGTGGCCAACGCACCCGCGACATCCTGATCCATCCCGATCACACCGGAACGCACGGTGGTGTCGATCAAGGCACCGATGAAGGTGTCCAACTGCTGGGCGCGGGTTCGGCCGCAGACCTCGACGACCTGATCGGGCACGTCGGCGGGCGAGACCAGGCCAGCGTGCACCGCGTCCTCGAGGTCGTGGGCGGTGTAGGCGATCCGGTCCGCCCAGCTGACCACGACCCCCTCGGGCGTCGCGGGTGCCGGTCTGGACCAGGAGTGGTTACGGATGCCGTCCAAGGTCTGCGCGCACAAATTCAACGGTGCCAGCGTGACATCGGCGCCCCAGACCGCGTGGTCGAACCCGCCGCGCCGAGACCCATCGTCCCTGGATTCGCTGCGCCGGGAGCCGTCCCGCGAGCCATCGGCCAGGAGTCCGTCGTCCAGGAACACGTCGAACGCGTCCTCGCTGGCGTGCCCGCCCGGACCGTGCCCGCAGTCATGACCGATCGCGATCGCCTCGGTCAAGGTCACGTTGAGGCCGCACGAGCGGGCTACCGCGGTCGCTACCTGCGCCACCTCGAGGGCGTGGGTCAGCCTGGTGCGCTGGTGATCCGCCGGGTAAACGAACACCTGCGTCTTGCCGGCCAGTCGCCGCCACGCGCTGCTGTGCAGAATGCGATCCCGGTCCCGCTCGAAGCACGTGCGCTGCGCATCGGGCTCCTCGGCGCGGGCGCGCTCCCCAGCACCGCGAGCCCGGGTCGCCGCAGGCTGAAGGAAACGCTCTTCGAGCTGCTCGCGGTACTCCCGACCGCGCGGTCCGCCCGGCACCACTCGGGGTTCGACGCCAGCATGCGCCGTCACCACGTCGCCGACCCGGTGCCCGGCACCGGTCGCTGCCCACGCGCGTGAGCGGGACGACGGCCCCGCCACCACACTGCTTGGGAACCGCGTACCCGGCGCACCGCCCGGTTGACTCGACTCGATCACCTGCTCACCCGCCGCTGACCGAGACCTCAGCCGCCCGGACTGCGTCCGCCGCCGCACCGCTCAGCTCCCGCGAGTCCAGCCACCCCTCCGGCAACGCCACCCGCCGTTGCGGCGTACCAGCTCGCCCGCGCTGCCCCTCAGCCGCGGCACCGGGCCACGGCTGAGCGAGGTCGAGCCCGGTCAACATGTCGTCCAACCCCGTCAGGCTCTGCACCGAGGCGAGCCCGGCCCGCGCCTGATGCCCGACAGCGAAACCCTTGAGATACCACGCGATGTGCTTGCGGATGTCCCGGCAGGCCGCTGCCTCTGGATCGGGCACGTGCCCGGCGTAGTGGTCCCGCAACAGCTCCACGTGCCGCCGCAGGGTGGTCGCTACTGAGCCGAGACTCGGACGCACCCGAACGGTGTGATCGGCGAAGGCAGCCGCCAGATCCGCGAACAGCCACGGACGGCCAAGACAGCCACGACCGACGACCACGCCATCGCAACCCGTGCGCCGCACGAGGGCCAAGGCGTCCTGAGCGCTCCACACGTCGCCGTTGCCGAGTACCGGGATGCTGCGGACCGTGGCCTTGAGCGCAGCGATCGCCCCCCAGTCGGCCGCACCGGAGTAGTGCTGGGCCGCGGTGCGGGCGTGCAACGCCACCGCGGCGACCCCCTCGTCCTCAGCGATCCGCCCTGCCTCGAGGTAGGTGTGGTGCGCCTCGTCGATGCCGATCCGCATCTTGACCGTCACCGGAACGCCTGCCGGAGCCGCCGCGCGCACCGCCGCTCGGACCACACCGCGGAACAGCTCTCGCTTCCACGGCAGCGCGGCGCCCCCGCCGCGCCTGGTCACCTTCGGCACCGGACAGCCGAAGTTCAGGTCGACGTGATCGGCGCGGTCCTCCCCCACGAGGAACCGGACCGCTGACGCGACGGTCGCCGGGTCTACACCGTAGAGCTGCACGCTGCGCGGCCGCTCCCCCGGCGCGGACTCGATCAACCGCAGCGAGGTCGGCGACCGCTCCACCAGCGCGCGGGAAGTCACCATCTCGCTGACGAACAACCCGGGGTGGACGCCCGACAAACCGGCCCGACGCAGCTCCTGCGCGGCCAGCTCGCGACACAGCTGGCGGAAGGCCGCGTTGGTGATACCGGCCATCGGAGCCAGCACCACCGGCGTCCCGATCCGATGCGGTCCGATCCGCAGACCCGAGGCTGGCCCGAGGGATGCGGTCGCGGCTTCTGATGCCGACAACACCGCAGTGCCAGGAACCGTAGTGCCAGGAACCGCAGTGGTGTCTCCAGGGGCGATGGACACAGGAGCGGGCATGACCAGAGTGTCCCAGGCCGGTCCGACACCGACCCGTCCACGTCTGCCGCGAAACACCCCTGGCGGGGCCTCAGTCGTCGAACTTGGCGCTCTTCGGCACTTCCAGCTCGGACCGGTCCAGCCGCTCGACGTTCACGTCCTTGAACGTCAGCACCTGCACGCTCGTGACGAACCGGGCCGGGCGGTAGACGTCCCACACCCAGGCGTCGGACATCGTGACCTCGAAGTATGACTCCCCGCCCTCCCCGCGAACCTGGACGTCAACCGTGTTCGCCAGGTAGAACCGTCGCTCGGTCTCGACGACGTACGAGAACAGACCGACCACGTCGCGGTACTCGCGGTACAGCGACAGCTCCATCTCGGTCTCGTAGTTCTCCAGATCCTCGGCGCTCATCAGCTCACCTCCCGTGCTCCGACGTTGATGCCACCTGGGGGGCCACCGCCCGGGTCGAACAGGGCGAACCCCGCAGCCGTGGCCTGCACGCGGGCAGCCACCTGGCTGACTCCGCAACCAGGCAATCGCCAGGACCGGCGGTGCTGGGCACACGGACCAAGCCGCCCTAACGCGTCCAGGTGGTCCGGGGCGGCGTAGCCCTTGTTCCCCGCCCAGCCATACTCGGGATACTGCTGGTGGAGCTGCTCCATCAGGGCGTCGCGTTCCACCTTGGCCAGCACGCTCGCCGCTGCGACCGAGGAGCACCGCAGATCGGCCTTGATCATCGTGCGCACCGGCGGGGCTGCGCCGTTCGACGGATCAGCCAGGCCCGACGGATCAGCCAGGCTTGACGGATCAGACAGGCCAGGC
Organism: Angustibacter sp.; assembly: GCA_051657715.1. GTDB lineage: Bacteria > Actinomycetota > Actinomycetes > Actinomycetales > Angustibacteraceae > JBOFBH01. The sequence continues at coordinate 41,813 of JBOFLF010000042.1, read as the reverse complement.
AACGCGGGACCCCAGGCTCCCTCAGGCTCGGTGAGCCAGTCGTGATTGCCGTCCAGCAGCACCAAGTCCGGGGACACCGGCAGAGCCGCCAGCGCTCGTCGAGCTGCCCGGCGCAGGGCTCCCAGGATGCCCACACTGTCGACTTCACCCGCAGCGGCATGACCAACCGCGCTGGCCGGAGCCCACCGCCGGATCCGAGGAGCCAACGCCTGACGCGCCGCGGGCAGCAGCAGCTTCGAGTCCCGGACGCCGGAGGGCGCGGTTCGCACGCTCAGATCGACCAGCACCACCCCTACGGTGGCTGGCCCAGCCAAGGCGCCGCGACCCACCTCGTCCATGGCAGCAAGCCACCGGTGGCCCTCGCGCAGCAGTGCTCGCTCGACCCGCAGGCTGGGAGCCTTCGCCGTGCTAGGAGCCTTCGCCGGCCTGGTCGTCACCGTCGTAGTTATCGCCGTCGTAGTTATCGCCGTTGGGGTCATCGCCGTTGGGGTCATCACTGGGAATCTCGCTGTTGATGTCATCGCTCGGGTCACCGCGGTGTGGTTATCGCCGCGGAGCGGGGACTGAGCGAAAGGTATCGCCATGGCGCGACAACCAACTGGCGTGAGTCACCGGCCAGACCACCGCGAACGCCCGCCCGGTCACGCGGCCGATCGGCACCGACCCGGTACGCCCCGTCCCGTCGTCGTTGGCACGGGAGTCCGCGGACTCACCTCGGTGATCCCCCATGACCCAGATCCGGTCCGGTGGCACGGTGATCTGGAACTCACTCTGGGAAGGATCATCACCGGGGTACACGTAGGGCTCGTCGAGGTCTTGGCCGTTCACCTGCAGCCGGCCGTCCTTGCTGCAGCAGCGCACCTGGTCACCGGGCAACCCGATGACCCGCTTGATCAGATGGTCGCTCGAGTCGTTGGGCAGCAGCCCGATGAACCGCAAACCTTGCTGTAGCACGCCGTCGCGTGTGGTCTGCGGTGGGGTGCTCAGCCAACCGCCCGGATCAGTGAAGACCACCACGTCGCCTCGGCGTAGCGACAGCGGACCCGGGGTGAGCTTGGAGACCACCACCCGGTCGCCGATCAACAGCGAGTCCTCCATCGAGGGGGACGGGATGTAGAACGCCTGCACCAAGAACGTCTTGACCAGCAAGGACAAACCCAAGGCGATGACCACGACGATCACCAGCTCCCGCAGCATCGCCAGCGGACCAGACCGACCCCGTGACCGACGACGAACAGTGCGACCGTCTCGTGATCGACGGCCGGCTGAGCGGCCAGCGGGTGCGGCACGACCTGGCGGCGATGAGGACGGCTCCCCGCTCACCGCGCCACCCATGTCGGGACCGACGGGATCAGGATCTGCCCCCTCGCCTGGCGGGGTGGCTGCCGATCGGGACCAGAACCCGTGGTCAAGAGAACCGCGCTCCCGGGGATCAGGCTGGCGCTGCGTGCCGCTCGTCACGATGCGCCTTGCTGCTCATCGGCGACCTGGTCGACGCGGTCCAACGGCCAGAACCGCAGAACCACCTTGCCGATCACCCGGTCCATCGGCACCGTGCCACCGCCCGGGTCGCCCAGATGCGCTCGAGAGTCCGCGGAGTTACTGCGGTGGTCACCCATGACCCACAACCGGCCCTCGGGAACCACGACGTCAAACGGCATGGCGCTGGGCACGTCCCCGGGGTACAGGTAGGGCTCCGGCACGGCCTGCCCGTTGACGGTGACCCCACCGGCCGAGTCGCAGCACGACACCCGGTCCCCAGGCAGGCCGATCACCCGTTTGGTGAAGTCACGCTCAGCAGAGGAGACACCGGTGAAGGACCCGACCGCTCGCGCAGCCCGAGCCAGCGGACCCTCGGCAGGCGACTCCTCGGCGCCGCTGACGAACGAGTTGCGACCGTCGAAGACGATGATGTCGCCGCGTTCGATGTCGCCGAACCGGTACGACAGCTTGGACACCAGCACCCGATCCCCGACCTGCAACGTCGGCTCCATCGATCCCGACGGGATGACGAACGGCTGGAATGCCAGAGCACGCACGACCAGGGTGACACCCAGGGCGACGGCCACCATGACGACGGTGTCCCGCCACCACCCACCGCGCCGAGGTTTCGCGGGGCTCGGCTGTTGCGCGAGGTCGTCGATTGGCTCAGGCAGCGGGGACGTCGCGGACGCACCGGCGCCCGGCGAGGTCGTGTCCATCAAGGTCAGCCTAGCCGGGGACGTCCGGTCGGACGCGCTCGGCGGCGCGTCGTCCGGTCACCGTGAGGCGGCTGACGGCTCGCGCTTCTCGCGGATCTTGGCGGCCTTGCCGCGCAGGTCACGCAGGTAGTAGAGCTTGGCGCGACGCACGTCGCCGCGGGTCACGACCTCGATCTGCTCCAGCACCGGCGAGTGTACCGGGAACGTCCGCTCCACCCCCACCCCGAAGCTGACCTTGCGGACGGTGAAGGTCTCCCGGACACCGTGACCCTGACGCCGGATCACCGCGCCCTGGAAGATCTGGATCCGGGACCGGTTTCCTTCGACGACGCGCACGTGCACCTTCAGCGTGTCCCCCGGCCAGAAGACCGGGACGTCCTCTCGCAGGCTGGCCGAATCGAGAGAGTCCAGAATGTGCATGCGCGTCTCTTCCTGGCAGGTGCCACAGGCCACCCGCACGGTCGGTGAGGCTCATCGGAGACGCCCGGTGCACCACTGATTCCCCCTGTAGCGAGAACCTGGCCGGCGTCGGGCGCAAGTTGTCAGTCTGCCACAGGCGGCAGGTGCCGCAGAAATTCGTCGGTGTCATCCCGGTACCCGCTCCCGGTGTCCCGAGCACCTGGTCGGTGCTCACCGCCGGAGACCTCGGGGTGCACCATCGAGTCGGCTGGCAGCGTGTGCCCCATCCGGTCGCGCTTCGTCGCGAGGTAGGTGACGTTCTGCGCCGAGCGTCCGGCGAGCAGGTCGAACCGCTCCACCACCTGGACGCCATGCGCGGCCAACCCCGCGACCTTCGCCGGGTTGTTGGTGAGCAGCCGCACCGAGTCGATCCCCAGGTCGCGCAGCACCGCGGCGGCGGCACCGTACTCGCGGGCGTCCGCGGGGTACCCGAGGCGGACGTTCGCGTCGACCGTGTCGTGGCCCTGGTCCTGCAGCGCGTAAGCGGCCAATTTGCCGAGCAGGCCGAGCCCGCGCCCCTCGTGGCCTTGCAGGTACACCACCACCCCGCCCCGCTGGGCGATCTGGGCCATCGCAGTGGTGAGCTGCGGGCCGCAGTCGCACCGCAGGGAGCCGAATGCATCGCCGGTGAGGCACTCGGAGTGCACCCGGACCACGCTGCCCCCGGCCCTCGGGTCACCCGACACCAGCGCCAGGTGCTCCGCGCCGGTCAGCTCGTCGCGATAGCCGTGCGCGGTGAAGGTGCCATACCGGGTCGACAGTGCCGCGGTAGCCACCCGGACCACCCGAGCCGACCGGCCACGGCGGCTCTCGCCTGTAGCACTGGTCTCGCCGCCGCCGACCTCGTCTCCCTCAACCAAACCGGGCACCCCAAAACGAGCTGCGCCATCGGGGGGCCGGCCGGTGCCGGGCTGGGTCGGTCGGTGCTGGGCTGGGCTGGGCTGATCGGTGCTGGGCTGGTCGGTGCTGGGCTGGTCGGTGCTGGGGTGGTCGGTGCTGGGGTGGTTGTCGTGGTGTCGCCGCCAGGCGGCCAGGTCGGCGATGGTGACCGTGACCATCTGGTACCGCTCCCCCAGCTCCAACACGTCCGACAGCCGCATCATCCGACCGTCGTCGAGCACCGCTTCAGCGATGAGCGCCACCGGCTGCAGGCCGGCCAGCCGGCAGAGGTCGACCGCGGCTTCGGTGTGACCTGGCCGCTCCAGCACCCCGCCGGCGCTCGCACGCAGCGGAAGTACGTGCCCGGGGCGCACCAGCTCGGCGGCACCGGTGCCTGGATCGGCCAACACCCGTGCGGTCCACGCCCGATCGGCGGCGCTGATCCCGGTGCTTACCCCATGCCGCGCGTCGACGGTCACGGTGTACGCCGTGCCGCGCGGATCCTCGTTGCGGGCCACCATCACCGGCAGCGCCAACCGGTCGGCGATCTCCGCCGGCATCGGAGCGCACAACAGGCCGGAGCTGTACCGGACGGTCCAGGCCACCCATTGCGCGCTGGCGTGCTGGGCAGCCAGCACGATGTCGCCCTCGTTCTCCCGCTGGGCGTCGTCCACCACCAGCACCGGTCGCCCAGCGCGCAGCTGAGCCAAGGCTCGAGGGATGGTTCCCAGCTGGTGGAACGGTCCGATCCCGGTGGCGGGGCCGTGAGCCGACCGGGGCGCCGCACCGAGCCGATCGTCGCGGCTCACCTCGTCCACGAGTCCTCCTGAGTGCCGGTCCATGCCGGTGCCGGTGCCGGCAAGGTCGCTGCGGCGTCCGGTGATGTCGTGGCGCCCGGCGCCATGTCCGATGTCGTGGCGCCCGGCGCCGTCGCGGGTGGCCGCAGCATCCGCTCGATGTACTTGGCGAGGATGTCAATCTCGAGATTCACCTGCTCGCCGATCCGTCGGGTGCCCAACGTGGTCAGCCGCAGCGTCGTCGGGATCAACGACACCGCGAAGGTGCCCGACTCGTCGTCCACGTCCGACACCGTGAGGGACACGCCGTCCACCGTGACGGACCCTTTGACCACCACGTACCGCAGCAACGGCGCCGGAGCGGCGATGGTCAGAATCTGCCAGCGCGGCCCGGGCTCGCGTGCCGCCAGCTGGCCGATGCCGTCGACATGACCCTGGACGACGTGTCCCCCGAAGCGGCCGTCCGCCGGCATCGCGCGTTCGAGGTTGACCCGGTCGCCCGGCTGCCGCCCCCCCAACGTGCTGCGCCGCAAGGTCTCTGCCATGACGTCGGCCCGGAAGGTGTCACCGCGGTGTTCGGCGACGGTCAGGCAGACCCCGTCCACGGCGATGCTGGCCCCGTGCCGGGCGTCGGCGGTGACCACCGCGCCTCGCACGGTCAGCCGGGCTGAGCCAGGCGACAGCTCGATGGCCAGCACCTCGCCCAGCTCCTCGACGATCCCGGTGAACATCAGTGCGCCTCCCGCTCCGGTTCGAGGATCAGTCGGACGTCGGCCCCGACCCGACGGGCGTCCACCACGGTGAGCCTCGCCGCGTCGGTGATCGTGTCGATGTCCAGGTCCGCGACCGCGTTCGGTCCGGCGCCGAGCAGGACCGGGGCGACGTACACGACCACCCGGTCCACCAGGCCGGCTCGCCAGAACGCCGCCGCGAGCCGCGGGCCGCCCTCCAGCCAGACGTGCCGGTGGCCGCGCTCCCACACCGTGTTCACCACCTGGACCGGGTCGTGGGTTCGCAGCTGGCTCACCCCGCTGCGGGCCAACTGGTGGTCTGAGGGCAGCGAGCGCATGCCCACCACGACGCGCCACGGTTGGTACGGGCGGTCGATGCCGGCCCGGTCCCGGACGGACAACCGGGGGTCGTCGGCCAGCGCGGTCCCGGTGCCCACCAGGATGGTGTCGCACTCAGCCCGCAGGTCGTGCACGTCGTGCCGGGCCGCCTCGGAGGTGATCCACCGGCTACTGCCGTCGCGGGCAGCGCTGCGCCCGTCGAGGGAGGTCGCGAACTTCCAGGTCACCATCGGACGGCCGAGATCCTCGGCCTGCTGCCAGTGGCGGACCAGCTCGTCGGCGTCGTGCCGCAACCGCGGGTCGGATATGAGGTGTGCGTCCACCCCGGCCTCGCGCAGTAGGTGCGCCCCGCCCCGCGCCTGCGGTGTGCGGTCAGGCCGGCCGTAGACGACGCGGGCCACGCCGGCGGCGAGCAGAGCCGCGGTGCACGGCCCAGTCCGGCCGGTGTGGCAGCACGGTTCCAGCGTGACCACCGCGGTGCCGCCGCGAGCGGCGAGACCGGCCGCTGCCAGCGCCACCACCTCCGCGTGCGCGGTGCCGGCGCCGGCGTGATGGCCCGTTCCGAGCACGCGACCCTCCACGTCCAACACGACGCACCCGACCTGGGGATTGCGGCCGACCGGTCCCCGGCGCGCCAGCCGCAACGCCTGGCGCATCGCTGCGTGCACCGCAGCGTCAGTGGCTATGTGGTTCCGGTTCTGCCCGATGCCGGCCTGGATGTCGTCCACGGCATCCATCTGGGGCGTGCTATTCACATCGGCATCTACCTGGGCCGTGGCAGCGATGGTTGCTGGCGGGCCACTGCGATTGCCGCTACCCGGCGTCGTGCTCGGTCGCTCCGCTGAGCTGCTCACCGCCGCCTCCACGTCGTCAGGTCGACGCGCTCCGGGGGCGGCGGGCTAGGGTCACCGTGGCCTCGACCACCGTGACCTGAACCGCTAGGACGGCGTTCGTCGCGCCGACCGCGCTGCCTGCGACGCGATCACCGCAAAGGGACCAACCGTCACCACGTGGCTCCTCCCATCCGGACTGTCACCGTCGGTCCTGGAGTTTCACCAGATCAACCGGCCGCTGGAGTGCGGTCGGGTCGCGGACTGTCACCGCCGGTTCGGAATTGCACCGACCCCGGAGCACGCATGCTTGGCACCTACTGTAGCGCCGACGCCCGCGCCACGCTTCCCGCATCGCGGCCGGCGCCAGCCGATCGGTAGACCGGCGCTGGCGGTACCGCCCTGGTCGGCGACCGGGGCAGTACCGCCAGCAGTCAGCGACCAGGGCGGTACCGCACGAGCTCGGCACGACCACCGGCACCGTCCAGGTGGACGCTTAAGACCGGCCCGACACCGGGTGCGTAGAACTTCAGCTCCTGCACCGTCGGCTCCAACGGGTTCAGGTCGCGGGTCATCAGAACACCGCGGCGGTAGTGGCCAGCCGGCACCTGCACCTGCTCCTGTCCGACGGTCACCACGGCGGCCCGATCCTCGGCTCGACCAGGGGCGTTCTCCTGCTGGTACGACATGCCCGGCTGGGGGCGGGCGGGCACCACGATCCCAGGCAGGGCACCGTCGACGCCGGCCTCGAACGACCCGGCACGGCTGACGACCCGGCCGTTTTGGTAGTCCGCGCTGTCCTCCCCGAGATACCAGATGTTGCCGGCGCCGTCCTGGGCGTACCAGTCGTGGGTCCGCTCGACGAGCTCCCCGCCCTGGGTGACGACATCCTGGACCACGCGGGCCGTGACCCCGTTGGCGAGCCGCCGGACCCGGTCTGTCACGGTGACGACAACGCGACGACGCTCCCCCGCCGTGTCGGTCTCCCGGTACTCCCAGGTGCTGCCGGGCCGCATCGGCCAGTACGGGTTGGTGATCGTGGTGCTGAACTCGGCCGGGTCCAACCGTCCTGGCTGCGGGGGTCCATCCGCCGATCCGTTCGTGGCAGCGGCACCGCCCCGTGACCGGTCGGCACCGCTGCCGGGCTCCGTGGCGCGGTTCGACGGGCCCGCGGGCGCCGAACCGGTACAGCCGACGACCACCGACGCCGCCACAGCCGCCGCCACAGCCGCTGCCGTGCAGGTCCGGGTTCGACGTGGAGCCCGATCGATCGTCCTTGATCGTGCCGAGGTGTTCATGGCGCTCTCCCTGTCTCGCGTTGCTGGTTGCGATGTCCGGAGACGGTGGCAGCGCCACGGTGAGAGAACGGTGAGTGCAGCCGCTCCGCAGCGCCGACCCTCGCTCACCGTCCTCTCATCCGTCCCCGGGGATGATGCGCAGTGCCGTCGGTCGAGCAGTGCCGTCGGTCGAATCGGCAACCGTGCTGGATGCGGCGATGGGAGCCTGGAGACATGCGCGTCCTGGTGGTGGAGGACGAGGTCAAGCTGGCCCTGCTGATCCAGCGGGGCCTGACCGCTGGTGGCCTGGCCGCGGACGTCGTGCACGACGGTCGAGACGCGGTGTGCTCAGCTGCAGCTACCCGCTACGACGCGATCGTGCTGGACGTCCTGCTGCCGGACCTCGACGGGCTCTCGGTGTGCCGTCAGCTCCGGGCGTGCGGGGTGGCGACCCCGGTGCTGCTGCTCACCGCCCTGGACCAGCTGCCGGACCGCGTAGCTGGCCTGGACAGCGGCGCCGACGACTACCTCGCCAAGCCGTTCCACCTGGCCGAGCTGCTGGCCAGGCTGCGAGCGCTCAGCCGGCGTCCGTCGCAGGTGCAGCCGGTGGTGCTGCGGTGCGGCGGACTGCGGCTGGACCCGGCGACCCACCAGGTCTCCAAGGACGGCGTGCCGATCTCGTTGACCGTCAAGGAGTTCGCGATGCTCCACACCCTGATGCGCCGGTCCGGGCAGGTGGTCAGCCGCGGTGAGCTGTTGGAGTCCGCGTGGGACGCCGCCTACGACAACCGGTCGAACGTCGTGGACGTCTACGTGCGCTACCTGCGCACCAAGGTGGACCGGCCGTTCGGGACCTCGTCGATCCGCACCGTCCGGGGGGTGGGCTACCTGCTGATCGACCCCGGCACTGGCACCGAAGCCCCTGAGGCCAACGCGGCTGAGAACGACACCACCCTGAGACCGATCCCCTGAGCCGAACGGCTGAGACGAGCCGTGCACCGGCACGACCGACGACCGGGCGCACGAATCTGCTGGTGAGCACCAGCGAGATAGGAGGCGGCGGTGAGCTCCCGATGAGACCGCTGCCGGTCCGGTGGAGGGTGACCGCCGCGTTCAGCGGCACGTTGGCAGTGGTGCTGATCGGGGCGAACTCCTTCGTCCTCCTGCGACTCGCCGACGAGCTGGACCAGTCGATCGAGCGCGGGTTGCGGACCCGCGCGGCCCAGATCAGGGCAACGGTGCAAGGCCCGCCAGGAACGTGGGAGTACGGCGGCGGATCACGCTTGGAGTCCGACGAGAACCCTGCGCAGGTGCTGCGACCGGATGGCACTGTCGCCGGGGCCACCGCCCGGGCCGGGGCGGCGCTGCTGTCCGCCGACCAGCTGCGGCGAGCGCTGGTCGGCGGCATCCTGGTCGACCGGCCCGGTGGACGCCGACCCAGCCCAGATCAGCCTGGCGCCGATGGGCTCGGTGTCGCTCAGCCCAGCGCCGATGGGCTCGGTGTCGATCGACCCGGCGCCGGGATCGACGAGGACCTGCGGCTGCTCGCCGAGCCGGCGTTCGTCGACGGCGAGCAGGTGGTGATCGTGGTGGGGGACTCGTTGGACGAACGGCGGGAGGCGCTCACCTCCCTCGCCCTGCTCCAGGTGCTGGGGTCGGTGATCGCGCTGGTGGTGTCCGGGGCGGCCGGCTACGCGGTGGCTGGTGTCGCACTGCGCCCGGTCGAGGCGATCAGACGACGAGCGGAGCTGATCAGCGACCAGCAGGCCGGCGCTGGCGCCGACGCCGGCACCCACCTGCTGGTTGCTGCCGGCGACCTGGCTGCCGCCGGCGACCGCCACGCCACCGACTCCCCCACCGACGGGCCGCCCTCTGGCAGCCCACGCGCTAGCGACCATGAGTCAGCTACGCGCTTGTCATCCCCAGCGGTGGACGACGAGCTCGGCCGGTTGACCCGCACGCTCAACGCCATGCTCGACCGGATCGACCGCGCCCGCCGCCAAGAGCGGGAGCTGGCGAGGCGTGAACACCGGTTCGTCGCCGACGCCAGCCACGAGCTGCGCACCCCGCTCGCCGTCGTCCGGGCCGAGGTCGACGTGGTGCTCCAGGACGCGGCCGGCCCGGCCGAGCTACGCGCGGCCCTGACGTCGATCGGCGAGGAGGTCGACCGGCTGGACCGCCTCACCCAGGACATGCTGGCCCTGGCCCGGTCCACCCAGCTGGCTCCGGTCGACCAGGTCGCGCACTCGGTGAGGTCCGTGCTGGACGCCGCTGCTGCGCTGGTGCGGCCTCGGCTGCCGGCGGGGCGGCGGCTGACGGTGCACTGCCCGGACCAACTGACCGCGACCGTGAACCACGCTCACCTCGCCCGGGCCGTGGCCGACCTGCTCGACAACGCCGTCCACCACGGCGAGGGCGACGTACGCTGCTCCGCCTGGCGGACCAGCTCGGACGTGGCGATCCAGGTGCGCGACCACGGCCCCGGCATCCCTGCCGCGTTCGTCCCCCGGGCTTTCGAGCGCTTCACCCGGGCCGACCTGAGCCGGCAGTCCGCAGGCTCCGGGCTGGGCCTGGCCATCGTCCAGGCGATCGTCACCGAGCACCGTGGCCGCGTCGAGCTGCAGAACGCCCAGCCCGGCCTCACCGTCCGGCTGATCCTCCCGCAGGAGGGTGCGCACCCTCCTGCGGGAGGGCCGACCAGCGGGTCCTAGTGCCCGCTGGTCGGGCCGGCATGGCGGTGCTGCGTGGCCAGCTCGCGCAGCTGAGCGATCCGGGCGGCGGCGTCGTCCGCACCGTAGACCGCGGAACCGGCGACGAACACGTCTGCGCCAGCCTCCGCGGCACGCTCGATGGTGCCTGGGCCGACCCCGCCGTCCACCTGGAGCCAGACGTCCAGGCCGGCCGCATCGATCGCCGTCCGCGCCCGGGCGACCTTGGGCAGGCAGACGTCCAGGAAACGCTGACCGCCGAAGCCCGGCTCGACGGTCATCACCAGCAGCATGTCGAACTCGGGCAGCAGGTCGAGGTACGGCTCGACCGCGGTGCCGGGACGCAGCGCGAGGCCTGCCCGGGCGCCCGCGCCGCGCAGCTGGCGTGCCAGTCGTACGGGAGCGGCCGCGGCCTCGGCGTGCACCGTGACGCTGGTCGCGCCGGCCTCGACGTAGCCAGCGGCCCACCGGTCCGGGTCGGCGATCATCAGGTGCACGTCGAGCGGCACCGGGCTCACCTTTGCCAGCGCCTCGACCACCGGCTGCCCGAGGGTGAGGTTGGGCACGAAGTGGTTGTCCATGATGTCGACGTGCGCCCAGTCCGCGTCCTCGATCCGGCGCAGTTCCGCCTGGAGGTTGGCGAAGTCGGCGGACAGGATGCTCGGCGAGATCTGCACAGCCACCGGGCGAGCCTAGTGCGGCACTCGTCCCTCGGCGCTGGCAGCCGCCGGCCCGTGACGTGGCCGGCGACGCAGCAGCGCCAGGTACATCGCGTCGGTGCCGTGGCGGTGTGGCCACAGCTGGATGGTCGGCGAGCCGGCACCGGGCAGCGGCACGAGCGGTCCGGCGTCCAGCACCTCGACGTCATCTCGGCGACGCAGCACGTCCGCCACCACCAGCCGGGTCTCCGCCGGGTGCGGCGAGCAGGTGACGTAGCCAACCACCCCGCCCGGACGGACCGCGTCCAGCGCGCTGGCGAGCAGTGCCCGCTGCAGCGGAGCCAGGGTCGTCAGGTCGGACGGCGTCCGCCGCCACCGCGCCTCGGGGCGGCGGCGCAGCGCACCCAGCCCAGTGCAGGGGACGTCGACCAGGACCCGATCGTAGCGACCCGGCTCGTGACCGCCGACGTCCCGACCGTCCGCCTCGCGCACGGTCACCGAACCGGGGGGCAGCCCGGCGACCGCGGCCTCCACCAGACGTGCCCGGTGCGCGGCCAGCTCCACGGCGACCACGTGGGCTCCCCGCTCCTGGGCCAGGGCGGCGAGCAGCGCAGTCTTGCCACCCGGGCCGGCGCACAGATCCAGCCAGCGAGCGTCCGGCGGGCCGCTCGACGGCCTGGTCGACGGCCTGGTCGACTCCCGGGGCGCCGGCACCGCGGCGGACCCCGTGGGCACCGACACCTCGGCCGACACCAGCGGCAGAGATGCCTCGGCCGACCCGACCGGCGTCTCGGCCGACTCTGGCGCCAAGGGGGCTTCGGCCAACGCGATCGCAACCAGCTGGCTGCCCTCGTCCTGCACCCCGGCCCGCCCGTCCCGGACGGCCGCCAGGCCGCCCGGGTCGCCGCGCTCCCAGGTGGCCGCGTAGGGCGACCACCGGCCCGGCCCCGCGCCCGCCGCCCGCAGCTGGGCGACGTCGACCAGTCCCGGCCGCGCGACCAGGGTGACGACCGGCGGCTGGTTGTCAGCATCGAGCAGGGCGACCAGCTCGTCGTCCCGCAGCGCCGGGGGGACCCCGCTGGCGGCCAGGGACTCCCGCATCGCCCGCACCACCCACGGCGGATGGCTGTGGGTGACCGCGAGGTGTGCGACCAGATCCTCGTCCCTCGGCGGTGCCACCGTGGCAAGCCAGGTGTCCAGGTCCTGGTCGGCCACACGTCGCAGCACCGCGTTGGCCAACGACCCCGGGCCAGCACCGAGCCGCTGCCGGACGACGCCGACCGTCTGGCTCACCGCGGCGTGCGGGGGCACCCGCATGGCGAGCAGCTGGTGAGCACCCACGCGCAAGGCGTCCACCAGGCCGGCGTCGAGGGCGTCCAACGGCCGGTCCACGCAGGCGGCCAGGATCGGGTCGTAGCGACCACGCAGCCGCAACGTGCCGTAGGTCAGCTCGGTGGCGAAGGCGGCGTCCTGGCGGGTAAGCCGCCGTTCCCGCGCCACGCGCGGCAGGACGAGGTTGGCGTAGGCGTCGTCCTGCGCGACCGCGCGAAGGACGTCGAACGCGACCAGTCGTGCCGGATCGCCCTGTCGAGCTCGTTCAGCCGGTCGCTGGGCCGACCACGACCCGGTACCGGTCTGCCGCGGACCAGCAGCCGCCGCCTTGCCATCTGGTGACGGGTCGCTGCTCGACCGTCGACCACCACGGCGGTCCTGGCGGTCCGCACGAGCTCCCGTCCTCGGGGCACCCGCCTTGGGGGCACTCGCCTTGGGGGCACCCGCCTTCGCAGCACCCGCCTTCGCAGCACCCGCCTTCGCAGCACCCGCCTGAGGGCCACCCGCTCTCAAGGTCGACTTCCCGGCAGTGGTGCGCTTCGGTGGTTGTCGGCCACGCCCACTGCGCTCGGGGCTGCTGTCGGCGCCTGGCCCCCCGGAGCGGCTCATCGGTCGTCCCCGAGACGTGCTTCGGCCTGCCACCGCACGCCACGGATCCAGTCCGCCGCCGGCATGGCCCGTTTTCCGGCGGGCTGGACCTCGGTCAGCCGGACCGGCCTGGTGCCGGTCCCGACCAGGACGTCGCCGGGGCTGGCGGCGGGTCCGGGGCGCCCGCCGGCACGGATGCCCGCGTCGATCGTCCGCACCTGGCCGGGCGGCAACGGCGCTTCGTCGACCGGTACCACCGGACCCAGCTTGAGCCGCGTCCCACCCGGAGCGGCGGTCCATGCCCCGGGAGCTGGAGTGCATGCTCGGACCAACCGGTCGACCCGCGCCGCGGGGGCCGTCCAGTCCACCTGAGCGTCGGCCACCTCCAGCTTCGGGGCGTAACTCACCCCGTCGAGCGGCTGCGGACGAGGGCTCACCGAGCCGTCCGCTATGCCGTCCAGGGTGGACATCAACAGCTGGGCGCCTGCCTCAGCGAGTCTGTTCAGCAGGTCGCCAGCGGTGTCCCCGGGGCGGACCGTCTCCGTCATGACGCCGTACACCGGGCCGGTGTCCAGACCCTCCTCGAGCTGGAACGTGGTGGCTCCGCTGACCTCGTCACCGGCCAACACCGCGTGCTGGACCGGAGCCGCGCCCCGCCAAGCGGGCAACACCGAAAAGTGCAGGTTCACCCAGCCGTGCCGAGGGACCGCGAGCGCAGCCGACGGGATCAGAGCGCCGTAGGCGACCACCGGGCAGCAGTCCGGCGCCAGGTCATGCAACCGGCCGAGGAACGCCTCGTCCCGGGGGGACATCGGCCGCAGAACCTCCACGCCGGCCTCGGCGGCGACCGCGGCGACCGGGGACGACACCAGCTGGCGTCCCCGCCCAGCCCGGGCGTCCGGTCGGGTGAGGACCGCGACCACCTCGTGCTGGGAGGCGAGCAACGCGCGCAGGGCGGGGACAGCCGGCTCGGGCGTACCGGCGAACAGGAGGCGCACGTCGGCTACAGCGCCTTGCCGAAGGTCGGATGGGGGCTGGCCTTGATGACCGGGGACGGCGCACCGGACCACTGCGCCTCGCGGATCGCCTTGAGCGCCACCTTGCGTTGCTCCCGGTCCAGCCGGTCGATGAACAAGATGCCGTCCAGGTGGTCGGTCTCGTGCTGGATGCACCGGGCCAGCAGCTCACTGCCCTGGACCACCACCGGTTCGCCGTACTGGTTCTGGCCGGTCGCCACCACCCGCATGGCCCGAGTCGTGTCAAACGTCAAGCCGGGCAACGACAGGCACCCCTCCTCGCCGTCCTGCTCCTCGGCGGACAGGTCGAGGCTCGGGTTCACCAGGTGCCCGAGCTCGCCGTCCACCCAGTAGGTGAACACGCGCAGGCTCACCCCGAGCTGAGGTGCGGCCAGACCGACCCCGGGCGCGTCCCGCATGGTGTCGGTGAGGTCGTGGACCAGCCGGCGAAGCTGCCGGTCGAAGTCGGTGACCGGCGCTGCCGCGGTACGCAGCACCGGATCCCCGAACAAACGGATCTCCTGGACGGCCACGATCCCAGTCTACGGACCCGCGGCACCGACGTCGTACCCCGGCTAACCCTCAGGGCCGCCGCTGTCGACCCACCGGGCGTGTCCAACGCGGACGGATCCCGAGGCTCGAGGAGCATCATGATGCGATGATGAGTACATGAGGACGACAGTCACCCTTGATCACGACGTCTCGGCCGCGGTGGCGCACGTACGCAACACTGAAGGGGTTGGCGTGAGTGAGGCGGTCAACCGACTGATCCGGGCAGGCTTGGTGGCGCCAAACCGCCCGCGACGGTTCCGGCAGCGGTCGGCGCGCCTGGGGTTGCGGGTCGACGTCTCGAACGTGTCCGAAGCGCTCGATGAGCTCGAAGGCCCCACCAGCCGCTGATGCTGCTCGACGCCAACGTCCTGCTCTACGCGGTGGACCGAGACAGCCCGTTCCACCACACCGCGCATGAGTGGATGACCACTCAGCTCAATGGGTCACGGCGGATCGCCATCCCCTGGCAATCCTTGGTGGCCTTCCTGCGGATCAGCACCCATCCCCGGGCCAGCGCGTCACCGTTGGCACCCGAGCAGGCACTCCAGCAGATCGAGGAGTGGCTGGCGGCCGACACCGTCTGGACACCGGTGCCGGGAGCAGGGCACGCCGGTGTGCTGGCGGATCTGCTGCGCCGGTCCCAGGTGCGCGGCGGGCTGATCAGCGACGCCCACCTCGCCGCGCTCGCCATCGAGCACGGGCTCACGCTGGTCTCCGCCGACTCGGACTTCGCGCGCTTTGCAGAGCTCAGCTGGACCAACCCGTTCGTCTGATCAGTGGCCACGAACCCGGTCCGGACGCATCCGCAAGGGCACGGAGTAGATGGTCGAGAAGTTCTCGGCCGTCTGCCATCCCTGAACGATCTGGTCCTCGTACTTGGCGAGGTAGGCGGGGTTCGCGTGGACAGCAGGCGCATCCGGCTCCTCGATCACCCGCCCCGTGAGGACGACGATGTCACCGCCACGGCCATCGCCGTCCAGATGCAATGCCACCTGCGGGTTAGCCCGCAGGTGCACCAGGCGCCTGGCCTCACCGTGGCTGTAGACGAGCGCCGAAGAACCGTCCCAGAGGAACCACACCGGCGCTGGCTGCGGCACCCCGGCCGGGTTGACGACGGTCAACCACGCGATCCGCTCCTCAACCAGGCGACGCGCAACGCGCGCCCCGAACTCGGTCTGCGGGTCAGGCAGGATCGCATCGCTCATGCCTGATCAACGCCCCGCACCCGGCAGGTCATTCCGCCTCAGCCGAGGTCGACCGGGTCGACGCGGACCCGCACGGAGCCCGGCTGCTTGCGGGCGCTGCGCACCGCCAGCGCCGCCCGCAGCCGCTTGGTGAGATCAGGCAGTCCGTGCGAAGCGCACCGCAGCAGCACGCGGACGTCCGGCGGCACGCCACCGCGGTCCGGCGGAGCCGCGGCCGGGTCGCTCACCGGCACTGGCCCGAGCACGTCGACCGCCTCACCCGGCTCCACCGACGACCCACCACCCTCGGCGGACACCCCGCCGCTCTGAGCGGATATCCCGTCGCCCTGAGCGGGGAGCACCGCGGCGAGGAGGGCCTCGACCGCTGCGGTCGAACCGACGACCTCGACCACCGCGCTGGCCGGCGGCAGGCCCAGTGATCGCCGCTCGGCCAACTCCCGCTCGGCATGCCAGGCGGGGGCCCAGCGGGCCAGGGCCTCCACCGGCGGCAGCCCACCCGGCGCCACCAGCACCACCCGACCGCCGCGGTCAGCGCCGCGGACCAGCGCCGCAGCGGCCATCCAGCGTCGCAGCGCCTCCTCCCCGGCGCGCAGGTCGGGCCGGTCCAGGCACGCCCATCCATCCAGCAGCAACGCCGCCGCGTACCCCTGGGCCGTGGGTGGCTCCGCTCCGGGAGTGGCCACCACGACCGCCGGTTCCGGCGGAACCTCCTCCAGCACCGACCCGGCCACCGAACTGCGCACGATCACCCCGGGGAACGCCCGGCCCAGCTCCTCCGCGGTCCGTCGAGCACCGACCACCACCGACCGCAGCCGGCGACCACCGCACTGCGCGCACGTCCACCCGCCGACCACCCGGCCGCACCACCGACAGGTCGGGGCCGCGTGCCCCGAGGCGACCCCGAGCGGTCCGTGGCAGTGCGGGCAGCGGGCCAGCGTCCGGCAGCTCTGACAGGCCACCGCCGGCAGGTATCCGGACCGCGGCACCTGGACCAGCACCGGGCCGAAACCCAGCGCGTGCTTGGCGGTCCGCCACGCCAGCGACGGCAACCGAGCCGACGCCGCCGGGTCCCGCTCCGGCTCCCCGCCCTCACCGGCGACCAGCACCCGCGGAGCGCGCGCCCGCAGCGTGGCAGTGTCCGCCAGCACCGGACGAGCCCACCCCTCGTCCACCCACGACTGCAGCTCCGTCGTCCTGGACCACCCGCCGAACACCGCGGCGGCGCCGGCCTGGTCCGCACGCAGTCGCAGTACCTCACGCACGTGCGGGTACGGCGCGTGCGGTTCGGCGTGCAGGTCGTCCCCGTCGTCCCAGCACACCACCAGTCCCAGGTCGCGCACCGGGGCGAAGACCGCGGCGCGGGTGCCCACCACGGCGCGCACCTCGCCACGCCGGACCGCGAGCCAGGCCGCGTAGCGGGCCGTCGGACCGACGTCCGACGTCAAGGTCACGTGCCACGTGGGACCCGGCTCGAGACCGCCGCTCAAGCCGTCAGCCTCCGCGGAGCCGTCGGCCACAGCGGGGTTCTCGGCCGTCGCGGGGGTACCGACCGTCGCGGGGGTACCGACCGTCGCGGGGGCGTCAGTCATCGCGGTGAGCGCCGCCGAGACCCGGGCGACGTCCCGCGAGTCCGGGACTACGACCAGGGCTCCGCGGCCCGCGCTCACGGTGGTGGTCACCGCCACCGCGACCGCCGCCGGCCAGTCCTGGTCGCCCAGACCGCCGGGTGGGCAGGCGGTCCAGGCCGCCCGCACCGGCTCCCCGGCAGCCAGACGGTCGAGCAATGCCGGCCCGGCCGGGTAGCAGGACCACGGCCCGGCGTCGGGACGGGGGGGTGCCGGCGCCGGGTCCCGGACGACCGTCCGCTCCACCCGGGACCGCCGCGGCGGGATGGCCAACCGCAGGACGTCGGGCACCGTGCCGGCCCACCGATCGGCGACCATCCGACACATGGCAAGCAGGTCAGGTGACAGCACCGACTCGGGAGACACCACCCGGCGCAGCGGGGCCAGTCGACCCTCATGCTCGGCGTGGTCGGCACGCTCGACCACGAAGCCGCCGACCTCCCGGCCGGCGAACCGCACCCGCACCCGGGATCCCGGCACTGCATCCTGGGCCAGCGACGGCGGGACGGTGTACTCGAAGACCCGGTCCAGGTGTGGCAGCGGCACGTCGACCACCACCCGGGCGACGGGGTGCGCAACCGGCTCCGGCGGCTCCGGCCGCCGGGGCGAGCGCGCAGCCGCCCGAGCCGCTCCTGGCCCGGTCAGCAGCGTCAGCTGCTCGGGGTCCTCAGGTGGCACACCCGCGGACGTCGCCTGCGCAGGTGAGGATTCGACGAGCGGCGAACTCGTAGCCGAGCTGCGTTCGACCGGCCGGACCGACCGCGCTGGTCGTGAGGCGGGCCGGCTCAGACCGGCACCTCAGGCACCGACCGCCGAGCGCAGCGCATCCACCCGGTCGATGCGCTCCCAGGTGAAACCGCCGGCGTCGTCCGTGCGGCCGAAGTGCCCGTAGGCGGCGGTGCGCCGGTAGATCGGCCGCAGCAGGTCCAGGTCCCGCACGATCGCCGCCGGCCGCAGATCGAACACCGCGGTGATCGCCGGGGCGATCCGGGCCAGGTCCACCTGCTCGGTGCCGAAGGTCTCGACGTACAGTCCCACCGGCTGCGCCTTGCCGATCGCGTACGCCACCTGCACCTCGCAGCGCTCGGCCAGGCCGGCGGCCACCACGTTCTTGGCCACCCAGCGCATCGCGTACGCGGCCGAGCGGTCGACCTTCGACGGGTCCTTCCCGCTGAACGCCCCACCGCCGTGGCGCGCCATGCCGCCGTAGGTGTCCACGATGATCTTGCGGCCGGTGAGGCCGGCGTCGCCCATCGGCCCGCCGATCTCGAACCGGCCGGTCGGGTTCACCAGCAACCGGGTTCCGGTGGTGTCCAGCTCGACGCCCAGGCTCTCGAGCACCGGCTTGACCACGTGCGCCTCGACGTCCGGGGCGAGCATGCCGTCCAGCGAGACGTCGGCCGCGTGCTGGGTGGACAGCACCACGGTGTCCAACGTCACCGGACGGTCGCCGTCGTACCCGACGGTCACCTGGGTCTTGCCATCCGGGCGCAGGTAGGGGAGCTCGCCGCCCTTGCGGACCGCGGTGAGCCGCTCGGCCAGCCGGTGCGCCAGGTGGATCGGCAGCGGCATCAGCTCGGGGGTGTCCCGGCAGGCGTAGCCGAACATCAGACCCTGGTCACCGGCGCCCTGCTTGTCGAGCGGGTCGGTGCCGCCGGTGCGCGACTCCTGCGCGGTGTCCACGCCCTGGGCGATGTCCGGGCTCTGGCCGCCGATCGACACCTCGACGCCGCAGGAGTTGCCGTCGAAGCCCTTGGTCGAGGAGTCGTACCCGACGTCCAGCACGGTCTGGCGGACCAGGCCAGGGATGTCGGCGTAATACTCGGTGGTCACCTCGCCGGCCACGTGCACCAGCCCGGTGGTGACCATCGTCTCCACCGCCACCCGGCTGCGCGGGTCGCGCTCGAGCAGCGCGTCCAGCACGGCGTCGCTGACCTGGTCGCAGATCTTGTCCGGGTGCCCCTCGGTGACGGACTCGGACGTGAACAGTCGCAGCGACACGAACTCTCCTCCGGAAGGCAGCACGATCCGGTCGGTGCGACCGGCGGGACTCGCGCGGGAGTCTAGCCCGAGCGGTTCACCCGGACCGGACCCACTGGTCGCGGACGGCGTCCCACACGGCGTCGGCGAGCGCCGTCTTGGGTCCCGGGGGGACGACGAGCGCGGCGCCGTCCGGGGACAGGATCGTCGCCGTGGTGTCCGGTGAGCCGAAGACACGACCCTCGGCCACGTCGTTCGCCACCAGCAGGTCGCAGCCCTTGCGTCGGAGCTTGGCGCGGGCGTGGAACAGCACGTCGCCGTCGCCGTCGCCGGTCTCGGCGGCGAACCCGACCAGCACCTGGGCGGGGTGTCGTCGACGACGGTCCGGCGCGCACAGCTCGGCGAGCACGTCCGGCGTCCGCTCCAGCCGGACCTGCGGGACGTCGACACCGTCCTTCTTGATCTTGTGCTCGGCCTCGGCGACCGGGCGGTAGTCCGCCACCGCGGCCGCCATCACCACCGCGTCCGCGTCGTGCGCGGCGCGCAGCACCGCGTGCCGCAGCTGCTCAGCCGTCTCGACCGGCACCACCCGCACCCCAGACGGGGCCGGCAGCATCGAAGTCGCGGTGCTCACCAGGGTGACCGCGGCGCCGCGGGCCAGGGCACGCTCAGCCAGCGCGTACCCCTGCCGCCCGGACGACCGGTTGCCCAGGTACCGCACCGGGTCCAGCGGCTCCCGCGTGCCGCCGGCACTGACCACCACCCGCCGTCCGGCCAGGTCGCCGGATTCCAGCGGTTCGTCGAGCAGCTCAGCGCACACCGCCGCGATCTGCTCGGGCTCCGGCAGCCGGCCAGGTCCCGAGTCGGCGCCCGTCAACCGACCGCTGCGCGGGTCGAGTACCACGACGCCCCGCCCTCGCAGCACCGCGACGTTACCCATGGTCGCGGGGTGCTCCCACATCTCGGTGTGCATGGCTGGCGCCATCACGATCGGACACCGGGCGGTGAGCAGGGTGGCGGTCAGCAGGTCGTCGGCTCGACCGTGGGCCGCCCGGGACAGCAGATCCGCGGTCGCCGGTGCGACCACCACCAGGTCAGCTCGGCGACCGAGCTGGACATGAGGGACGTCATGCGCGTCCGCCCACACCTCGGTGTGCACGGGACGACCCGACAGGGCGGCCCAGGTCGGTTCACCGACGAACCGCAACGCCGACCGCGTCGGGACCACGGTCACCTCGTGACCGGACTCGGTGAGCAGGCGGAGCAGACTCGCCACCTTGTAGGCAGCGATCCCACCCCCGATACCGAGAACGATCTGAGGCACCGTTTCGGCTCCGTCAACGTCTCGGTCTGGTGACCCGCGGACGATCTTGAAGGCAGCTCGTCAGTCGAGGGTGTCGGGCCGGTCGCCGGGCGCGGCTGGCGGCTCGAACGGCTGGAACGCCAACAGATTCTCGTTGATCTCCCGGAGCGCGATGCTCAGCGGCTTCTCGTGGACGTGGGTCTCGACGAGCGGGCCGACGTACTCCAACAAGCCCTCCCCCAGCTGGGAGTAATAGGCGTTGACCTGCCGGGCTCGCTTGGCGCCGTAGATGACCAGCGCGTACTTGGAGTCGGCGGTCTTCAGGAGGTCGTCGATCGGCGGGTTGGTGATCCCCTCGGGGGCAGCAGCGGTGCCAGGCACGGAACGTCTCGTTTCGTCGAAGGCTATGTTTTCTCAGGATCGTGTCTCAGGATCGTGTTCTCAGATGGTGATCTCAGGGTCCATTGTGGCAGACGCGCGCAACCGCGCCGAGCCACCGCTCAGCTGCCCGGCGAGCAGGCAGCGAGATGCTGACGCCAATCCGTCGACGGGGTGCGGACCCGATCCAGGCACCGATCAGTCACGCCCCACCCGGGCGATCGGCCCACCCACCCGGGCGATCGGCCCACGCCCCATCTCACATCAGCTCAGGCCCATCTGGGCGATCAGCTCAGCGCTGGCCCGGGCTACATCGTCGTTCACGATGGTGACGTCGAACTCCTGCTCGGCCGCCAGCTCCTCGCGGGCGGTCGTCAACCGGCGGTCCCGCTCGGCGGTGTCCTCGGTAGCCCGGCCGACCAGGCGGCGGACCAGCTCGTCCCAGCTGGGCGGTGCGAGGAACACCAGCCGGGCATCCGGCATGGCGGCCCGTACCTGGCGAGCACCCTGCAGGTCGATCTCCAGCAAGGCGGCCCGGCCGGCTCGCAGCGCCTGCTGCACCGGTGTGCGCGGCGTTCCGGACCGCTGCTGGCTGTGCACCACAGCCCACTCCAGGAATTCACCCGCCGCGGCCATCGCGTCGAACGTGGGGTCGTCGACGAAGTGGTAGTGGACGCCGTCCACCTCGCCTGGCCGCGGTGCCCGGGTGGTGACCGACACCGACAGCCACACCTGCGGGTACCGGTCCCGGACGTACGCCGACACGGTGCCCTTGCCGACCGCGGTCGGGCCGGCCAGCACGGTCAACCGAGCCGGCGTGGTCACCGGCGACAAGCGGGCCACGTCCCGGCCTGGGCGGTCGCGTCGATCACCGACACGACGGGCGAGGCCACCACAGGAAGGGACACCGCGGGGAAGGTCGCCACGGGGAAGGTCACCGCGCGGGTCGTCGAGGAAGCGGGGAGACGGGGAGTGCTGGTCACGAACCGGAGAACCGGTCCACCAGGGCGGACATCTGCTTGGCGCCCAAGCCTCGCACCCGGCGGGTCGAGGAGATCCCCAGCTCGTCCATGATCTGCTGAGCCCGCACCTTGCCGACCCCGGGCATGGCCTCGAGCAGCGCGGACACCTTCATCTTGCCGATGACCTCGTTCGACTGGCCGTCTGAGATGACGTCAGCCAACGATCCGTGAGAGTGCTTGAGCCGGTTTTTCACCTCGGCACGTTCACGCCGCGCCGCAGCGGCCTTCTCGAGAGCAGCTTGGCGCTGCTCCGGGGTCAAGGATGGCAAGGCCACGGAGGTCACCTCGGTCGAGTCAGATGTGTTCGGACACGCGGGAAACCCCCGCTCACTCGAACCTAGCGAGTCGTGCCGGTTCAGAGCAACGAGACCCCGCAAACAGCTGGGCGCATTCAGGCGTGACGCGGGTCGCGCCGCCGGGTCAGGCACCGAGAACGAGAGCCGCGCGCAGCTCGTCCACCACCTGTCGGGCGGCGGCACACAGCGCGGGCGGTGCCGGTCCGGCCTGCAACACCTGGCGGGACACCGAGGCGATCACCTGAGGCAGGGCCGGGCCGAAGACCCGGGCCAGGTCGGCGATACCGGCCCCCTGGGCGCCGATCCCCGGGGCCAGCAACGGCGCCCGGGTGCCGGCCAGATCGAGGCCCAGGTCGTGCACCGCCGTGCCGATCGTCGCGCCGACCACCAGTCCCACCGGACCCAACAACGGAATCCCCGCTCGCACGCCGTCAGGTCGCACGCCGTCAGGCGGTGCCGATCCGCGGGGCGGTTCGGTCTCGCTGGACGCCGCGGCGCTCAACGCTCGGACGTTGTCGGCCCTCGTGCCAGCGACCACGCTCGCGGCGACCGACAACCCGCCCTCCGGCCGGGCGTGCTGCACCTGGGCTCCCTGCGGGTTCGACGTCAGCCCCAGGACGAAAACCCCACGGCCGTAGCGGATCGCTGCGTCCAGCGCCGGACGCAGCGACTCGTAGCCCAGGTACGGCGACAAGGTGACCGCGTCCCCGGCCAACGGGCTGGCCGGGTTGAGGTAGGCGTCGGCGTACGCCGACATGGTGGATCCGATGTCGCCGCGCTTGGCGTCCACCACTACTAGCGCGCCAGCCGATCGGGCATCCGCGATGGTGCGCTCCAGAACCGCGATGCCCCGGCTGCCGTGCCGTTCGAAGAACGCGGACTGCGGCTTGAGGACCGCGGTCGCGTCCGCCAGGCCGGCCACGCATGCGTCGGCGAACCGCGCCACCCCGTCCGGGTCGTCGGTCAGGCCCCAGGCCGCGAGCAGCGCCGGGTGCGGGTCGATCCCGACACACAACGGGCCGCGGGTGGCCATCGCCTCGGCAAGGCGTCGGCCGAATGGGCTCACCGCTGGTCTCCGGCTGACCCACGCGCCCCGCCAGGGGCTGGAGCCGGCGCCCGCACGCCGTCCACCGCGGCGGACACCGTGCGGATCAGAGCCGGGCCGCGGAACACCAGCCCGGTGTAGACCTGGAGCAGGTCGGCGCCAGCGTCCAGCATCCGCCGAGCGTCGTCCGGGCCGCGAATACCACCGACGCCGATCACCGGGAACCCGGCACCCGCCGTCCGGCGGATCACCCGGACGGCCTGCAGCGCCCGGGCGGCCACCGGAGCGCCGCTGAGCCCACCGGCCTGCTGGGTCACCGGCCCGGTGGTGCGCAGACCGTCCCGGGACACTGTGGTGTTCCCGGCGATCAGACCGGCGACCTGGTGCTCCAGGCACACCTGCACCAATTCTTGCAACGCCTCGGTCGTCAGGTCCGGGGCCACCTTGACCAGCAACGGCACCGTCCGGCCCGATGCCGCCGACAGCTCTCGCCCAGCTGCCGCGAGGGCGTCCAGCAGGTCACGGAGGACGTCGGGCTCCTGCAACGAGCGCAAGCCCGGAGTATTGGGGGAGCTGACGTTCACCGCGACGTAGTCGGCGTACCGGTGAAGGCGGCGCAGCGACGTCAGGTAGTCCTCGATGGCGTCGGCGACCGGGGCGCGGCGGGACTTGCCGATGCTGATGCCCAGCGGCACCGGGTAGCGACCACGCCGAGCCAGCCGCGCGGCCAGCGCGGCCGAACCGGCGTTGTTGAAGCCCATCCGGTTGATCAGCGCCTCGTCCCTCGGCAGCCGGAAGAGCCGTGGCCGCGGGTTGCCGGGCTGCGGGTACGCGGTCACCGTGCCGACCTCGACGAAACCCAAACCGAGCGCCGGCCACGCGCCCAGCGCCCGGCCGTCCTTGTCCATGCCGGCGGCCAGGCCCACCCGGGAGGGGAAATCCAACCCGAGCAGCCGCACGGCCGGCGGCCGGCCGGCGGCGTCGCGTGGCCTGGACGGCAGCACAGCACCCAGCGCGGACCAGCCGGCGAGCGCACCGAGCGTCAGATCGTGCGCTCGCTCGGGCGGCAACCGCAACAGCACCGGGCGGCCCGCTCGATAACCGACCTCAGCGAGGACCCGGGCAACAGACGACGTGCGGCCCACCACCGGTCAGTCCACCGTTGAACTGAGCACCGTGGAACCAGAGGCAGCCGAACCAACCGTCGCCGAACTGGACGACGCCGGACCAGAGGGCGCCGGACCGGCGCGCGCCGAGAGCCCGGGGTCGGTGACCGGTGAGCTCGTATCGCCGGCACCGGTGGCGGAGCCGCCCAGGCCAGCACGGTCGCCACGCAAGGACGCCGCGTGCTCCTGCAGCGAACGTACCCGGATCGGTCCGACCCCGGTCGCCTCGATCGCCTGGACCGCCGCGGCCAGCTGCTGCACGGTGGTGATGATCGGCCGGTCCATGCTGGTCGTCGCGGCGCGGATCTCGTAGCCGTCCGCGCGCGCGTCCCGACCGGACGGGCTGTTCACCACCATGTCGACCTCGCCGGCCAGGATCCGTTGCACCACTGTGGGTTCTCCGTCCGGGCCGGCGCCCTGGCTGTGCTTGCGCACCACCGTGCTGGGAACCCCGTTGCGACGCAACACCTCCGCGGTACCGGCGGTGGCCAGCACCGTGAAGCCGAGGTCGACCAACCGCTTCACCGGGAAGATCATCGCCCGCTTGTCCCGGTTGGCCATCGACACGAACACGGTGCCGGACGTCGGCAGTCCGCCGTAGGCGGCGGCCTGGCTCTTGCCGAAGGCGCCGCCGAAGTCGTCGTCGATCCCCATCACCTCGCCGGTGGAGCGCATCTCGGGGCCGAGCACGGTGTCCACCACCAACCCCTCGGCGGTCAGGAAGCGCTTGAACGGCAGCACCGCCTCCTTCACCGACACCGGGGCGTGCGGCGGCAGGTGTGCGCCGTCACCGACCCGCGGGAGCAGACCCTCGTCGCGCAGCTGCGCGATCGTGGCGCCGAGCATGACCCGGGCCGCGGCCTTGGCCAGCGGCACCGCGGTGGCCTTGCTGACGAACGGCACGGTGCGGCTAGCCCGCGGGTTGGCCTCCAGCACGTACAGCACGTCCGCGGCCAGCGCGAGCTGGACGTTCAGCAGGCCGCGCACCCCGACCCCGCGGGCGATCGCCTCGGTGCAGGCGCGGACCCGTTCGATCTCGCTGTGCCCCAACGTGACCGGCGGCAGCGCGCAGGCCGAGTCCCCGGAGTGGATGCCCGCCTCCTCGATGTGCTCCATGACCGCCCCGAGGTACAGCTCGTGCCCGTCGTACAGGGCGTCGACGTCGATCTCCACCGCGTCGTCCAGGAACCGGTCGACCAGCACCGGGTGCTCCGGTGACGCCTGGGTGGCCCGCTCCACGTAACCGACCAGCGTGTCGTCGTCGTAGACGATCTGCATGCCGCGTCCGCCCAGCACGTAGGACGGGCGGACCAGCACCGGGTAGCCGATCCGCCGGGCGACCTGGACCGCCTCGGCCGCCGAGTGCGCCGTGCCGTGCGCCGGAGCGGGCAGGCCGGCGTCTGCGAGCACCCGGCCGAAGGCGCCGCGGTCCTCGGCCAGGTGGATCGCCTGCGGGCTGGTACCGACGATCGGGACGCCGGCGTCCTGCAACGCCTGGGCCAGGCCGAGCGGGGTCTGCCCGCCGAGCTGCACCACCACGCCGACGACCGGCCCGGCCGCCCGCTCGGCGTCCACCACCTCCAGGACGTCCTCCAGGGTGAGCGGCTCGAAGTACAACCGGTCCGAGGTGTCGTAGTCGGTGGACACCGTCTCGGGGTTGCAGTTCACCATCACGGTGTGGAAACCGCCGGCCCGCAACGCGAAGCTCGCGTGCACGCAGGAGTAGTCGAACTCCACGCCCTGGCCGATCCGGTTCGGCCCGGAGCCGAGGATGATCACCGCGGGGGTGTCCCGGGGCGCGACCTCGGTCTCGGAGTCGTAGCTGGAGTAGTGGTACGGCGTGGTCGCGGCGAACTCGGCGGCGCAGGTGTCCACCGTCTTGTAGACCGGGCGGATGCCGAGCGAGTGCCGGACGCCGCGCACCACCGCCTCCGGCAGCCGCCGCAGCCCACCGACCTGGGCGTCGGAGAAGCCGTGCCGTTTGGCACGACGCAGCAGCGCCGGGGTGAGCTGCGGCGCGGCGGACAGCTGCGCGGCGACCTGCTCGATCAGGGTGAGCTGGTCGAGGAACCACGGGTCGATCGCGGTCGCGGCGTGGGCGTCCGCGACGCTGGCGCCGGCTCTCAGCGCCTGCTGGACGGTGAGCAGCCGACCGTCCGTCGGGGTCCGGGCCTTCGCCAGCAACGCCTCGGCGTCCCCCGGCTCGCCGTCCCAGTGGAACGTCGAGCCCGGCCGTTCCGCCGACCGCAGCGCCTTCTGCAGCGCCTCGGTGAAGTTGCGGCCGATCGCCATCGCCTCGCCGACCGACTTCATCGTGGTGGTCAGGCCGGTGTCGGCGGCCGGGAACTTCTCGAACGCGAACCGCGGCACCTTCACCACGACGTAGTCCAGCGCCGGCTCGAAGGACGCCGGGGTCTGCCGGGTGATGTCGTTCGGCACCTCGTCCAGGGTGTAGCCGACCGCGAGCTTGGCGGCGATCTTGGCGATCGGGAACCCGGTCGCCTTGCTGGCCAACGCGGACGACCGGGAGACCCGCGGGTTCATCTCGATGACGATCATCCGCCCGTCGGCCGGGTTGACCGCGAACTGGATGTTGCAGCCGCCGGTGTCCACGCCGACCTCACGGATCACCGCGATGGCCACGTCCCGCATCCGCTGGTACTCGCGGTCGGTGAGGGTCATCGCCGGCGCGACGGTGATCGAGTCGCCGGTGTGCACGCCCATCGGGTCGAGGTTCTCGATCGAACAGACCACTACGACGTTGTCCGCGGCGTCCCGCATCAGCTCCAGCTCGTACTCCTTCCAGCCGAGGATGGACTCCTCCAGCAGCACCTCGGTGGTCGGCGAGGCGTGCAGCCCGGCGCTGGCCATCCGCCGCAGCTGCGCCTCGTCGTGCGCGAACCCGGAACCGAGCCCGCCCATGGTGAACGACGGCCGCACCACCACCGGGTAGCTGAGGCGATCGGCGATCGCCAGGCACTCCTCCACCGTGCGACCGATGGCGCTGCGGGCCGAGCTGGCACCGCACCGCTCGACGACGCCCTTGAACGCCTCGCGGTCCTCCCCCAGCTGGATCGCCTGGACGTTCGCGCCGATCAGCGGGCAGCCGTACCGCTCTAGGGTTCCGTTCTCGTGCAACGCGATCGCGGTGTTGAGCGCGGTCTGGCCGCCGAGGGTGGCGAGCACCGCGTCCGGCCGCTCGCGCTCGATGATCGCCTCGACCACCTCCGGGGTGATCGGCTCGACGTAGGTGGCGTCCGCGAACTCCGGGTCGGTCATGATCGTCGCCGGGTTGGAGTTCACCAGCACCACCCGGATGCCCTCCTCGCGCAGCACCCGGCAGGCCTGCGTACCGGAGTAGTCGAACTCGCACGCCTGCCCGATGACGATCGGCCCAGACCCGATCACCAACACCGACCGCAGATCCTCACGACGCGGCATCAACGCACTCCTTGGCCGGTGGACAGTAGATCGACGAAGCGGTCGAACAGGTAGCTGGCGTCGTGCGGGCCGGCGGCCGCCTCCGGGTGGTACTGGACGGAGAACGCCGGCACGTCCAGGCAGCGCAGGCCCTCCACGACGTCGTCGTTGAGGCACACGTGGCTGACCTCGACCCGGCCGTACGGGGTGTCCGCGACCGCGTCCCGGGGCGCGTCGACGGCGAACCCGTGGTTGTGCGCGGTCACCTCCACCCGGCCGGTGGCCCGGTCCAGCACCGGCTGGTTGATGCCGCGGTGCCCGTACCCGAGCTTGTAGGTGCCGAAGCCGAGCGCCCGGCCGAGCAGCTGGTTGCCGAAGCAGATGCCGAAGAACGGGATCCGCCGCTCCAGCACCCCGCGCAACAGCTCGACCTGCCGGTCGGCGGTGGCCGGGTCACCGGGGCCGTTGCTGAAGAACACCCCGTCCGCGCCCGTCCCCAGGACGTCGTCCAGCGACGCGGTCGCGGGCAGCACGTGCACCTCGACGCCCCGCTCGGCCATCCGTCGGGGCGTCATCGCCTTGATCCCGAGGTCGACCGCCGCCACCGTGAATCGCTTGTCCCCCACCGGCTGGACGACGTAGGGCTCCGAGGTCGACACCTCCTCGGCGAGCTGTGCCCCCGCCATCGAGGGTGCCGACCGGACCTCCTCGAGCAGCGCCGCGACGGCCGACGACCACCCGGCGGCACCGGGCGGGACGTCTACGGCGACGTCGGACGACGCGGCACGGGGCGGGACGCCCGACGCGCTGCCGCCCAGCACCGGGCCGCTGACGATGCCGGCCCGCATCACCCCGCGTTCGCGCAGGTGCCGGGTGAGCGCCCGGGTGTCGATTCCGCTGATCCCGACCACGCTCTGGTCCCGCAGCTCGTCGGCCAGCGGCCGGCGCGAGCGCCAGCTGGAGGGCCGCGGCGACGGGTCGCGCACCACGTACCCGCTGACCCAGATCCGCCGGGACTCCTCGTCCTCGTCGTTCACCCCGGTGTTGCCGATGTGCGGCGCGGTCTGCACGACCAGCTGGCGGTGGTAGCTCGGGTCGGTGAGGGTCTCCTGGTAGCCGGTCATCGCGGTGGAGAACACCACCTCGCCGGTGCACCGGCCCAGCGCGCCGAACGCCTCGCCGTGGAACGTCCGGCCGTCCTCCAGGACCAGCATCGCCTGGTCGCTCACGTGGTCACCATCCTTTCAGCGGGTGCCTGATGGTCGATGCCGGCTGGCACCGCGATCCGACGAGCGACACCCTGGGCGTTCACGACCGACCGTCCGCGGTCGTCGCCGGACGCTGCAGGACGCCGTCCAGCACCGTGGCGCGACCGCGTAGGAACGTGGCGACCACCCGGCCGCGCATCTCGCGCCCGGCGAACGGGGTGTTGCGGCTGGCGGTCTGCAGGGCCGCCGGGTCGACCGTCCACCGGGCCGACGGGTCGACCAGGACGATGTTCGCCGGCTCACCGATCGCGAGCGGCCGGCCCTGGCCGGCCAGCCGGCCGATCCGTGCCGGCCGCACCGACATCCGGTCGGCCACGCCGACCCAGTCCAGCGATCCGGTGTCCACCAACGCCTCCACCACGACCGACAGCGCCGTCTCCAGGCCGGTCATGCCCATCGCGGCGGCCGGCCACTCGCAGTCCTTGTCCTCCGCCGGGTGCGGGGCGTGGTCGGTGGCGATCGCGTCGATCACGCCGTCCGCGACCGCCCGGCGCAGCGCGAGCACGTCCGCCTCGTCCCGCAGCGGCGGGTTCACCTTGTACCGCGGGTCGTAGCTGCGCACCAGCTCGTGGGTGAGCAGCAGGTGGTGCGGGGTGACCTCGGCGGTGACCGGCACCCCCCGCGAGCGCGCCCACCGCAGGATCTCCACCGACCCGGCGGTGGACACGTGGCACACGTGCAGCCGGGAACCGACGTGCTCGGCCAGCAGCACGTCCCGGGCGATCACCGCCTCTTCCGCGACCGATGGCCACCCGGCCAGGCCGAGCACCCCGGACACCGCGCCCTCGTGCATCTGAGCCCCTGCGGTGAGCCGGGGCTCCTGCGCGTGCTGGGCGACCACCCCGTCGAACGCCTTGACGTACTCCAGCGCCCGCCGCATCAGCACCGCGTCGTCCACGCAGTGCCCGTCGTCGCTGAACACCCGGACCCGTGCCGTGCTGTCGGCCATCGCGCCCAGCTCGGCCAACCGCTCGCCGCGCAGTCCGACCGTCACCGCGCCCACCGGGTGCACGTCCGCCCAGCCGGCCTCGCGACCGAGCCGCCACACCTGCTCGACGACCCCGACGGTGTCCGCGACCGGGCTGGTGTTCGCCATCGCGTGCACCGCGGTGTACCCGCCCGCGGCCGCCGCCCGGGTGCCGGACTCCACGGTCTCGGCGTCCTCGCGGCCGGGCTCGCGCAGGTGGGTGTGCAGGTCGACCAGGCCCGGCAGGGCGACCAGCCCGGCACCGCTGGCGGCCCGGGCGTCCACCACGGTCGCCTCTCCGACCGGCAGCTCGCTGCCCACCTCGGCCACCACGCCGCCCGCCAGGCGCAGGTCCACCGGCTCGCCGCCGAGCGGGCGCACCCCGCGCAGCAGGTACGGGCCGGCGTCCTGGGTCGCCGTGCTAAGTCCCTCGCCCCAGCTCACGCTGCCTCCGATCCGGCGAGCATCAGGTACAGCACGGCCATCCGCACCGTCACCCCGTTGCTGACCTGCTCGACGATGGTGGAGCGCACGCTGTCCGCCGCGTCCGCGCAGATCTCCAGCCCCCGGTTCATCGGACCCGGGTGCATCACGATGGTGTGCTCGGGCAGCTGGCGCAGCCGACGCCCGTCCAGCCCGTACCGCCGGGAGTACTCGCGCTCGCTCGGGAAGTACGCCGCGTTCATCCGCTCCCGCTGCACCCGCAGCATCATCACCGCGTCGGCCTCCACCAGCGCGTCGTCCAGGTCGTAGGAGGTCGCGCAGGGCCAGGTGTCCACCCGGTGCGGCAGCAGGGTGGGCGGGGCGACAAGGGTCACCCGCGCGCCCAGAGTGTGCAGCAGCAGCACGTTGCTGCGAGCCACTCGACTGTGCAGGACGTCCCCGACGATCACCACCCGACGCCCCGCGAGATCAGCACCCGGCGCCGTCTTACCCGGTCCGCCACCGACCAGGTGGTGCCGCAGCGTGAGGGCGTCCAGCAACGCCTGGGTCGGGTGCTCGTGGGTGCCGTCACCCGCATTGAGCACCGCGGCGTCCAACCACCCCGCACTGGCCAGCCGGTGCGCGGCCCCGCTGGCCCCGTGCCGGACCACCACCGCGTCCGCGCCCATCGCCTGCAAGGTCAGCGCGGTGTCCTTCAAGCTCTCCCCTTTGGCCACGCTGGATCCCTTGGCGGAGAACGTGATCACATCGGCGGACAACCGCTTCGCCGCGGCCTCGAAGGAGATCCGGGTCCGGGTGGAGTCCTCGTAGAACAGGTTGATGACGGTCCGGCCGCGCAGCGTCGGCAGCTTCTTGATCTCCCGCTGCTGGGTGGCGGCCATCTGCTCGGCGGTGTCCAGGACGGCGATCGCGGCGTCCCGGTCCAGGTCGGCGGCGGACAGCAGGTGACGCATCAGCGGCCCCCTCGGTCAGCTGCCCGGGCGATCCGCACCTCGTCGACCGCGTCGTACTCGACCAGCTGCACGTGCACCCGCTCGGTCTGCGAGGTGGGCAGGTTCTTGCCCACGTGGTCCGCGCGGATGGGCAGCTCCCGATGCCCCCGGTCCACCAGGACGGCGAGCCGTACGGCCCGGGGACGTCCGACCGCGGCCAGCGCGTCCAGCGCGGCTCGCACGGTGCGACCGGAGTAGAGCACGTCGTCCACGATCACGACGACGCGGCCCTCGACTCCGCCGACCGGGATGTCGGTGCGTTCCAGGGTCCGCACCGGGTGCTGCCGCAGATCGTCCCGGAACATCGTGATGTCCAGAGCGCCGACCGGAACCTGCGCGCCCTCCGCCCGAGCGATCCGCTCCGCCAACCGCTGGGCCAACGGAACACCGCGGGTCGGAATCCCCAACAGGGTCAACCCGTCGATCCCCTTGTTGTGCTCCAGGATCTCGTGGGCGATCCGGGTGAGGCTCCGGTTGATCTCCCCGGCCTCCAGGACGACGCGCGTCGTCGATGCACTGCCAGCCGAGCCCTCGCCATGGGAGTTGCTCCGCGCAGGAGTCATCAGGCGCTCCTTCCCCGCCTCACAGGACGGGTCGTTAAAGGGACGTGTTCCGACCGTACCGCAGCCTCGAATCCCTGACACCACGCCCCTGGCTGGTGTCGGACCAGCCATCTCAAGCGGTCGCTGACCTCGGTGTGCTGCGCGTGGCCGAGGTGTGCGACCAAACGGTTGCGGTCCGAGATCGCGCTGATCCAGATGTGGGAGCGAACCCTCGAACCACTTGACGGACAATGTTACGCTCCGTAACGATATACGGGATCACGACGGGCTGAACTGTCCGTCTCGTCCAAACCGGTCCTCCCGACCGGTCCCCAGAGCGAGGAGTCCTCCATGCCGTCCGACTACGCGCGGTCGCTCGGCGGCCGGCTGCGTGCCATCCGCACCCAGCAGGGCCTGTCCCTGCATGGCGTCGAAGAGCGCTCCAACGGACGGTGGAAGGCCGTCGTCGTCGGGTCGTACGAGCGCGGTGACCGTGCCGTGACGGTGCAACGCCTCGCCGAGTTGGCCGACTTCTACGGCGTCCCCGTGTCCGCGCTGCTCCCCGACGGCGGCAGCTCCTCGGTGGTCGAACCACCGCCGCGTCTGGTCATCGACCTCGAACGGCTCAGCAACGTCCCGGCCGAGCGAGCCGGACCGCTCGCACGCTACGCCCAGACGATCCAGTCCCAACGCGGGGACTACAACGGTCGCGTGCTGTCGATCCGCCAGGACGACCTGCGCACCCTTGCGGTCATCTACGACATGCCGCCGACCCAACTCGCCGAGGAGCTGATCAGCTGGGGTGTCCTGGACCCCGATGCCCGCCGCGCCGTCGAGGGAATGATCGACCGCCGCTGACTTTCCGCTCTCCTCGAGGCCTCTGCCCCGGGCTTGCCGATCGGGTCACGGGCTTGCCGATCGGGTCACGGGCTGCCGATCGGGTCACGGCGCCAGCACCGGTTTCAACTCTAGGAGCCGGCCCAGGAGCCCGTTGACGAACGTCGGGGACCCCTCGGTGGACAACGCAGTGGCCAGCTCGACCGCCTCGTTGATCACCACCGGGTCCGGGACGGCGTCGTTGAACAGCAACTCCCAGGCGCCGGCCCGCAGGATGGCCCGATCCACCGCCGGCATCCGGTCGATGGTCCACCCCTGGGAGTACGTGGTGAGCAGCTCATCCAGACGTTCCCGACGCTGGACCACACCACGGACCAACGTCACGGTGTACTCGTTGATGGGCGGTTGAGCACGGCGCACCCGGTCCTGGACCACCACCACGGGATCGACTCCCCGCTGGTCAGCCTCGAACAGCACCTCGACCGCCCGTCGGCGGGCCTTGCTCCGCGCTGCCACGTCCGCACCGTCCTCGACGCATCGTCGATCTGATCAGCCTGTTTGTCGACCTGGCTGCTTGGTTTGACCCAGTCGCTCGTCGACCTGACCGCTCGTTTGACTTGACGGCTTGTCGACCTAGCTGCTGTTGGCCCGTTGCTAGTTGACCCGGCCGAGGTACTCACCGGTACGGGTGTCCACCTTGACCCTGGTGCCGGGCTGCAAGAACAGCGGGACGGCAATCTGCGCGCCGGTCTCCAGAGTGGCCGGCTTGGTGCCGCCGGTGGACCGATCCCCTTGCAGTCCCGGCTCGGTGTAGGAGATCTCCAGCACCACCGAGGTCGGCAGCTCGACGTACAGCGGAGTTCCCTCGTGGATGGCGACCACGGCCTCCTGATTCTCCAGCATGAAGTCAGCGGCCCGATCGACGACCTGGTGGGACACCGGGATCTGGTCGTAGGTGCCGGCGTCCATGAACACGAAGTCGTCGCCGTCCCGGTACAGGTACTGCATGTCACGCTTGTCGACGGTCGCGGTGTCCACCTTGGTCCCGGCGTTGAAGGTCTTGTCGACCACCTTGCCGGACAACACCGCCTTGAGCTTCGTGCGCACGAAGGCCGGACCCTTGCCAGGCTTGACGTGCTGGAACTCCACGACGGACCACAGCTGGCCATCCAGGTTGAGCACCATGCCGTTCTTCAGGTCGTTCGTCGTCGCCACAGCGTGCTCGCTCCAGTCGGGTTCTGTGATGCCAGTCGGGTTTCTGATGCCGATTTTCTGATGCCGAGGTCAGGCTCTGATGCCGACGTCAGGCGATGGTGCCGAGGTCGGGCAGACCTGACCGCGAACCACTGTACCGGCGAGCCGCGCTGGTCCTCGGCGGCTGGGTCAGTCCGACGACCTCACCCCGCGGACAGCCGCCGGTAGGCACGCTGGAGCAGGTCGGGATCTGGGTCCTCCAAGCGCGCCGGGCTGGCCAGGCCGTCGAGCACCACGAAGCGCAGCAGGTTCCCCCGGGTCTTCTTGTCTCGCCGCACAGCCTGCAGCAGCGCGTCCCAGCGGTCCTGGCGGTACGTCGTCGGCAGGCCGAGCGCCGTCAGCACGGCGCGGTGTCGGTCCGCCGTGGCGTCGTCCAGCCTTCCGGCCAGCCGGGCCAGCTCGGCGGCGAAGACCAGGCCGACGCTGACCGCGTCACCGTGCCGCCAGCGGTACTCCTCCACCTGCTCGACAGCGTGCCCGAGCGTGTGGCCGTAGTTCAGCACCTCGCGCAACCCCGACTCGCGCAGGTCCGCGCCGACGATCCCCGCCTTGACCCGGACGCTGCGCTCCACCAGCTCGCGCGTCGTGGGGGCGTCCCAGCGGACCGCCCGCTGCGGCGCCTGCTCGATCAGCTCCAGGATGGTCGGATCCGCCACGAAGCCGCACTTGACCACCTCGGCCAGCCCCGCCACGAAGTCGCGCGGCGGCAGTGACTCCAGCACGGCGAGGTCGCACACCACACCGGCCGGCGGGTGGAACGCGCCGACCAGGTTCTTGCCTTCGGCGGTGTTGATGCCGGTCTTGCCGCCGATCGCTGCGTCGACCATCCCGGCCAGCGTGGTCGGCACTTGCACCAGCCGGGTGCCGCGCAGCCAGGTGGCTGCGACGAAGCCGGCGAGGTCGGTGACCGCTCCCCCGCCCAGGCCCACCACGGCGTCTGACCGGGTGAACCCGGCGCGCCCCAACGTCCCCCACAGGTCCGCGGCCACCGGGGCGGCCTTGGCGGCCTCACCGTCGGGCACCGGCGCGAGAACCACCTCGATCCCGTGGGTGACCAGGTCGTCGCGGATCGTCGCAGCTACCCGACGGACCGCGTCCTGGTGTATCACGAGCACTCGGCGCGGGCCGTCGCCGAGCAGGGGTGCCAGCAGGGCCAGGTCGAGCACCCGCTCACCGATCACCACGTCGTACGGCTGGTCGCCAGCGACCCGGATCCGGGACGGCCCGCTCACCGCTCGCCCTCCACCGACACCGCGGGGGTCGCGTCGCCTGGCCCGGGCGCGTCGCCTGGCCCGGTCGCGTCGATACGTGCCCGGACGGCATCCACCACGTCGGCCGCGACCTGTTCCGGGCTCCGGCCCGCCGTGTCGACCTGGACGGTGGAGACACGCTGGTAGACCGGGCGCCGTGCGTTCATCATCTCCGTCCACCGGGCGCGCGGGTTGACCGACAGCAGCGGGCGGCTGCGGTCGAAGCCGACCCGGCGGGACGCGTCCGCGATCCCCACGTCCAGGAACACCACGATGCCCGCGCGACGGACCAGGTCGCGCAGGTCGACCTGGGTATCTGGATCAAGCACGGCGCCGCCACCGAGGGACAGGACGCCGGACAGCAGACCGCCGGCGACGCCTCGTGGTGCAGGCTGCGCGAATCGCTCAGCCGACTGAGCGGTGAGGCTGACCATGGGCAGACTCGGCGAGGCACGCAGCAGCCGAGCGCAGACCTGCCGCTCGAGCACCCGGAAGGCCGCCTCGCCGTCCTCGATGAACAGGTCGGCGATCGAACGACCGCTCTCGCGCTCGACCTCCTCGTCGACGTCGGTGAACGGTTCGTCGAGCAGCTTGCCGACCAGCCGGGCCACCGTGCTCTTGCCGGCACCCGGCGGCCCGGTCAGCACCACCCGCGGCCCTCCGGCTCCGAGCAGCCGAGTGCCCGGTGGACCGACCCCCGGCTCGCGGCCTGGACCAGCGGCCGAGCCTCGACCCGGCAGACCGTCCGACCGAGCGGCCACTGCGGCGCCCGGCCCGGCCGACGGCTCGACACCGTGGTCCGTCACCAGGTCCGCTGCCCGTCGGGAACTGCCGCGAGATAGCCGACGTGGTTTCGGGCGGTCTCCGTCACCGAGTCACCCCCGAACTTCTCCAGGCAGGCCTGGGCGAGCACGAGCGCGACCATCGCTTCGGCGACCACCCCGGCAGCCGGGACAGCGCACACGTCCGAACGCTGGTGGATGGCGGTCGCCGCCTCGCCGGTCGTGACGTCGACGGTGTCCAGCGCCCGCGGGACGGTGGAGATCGGCTTCATCGCGGCCCGAACCCGCAGGACGCCTCCGACCGACATGCCACCCTCGGTGCCCCCGGCCCGGTCGGTGCGACGGCGGATCACCCCGTCCGCGGACCGCTCCATCTCGTCGTGCGCGGCCGAACCACGGCGGGCCGCGGTGCGGAAACCGTCACCGAGCTCGACCCCCTTGATGGCCTGGATCCCCATCAGGGCGCCAGCCAGCCGGGCATCCAGCCGGCGGTCCCAGTGCACGTGCGACCCCAGACCGGGCGGCAGGTCGTAGGCCACGACCTCGACGACCCCGCCGAGGGTGTCGCCGTCCCGTCGAGCGGCCTCGACCTCGGCCACCATGGCCGCGGAGCCTGCAGGATCCCAGGCCCGGACCGGGTCCGCGTCCAACGCCGGGACGTCACCCGGCCCGGGCAGCGCGGCGTCATCGGAGACCCCGGCTGAACCGATCGCGACGGTGTGGGAGACGACCTCGACCCGGTACGCCTGGCGCAGGAAAGCCGCGGCCACCGCACCCAGGGCCACCCGGACCGCGGTCTCCCGCGCACTGGCTCGCTCCAGCACCGGCCTGGCGTCGTCGAACCCGTACTTCTGCATGCCGACCAGGTCGGCATGGCCCGGTCGCGGACGAGTCAACCGGCGATTGCGGGCAAGCTCCTTGGGTGCCCCGACGTCGTCGCTGGCGGCTAGGTCGGCGTCGGCCACCGGGTCCGTGCCCATCACCACCTGCCACTTGGGCCACTCGGTGTTGCCGATCCGGATCGCGACCGGTGAGCCGATGGTGGCGCCGTGGCGCACCCCACCGAGCAGCTCGACGTCGTCCCGTTCGAACTTCATTCGAGCGCCGCGGCCGAAACCCAGCCGGCGACGGGCCAGCGCGGCGGCGATCTCGTCGGTGGTCACCCGCACTCCAGCAGGCAGACCTTCAAGGATGCCCACGAGAGCCGGGCCGTGGGACTCCCCAGCGGTCAACCACCTGAGCATGCCGATCAGTCTGTCAGGTCGATCTCGCGCTGCTGACGTGACCCGCGGGCCAGAAGCCAAACACGGCCCTAGCTCTTGGCCCAGAGTCGCCGCCGGCGACGGAGCATCAGATCGCTAGCTTCAGCGCAGGCTGATCGCGTCGCCTTCGCAGAGCTGGAAGGTCACATCGCCGTACTGCACGCTGCCGCACTCGCCGGACACCGCGAGCAGCTTGTAGTACTGAGCGAAACCCTTGCCGACAGCGACGACGTACTTCTTGCTATCCACCGTCATCGTGGCGCTGTCGGTGCTGGTGGACACCATCTTCAACTCCTGGGCAACCGCCGGCTTGCCGCTGCCCTGGCCGGAGGGCGTGCCCGCCGGACCGGGCACGGGGTCCACCGGCGGGTCCGTGGGCGAATCCGTCGGTGAGTCCGTGGGCGCGCCGCCGCCCGACGCTCCGGCGTTTTTGACCAGCTCGACGAACGGGTCGGTGAAGTCGGCGCCGTTGTAGGCCTGGACGGACTCGGTGGGGCTGGCGGTGGGGGTGGGTGCCGGCTGCCCGGTGCTGGGCGCACCCGGCGTCCCGAGGGCACCGCTGCCCGGGCGAGCCGCTGCCACCGACCCCTGGTCGGCGACGTCATCACCACCGGACAGCAGCAGGAAGGCGGTGGCAGCGACCGCGGCCAGGCCGACTGCGACACCTCCACCGACGAGCAGAGCACGGCGGTTGCCAGCCGCGGTGGCCGGGGTGTCCGGCGTGGACTCGGGGTCTGGCCCGAGGTCCGGGGAAACTGGGGGGCTGAAGCTCATCGTTCCTCGCCTCGTCGGAGTCGTCGTAGGTGGCTGGTGTGGGTCAGCTCGCGGTAGCGGCAGCGCCGCCCGGAGCCGGGCTGGCAGCGCCCGCCGGCCCTGGAGCAGCGCCGACGCCGGAAGCTGCTGTTCCCGGGTTGAGCACGAACACCCGCCCGGTGACGGACAGCAGCAGCTGGGGGTTCTCCGAGTCGGCCGTGCCGCCCGCGGTCGCCCCCCCAGACGTGCTCCCGCTGCCGGCACTGTCGTTACGGGCCAGCACGATGCCGTCGACCAGGAACGCCCGGCCCCCCTTGGTCTGCAGCTTCTGCAAGAACATGGTCAGCTCCGCGTAGGTTCCCGCAACCTTGACCGATGTGCCGATCTGCTGAATGGCAGCGCTCGCACCAGCCCCAGCGGCCCCACCAGCGCCTGCGCCACTTGCGGCGGCCAGCGGGGCAGGAGTGCTGGGTTCGATGCTCTCCAGGCTGACACCGGCGCTCTCCGCATCGCTGGACAACGTCCGCACCAGACGGGGCAGGGCGGGGTTGTCAGGAATCTCCTTGAGCACCTTGTCCCGCTCAGCGATCCGCTCCGGCAGGGAGGCGAACTGTCGGCGCAGCTGCGCCGTCTGAGCTTTGATCTGGTCGTTCTGCGCCTCGGCGGAGCTCACCTGGTCACGCAGCGAGGACGTCTGCGAGCGCTGCGGCGAGATGAGCAGGAACCACGACGCCACCAGGATGAGGACGGCGGTGGCAGCAGTGCCCGCGATCCACGCGCTGGTTCGGTTCATGGATCAGCCCTGCTTCCGGTCGTAGCGGCGCGACAACGCCTCTGAGGTGAGAGTGGCCGTCGAGGAAAACTTGACGATCTCGGTTTGGCCGCGCTTTTCCTTGGTGGAGTTGGTGAAGTAGGCGTCTGCCATACCCGGCTGCTTGGCAAGCACATCCAGCCACTTGGCAACATCCGGGTGGCTCTTGGCATAGCCGGTAACGGTGACAAGACCAAGGCCAACCGCGGCAGGCGCGCCCGCTCCGGGCACCGTGGCGCCCGGAGCGGCGGGAGCGGCGGGAGCAGCCGGCTGTGCGCCGCCGGCAGCCGCCCCTCCAGAGGACTGGCTGGGGGCAGGCGCGGCGGCTGCTCCGCCGGACGCGGTGGTCAAAGTCAGGGTGTCGAACCAGACGCTGGGTGGGAGCGTGACAGCGAAGTTGTTCAGCGAGCGGCTCCACTCGACGTCGGTGGCCATCGCGGTCTGCCGCGCCGTCGTGAGCGCATCGATCTCGGCCAGCGTCCGGGGGACGTCGGCGAACTTCTGCTGCTCTGCTTGAAGCGTGCGGGTCTGCGCCTGCGCGGCTGCCAGATCCTGCTCAACGTCCGCCTTGGCTCCGACGTGGAGCACATACAGTCCGGCCACGCCCCCGACCACGATCAGCATGCCCGCGGCCAGGCCGGCCTGGACCCGGCGTAGCCGGCGCGCCTGCGCGATCTGTGGCGGCAGCAGGTTGACCCGGACAACACGGTGCCCGGTGAGCACCGCAGCTCCGGTCTCAACCACCGCGACCGGTTCGGTCTGGCTCATCGGTCCACTCCCATCGCAAGACCCACTGGTACCGCGACCAGCGGTTGGACGAAGGCGATCTGTTCCGGCGACAGACCGGTGTTGCCGACCGTCATCCCGGACAAGGCGTTGCCCGGCTCGACGGCAAGACGAGTAGCGGCCTCCAACCGGTCGGCCAGGCCGTGCAGCCGGGAACCGCCGCCGCTCAGCACCAGCCGGCGCAGATAAGTGCCGGCTGGTGCGGACGAGGCGAAGTAGTCCAGCGAGTTGCGGACCTCGTCCACGAACGTGGCGGTGGTGCCGTCGACCGCACGCGCCAGGTCGGGAGCCCTATCCGGGCCGGCGACCACGTTCGGGTCCTGCTTCATCGCCTCGGCCTGGGCGTGCGGGACCCCGAGTGCCTCGGACAGCGCCTCGGTGACGTCATTGCCGCCCATGAGCAAGATGCGCACGAACAGCGGGACGCCACCGCGGTGCACCACGATGTTGGTGACCCGAGAACCGACGTCCACCAGAGCAACGGTGTCGGTGTCAGTGAGGCCCTTGTCCCCCAGTGCTCGTAGAACCGCGAACGGGGTCAGGTCGACCGAGGACACCGCGAGACCTGCGCGTTGCACGGCCTGCACGTTGCCCAGCACCATCTCGCGGACCGCCGCGACCAGCAGGCCACGCAGCATGTGCTGCCCGCTGGACTCGGTGACCTCCTCGAGCGGGAAGAAGTCGAGCACCGCCTGGTCGACCGGCATCGGCAGGAAGTCCTGCACCTGCAGCGGCAGCGCCTCCTTGAGCTCCTTCTCCGGCAGCGCCGGCAGGTCGACCTGGCGGACGATGACCCGCTGGTTCGCGACCCCGAGGACGACCTGTTTGTGGCCGAACTTGATGTGCGTCCAGAGCTGCTTGAGAGCGTCGGCAACGGCAACCGGGTCGACGACCTCGCCGTCCCGGACGGCACCCGGCGCGAGCGCCACCTGCCCGAACTTCTCGAGCGTCACACCGCGCTTGCCGAACGACAGTTCAGCAGCGCGCACGCTCGACGTCCCGATGTCGAGACCGATCGCGGACCGTCCAGCCACTGTGAAACCCCTTCCATGCGGCGTTCACCGCGTGGCAGCTCCGGGAGTGGAGCCGATGTCACTTGGAGGGATCGGTGCTGGGTAGGAGGTACTTGAGCGGTGGACGGCGACGAAGTCAGCCGCGGTCGCTCAGGCCGTGGACAGTCGTAGGTAGGCGTCGAACAGCCGCTGGCCCCAGAAGACACCGAGCATGGCTCCCCCGATCAGGAACGGCCCGTAGGGGATCCGGCTCTTGC
The DNA here is from genome assembly GCA_051657715.1 of Angustibacter sp. Classification (GTDB taxonomy): domain Bacteria; phylum Actinomycetota; class Actinomycetes; order Actinomycetales; family Angustibacteraceae; genus JBOFBH01. The sequence continues at coordinate 787 of JBOFLF010000042.1, read as the reverse complement.
GGGTTGCCAGCCCCGCGGCCCACAGCACGCCGCTGTAGAGACCACCGGACAGGAAACCCGCGAACGTCCCGACCGCCAGCGCCCCCCAGCCGAGCCAGCCGAGGCCGGCGCCGAGGACGCCGGCGAGCTTGATGTCGCCCCACCCCATGCCTTCCGGCTTGATCACCTTGAGCATCAGGAAGAACCCGTACATCGCGGCGCCGCCGACGACAGCCCGCAGCAAATCCCCCCAGCGACCACCGGTCGCGGCTGGGATCAGCAGCAGCGCCGGGAGAACCACGTAGGACGGTTTGACGATCACGTCCGGCAGCCGGTGCACGTCGATGTCGATCATGGTGAGGGCGATGCCGATCGCGCCGAGGTACAGATAGGCCGGCAGCTCCCAGGTCGCTCCGAACCGCCAGGCGATCGCGGCGAACAGCAGACCGGTGGCCAGCTCGACGGCCGGGTAGCGCGCACTGATCGGGGCTCGGCACTGCCGGCACCAGCCTCGCAGCACCAGCCAGCCGAGCACGGGCACGTTGTCCCACGGGCGGATCAGCTGCTGGCACCCCGGGCACCGGCTCGGCGGCGTGACCACGGACTCTCCCCGCGGCACCCGCCAGATCACCACGTTGAGGAACGACCCGACGATCAAACCGAGCAATGCGCAGACCCCTGCCAGTGCGATCACGTCGCCTGAGCCTAGTGGGTCTGGTCGCGACCAGATGCTCGTGCTCGCTGACCTGAGGCAGCAACCCGAGACCTCAGCATGAGATCACTGACCGACGTATTGGGGCTTGAGCTC
>JBOFLF010000041.1:0-6622 GCA_051657715.1 Angustibacter sp. | reverse complement strand
TGCTGGTCGTACAACTCCAGGTAGCGGCGTGCCATCGCGGCTGGCGTCCAGTCGGCCACGGACGCTCGGCATTCATCGGGATCGAGGGTGGCGGCGCGGGTCAGGCCGGCGACCAGCCCGTCTTCGGTGCTCGACAGGTAGCCGGTCACACCGTCGTGGAGCAGGGATGGCAACACCCCGAGCGGCGTCCCCACCACCGGAACGCCACGGCTGAGTGCCTCGACGACGCCGGTCGCGCCCGGCTCGGCCCACCGGTTCGGTGCCAGCAGCGCGAGCGCGGACCGCAAGACCCGCTCCTTGGCAGCGCCGGCGAGGCCACCGACCCAGCGCACCTGCGCGCCGTCCACCAGCGGTGCTACCTCCTGCCGCCAGTAGCGGACGTCCGGGTGCTGCAGCAGGGCGGGGTCGTTGTCCGCGAGCCGGCGTTCCAGCTCTGCCGGGTCACCGATGCCAGCCACCGGCCCGGCCAGCACGAGCGGAATCCCGGCGCGGCGGCAGACTCGGGCGGCGATGTCCTGACCCTTGTCCCGGGTGATCCGGGCTAGGACCAGCGCGTGATCGCCCCGGGCCGGGGCGTGGTCGAGTGGCAGCGGGGCCGGCGCCGCCAACGGGACGACCCCGATGGTCTGCGTGGCCAGTGCTGTCGGTGCTCGATCCAGCTGCGACTGGGAGACAGCGGCGAACGCGACCCGGCCGGCGCCGTCGAACGAGCGGTAGAAGGCGGGGTGCTTACGCAGGTCCCAGTGCAGGGTCTGCAGCACAGGGGGGCCTGAGTGCCCCATGGCCGCGAGCATCGCCGGCCCGACCACCTCGAGGTGGTCGTGCACCAGGTCGATCCCGCCCGTCGAGCCGACCGGGTGGTCATGCAGGTACCGGAGCACTGCGTGCATATGCGCGGATGCGATCCCGGACACCTGGTTGTACGGCTGCGCGATCGCGGGGTATTGCGGTTCGTCCATGGTCCGCAGGTACCCGTCCGCCGGCAGGGTGCTGTCGCCGATCGTGGCCAGCACGACACGAACGCCCGCCGCACGGAGTTCGGGTACCAGGGTGGCGATCACTGTCTCGATTCCGCCGTAGCCGTCCGGGGGGACGGCGAGCCAGGGCCCGGCGTTGACCAGGACGGTGAGACCGCTCATCGCCTGACCGTGCTGATGACGTGTCCCCGGGCGGGATCGGCGACTGGCTCGTCCAGGACAGACCCGCGAGTCGGCAGGACCAGGGCCATGGCGGGCCGCTCGCTGATCGCCACGTCCGCGGTGTCGGGCACGAACTGGCCGTTCTCGCGGACGAACTGGGTGAGCAGGGTGGCCGGCTCGGCTTGTATATGGGCACGCCCGTACCGGTGCAGGCGGGACTGGACGGTCAGGTGGATCTGCGCTGCCATCCGGCCGAGTGCGGCATCGCTGGAGTTGCGGTGCTCGCGGCACCCGAGGTCGACCTGGGCCATCGCGTCCAGGCCGGCGTCCTCCAGGATGTCGATCAGCAGGCCGACCTCGACGCCGTACCCGGAGACGAACGGCGTGCGCTCCAACAGTTCGCGGCGAGCGGCGTACTCACCAGCAAGCGGCTGGACGAAGCCGGCCAGGTCAGGCCAGTGCAGGTTCAGCAGCGGTCGCGCCACCAGCTCGGTGACCCGGCCTCCGCCGGCAGGCAGCACGGTCGCACCCGTAGCGAGCGGACGGTCGTAGAAACCCTTGACGAAGCGGACGTCCGGGTCGGACAGCAAGGGTCCGAGGAGGCCGACGACGAACTGCGCGTCGAACCGCCGTAGGTCGGCGTCGACGAACACCACGACGTCCCCTGTCGTGCATGCCAGCGACTTCCACAGCGCCTCACCCTTGCCCGGGATGTCGCCCAAGCCGGGGAGCACCTCGCCCTGCCGGACGACCTGTGCTCCAGCCGCACGCGCAGCCCGGGCGGTCCCGTCCTGAGACCAAGAATCCACCACGACGACTTCATCAACGAGCGGGACGTCCTCGACCAGCTCACGGCGGATGCTCCGGACGATGTCACCCACGGTGGCCTCCTCGTCCCGTGCCGGCAGCACGACACTGACCGTGGTGTCACCCCGAGTGCGTGCCAGGTGATGTCGGCACCAGTCAGGGCCGGATGAGGTACGACGACGGAACCAGGTCTGGACGTTCGAACGCACAGGGGCCTCCCGAGGATCGCCTCACGCCTGCGGCGTGATCACCGAGCCACTACCCGAAAGGGAGCAGATGAAACGCGATCGTCTGCTATACGAGTTTCATCACGATGACCAGGGGTTTGCCCCCGGGTTGATTGCGATCCGACAAGCAGAGCGAGACGGCGCGCAGGTCTGTCCGAGGGCCGCGAGGAGATCGGCGTCAGGTCAAGTCCCGGTGGGTGATCAGCCAGCCTGCCAGCAACGGTGTGAGGACCAGGTAGCCGAGCAGCACGGCGATCGCCGGTCCGCCGCCGAGGCTGTCGACCACGCCAGGGGTCGGATCGGGGCCACCGGTGCCGACGATCGCGCCGACCAGCGATCCCCCGGCGGTGCCGGGGAGCACCGAGGTGAACGCCTCCACGGGGCTGAGCAGCTGGCCGACCCCGCGCAGCAGGTTCTCCACCACCAGGGTCCACACCAGGCCGAACCCGACCGCGAGTGCCGGCCCGCGGGCGAGGGTGCCGAGCAGGAAGCCGATCAGCGCCCACGTCTGGAGGACCAAGAACCCGGCCCCGAGCGAGACCAGGACGTCACCGGAGTCGGGGAGTTGCACCGGCTGGGACTCGACCGCCGCGACCAACAGGGAGAGCCCGGAGCACAGCACCAGGGTCGCCAGGACGGTGCCGACCACGAACACGGTGAGCGCCAGCACGGATCCGGCGACCACCCGGCGGCGCGACGGACCCTGGGTGAGCACGGTCTTCCAGGTCCCCCAGCCGTAGCCGTTGCCCGCCACCAGAGCGCCGAGCACCAGCATCAGGGCTCCGCCGAACATCGGGGTGCCCTGCACCAGCACATGCGGCACGTTGGTCGGCAGGACCTCGGCCAGCAGGCCGGCGGCGTCCTGGCCCTCGGTAGCGAAGCTGAGGTCCCCGGTTGAGTACGACAGGTAGCTGAACAGGTACCCGAATAGTGAAGTCAGCGCCAACCAGGCTCCGATGGTGATCCAGACCGCCGGCCACCTGCGTAGCCGCAACAGTTCGGCCTTGGTCGCCGCGCCCGTGCTCGTCCACGCACCCGCGACCGTCGGCGCGGTGGTGCTGGCGTTGGGCTCATCGGGACACAGCCGGGTGCTCGCGAGTCATCTCGAAGAAGGCCTCCGCCAGCGTTCGTTCCACCAGGCTCACCTCGTGCACCTGCACGCCTTCGGCCACCAGCTCGCGGACCAGCGCTGGTACGCGGTCCGGTGCGAGGCCGAGAACCAGCCGCCCGCCGTCGAGGCGGACACCGTCCCGGCCGGCCATGCCCACCGCGACCGCGAGCGTCCGGTCGACCGGCTCCCCGCGGACCACCACCGAGGCGCCGCCTCGCAGGTCCGACACTCTCGCCTCGTCCAGTAGCACCCCGTCGTCGATCACGCCGACGCGGTCGCAGACCTGCTGGACCTCCTCGAGCAGGTGGCTGGAGAGCAGCACGGTCCGGCCGTCCCGCGCGAGATCGACGATCAGCCGCCGCATGTCCACCATCCCGGCGGGGTCGAGCCCGTTGGTGGGCTCGTCGAGGACCACCAGGTCGGGATCGCCGATCAGTGCCGCGGCGACCCCGAGCCGCTGCTTCATGCCGAGGGAGTAGGACCGGAACCGGTCGTTACCGCGGGAGCCGAGGTCGACGCGGGCCAGGGCTCGGTCGGCCGCGGTGTCAGGCAGGCCGCGGTAGCGAGCCAGCACTCGCAGGTTGTCCCGTCCACTGAGGTACGGGTAGAAACCGGGTCCCTCGACCAGGGCACCGACTCGCGCGGTGGCCTCGGCGCTACCGGCACGCCGGCCGAGCACGGTAGCCGAACCCGAGTTCGGCCGAACCAGTCCGAGGATCATCCGCAGGGTGGTGGTCTTGCCCGCCCCGTTGGGCCCGAGGAACCCGTACACCTCGCCACGCCGGACCGTGAGGCTGACGGCGTCAGCCGCTAGCCGGTCGCCGTACCGCTTCGTCAACTGGTGGGTTCGCACCACGGGGTCGTTGTCGGTCGTCATGCCACCTACCATCGCCCTGGTCCGCCGGCCTGCCATCCGACCGTAGGCGGCTCGCGGCTACGCGGATCTGCTTACCCCGGCTACGCGCCGAGGGTGATGCTTGCCCGGGAGACCGCCCTAATCTGGATGCGTGGACTCAGCCGCGCGCAGGCACGGTGCCGATCTGCTGTGGCTGATCCCGCTGGGCGTGCTGGTGGTCGCAGGCTCGCGGTTCACCAACCTGCCCGTGCAGCAGGGGTTCGTTGGCCATCAGCTGTGGGTGGCCGCCGCCGTGCTCGGCGCCGCCGCCGTGGCCGGGTTGCTCGGGGCGCTGCGGTGGCCGCTGGGCGGTGCGGCCCTTACGTTCACGGCAGTCACCGCGTTCGTGATCCTCGACCTCCGCGATGGGCCGATCTACCTATGCCTGCCGGGGACCGCGTTACTCGTCGCGGCCCGGCTCACCACGGGGGTGTGGCTGAGGGTGGTCGTGCCCGGGACGTCGGCGGTGTGCGGTGCGCTGGTGCTGCGGCTCGTGGCGGACTACGACAACCAGCGATCACCGTGGCAGCTGGTGGCCGTCGTCGCCGTGACGATGGCCGGCGCCGCGGTCGGGACGCTCACCCGATCCCGGACGACGGCGGCGATCGAGCGAGCTCGAGCGGCGGTCGCCCTGGAGCAGCTACGCCTGGCCCAGGAGCTGCACGATGGCGTCGGGCACGGGCTCGCTGTGATCACCATGCAGGCCGGGGTCGGGTTGCACGTCCTGGACCGCGATCCGGCGGCTGCCCGAGCCGCGATGGAGGCGATCCGGACCAGCGCGCGGGAGTCACTGAACGCCCTGCGCGCCGAGCTGGCGCAGGTCTCCGGCCAGCCGCCACTGCGCCGGCCACGGCCGGGCCTGGCCGACCTGGACGCGCTGGTGGAGCGGGTTCGCATGGCTGGTCTCGCGGTGGAGGTGACGGGCTCGCCCAGCGAGCTTTCCGGCGCCGTGGACGCGGTGGTCTTCGGCGTGGTGCAGGAGGGCTTGACCAACGTGCTGCGGCACGCCTCGGCCACAACCGCCCGGGTCCGGGTGGACCCCTCCCACGACCAGGTGGCGGTCACTGTCGAGGACGACGGCCGCGGGACCGGCGACGGCGTGCAGCACACCGGTGCCGAGGAGGGGATGGGGTTGCGCGGCATGCGCGAGCGGGTCCGCGCTCTCGGCGGGGAGCTGTCGGCGGGTCGCGGGCCGACAGGCGGGTTCGTGGTGCGCGCGGTACTGCCGCTGTGAACGGGCCGCCGATCAGTGTCGCGGTGGTCGACGACCAGGAACTGGTCCGGCTCGGGCTGCGGACCCTCATTGACTCCGAGCCCGGTCTCCGGCTCGTCGGCGAGGCCGCGGACGGACGCGAGGGACTGCGCATGATCCGCTCAACCCGGCCCCGTGTGGTGCTGTGCGACATCCGGATGCCCGGGGTCGACGGCCTCACACTGTTGTCCGAGGTCGCCGCCGATCCGGTCCTGGCCGCAGTGCGTGTGGTCATGCTGACCACCTTCGAGCTGGACGAGTACGTCTTCGAGGCGCTGAGCCACGGCGCCAGCGGGTTCCTGCTCAAGGACACCGACCCGGACGCGCTCCTCGAAGCGGTTCGGGTCGTGGCTGACGGCGGTTCACTCCTATCGCCCAGCGTGACCCGCCGGGTGATCGAGGAGTTCGCGTCGGCGATCGGCCGCCGACGCTCCCACCCGCAGCTCGACCAGCTAACCGGGCGCGAGCTCGAGGTCGTGTCGTGGGTGGCCACCGGGCGGTCGAACCACGAGATCGCCGAGCTGCTCGTGGTTAGCCCGGATACCGTCCGCACCCATGTCTCCCGGGCGATGGTGAAGCTGCATGCACGCGACCGAGCCCAGTTGGTCGTCTTCGTTGTCGAGTCTGGACTCACCCCACCCGACGGGTAGAGGGGGCGTCGGCCACGGCAACCGGGCTGGTGGTCCAACGCCTCACGGTCATGCGAAATACCTCAACGAACTCTGATCGGGACCCCGCGCGTCCGCCGGCAAAGTCGTCCCCGGGCGACGCGCGGACGCAGCAGCTCCCTGCTGTCGTCGAGGGCGATCCCTGATGATCTGACGATTCACCGCGTCGAAACGGGACGATCCCCGCTCGACCTTCCGCGGGCAGGGACGGCCCGGAGCGGCGACGTATGATGGATAGCCAAGGCCCCGGAACGGTCCCTGGTAGCTCTTGAGCAGGCCACACCGCCGGGGCTCAGTTGTCGGTGAGCGGACTGCCGTTCTAGCTGCGGGCGCCTCCGGGCAAGACAAAACCCCGGCGACATGCCCAGGGAGCCTAGGTCGATCCGGGGTCTTCGCTAGCGATTGTAACGCCGGGCTTCGCCAGCCTGACGTTCGTCGGTGTGGGGGAGCTGGCCGATCGGCCTCGCCGACGGGTGGGCAGTCAGCGGTCGTAGACCTCACGACGGTGGCCTGCTCGCACGAT
>JBOFLF010000040.1:0-76795 GCA_051657715.1 Angustibacter sp. | reverse complement strand
GGCGACGATCGGGTGGTGATGGAACTGCTGATACAGCACAGGCAGGCCCTGCGGCTCACCCCGCGGGGCGGCGGTCCGGATCACCCGTCCGGGGTGCGGCACAGCCGCGCCGCAGCCGTCGTGACGGTGGTCGCCGTGGGTATCGCCGTCGGTTGCGGCTCGGGCGGCGGGCCGGAACGACCCATGCCAACATCGCCGTCGGCCTCAGCGACCCTCTCCGCACCGTCAACAGCGACACCGTCAGCGACCGGCGCGAGTCAGCCGCCCGCCACCCCGGGGCTGACCGCACCAACCGCGGGTACACCTGTCCGGCCACCAGGGACCACAGCCGGTAGTCAGCAACCCACCGCCGAGCAGGCCGCCGTCCTGCGCCCGGGCACCACCGGCAGCCAGGTGCACGCGCTCCAGCGACGACTGGACCAGCTGGGTTATCCGGTCGGGCTCCCGGACGGCACGTATGGCACTCAGACCACCCAGGCGGTGCTGGCGCTGCAGAAGGCGGCCGGGCTGGGCAGCGACGGTGTCGTGGGTCCGCGCACCCGGTCGGCCCTCGACCGTGGGGTGCTGCCGCGTCCGCGCACCCGGTCCGGATCGGTGGTCGAGGTCGACCTGGAGCACCAGCTCGTGCTGGTCGTCCAAGACGGCCGGCTGGTCGCGGTGTTCAACACCTCCACCGGAAACGGGCAGCCGTACACGGTGGACGGCGTCACGACGGTGGCGACGACACCGCGAGGACGGTTCGCCGTGCAGCGCGAGATCGACGGGCTACGGGTGAGCCGGCTGGGCGAACTGTGGCGGCCGAAGTACTTCACCGGCGGGTACGCCCTGCACGGGTCGCCCAGTGTGCCCGGGTACCCGGCGTCACATGGGTGCGTGCGATTGTCGACCGTCGCGATCAACCTGCTGTGGTCGCGGGGGTGGGCACCGGTCGGCCGAGCGGTCTGGGTCTACTGACGCTGGTGCCGCGCAGCACGAGGACGGTGGGGAGCGCCAGGTAGCCAACGAGGCGGACGCGAAGGTCACGCACCCCAGCGGCGTCCGGGAGGAACCTGCATCGCCTCGCACACCGCCTCCCAGACCTGGCGGGGCGGCAGGTGGGCGTCCAGGGCTTGCTGCGCCGTCCGGCCGTCGAGCTCGCGGACCACCTGATCACGAGCAACCGTACGGGCGTACCCAGGGCCGAACTCCTCCTCCATCAACCGCCAGAACTCGCTGTGCCGCACGCGGTCAGGATCGCACGCAGGACGGTCCTCACCGCGCCCCGCCCAACCCAGTTGCACCGAGTCGCACCCATGCCGTTCACACCATGCCGTTCACACCATGCCGTTCACACCATGCCGTTCACACCATGCCGTTCACACCATGCCGTTCACCGGTACCGGTGCCGAGCGGCGGTTGTCGGTGCGCAGTGGCACGATCAGGGACGTGCCCGACGTCGACGTCCTGAGCCGGTTCTCCGCGGCCACCCGGGCATGGTTCACCAACGCATTCGAGCGCCCGACACCCGCTCAGATCGAGGCGTGGGAGGCGATCAGCAGCGGCGCCCACACCCTCGTCGTGGCCCCGACCGGGTCCGGCAAGACGTTGGCCGCCTTTCTGTGGGCGCTGGATCGGCTCGCCACACCGCCAAGGGCGTCGTCGGGGTCGCCACCGGAGTCGTCGCGGTCGGCAGCCGAGCGGGCATCAGCGCCGGTGGCACGTCCGGCCGTCGCGGAGCCGGCGCGGGCCTGCCGGGTGCTGTACGTGTCGCCGCTCAAGGCCCTCGCCGTGGACGTCGAGCGCAACCTGCGTTCACCATTGACCGGGATCCGGCACGCGGCCGTTCGGCTGGGTCTGCCAGAGCCCGCGACCACTGTCGGCATCAGGTCCGGGGACACCCCCGCCGCGGATCGCCGGGCCTTTACCCGCACCCCGCCGGATGTGCTCATCACCACCCCGGAGTCGCTGTTCCTGCTGCTGACCTCGCAAGCCCGCCAAGGGCTGACCGGTGTCGAGACCGTGATCCTGGACGAGGTCCACGCGGTGGCCGGCACCAAGCGGGGGGCTCACCTGGCGCTGTCCCTGGAACGGTTGGACGCCCTGCTTCAGCGGCCGGCTCAGCGGGTCGGGCTGTCCGCGACGGTCCGGCCCGTGGACGAGGTGGCCCGGTTCCTCGCCGGCGGGCGTCCGGTCAGCGTGGTGCAACCACCGTCCCGCAAGGAGTTCGACCTGCGGGTCGTGATCCCGGTGCCCGACTTGTCGACGATCGGCGAGGTGACCGACGACCTGTCCGGTCCGGCCGCCGCGGATCCACGACGGACGTCCATCTGGCCGCACGTGGAGGAGCGCGTGGTCGACCTGGTCGCCGAGCACTCCTCGACTCTGGTGTTCGCGAACTCCCGGCGGCTCGCTGAGCGGCTCACCGCCCGGCTCAACGAGGTCTGGCGAGAACGCCACGAGCCGGTCGAGGCCGGTGACGAGCGGCCGGCCAACGGCGCGTGGGCACGAGCACCGGCTGAGGTGATGGCGCAGGCCGAGGCCTCCAACGGGGCACCGGCAGAGCTGGCCCGGGCGCATCACGGGTCGGTCAGCAAAGAACAGCGGGCGCTGATCGAGGACGACCTCAAGGCGGGTCGGCTACCGGCCGTGGTCGCCACCAGCTCGCTGGAGCTGGGCATCGACATGGGTGCGATCGACCTGGTGGTCCAGGTGGAGTCGCCGCCGAGCGTCGCGTCCGGGTTGCAGCGGGTCGGCCGGGCCGGCCACCAGGTGGGCGCGGTCTCCCGCGGGGTGCTGTTCCCGAAGTTCCGTGGCGACCTGGTGCAGACCGCGGTCGTCGTCGAGCGGATGCGGGCCGGCGCGATCGAGGCGCTGCGGGTGCCCGCCAATCCGCTGGATGTGCTGGCCCAGCAGCTCGTGGCGATGTGCGCGGTGGACGACTGGTCGGTGGACGACCTCGCCGCGCTGGTCACCCGGGCGGCGCCGTTCGCCGCACTCCCCCGCAGCCTGCTGAACGCCGTGCTGGACATGCTGGCCGGGCGGTATCCGAGCGAGGAGTTCGCCGAGCTGCGACCGCGGATCGTCTGGGACCGGGCGTCCGGTCAAGTGTCCGGGCGTCGGGGTGCCCAGCGGTTGGCCGTGACCAGCGGGGGCACCATCCCGGATCGCGGCCTGTACGGGGTGTTCCTCGCCACCGGCGAGGGACCGGGGCGCCGGGTCGGCGAGCTAGACGAGGAGATGGTCTACGAGTCCCGGGTCGGTGACGTGTTCACCCTGGGCTCGTCGTCGTGGCGGATCGAGGAGATCACCCACGATCGGGTGCTGGTGACCCCAGCTCCTGGCCAACCCGGCAAGTTGCCGTTCTGGCACGGCGACGCGCTCGGCCGGCCGGCCGAGCTGGGCCGCGCGGTGGGTGCGTTCATCCGGGAGGTCGTCGCCCTGGAGCCGGGCGCCGCTCGGGACCGGGTGCTGGCCGCGGGACTGGACGCGTGGGCCGCGGACAACCTGCTGGCCTACCTCACCGAACAGCGGGAGGCCACCGGGCACGTACCGGACGACCGGACCGTGGTGATCGAGCGGTTCCGGGACGAGCTGGGTGACTGGCGGGTGGTGGTGCACTCGCCGTTCGGCGCCCAGGTCCATGCCCCGTGGGCGCTGGCCGTGGCGGCCCAGATGCGCGGGCGCCACGGTATCGACGTCCAGGCGATGCACGGTGACGACGGGCTGGTGCTGCGGTTGCCGGACGCCGAGCCGAGCATGCTGGACGTCGACCTCCCGGGCAGTCCTGGTGGCTCCGGGGCCGCGGCGGGCGTGGGCAGCATGCTCGAGCGTCCGGGGCCGGACGTGGCCAATACCGTCGTGCTGGAGCCGGATGACGTCGACGACCTGGTCACCGACCAGGTCGGGGGGTCGGCCTTGTTCGCGGCCCGGTTCCGGGAGTGCGCGGCGCGGGCCTTGCTGCTGCCCCGGCGTCGCCCAGGGCAGCGTCAGGCGTTGTGGCAGCAACGACAGCGCAGCGCCCAGCTGCTCGAGGTCGCCAGCCGCTACCCGGACTTCCCGATCATGCTCGAGGCTGTGCGTGAGTGCCTACAAGACGTCTTCGACGTCCCTGGCCTGGTGGACCTGATGCGGGACATCCGCAGTCGCCGGGTGCGGGTGGTGGAGGTGGAGACGTCTCGGCCGTCCCCGTTCGCCCAGAGCCTGATGTTCGGCTACGTCGCGCAGTTCCTGTACGAGGGGGACTCACCGCTGGCCGAGCGCCGGGCCGCCGCGCTCGCATTGGACCCGTCGCTGCTGTCGGAGCTGCTCGGCCGAGGCGAGGGCGCGGCGCTGCGCGACCTGCTCGACCCGGATGCGGTGCACCGCACGGAGGCCGAGCTGCAGCACCTGGACCCGACCCGTCGAGCCCGGGACGCCGAGGACGTCACGGACCTGCTTCGGGTGCTCGGGCCGTTGTCCACCGACGAGGTCGCGGCGCGCAGCGTGGACGGCTCGCCGGTCGCCCAGTGGCTGGTCGACCTGGAGCGCGCCCGCCGGGTGCTGCCGGTCCGGATCGCCGGCACGGACCGGTGGGCGGTCGTCGAGGACGCCGGGCGGCTGCGGGACGCACTCGGGGTGGCCCTACCGGTGGGCCTGCCGGCGGTTTTCTTGGAGCCAGTACCGGATCCGCTGGGCGAGGTGCTGTCCCGCTACGCGCGTACCCGAGGCCCGTTCACCACGGCCGAGGCGGCCAGCCGGTTCGGTCTGGGGCCGGCGGTCGCGGGTGCCGCGCTGCGTCGGCTGATGGCCGCCGGGCGTCTGGTCGAGGGTGAGCTACGGCCGGGTGGAGCCGGTCTTGAGTGGTGCGACGCCGAGGTCGTGCGGGTCTTGCGTCGCAGATCACTGGCCAGCCTGCGCCAGCAGGTGGAGCCGGTGCCAGCCCGCGACCTGGCCCGGTTCGCCCCCCGGTGGCAGGGGCTGGGGGCTGGCTCGTCCGGGCTGGTCTCCTCCAGGCGGGGCACGGCAGGCGTGCTGCGCGCGGTGGAACAGCTGGCCGGTGCGGTGGTGCCGGCGAGCGCGGTAGAGACGCTCGTGCTCCCGAGCCGGGTCGCGGACTGGTCCCCCGGCCTGCTGGACGAGGTGATGTCCGCCGGCGAGGTGGTGTGGTGTGGGCACGGGGCGCTGCCCGGTGACGACGGCTGGGTGTCCCTGCACCTGGCGGACACCGCCCCGGTGACCCTGCCCGAGCCGGCGGAGCTGGAGCTCGGGGACGAGCACCGCCAGGTGCTGGACGTGCTGTCCAGCGGGGGCGCCTACTTCTTCCGGGCGCTCTCGGACGCGGTCCGGGCCACCGACGACGCTCGGCTGGCCGACGTCCTGTGGGACTTGGTGTGGTCCGCCCGGGTGACCGGTGACACCCTGGCACCGCTGCGCACCCGGCTAGCTGGTGGTCGGACGGCGCACCGCGCCGGCCGGTCCGGTGGCCCGCGGACCAGTCGGTACCCCACGCCGGGGGGCCTCGGCCGCACCGGTGTCGCCGCCCGAGCTGGTGGCCGGATAGGCCGACCTGGGCGACCGGACCTCCCGTCACGGACCGGGCCGGCGAGCACCGTCGGGCGCTGGTCGCTGGTGCCACCCGTGGAGCCGGACCCCACCCTGCGGGCCGCGGCGAACGCCGAGTTCCTGCTCGACCGGCACGGCGTGGTGACTCGTGGCGCGGTGGCCGCGGAGTCGGTGCCGGGGGGCTTCGCCGGGGTGTACCGGGTGCTGTCCTCCTTCGAGGACGCCGGTCGCGTCCGTCGCGGTTACTTCGTGGAGGGTCTGGGAGCCGCTCAGTTCGCCACCACCGGAGCCGTCGACCGCCTGCGGGCCGTCGACGACGGGCCGGCCCAGACGCTGGTGCTGGCCGCCGCGGATCCCGCCAACCCGTACGGCGCGGCTCTGGCGTGGCCGACCAAATCATCAGCCGCACCGCAGCCGGCCGTACCGCAGCCGGCAGCACTGCAGCCGGCAGCACCGCTAGGAGCGGTAAGCCCTGCTACTCAACACAAACCAGGCCGCAAGGCAGGTGCGGTGGTCGTCCTGCACGATGGGCGGCTCGTCCTGTATGTAGAGCGGGGTGGGCGGTCGCTGCTGTCCTACACCGAGGACCAAGAGGTGCTCTGCGCCGCCGCCGACGCCCTCGCGCTCGCGGTCCGGGACGGCGCTCTCGGCCGGTTGACCGTGGAGCGCGCGGACGGTGCCGGGCTGCTCGGCTCGGACCACCCCCTGGTCGAGGCATTGCGAGCGGCTGGGTTCCACACCACCCCCCGCGGTCTGCGGCTGCGGCGATGACCGGGCGAGCAGGCGTCGACTGGCTGCTCCGTGCCTGAGGGAGACGTGGTCTGGCGCACCGCGGACCGGCTGCACCGGGCCTTGGCTGGGCGGCTGCTCGTGACGTGCGACCTGCGGTGGCCGTCGTTGGCTACCGTCGATCTCAGCGGGCGACGGGTTCGCGAGGTGGTGGCCCGTGGCAAGCACCTGCTGATGCGGTGCGACGGGACGCCGCCGGTCACGCTGCACAGCCATCTGCGGATGGACGGTTCCTGGCACGTGCACCGCACCGAGCTGGACGGGAGCACCCAACAACACGGGAGCACCCGCCAGCGCGAAAACACCCGCCAGCGCGGGAACACCCAACAGCGCGGACAGGCTCAGCAGCTCGACGACACCAGGCAGCAACGCACGTCGGTGCGTCGGTCAAGCCGCGTCCGTGCTGTCCTCGCCAACGAGGAGTGGACTGCTGTCGGGTATGCCCTGGGGATGCTCGATGTCGTCAGCACCGCCAACGAAGGAGCGCTGGTGGGTCATCTCGGCCCAGATCTGCTGGGGCCGGACTGGAGCCTGCCCGACGCGCTGGCCCGGCTGGGCAGGATCGGTGATCGACCGATCGGGGACGCACTGCTCGATCAGCGCAACCTCGCGGGGATCGGCACCTTCTATCTCGCCGAGACGCTGTTCTTGCGAGGCATCCACCCGTGGACGCCCGTCAGCCTGGTGCCGGATGTCGAAGGTGCCGTCTTGCTGGCCCGCCGGCTGCTGCTGGCGGGCACCCAGCGAGCGGTTCAATCCACGACCGGCAGCACCCGGTACGGCGAGACGTCTTGGGTCTACGGTCGAGCCCGCCAGCCCTGCCGCCGGTGCGGCACACCGATCCAGGTAGGCAGAATTGGTGCGCCCCCCCACGATCGGATCGCCTTCTCCTGCACTTGCTGCCAACTGTCTTGATCACACCGACAGATTCGGCAGATCGCCGACCCGCGGCTAGGGCTGCCGACAGACCACCGACAGCAAACGGCGCAGTTCACTGGTGGTGACCTCGCGACCGAGGAACAGGCATTGGAAGACAAGGTAGGCCGGGCCGATGTCTGCAAGCTCGTTCAAGTCGTCGCGGTCGCCGAGCAACCGGTGGAGCCGGTCGCGGTGCTCGGCCCGGACTGGCGCGAGCACCTGCTCGCGGACGAGGGAAGCCAGCTCGGGGTCGTCCCGCAAATCGGCCAAGACGCTCGCCAACAAGCGGCCCTGCGGACCGGACAGTGCTGCCGCGACTGCCAACAACCCGCTGGCGACATCACGCGCGGGGTCTCCCGTGGTGCGCATCTGTCGGTCCGGCACCGCCTGAGCGATCGCGGCCAGCGCAAGATCTCGCTTGCTCGGCCACCGCCGGTACACCGCACCTAGCCCGACGCGGGCCGTGTGGGCCACGTCAGCGACTCGCAACCCCCGGTACCCGCGCTCGCCTAAGAGCTGCACAGTCGCGGCAAGCACCGCCTCGTCCAGCGCTGGATCCCGGGGACGACCGCGGACAGTTTCGGGTGGGCTCACCTTCGGCAGATTACCGGAAAGATTGAATTCCGTAAAAGATCCAGCTAGACATGCCGAGGTCAGATACGGAATCGCCCGCTACCGGATTGGAATCTCATGTCGAGCATCGACGCTCCCCCGACCACGCTCATCGAGCAAACCGCTGCAGAAACAACCACTATCACCTTCCTCCACGTGCAGGCTCGCGATCAGGACACCGTGACCGATCTAGCCGTGCAGGCTGCGCAGCAGATGGACGCGGCGCCGGGAAACGTCTCGGCTAACGTGCTGCGGTCGTGGGAGGGCACCCGCGTTCTCATGTACGCCCAGTGGACGGACTCGGACGCGCTACGTGCCGCGGAACGTACGCGGTCGCTGTCGCGGGACAGCGCGCGGATACGCACGCTCACCCTGAACGACGTCCAGACCCGTCAATACTCTGTGGCCTATGCCGACGACCGCAGCCCTCGAGGGGTCAGCGTCATCTCGCCGTCCTACCCGGGCGCCATCTTCGTCAACGAGATCACCACGCAGCCGGAAAGCCAAGGGCGCTTGCTGGAGCTGGTCATCGCGAACAATGAAACCCAGTCGCTGCACACCCCGGGCTATCGGTCGGCGAACTTCCATCGCAGCACGGACGGTGAGCGGGCCGTCAACTACTCCTTGTGGGACACCGAGGAGCACTGCATCCAGGCCATCTCCGCCATGGCTGAGATGGACGACAACCTGGAGGAGACCATCCGCATCGCCAGCCCGGACTTCCGCTTTTACCGCGTCGCGCACACGAGCCATACGCCATCACGAACCCATCCCCATCTACCCATTCAGCACCCCGACACGATGACGACCGCCACCTATCCCGTTGCCGTGCAGCGACTTCGCTCTCGGCTGGATGCGACAACGCTCGCCCGTCTCAACGCGGTGATCGCGTTCCATTTCGAGGACGGCACGGCCGCCACCCTCGACGGCAGCAGCGAGCGTGGCCTGGGGTTCGTCGAGGACGGTCCTGACGAGCACGGGCTTACCCCGGACCTCGAGGTGGCCCTGACTCGCGAGGACTTCGCCAGGCTCGTCCTGGGCGAGCTGCACCCCATGGCCGGGATGGCCACCGGCCGGATGAAGCTGACAGGAAGCATGAGGCGGGCGCTCGCGCTCGACCGGCTGCTGAAAAGCTGACCTGATCCCGCCGCGTCTCCCGGCTACTTCCCGGAACATCGGATCGCCAGAACCACCTGCTGGCTCGCATCCATCCGAGGCGGATGCGGGTCAGCGCCCGCCCGTCGCCTGTGCTGGCGCTCGTAGGATCGGATCAGGCAGGCGGGCCTGTGTGGAACCGATGGGTCAGGCAGCTGATACCAAGCCGTTCGGGGTGATGTCGACCCGCTGCACGTTGGCCGCCAACGGCAACGCCCCGATGTCGGCTGGCTTCTCGGC
Source organism: Angustibacter sp. (assembly GCA_051657715.1). GTDB lineage: Bacteria > Actinomycetota > Actinomycetes > Actinomycetales > Angustibacteraceae > JBOFBH01. The sequence goes on along the minus strand of JBOFLF010000040.1, from coordinate 67,561 downwards.
AGTCCGCTCGGCGTCGGCGGCCCGCTCGCTCACCCGACTGAGAACTTGGGACAGCGGCACCTCCAACGCGTCGCAGATCGATGCCAGGAGCTCGCTGGATGCTTCTTTCTGACCCCGCTCGATCTCGCTGAGGTAGCCGAGGGACACCCTCGCACGGGCCGATACCTGGCGCAGCGTCCGACTCTGGCAGCGGCGCTGCTCGCGAAGGACGTCGCCGATCTCTTGCCTGAGCAGCACCATGACGCCTCCAGGTCGTCCGTCGAGCTGATCTCGCGATCGTGCACCGGTCGCTTCGTCCACGGTACCTGGTGACCTCGTCCGGCAGCCCGCCGGCCCGCGCGACACACCCGGCCTGTCGGGGTGAGCCACCCGAACGGCTCAAGCCCGACACAGTCGGCACGCCAGCGCCTCGGCGTACCGACAGCTCTAGCTACCCCGAGGCGCCTCAACACCTTCGACATGGATCCAACCTTCGATATGCATTCGACCTGCCTGTGCGAGCGGCCGGACGAGGCATGAGCTGGCCCGACGAGCAGCGTTGAGCGGGTCACGTCGGATGGTCAGGCGGGTGTTCCTCGGCAGCACACTGCCCGGCTGCCCGCCCGACCGCCACCAGAGCCGCCCTGACGGTCGCCCGCCGGATCGCCCACCGGTCACCGGCAGCGCGGGCGTCCACCACCGTCACCCGCTCCCCCGGCCCAGCCACGGCGATCCACACCGTCCCCACATCATGGCCATCCTGGGGGTCCGGACCGGCCACCCCCGTGGTCGAGACCCCGAGGTCGGCACCGGTCAGGTTTCGGACGCCGACGGCCATCTGCTCGGCGACCCCGGGGTGCACGGCGCCGTCGCGCTCCAGCAGGTCAGCATCAACACCGAGCACACCATGCTTGATGTCGGTGGCGTACGCCACCACGCCCGCGCGCACCACGGCGGAGGACCCGGGGACGTCGGTCAGGGCCGCCGTGACCAGGCCACCGGTGACGGACTCGGCGGCGGCGATCGTGAGGCCGCGGCGGCGGAGGGTCTCGACGATGTCAGCGGCAAGTCGTGACGGTCCACCAGAGGGGTCCATCGAGGCAGCTGAGTCGGGTGTGGTCACGGAGCTATCGCGCGTCCACAGCTCAACGCTCGGGAACATCAGGTGTCGGACGCTGGCGGACCACCCGCACCACGTAGTCCACCCCGGTGCTGAGCGCGAGCAGGACAGCCAGGCCCATGACCACCAGCGCGGCGGTGTTGGCCAGCCCCTGGAGGGGCAGCACCAGCAAACCGATGGCCACGCTCTGCAGCAGCGTCTTGAGCTTGCCGCCACGGCTCGCCGCGAGCACTCCGCGGCGGATCACCGCCAGACGCAGGATGGTGATCCCGATCTCGCGGATCAGCACCACCACCGTCACCCACCAGGCCAGTTCCCCCAGCAGCGACAGACCGACCAGGGCGGTGCCGACGAGTGCCTTGTCCGCGATCGGGTCCGCTAACGTGCCGACCGCGGTGACCTGGCCGCGCCGACGGGCAAGCTCCCCGTCGAAGCGGTCGGTGACCGCGGCGACCGCGAACGTCGCGAAAGCCGCTACCCGCCACCCGAATTGGCTCCCACCGTCGTGCATCAACAAGAATCCGAAGAGGGGGACGAGCGCTAGGCGGACGCCGGTCAACGCGTTCGCCGGGGTGAGCACGGTCCACTGCCCCACCTCGGGCGAACCTCCGGGCGGGCCAGGAGCGGCCAGCGATGCCCGCCGTGCCATCACGGCGCCCCGGTCGTCATCGGCCGCAGCGGACCGCTGCTCGTGGCGGCCCCAGGGGGGTACTCACCCACTGCGATCAGGTCGACTCCAGCGCTGCCCACCACCTGAGCGTCCAGCACATCCCCCACCGCGACCGGTTCCTGGACCTGCACCTCGACGGTGCCGTCGACGTCCGGGCCTTGGTGGGCAGCCCGACCTTGCGCCACATCACCGTCAGGTCCACGGTGGACCTCCTCCACCAGTACCTCGACGCGTTCGCCCACCCGCTGCTCGGCACGCTCGGCGGTGAGCCGCTCGGCCAGGTCGGTGATCCTGGTTAGCCGCTCGGCGATCACCTCGGGTGGCACCGCAGCATCCAACGACGCCGCTTCGGTGCCCTCCTCGTCGGAGTAGCCGAAGACACCGATGGCGTCCAGGCTGGCCTGGCGCAGGAAGTCCGCCAGCTGGTCGACGTCGCGGTCGGTCTCACCGGGGAACCCGACGATGACGTTGGAGCGCACACCGGCGCCCGGCTGCCGGCGACGGATCTGCGTCAGCAGGTCGAGGAACGAATCGCCGTCACCGAACCGACGCATCCGCCGCAACACCGTGCCCGAGGCGTGCTGGAACGGCAGGTCGAAGTACGGCAGCACCCCGGGCGTCCCGGTCATCACGTCCAGCAACGACGGCCGGACCTCGGCCGGCTGCAGGTAGGACACCCGCACCCAGCGCAGCCCGTCGACCGCGGCCAGCCGCGGCAGCAGGGACTCCAACATCCGTGGGTCGGCCAGGTCCTTGCCGTACGACGAGGAGTTCTCGCTGACCAGCAACACCTCCCGCACACCTTGCTGAACCAACCACCGTGCCTCGGCCGCCACCTCCTGCGGTGGGCGGGAGACCAGCGACCCGCGGAAGGTCGGGATCGCGCAGAACGCGCATCGCCGGTCGCACCCAGAGGCGATCTTCAGTGGCGCCCACGGACGCCCGTCGAGTCGACGCCGCAAGACCCGGGGGCCAGACCGCGGTCCGACGCCGACCGGCAGGTCCGGCTCGCTGACCGCCCGGTCCTCAGCCGCCCGGTCCTCAGCCGCCCGGTCCTCAGCCGCCCGGTCCTCAGCCGCCCGGTCCTCAGCCGCCCGGTCCTCGGTCATCGCCGACGGGCGCAGCCCATGACCGGGGACAGCCAGGTCGGTGGCCGCTCGGGCAGCCGGCCGGTCCACTGGCGTGACGGGCAGCCGGAGGCGACGGTCCTGAGGCAGGTGCGCGACCGGCGGTCGACCGGCGAGCACCGCATCCAGGTGCCCGGCGAGGTCGTCGTAGGAGTCAAAGCCGAGCACGGCATCCGCCTCGGGGAGCGAATCAGCCAACTGACGGCCATATCGCTCCGCGAGGCACCCGACCGCGACCACCGCGCGTGTGCTGGCCTGGTCGTCGTCCCGGAGGTCGGCCGCTTCCAGGAGCACGTCGATGGAGTCCTTCTTGGCTGCCTCGACGAACCCGCACGTGTTCACCACGGCCACGTCGGCCTGGGCAGCGTCCTCGACAAGCCGCCAACCCGCACCCTCCAGGCGCCCAGCAAGCTCCTCGGAGTCCACCTCGTTGCGCGCGCACCCCAACGTGACGAGCGCAACGGTGCGAGAAGTCATACGAGCACTCTACGGATCATCGACACCCGGGCCGCGCGCGCACGCCGTCGCTGCGGCTTCGTCAGCTGAGGGCGCCCGCCCACCTGAGGCTGGCTACGCCGGGTCACCCGGGCCGAAGCGCAACGAAACCACCTCGCCCGCGTCCCCAGCAGAACCGACCGGCGTACCGTTCACCGTCAGCTGCACCGCTCCCGCGTTGCCCAGCACGAGTCGCAGCGAACGGTCGTCGTCGAAACTGCGGGCCTGCCCCTTTGTCAAGGTGCCGCTGAAGACCGTCCGGCCACGAGCGTCCTGCACCGAGACCCAGGAAATGCCCGTCGCCTGGAGGCCCACGGCCACCCCAGCACTCGGCGACGGTGAGGCCGTGGCAGTCCCGGAGTCGCTGGACGGCGTCGGCTGGCCGGTCGGGGTCCCGGCGGGAGTTTCGACCGGAGTCTCGGTCACGCTGACGGTCGGGCTGGCCAGCTGGCCGGTTGGCCGAGCCGGGCTGGCCAGGTCGCTGACGAGCTGCACCACCAGGAACACCGCGACGATGGCCAGCCCCACACCTGCCACCACAGCCCAGTTGACCGTCCGACGCTCCAGCGGAACGGAGGACTGCTCGTCCTGATCCTGGGGGCTGCTTGCGGCCCGAGCCGACCGCTCGGCGGCCGACGGGGGAACCCAGCCGGTGCGTCGGCTGTACGCGATCAACAGCGGAGCCGGGTCGAGGTCAACGAGCCGCGCGTAGGACCGGACATGGCCGCGGGCATAGACGTCACCACCGCACACCGCCCAGTCGTCCCGCTCGATGGCCCGGACGATCGTCTGACGGACCGACAGGGCTGCCGCGACATCTGCGATCGACATGCCTTTGTCGATACGTGCTTGGGCCAGGGTGCGACCAAGCGGCTCGGCGCCGCTCGGCTCATCCTGGCCTGCCATCGTGGCCCGTCCGTTCTGCCGGAAACCGGGTTGTGCCATCCAGTCTACGGGCGCCCGGCGGCACCGACCGCAGGGTGGTCGATCACCGGCTCCGAGGTGCCTGCGCTGTCGGTGGTGTCGTCCGCCGCTTCTGCTGGGCTCGGCTCGCCCCCCTCGGCACCACCCTGATCAGTCGGCTCCTGACCTCGCATGAGCGCCAGGGTGACCGGCAGCTCCTCCGGGAGGACCAGGACGTCTCGCGCCTTGCTGCCTTCACTCGGCCCCACCACACCACGCGACTCCAGCAGGTCCATCAGCCTGCCAGCTTTGGCGAAGCCCACGCGCAGCTTGCGCTGCAGCATCGATGTCGAGCCGAACTGGGTGGTGACCACCAGCTCAGCAGCCTGGAGGAGCAGATCGAGATCACCGCCGATGTCATCGTCGATCTGCTTGCGCGGCGCGACGACGGCGACGTCCTCACGGTACGTGGGCTTCAGCTGGCCGCTGACATGCCGGACCACAGCCGCGACCTCGGACTCGGTGACCCAGGCACCCTGCACCCGCATCGGCTTGCTCGACCCCATCGGCAGGAACAACGCGTCCCCCTGACCGATGAGCTTCTCCGCCCCCGGCTGGTCGAGCACCACCCGGCTGTCGGCGAGGCTTGAGGTGGCGAACGCCATCCGGCTCGGGATGTTCGCCTTGATCAGGCCGGTGACCACGTCCACGCTCGGTCGTTGAGTGGCCAGCACCAGGTGGATGCCGGCGGCACGAGCGAGCTGGGTGATCCGGACGATGCAGTCCTCGACGTCCCGCGGGGCGACCATCATGAGGTCGGCCAGCTCGTCGACGATCACCAGCAGGTAGGGATACGGCCGGACCACCCGCGCGCTACCCGGCGGGGGGGTCACCGTGCCGGCGCGCACCGCTCGGTTGAAGTCGTCGACGTGCTTGAAGCCGAACGCGGCCAGGTCGTCGTAGCGGGTGTCCATCTCGCGGACCACCCACTGCAGCGCCTCGGCGGCCTTCTTCGGGTCGGTGATGATCGGGGTGATCAGGTGCGGGATGCCCTCGTACCCGGTGAGCTCCACCCGCTTGGGGTCGACCAGCACCATCCGCACCTCGTCGGGCGTCGCCCGGGCCAGAACCGAGGTGATCATCGAGTTGACGAAGCTGGACTTGCCGGCGCCGGTGGCCCCGGCGACCAACAGGTGCGGCATCTTGGCCAGGTTGGCGACGACATAACCGCCTTCGACGTCCTTGCCGACGCCCATGACCATCGGGTGCGGGGTGTCGCGGGCGACGCGGCTGCGCAGCACGTCGCCGAGGCTGACCTTCTCCCGATCGGTGTTCGGGATCTCGATGCCGATCGCGCTCTTGCCCGGGATCGGGGACAGGATGCGCACGTCGGCACTGGCCACCGCGTACGCGATGTTCTTGCTGAGCGCGGTGACCCGCTCGACCTTGGTGCCCTTGCCCAGCTCCACCTCGTACCGGGTGACCGTCGGGCCTCGGGTGAACCCGGTGACCGCGGCGTCGATGTCGAACTGCTCCAGGACGCCGGTCAGCGCCTCGACCACCCGGTCGTTGGCGGCGCTGCGGGTCCGGTGCGGGGAACCCGGGGCCAGCAGGTCGTTGGGGGGCAAGGTGTAGGTGACATCGCCGGCCAGGGACAGCTGCTCGACGCGTTGCGGCAGTGGGGTGATCGGCGGCGGTTCCGACGTGGCCGACACGTCCGCGGGATCGCTGGCGCTGGCTGCCGCGACCGGCGGGCTGTCGCCACCCGACCTGCCGGCCGGCAGCACGAGGCCCGGTACCGGGCGCTTCTCGCCCGGCCGAGGTGGACGTCCCGCCGGGTCGACCGCGACCGGTGTCTCGAACGCCTCGTCACCGGCGCGCTCAGCGTCCGGCTCGGCTCGGCGGCCCAGCCTGCGGCGTCGTCGCGGAGCGGCCGATCCGCCGGTGGTGGAGCCGTCCCCCGCTCCAGGACTGTCGAATCCCGGATCGGCCGGCCCGGGAGCAGCCTCGCGATGGCCCGTGAGCCGGTCACCCAGCTCACGCAGCCGACGTGGGATCGCGTGGACCGGCGTCGCGGTGATCACCAGCAGCCCGAAGACCAGCAGCAACCCGAGCAGGACACCCGCACCCCACCCGGTCAGCCCGCGGGACAACGGGTTCGCGGTGGCGTACCCGACGACACCGCCAGCGTCCCGCACCCGGTCCCACCCGTCGGCGACGTCCGGAAGCCCCCGGGACAGGTGCACCAGCCCGCACACCGCAACGGCCAGCGCGCCGAGACCGATCGACACCCGGCCCTGTGCCGCAGACGCCTCCGGGCGGCGCAACGTCGCCACCGCGAAGACCAGCAGCACCGCTGGCAGCGCCACCGCGACTCGGCCGAAGGTACCGGCGACCACCGCGTGCACCGCGTCCCCGACCGGACCGGTCAGCCCCCACCACTCGCGGGCAGCCACCACCACCGCGGCGGCCAGCAGTGCGAATCCGACGCCGTCCCGGCGGTGCTGCGGGTCCAGGTCCCGTGCGCTGCTGCCGATCCGGCGCGCGGTCCCACCGACCAGGTGCGCCACCCCCATCCACACGCCGCGGACCGCCCGGACCGGCAGCGGCAGACCACCGCCGCGGACGTGCCGGGTGGCTGAGCGGGTCGTGGACGCGCGGGACGACGTCGGACGGGACGTGGAGCGCGATGGCGAGCGCGCGGCACGCGGAGCGGACGTGCGAGCCCGGCTGCGGGCGGCGGTCCCGGACGCCCGGCTGCGCGGCCCAGAGCGGGAACCGCGCGCGGTCGGCGTGCGGGAAGCCATGGCCGCCACCGTACCCCCGACGTCCGCCGAACCCTGGGAGCCACACGGGATGCTGGATCTGCGGCAGACGTCTGGCGCCATCGCGGATGCCCAAGCGCTGGCGGCGCAGCCTGATGGTGATGTCGTGGACGAGTCGTACATCACTCGCCGGCAACAGTCAGGAGAAAACTGTTTGACACGTGTCAAGGTGGCTTTCAGGCAGGGGGGGTGCCTCCAGTGAGTGTCCGTCCGTATGCTCGACGTCACGCTCGACGTCACGGAATGCTCGACGTCACAGACATCGGTCGGCAGCAGCACGGGAGGCAACGATGAACGACACTGCGGATGAGTCGGCGGCAGAGCCCGTAACCGAACGGCCCGACTGGGTTCCGGCGGAGATGGACGCCGCGGAACTGAACCGGCCCAGCGGCGCCCGGGTGTACGACTACTTCCTCGGTGGCTTCCACAACTTCGCAGCTGATCGCCAGCTGGCCGACGCCATGGCGCGGATGACCCCGGACGTCGGCGACACGATGCGGGCTAACCGGGCTTTCCTCGGGCGCGTAGTCCGATATTTCGTGGCCGAAGGAATCACCCAGTTCCTGGACATCGGTTCGGGGATCCCGACGGTGGGCAACGTGCACGAGGTCGCCCAGCAGGCCGACCCAACGGCGCGGGTGGTGTACGTCGACGTCGACCCGGTGGCAGTAGCGCACAGCGGGACGATGCTCACCGACAATCCGAATGCCGTGGTCTTCCAAGCGGACGCCCGGGACGACCAGGCCATCCTGTCGCACCCGCACCTGCGGCAGCTGCTGGACCTCGACCGGCCGGTGGCACTGTTGATGTTGGGCGTGCTGCACTTCATCCCCGACCACGACGACCCGGCCGGGGTGGTGGCTCGGCTACGCCGGGCGCTGCCGTCCGGCAGCTACCTGGCGCTGGTAAACGTCACCCACGAGAACCAGCCGCCAGAGGTGATCGAGGCGCAGCGGATGTCCGAGCGCACTCCGACCCCGATCTACCTGCGGTCCCGCGAGCAGCTGCACGCGCAGTTCGACGGCCTACCCCTCGTGGACCCGGGGCTGGTGCACCTGCCCGCGTGGCGACCGGATCCGGACGGCCCAGCCCCGGAACGCCCCGAGCGCTTCGGTGCCTTGGCCGGGGTTGCCCGAATCCCGTGAGCAAGAAGCGCTGATCACCACCGCCATCGACACTTGCCCGTTGCCCGGGTGTCGAAGGACTCCACAGCGGCGCGGAACACCGTCAATGACGCAGTCCTGACCGAAGGCAGGGTCCTGGCCGAAGACGGGCGGATTCTGATCGACGAGAAGCACCTCCTGGATTGACATGTCAAGTGCTTGGCGAGTATTTGCCAAAAGGGCACGGATCGCGAAATGTCGTCCCTAGGCTGACGATCGCCGGACGGCATGAGCGCTCCGAGTTCTCCGGTGAGGTGTGGCGAGAAGCATTCCGGTCGAACCTCTTCCGCCACTCATCGACAACCGTGACGAAAGAGGCCGAGATGAGAAAGATCGTTTTCTCTGTGATCGCCGCGATCGCTGCTGGCGCCTTGTCGATCGCCGCCATGGCCATACCCGCGTCCGCTGGCAACGGGCAGCCCGATCGATCCAAGCCCCGGCTGATCGAGAGCACCACCACCGCTGCGGCCGCGTGGAGCTGCCCTACCGGTTACGTGTGTTTCTGGGACAGCTCAAACGGCGTTGGGAACAGGTGCGCCTGGTACAACGACGACCCGGACTGGCTGACTGGGAACGCGCGGTGCAGCTGGGCGGACAATCGCAACGCCAGGTCCATCAGAAACTCTGGCAGGTATGAAGCTGTCCAGTACTGGGCAGGACGGAACTACAGCGGAAGTTACCAGCTCATCGAGCCAGGAATCGGCGGCAATCCGGGGTACGGGAACATTAATTTCCGAGCACGGTCACACAAGTGGTACGGCGCGCGTTGAACGACCGGTGGCACGCTGACCGGTAGTCGCCGACTAAGGTGAAAACTGCCCCAGGCATGAATGCGCGAGCATTCTCGCACTCACTACGGGTGCAGTAGATTTCGTAGAACTGAACACCACCATGGGAGACGTTGATGAAGGTTTCACGAATTGGACTCGCCGGCCTGCTGAGCACAACTTTGATAACTGGTGCATTCGTCTTTGCGCCGTCGGCGGCGGCCTCGGCGGCCAACGTCCAGTGCAACAGCTTCGTGCTCTACCGAGGCTGGGACGGCTCCTGCGTCGGGCACCTCCAGACGCTGCTCCGCGGTCCGGGCAACGTCAGCAGCAGCGTATGGACCGCTAACCTCGCCACCGACGGGAGCTTCGGTCCACTGACGGAGAACGCGGTCAAGAAATTCCAGCGCGGCATGAAGATCCAGGTGGACGGACGTTTCGGACCTCAGTCGTGGCGTACGATGTGCGGCATTGGATCCGGCGGTGGCGGCTCGCCCACCCCGTCCCAACGCGCGTGGCAGCGAGCGTATCTGGCGAGTTGCTAGCGCCTCGCATTTGACGTGATCGCACACATTCTCTTTTCTTAAAGACCTCGCCTGCGGTCTTGGTCCACGTGAAAGAGAGTTATTCACGGGCTGATTCGTAGAAGTGTAGGGCGATGATGGGCGGTGGTTGTGGTAGACCTCGCCGGGGTTCAGGCGATGCAAATTCCACAACCATCTCCCCCCGTCCATAGGCAGCTGTATTCAGGCGGAGATGACGACCGGGATGATCATGGGGCGGCGGCGCAGTTGGGTGCCGGCCCACCGACCGACCACCCGGCGCACCACCTGCTGCAACTGCACGGTGTCCGTGGTGCCTTGACTGACAGCGTCCATCAACGCCTGGGTGATCTGCGGGCGAATTGAGTCCAGCACGTCGTCGCCCTCCGCGACGCCGCGGGCGTGCACCTCCGGGCCAGCCACCACCGTGCCTGACCCCGAGTCCACCACCACGATCACCGAGACAAATCCTTCTTCTCCGAGGATCCGCCGGTCCTTCAGGTCCGAGTCGGTGACCGCTCCGACGCTAGAACCGTCGACGTACACGTAGCCACACGGCACCGCCCCCACGATCCGGGCCACACCATCGGACAGGTCGACGACCACGCCGTCCTCGGCCAGCACGACCCGCTCCCGGGGCACCCCGGTGGCGACGGCGATGTCCGCGTTCGCCACCAGGTGCCGCGCCTCCCCGTGCACGGGCATCACGTTGCGCGGGCGGACGATGTTGTAGCAGTAGAGCAGCTCGCCGGCACTGGCATGACCGGAGACGTGCACCCGGGCATTGCCCTGGTGCACCACCTTCGCTCCCAGCCGGGTCAGCCCGTTGATCACCCGGAACACCGCGTTCTCGTTCCCCGGGATCAAGGAGGAAGCCAGGATGACGGTGTCCCCCACACTGATCCGCACCCGGTGATCGTTGCCGGCCATCCGGGACAACGCGGCCATCGGCTCCCCCTGAGACCCGGTGCACATCAGCACCACCCGGTCCTCCGGCAGATCACCCACGGCCTTCACGTCGATCAGCACCCCGTCCGGCACATCGAGGTAGCCCAGCTCCCGAGCCACCCCCATGTTCCGCACCATCGAACGGCCGACCAGCGCCACCCGCCGTCCGTGTGCGTGTGCCGCGCTGAGCACCTGCTGCACCCGGTGCACGTGCGAGGCGAACGACGCCACGATGATCCGGCGCTCGGCGTTCGCGAACACCCGGTCGAGCACCGGGGTGATCTCGCGTTCTGGGGTGGTGAAGCCCGGGACCTCAGCGTTGGTGGAGTCCACCATGAACAGGTCCACGCCTCGTTCGCCGAGCCGTGCGAACGCCCGCAGGTCCGTGATCCGGCCGTCTAGTGGGAGCTGGTCCATCTTGAAGTCACCGGTGTGCAGTACGGTCCCGGCGGACGTCGCCACCGCCACCGCCAAGGCATCAGGGATCGAGTGGTTGACCGCGACGAACTCGCACTCGAACGGGCCGAACCGCTCGACCTGACCCTCGCGGACGCTCAGGGTGTACGGGGTGATCCGGTGCTCCACCAGCTTGGCCTCGACCAGGGCCAACGTCAGCTGAGAACCGACGAGCGGCAGGTCCGGCCGCAGTCGCAGCAGGTAGGGGACGGCGCCGATGTGGTCCTCGTGGCCATGGGTGAGCACCACCGCGACGACGTCAGCCAGGCGATCGGCGATGTATCCGAAGTCAGGGAGAATCAGGTCGACGCCCGGCTGGTGCTCCTCGGGGAATAGCACCCCGCAGTCGATGATCAGCAGCTTGCCCTGATGCTCCAGCACGGCCATGTTGCGGCCGATCTCGCCCAGCCCCCCCAGGGGCACGACTCGTAGCACGTTTGCACCCAGCGGGGGCGGCGCAGGCAGTTCAGGATGAGGATGGCTCACCGCGAAGCCCGCCAGCCGTTGGTCCGGTCCTGGACCACCTTCATGGGCTTGCCTCCACCGGCAGCTCGTGGAGCAGGGCCGCCTCGGACAGGTCGGTCTTGAGCACTGCAGTCTCCTCGGCCGTGGCGTCCACGAGCGGCAACCGGACGGCCCTCGAGCTGAGGACCCCGCTCAGCTGCAGCGCCGCCTTGGCCATGATCACCCCTTGCGTGCGGGTCATGATGCCGCGAACCGCGGGCAGCAGCTCCCGGTAGAGACGCTGCGCGGTCGGCAGGTCACCCGTCTGCACGGCGTCGATCATCGTTCGGTATTGCCGCCCGGCGACGTGCCCGACCACGCTGACCAATCCGCTCGCCCCGTGCACCAGCCACGCCAAGTTGGCCGCGTCGTCACCGGAGTAGTAGGCGAGGTCGGTGCGAGCCATCGCCCAGGAGCCGGCGTACACATCCCCGGTCGCATCCTTGACCGCGACCACCCGCGGGTGCTCGGCCGCTCGGACGATCGTCTCCGGAGTCAACGCGAGACCGGTGCGGACCGGGATGTCGTACAGCATGACTGGCAGGTCGGTGGAGTCCGCGATCGCTCGTACATGGTCCAGCACCCCGGCCTGGGGAGGCCTGCTGTAGTACGGCGTGACGACGAGCAGGCCATGAGCACCGGCGCCTGCAGCCATGCGGGCCTGCTCGACGCTGTGCGCGGTGTCGTTGGTGCCCGCCCCAGCCACCACCACGGCCCGGTCTCCGACAGCCTCCACGACCGCGCGGACCAGGTCGGCCTTCTCAGCGTCTGTGGTGGTCGGCGACTCGCCCGTGGTGCCGCTCAGCACCAGGCCGTCATGACCACGCTGCACCAGATGGCTGGCGAGCGCCTGAGCCGCCGCCAAGTCAAGGGAACGATCGTCGCGGAAGGGGGTGACCATCGCCGTGAGCATCCGGCCGAAGGGAGCGGAAGAGCTCGACAGGCGATCTGGTGCACCGGGCATAGAGTCAACCTATCGTTCTGCGAGACCTCGTCCGCCACTCCGACTCTCATCCGGTCCGAGCTCGCATACGGCGCGGACGGGCGCCTGAACCCACCTGTCTGACATGCCCATCCGCCGACCCGGCACCGTGACATGAAGGACGCCGTGACATGAAGGACGCGCCGTTGCCCGCTCGGGGGTCCGGGCAACGGCGCGTTCCACCTCGACTATCGGAGGAGGTGGTCGAAGCGTTACACCCGTCCCGAAGAATGTTCTTCGCGCCGTCGCGACTACTCTCGCGCCATGGACGACCAGGCCGCGAATCACCAGCCGGACATCGATCTCAGCATCCGGCAAGGCAGCGCTGGGGTCACGGCCACCAGGACCGGCGCTGGTGTCGCTGCCAACGTCGCGAACACCGATGGTGTCGGCGTCCATGACTACGACTACGCGGGCACCCAGGACGTGGATACCCAGTACGAAGATCTGCTGCGGCAGGTGATGGCGCACGGCGTCCCCAAGTCCGACCGCACCGGGACCGGTACCCGCAGCTGGTTCGGGCACCAGCTGCGCTACCCGCTGGACCGCGGCTTCCCGTTGATCACCACCAAGCGGGTGCACCTGCGGTCGGTGGTCGCCGAGCTGCTGTGGTTCTTGCGCGGCGACCGGAACGTCCGCTGGCTGCAGCAGCGCGGCGTCACCATCTGGGACGAGTGGGCGGACGCGGACGGCGACCTCGGCCCGGTCTACGGCGTCCAGTGGCGCTCGTGGCCGATGCCGGGCGGTGGCCACGTCGACCAGCTCGCCCACGTGCTGCGCGCCCTGCGTGAAGACCCAGACTCACGACGCATGGTGGTTTCGGCGTGGAACGTGGCGGACCTGCCGCAGATGGCGCTGGCCCCGTGTCATGCGCTGTTCCAGTTCCACGTCGCCGACGGCCGGTTGTCCTGTCAGCTTTACCAGCGCAGCGCCGACCTGTTCCTCGGGGTGCCGTTCAACATCGCGAGCTACGCGCTGCTCACCCACCTGGTCGCTCAGCACACCGGCCTGGACGTCGGGGACTTCATCTGGACCGGCGGCGACTGCCACATCTACGACAACCACACGGACCAGGTGCGCGAGCAGCTGTCCCGCACGCCGTATCCGTTCCCCCAGCTGCGGATCGCCCCGGCGCCATCCCTGTTCGACCACGACATCGGTGACGTCGCCGTGCTGGACTACCAGCACCACCCGGCCATCTCGGCCCCGGTGGCCGTGTGAGCCGGAGTCATGTGCGCCAGGGTGCGGGTGGGCGTCCGGTCCGGCTGGGTCTGATCTGGGCACAGGCTCATGGCGGGGTGATCGGGGCGAACGGCACGCTCCCGTGGCATCTTCCGGAGGACCTCGTCCGTTTCCGCGAGGTCACGATGGGCACGACAGTGGTGATGGGCCGGCGCACCTGGGAGTCATTGCCAGCCCAGGCCCGCCCGTTGCGAGGACGCCGAAATCTCGTGCTCTCCAGCGACCGGGCCTACCGCGCCGAGGGCGCCCAGATCTTCCTGGATCTGGCAGGCGCGTTGTGCGCCGCCGCTGAGGATGGCCCGGTCTGGGTGATCGGCGGAGCTCAGGCGTACGCCGCGGCGCTGCCGCTGGCCGACCAGGTGCTGATCACCGAGGTGGACGTCGAGGTTGCCGGCGACGTCCGGGCGCCCGGACTGGGCACCGAGTGGCGGCTGACGATCACCGACCCGGCATCCGGTTGGCACCGGTCCCGCACCGGCCTCGGCTACCGCTTCACGCAGTACCACCGTCCGCAGCGATAGACCAGCTCTTGTGCGGCACGGGCACGTCATCCACGACGCCCTCCACCATGCCGACGGGCCGCCACCCGCGAGGGGTGACGGCCCGTCGATAGCCCCGGTGGTAGACCTCAGCGACCAGCGACTGCCTTCGCCGGCCCCGCCTTAGCCGCGGACGCCCGGCACACCGAGCCGACGTCCACGACCTGGCCACGGTCCACGAACACGTCCCGGGCGCCCAGCACGGTGCCGTCCTTGCCGGTGCACCGCAGCCGCCAGGTCTCCTTCGGGCCGTAGGTCGTCGGGATCGGGTTCTCGAAGCGCACCTCGCCACCCGACCAATCGCTGGTCGTACCGCCCTCGTAGTTCACCACCACCGCGGTGTACTCCCCAGCAGGCGGATCACGCAGCACCGCGGTCTCGGTGTCGGTGCCGCCGCTGGCGGAAGACCCCACGACCTGACCGGCGGCGTCGACCACGTACAGGTCCCAGTCGACGTTCTTGTCACCCCAGGAGATGGTGACCTTCGCCGCCGCGTTGTCGACATCGGGCAGACCCTCCACGATGAACGGGATCCGCTCGGCGTCACCGACGTTCGTCGGATCAGCGTCCTGGTTCTCGGCTGGGATGCCGGTCGGGTTGTCCAGGGTGATGGACTCCTGTGGCGGTGCCAGCGGATCGCGACCCAACCGGCCAGCGACGTACGGGCGGGTGGAGGGGTTGACCGCGAACTGGAACCGACCACCCGTGGCCAGGTAGCTGCTGGTCAGGGTGTCGGTCACCTGCAGCGGGTCACCGACCGAGCCGTCCGGTTGGATCACCGGGGAGGTCGGGGTGCTGAACCGCTTGCGCACCTGCAACGTCGCACCGGCCGGTGCGGTGCCCTGGATGGTGGCGTGCAGCTTGGGGTTCGCCGTGGCGCGCAACGCGGTGTAGTACGCGACCCGGTTGCCTCCCTTGCCCGCACCCGCGGCCGGCGCCAGCCCGGCGTACTCGGCGACCACTCCAGTCGCATACGGCGGGTGGAACTCCTCCGGCCCGATCTCGAAGGTGTACCCGAAACCGCCAGTGATCCAGAAGCTCCAGTCATCGGTGGTCCCGGAGGTGTCGTACAACTCGTACCCCGGAACGCTGGTGTACTGGTTGTGCGCCGCCATCGAGTCCGCCAGCTTCTTCGACACCGGTTCGTCCAGCGGCGGCCGGGTGTCGAACACGCCAGGTGCCCGCAGGATCAGGTTCGAGTACGTGTGGTTGCTGATCAGCGTGGTCACCTGACGCGATGACACCAGCGCGCGGACGTTGCGGGTCTCCGGCTCGGAGAACGGCGCACTGCCGCGGTAGGTGTCACTGGACCAGCTGGTGCTGGCGCCTGGGCCGCCCCAGAAGCCGCCGTAGTTGCGGTTCGGGTCGGTACCGCGCAGCCGCCCGGCCGCGTTCGCACCGCACGTCCCACCGCGGTACTCGGCGGGAGAATCACTGGCTCGGCAGTTCTTCCGCTTGTACTCGTAATCGAACAGGCTGAAGTCACCACCGATCGACGGCGCCTCGCGGGACACGTTGAACCCGTCCGGGTTCACGATCGGCACGATGATCGTGCGGGTACCCCGCATCAGTTTCCGCACGCCCGAGTCGGTCCGGTAACGGTTGATCAGGTCGTAGGCGAACTCCATCGGCAGCTCCGCCGACGGCCACTCCCGCGCATGGTGCACCCCCATGTTGAAGAATACCGGCTTGCCGTCCGCCAGGTTCGCGGCGTCCTGGGTGATCTCGATGCCCTCGACGTCGCGGCCCTCGATGGTCCGTTCCTTCAACGTCAGCGGACGCACCAGCGTCGGGTAGCGAGCGGCCAGCCGCTTCATCTCCAGCTGGTAGTCGTACAACCGCCGGTAGCTGGTCCGCCCGCTCGGCAACGCTGAACGGCTCGTGGCCGCGGCGTACGTGCGGTCCGCCGCGCGGTTGGCGCGGGACCGGGCATCCAGATCCGCGATCTGCACCCGATAGCTGAAGCCGGCCCTACGCAGTGTTCTGACGTCAACCTCGTTGTGTAGCACCACTTCCATCGCGCTCCGGCTGCCGTGCTCCGTGATGTCCAGCCCCAGGCGCTGCAACCGGCGCTTGTCCGCCCGGGTCTTCGTCGACACCCGCACCAGCTGCGCCTTGTCGACCGCGCTGGCTGAACGGTTCATCGCAGGGGTCACAGCGGCGAAGAACTCGATGGACAGCGTCGCCTTGGCGGACGTCCCGGCGTACCGGCACCCCTGCACGACCAGGCTCTGCCCCTGCGTGACGAAACCCTCAGCGAGCTCGTTGGCGCGGTAGCCCGCCGATCCAGCGACCACTGTGCCGGTACGACCGTCGAAGACCGCAAGATCCCAGTCACCACCGCCGGACAACCGCGCCTGCACGACGCCATCTACAGTCGAGGTGACCGTCCGGGTGTCGGTGCTGGGCGAGTCGGTCAACGGCTTCTCGACACACGTCAGGTCATCTGCCTGACTGGCAGTCAGCACGTCATCCGGGGCGGCTGAGCCCGGACTGACCCCGACGACCAGGCCACCAGCTGTCACGGCGGCGACCACGACGCCGGCCAGCAGAGCGGGCCGACGACCTCGACCACGCGCGGACGTTACGGATGGAGTGGGATGAGGCACGGATCCTCCCTTGTGGGGCTGCGATCTCTGCGACAACGTGTCGTACACCGGACAACGGCCATCAGGTGTGATGCACCTCACCCTAATGGCTGAACGTGCTCGTAGGGCCACCCCTTGCGAACATTTCACCCCGCCTCGATCGTCGATACCGGAACTCCTAGCGACAGCGATCCCTGGCAACGGCGAAAACGCTGCGGAGCATCGGGCGCCACGGTGAGCCGGCCATCACCAGCAGGTCCTCCCACGGCCAGGTGCCGCCGTCCAGGAACCGCAGGACTCGGCCAGTCGGGTGCCTGCGGAACAAGCCCGCCAGATACTGCGCGCTGTCCAGTCGTCCAGAATCAAGGGCATCCAGCAGGACGGCATCCATCATCCGGTGCCGGCGCGGATACGGCACCGGGGGCACCGGGACGCGACCGGCGACCACGGCAGCGGCGATGGCCCGCGCTTGCCGCTGGGCGCCGCTGAAGGTGTAGCCGGTGGACGGCCGGGTGGCACCTCCTGCGGTGCCCGCCCGCACCACCCGCTGGCCGACCCTGCGGTCGAACACCGCGTCAGTCATCGGGATGGCTCCGTCTTCAACATCCAGCACCTGGGGGTCGGGCAGGTCGAGGATGCCCAGATAGCCCTGGAGGGCGTCGTGATAGCCCTGGTCCGCCAACCGGTTCCGCGAGAACTCGGTGTACTCCACGAGGGCCTCACGGTCCGACGTCGGCAGCACGTACCCGAAGGACACCCCCCGCGGCGGTTGCGGCGTCCGGAAGTCCATCAGGATCGGCACGGTCGGGTCGAACACCGGGCGGTCGTAGCGGACGAACCAGCCGCGGAAGTGCTGCAGCAGATGGGTGCGACCACCGCGAGGCGTGACCGGGCGGGTGTCGACAACCCAGCGACCGTGGATCTCGACCGCGCTGCCGTCCGCCGCGTGCCCCCGGACGACCGCGGACCGCGGACCGTCCTGGACCTCGTGGACCCGGACGGCGACCCGGGCCGCTCCCGGAGCGCGCGCCAATCGCTGCCCGACCAGCGACTCCAAGTCCGGGGACCGCAGCATCACGTACTGCAGCGGTGCCAGATCCAGACGCTGGCGGTCGTGGTCTGGTCCGATCACGTCGGCCATGGACCATCGGGCGGTGGCCACGGTGGCGAACGGGTCGGCCGGAGACGTCCACCAGCACCACGTCCGGGACGCAGGACGACCCGTCGTGCTGGCTGAGCCGCTCGAGCCCGGCGGACCGGGCGGCTCGACGAGCACCACTGACCGACCATGCCCAGCGAGGTGCCAGGCGGTGGCCAGACCGGCGGCACCAGCGCCGATCACGACGACATCGACCGGCTCGTCGACGCCGGGCGCGGCGCCGGCCTCGACATTCCCCGGTGCCTCATTCCCCGGTGCCTCCACCCCCGCATCATCCCCTCCTGCCGCGCATGGCACCGGCACCGCCTAGTCTCCGTCCGCGCCGTGCCGGTCCAGGTCGCCCTCGCGGTCGACCAGAAGCACGGGACGCCGGAGCCGACCGCTGCTGCGAGGATGAACGTCATGAGACGCACCGTGGCCAGCTCTCGTCGACGTTTCACCCGCTGATGAGCGATCCAGTCGACCATCCCCGCAGCGCCGGCAGCACGACCGGTCAGGACGGGCCGGTAACGGACCCACCCAGCACCGACCTCGTCGCGGACGCCTCGGTCCGGCCGGCTCGGCCGGATGATGTCGAGGCGCTGGCGGACATCCAGATCCGTGCGTGGCGTACCCACTACCAGCAGCTGCTGCCCTCGACCAGCGACAACCTGCTCGCACCGGACGTGCTGGCGTCGTCATGGCGGGCCGCGGTGGTCAGCGCGCCGTCGGCCCGCCACCGGCTCCTGGTCGCGACCGCTGGCACGCGGGTCGTCGGGTTCGCGGCCGTGGCACCCAGCGTCGACCCGGACAGCTCCCCGGACTCGGACGGCGAGCTCAGCGTTCTAGTGGTGGATCCGGAGGCGGCGGACCACGGCCACGGGTCCCGACTGCTGAACGCTGCCGCGGACACGCTGAGAGACAGCGGGGTGCGACGCATCCGCACCTGGGTTCCGGAGCAGGACGGCGCCCGGCAGGAGTTCCTCGCCGCGGCCGGTCTGCGCGCCGACGGAGCCGTCCGGGTACTGGATGCACGCGACCCGGACGACCCTGATGCTTCCCAGGAGCTCACCTCAGCGGAGGTGGCGAGCGTCCGCGAGGTCCGCTGGTCGGCCCTGCTGACCGACTCGTGACGAAGCCGGGGGCAACCCCATCCGACAGGCGGATGCCATCACCGGTGTCCGGTCGGTCCCGCGACGGACGAGCCGCCCCGACGGGGGGCCAGAGCCCACACCCACCGGGACGACGCTCCGCTGTGGTGCGGCAAGGGCTCGTGGTCGGGGCCGCGACCGGGCTGTACGGGGTGAGCTTCGGAGCGCTGGCGACGACCGCCGGACTCTCCACCTGGCAGGCGCTGGCGATGTCCCTGCTGTTGTTCAGCGGTGGTTCTCAGTTCGCCTTCATCGGGGTCTTGGCGTCCGGCGGCAACCACGCCCTGGCGATCGCGACCTCCTCGTTGCTGGGCGTCCGCAACGGCCTGTACGGGATGCAGGTAAGGGGGTGGCTGGGCGTTCGTGGAGTCCGCCGCCTCCTGGCTGCCCAGCTCACGATCGACGAGTCCACCGCGGTCGGGCTTGCCCAGCCGGAGCCGTGGGCACGCAGGTGGGGCTTCTGGACCACCGGCATCGCCGTCTACATCGGGTGGAACGCCGCTACCGCGGTTGGCGCCGTAGTCGGAGACACCCTGGGTGATCCACGCCGCTATGGGCTGGACGCCATGGCGGCAGCGGCCTTCCTCGCTCTGCTGTGGCCGAGGCTGCGCAGCCGCGAACCGCGGCTCGTGGCCGGGTGCGCCGCCGTGGTCGCGGCCGGGTGCGTTCCATGGGCGCCAGCCGGGGTACCCGTCCTGGTCGCGGGCCTGGTGGCAGTCGTGGTGTCGGCTGCCCGACCAGTCAGGGGTGATGGGTCGCCTCGCCACCAGCAACCTCGAGGTTCTGCATCTGGAGGTGGGTGAGAGGTGGGACTGACCAGCGCGATCCTGGTGGCGTGCGGGTGCGCCTTTGTGATCAAACTCGTCGGCCATGCCGTTCCCCAACGGTGGGTGCAGGGCGACGGTGACAACCGCCGGTCACGCGGGCTGGACCTGCTGCCAGTGGCGCTGCTGGCAGCGCTGGTGATCGTGCAAGCTGTGGACCAGGACGGCCGCCTGGTGCTGGACGCACGGGTGGCCGGCGTACTCGCGGCGGTGACGGCACTTCTGCTGAGGGCTCCGTTCCTGGTCGTCGTCGTGGTGGCTGCGGCGGTCGCCGCAGGCGTCCGCGCCGCTGGCTGGGCCTGACGGCGAGGACCGCAGGTCGGACGGTCATGACTCTGGCCGAGTCACCGCTCTGGCCGAGTCACTGCTTAACCGAGTCACCCTCGCGCCCATCCGGACTGCCTCACCTAGGGGGAGCGGTGCTCCCACGGACCACCAGGTGCACGGGCAAGGTGGCGACCTGACTGCCGGGTGAATGGCCGTGGATCGCCTCAAGCAGCAGCCGGGTCGCCGTCCGCCCCTGCTCGCTGGGGTCTTGGGCGACGGTCGTGAGGCCGTACAGCTGTGCCATCGGATGGTCGTCGATACCCGTGATCGACACCTCGTCAGGGACGAGCAGGCCCAGCTCGGCGGCGGCACGCAGGGCGCCGAAGGCCATCTCGTCGCTCGCGCACACCACCGCGGTGGGCCGGTCCGGGCGGTCCAGCAGCTGCAGGGCGGCCAGCCTGCCGCCCTGCGCAGTCCAGTCCCCGTGGACCACGTCGGACGGACGCAGCGTCGCGCCCGTCCGAAGCACAGCTGCCTGAAAACCGTTCAACCGGTCCGCCGGCGTGGGGAAGTACCGGATCGACGCATGGTCGCCGTTGACATACCCGATCCGACGGTGCCCCAAGCTCAACAGGTGCTCGGCCACCAGCCGGCCGGTGAGCACGTCGTCGATCCGCACGCACGGCCAGTCCGGATCCGGTACGCCGACAGTCGCCACGGGGATACCCAAGCGGTGCAGCAGCTCTCGCTCCTCGCGATTCAGCCGGAGCGACAGCACCGCCACCGCGTCCACCCGGCGGAACAGCATCCGGGAGTCCAGCAGCTGCGCCCGCTGCGGACCCTCGTCACCGACATCGAACAGCAAGGCGTGGAAACCCTGCTCCCGCAGCTCCTGCGACGTGCCGCTGATCAGCCTGGCGAAGTACCAGCGGGTGACGAACGGCACGACGACCCCGACGACGTGGGTACGACCGGACGCCAGACTTGCCGCGGTCGCAGACGCGATGTACTCCAGCTCGGCTGCCGCCCGGAGAACTCTGGCCCGGGTGGCCTCGCTTACCCGTGGCAGCCCGCGCAGTGCTCGCGACACGGTAGCCGTCGACACCCCGGCAGCCTGGGCGACGTCCTCGATCCGGCTGGCCATGCCGTCCTTGCCCTCCTGCGGATCGCAGCCTCCATCCGTGCAGTCGATCGCTGCGGGCCTCAGCCCTTCAGACCACCGGCCAACAGACCTCGGACGAAGTACCGCTGCAAAGCCAGGAACACGACGACTGGGACTGCCATCGAGACGAAAGCACCTGCGGACAGCAGATACCACGCGCTACCCCGCGTGCCGGTGATGTTCGCCAGCTGCACGGTGAGCGGAGCGACATCCGGCGTGCCACCGAGGAATACCAGAGCGACGAGCAAGTCGTTCCACACCCACAGGAACTGGAAGATGCCGAACGCGGCCAGCGCCGGGGTCAGCAGCGGCAGCATCACCCGGAAGAAGATCCGGACGTGCCCCGCCCCGTCGACCCGTGCGGCCTCGATCAGCTCGCTCGGGATCTCCTTGATGAAGTTGTGCAGGATGAAGATGGCGAGCGGCAGGGCGAAGATGGTGTGCGAGATCCACGCGCTCCAGTAGGTGCCCTGGAAGCTGAACTGGTCGGTGTACAGCCGCAGCAGCGGCACCAGCGCCACCTGGAGCGGGACGATCTGCAAGGTGAAGACGGCGACGAACAACCAGTCCCGACCCTTGAAGTCCATCCAGGCGAACGCGTACGCCGCGAGCGTCGCGAGCAGGATCGGCAGCAGCACCGCGGGGATGGTGATCACCGTGGTGTTCACCAGATACCCCAGCAAGCTGGTGCTCTGCGATCCGTCGAGGACTTCGCGGTAGTTGTCCAAGGTGAAGCTGGGGTTGGTGAAGACCGTCCACCACCCCGATCGGTTGATGTCCCGTGGTGCCCGGAAGGACGTGACGAGCAGCCCGACGGTGGGAACCGTCCAGACCACGGCGATGACGATCGCCACCAGCGTGGCGAACCGGCTGCTCAGCACCGTCCGGGCGCGAGCGGCGGCCGACGGCTTGCCGGAGATGGCAGACGGTGGCGGCGTCGACTCGGTTCCGACGGCTGGGGTCAGGGTGCTCATCGTCCCTCCGACTGACGCAGCTGGCGCACGTTGTAGATGATGATGGGCACGACCAGGACGAACAGCACCACGGCCAGGGCTGACCCGAGGCCGGCGTTGTCGGCCCGGAACGTCTGGACGTAGAACTCGTTGGCGATCACGCTGGTGTCGAACTGACCGCCGGTCATGGTGCGGACGATGTCGAACACCTTGAGCACCCCGATGCCGATGGTGGTGAGCACGACGACGAGCGTGCCCCGGATGCTCGGCAGGGTGATGTAGCGGAACATCTTCAGCCCCAGCACGCCATCGAGACGAGCCGCTTCCACGATGTCGTCCGGGATCGCCTTGATCGCCGCGGACAACAACGTCATGGCGAACCCGCTCTGGATCCACACCATCACCGCGATCAGGAACAGCGTGTTCCACGGCGCGCCGATGAGGAATTGCTGGGAGTCGAAGCCGAGCTTGATCAGGATCTCGTTGATCAAGCCGATCTGCGGGCGGCTGGCGACCCGGTAGTCGTACATGAACTTCCAGATGACACCTGCCGCCACCATGGAGATCGCCATCGGCAAGAACATCAAGGCCTTGGCGAACGCCTCGCCCCGGGCTCGGTCGACCAGGATCGCGTACAACAACCCGATCCCTGTCGCCAGGATGGGAACCAGGACCACCCACAGCGCCGTGTTGCGCAGCACCACGAGCTGATCGGGATCGGTGAAGAGGGTGACGTAGTTGTCGACGCCGACCGACTGGGAACCATTGGGGCCGCGGAAGGAGCCCCAGATCGTTCGCAGCCCCGGGTAGAGCAAGCCGACAGCCAGCAGGAGCACCGCTGGCCCCAGGAAAGCGACCACCTGCGCCCGCTCGCCTGAACGGCCCTTCATCAGGCTCGCCAACAGCAAGACACCGATGAACACCGCGCCGAACAACCCGATCGCCAAGAACATCTGGCCGAACTTCTCGGCTGTGGACACGCCTTCTCCTCCACCTCGGAGCTGACCAGCAAGGGGGACGCCCGTGCGGACGTCCCCCTTGCTGGTTCAGCGGATTACATCGGCTCGATGCTGATCGGCGTCAGCTCTTCGGCCAGGACTTCTCGATCGCGTCGAGGGCATCCTTGGTCGACTTGCCGGTGATCCAGTCGGTGGACTGCTTCCAGAACGAGCCCGCACCGACCGCGGCCGGCATCAAGTCCGACCCGTCGAAGCGGAACACCGACTTCGGGTCCTGCAGGATCTTCGCCGACTGCTTGTCCAACGGGCTGGTCAGGTTGTTGACGTCCAGACCGTTGTTCGCGCTGACCCATCCACCGTCCGGGGTGGCCTTCGCCTTGGCGTTGGCCCACTCGGCCGAGCTGAGATAGGTCTGGAAGGCCTTGACCTCCGGTCGGTCAGCGTAGGCACCGACGAACTCACCGCCGCCTAGCACCGGCTTGCCCTTGGCCGGGTCGACCGGCGGCAGGTAGAACGCCCACACCTCGCCATCCGAAGCGATCTTGGTGCCCTTCGGCCAGTTCGCCGCGTAGAAGGACGCCTGCCGGTGCATGAAGCAGGTGCCGTCCTGGATGGGCAGACCGGCCTCCTTGAAGGACGTGCTGGCGATCGACTTGACGTCACCCAGACCACCGTTGACGTACTTCGGATCCTTGAGGATCTTGCCTACCTGGTCCATCGCCTCGGCGATCTGCGGGTCGTTGAACGGGATCTCGTGCTTGACCCACTGGTCGTAGACCTCCGGGCCAGCGGTGCGCAACAGCACGTCCTCGACCCAATCGGTGACTTTCCAGCCGGTTGCCGCGTCGGAGCCGATGCCGTCGCACCAGGGCTTGGTGTCCTTGTTCGCGGCGTTGTCCGCGGCGATCTTGTCGGACAGGGTGATCATCTCCTGCCACGTCTGCGGAACCTCGTACCCCTTCTCCGAGAACGCCGACGGGGAGTACCACACGTAGGACTTGACGTTCGCGCCGAGCGGGGCGGCGTAGAACTTGCCGTCCACGGTGCCGTACGCCTTCCAGTCCTTGGCCCAGTACTTGTCGACGTTCGCGGCCACCTCCGGCGGCGCCTCCTTCACCTTGCCGGTCGCCACCTGGTTGGCGAGCAGGCCCGGCTGCGGGAAGAACGCGATGTCCGGAGCGTTGTTGCCGGCCGTCCGGACCTTGAGCTGAGCCTCGAACTCCGCGGAGCCCTCGTACTTCACCTCGACGCCGGTGCACTCCTCGAACGGCTTGTAGGAGTCGATCTGCGCCTGGTCCTCAGGAGCGGTGATCGAGGTGAACACCGTCACCGTCTTGCCCTTGAGGTCGCCGAACTTGGTGTAGGCCGAGCAGTCGATGCCGCCGGCATTAGTGCTGCCGCCACCACCGCTGCCGGCGGTGTCGGAATCACCGCCGCACGCACCGAGTACGAGCGACAAACCGATAGCCGCCGAGAGGGCGGTGAACTTTTGGGTGCGTGACACGCGTAGGGCCATGAAGCCCCTCCTCCTGTCGAAATTCCCACCCGGCGCGGATGCGACCGGCGTCTGGGCCGGCTCGGAATTTAAGCGCTTGCGCACAGCGTGTCCAGGCTCACGAAGCGCTTAGCCGTAACGATTGAGCAACACGCCTGCCATCTGGACGACGACCGATGGACAGGCCCCACCTTTGCCGCACAGCGGACAGTCGTATTCACGCAGGTCGTCAGCCGAGGTCGAGGACAGCTTCCAACCCCACGGTGAGGCCTGGACGGGTGGGCACAGCCCGGATCCCGGCCAGAACACCGGGCATGAACGACGTCCGATCGAACGAGTCATGGCGGATAGCCAGCTGCTCCCCCGGCCCACCGAACAGGATCTCCTCGTGGGCCACCAGGCCACGTAGCCGCACCGCATGCACCCGGACACCGTCCACGTCCGCCCCGCGCGCCCCGTCCAGCTGCTCAGTGGTCGCGTCCGGCACCGGCCCGAGCCCCCGTTCTCGACGGGCCTGTGCCACGAGCGCCGCGGTCCGTAGCGCGGTGCCACTCGGCGCGTCGACCTTGTCCGGGTGATGGAGCTCGATCACCTCGACGGACTCGTAGAAGCGTGCCGCCTGCTGGGCGAACGCCATCGCCAGCACCGCTCCGATCGCGAAGTTCGGCGCGATCAGCACACCGACGCCCGGACGCTCCGCCAGCCGCTCACGCAGCCAAGTCAGCCGGTCGGCGTCCCAGCCCGTCGCGCCGACCACCACGTGCACGGACCGGTCGACGCAATGCCGGACCACGCCCTCCGTGGCAGCCGGGACGGTGAAGTCCACCGCGACCTGCGCACCGGCGAGATCGTCGAGATCGTCGCCCTGGTCGAAGCAACCCACGAGGTCGAGATCAGCCGCCGCGCGCACGGCCTGGCACACCTGCGTGCCCATCCGGCCACCGGCACCCACGACCGCGACCCGCAACCGGTCACCGACGTCCACCAGCGTCACCACGTCCTCCGTGAGGTCAGCGCGAGCTGCCCACCTGGCCAGTGGTCAGCTGACCACCTGGCCAGTGGTCAGCTGACACGGTCGAAGGGGTGGTCGGGATCGAACGGTCCGACCACAGCGAGCGAGCGCGGACCAGCCGCGAGCTGGGCCGCCAACTCGTGCACCTGTTCACGGGTCACCGCCTCCATCCCGGCGAGCACCTCGTCCAGGGTCAGATATTCGCCGTACACCAGCTCAGCCCGACCGAGCCGGGTCATCCGGGATCCGGTGTCCTCCATGCCGAGCACCAGCCCGCCGCGGACCTGGCCGATCCCACGGGCCACCTCCTCCTGGCTCACCCCGTGCTCGGCGATCCGGTCCAGCTCGTCCTGGAGCAGCGAGACCACCTCGACGGCCTTGGCAGGCGCGCAACCGGCGTAGAGACCGAGATAGCCGCGGTCGACGTAGCTGGAGACGAACGAGTAGACGGCGTACGCCAATCCCCGGCGTTCGCGGATCTCCTGGAACAGCCGGCTGCTCATCCCCCCGCCGAGCACGGCGTTCAGCACCGACAACGCGTACCGACGCTCGTCGGTGGCGGTGATGCTCGGGACGGCGAGCACCACGTTTGCCTGCTCCGTCGGACGGCGGACCACCGCCCGACCAGCAGTCCCCGCCCACCGCGATGGTGGCGCACCGTTCGGTTCCGCCGTACGGCCGGGCGCCAACCCGGAGCGCCGGGGCAATGGCCCACGCCCAGCGTCCAGGGGGATCCCAGCACGCTCCAGCTCACGCTGGATCAGCGTGCACAACGCGTCGTGATCCACTGAACCGGCAGCGGTGAACACCAACCCTGGGGCGGTGTAGTGCTCACGGTAGTGGGCGACGACGTGGTCCACGTCGATGGCGTTGATCGTGGCCGCGGTGCCGCCGATCGGCCGACCCAAAGGGTGCTCCCCGAAAACCGCCTCGGCGATCCGCTCGTGCACCACGTCCGACGGGTCGTCGTCGTTCATGGCGAGCTCCTCGAGGATGACACCACGCTCGGCGTCGACATCCTCGCGGGACAGCCGGGACGACGTCACCATGTCGGTGATGACGTCGGCGGCGTGCGGCACGTCCTCGTCCAGCACCCGCGCGTAGTAGCACGTGTGCTCCTTGCCGGTCACCGCGTTCGCCTCGCCGCCCACCGCGTCGAAGGCGACCGCGATGTCCAGCGCCGACCGCCGCGTGGTGCCCTTGAACACCAGGTGTTCCAAGAAGTGCGTGGCACCGTGGTAGCCGGGACGCTCGTCCCGGCTACCAACCCCCACCCAGCACCCGAGGGTGACAGAGCGCACCCCCGGCACGTGTTCGGTGAGCACCCGGACGCCACCGGGCAGCACCGACCGACGCACCACCGTCCCGTCCGTGCCTGCGTCGGCGCCGGTGAGCGTGCTGTGAGCACCGGTCGTGAGCGGCAACGGGATCGCAGCCACCTCAGACCCCGGCTGACGCCTGTGCCGCGCTGGAATCGTCCGGCAAACCGGCGGACCCGTCCGAAGCACTCGATCCGCCGCCGTTCGAGCTGTCCGCGCTCGCGACGACAGCAGCCAGGCTCAGCTTGCCCCGTTGATCGATCTCCTTCAGCTCCACCTGGAGCTTCTGACCGACCGAGACCACATCATCGACCGAGTCGATCCGCTTGCCGCCGACCAGCTTGCGGACCTCACTGATGTGCAGCAGGCCGTCCTTGCCAGGCAGCAGGCTGACGAATGCGCCGAACGTGGTGATCTTCACCACGGTCCCCAGGAAGCGCTCACCGATCTCCGGCATCTGCGGATTGGCGATCGCGTTGATCATCGAACGGGCCGCCTCAGCGGACGGGCCGTCCGTGGCGCCGATGTACACCGTGCCGTCGTCCTCGATCGAGATCTGCGCACCGGTGTCGTCCTGGATCTGGTTGATCATCTTGCCCTTGGGGCCGATCACCTCACCGATCTTGTCCACTGGGACGGTCACCGAGATCACCCGTGGCGCGAACGGCGACATCTCGTCCGGCGCGTCGATCGCCTCGACCATCACGTCCAGGATGTGCAGCCGAGCATCCCGCGCCTGGGTCAACGCACCGGCGAGCACGGACGCGGGGATGCCGTCCAGCTTGGTGTCCAGCTGGATGGCAGTGACGAACTCCTTGGTGCCGGCGACCTTGAAGTCCATGTCCCCGAACGCGTCCTCAGCGCCGAGGATGTCGGTGAGCGCCGCGTACCGGGTCTCACCGTCGACCGTGTCACTGACCAGCCCCATCGCGATACCGGCCACTGGTGCGCGCAACGGCACACCGGCGTTCAGCAGCGAGAGGGTGGACGCGCACACCGACCCCATGGACGTGGACCCGTTGGAGCTCAACGCCTCTGACACTTGCCGGATCGCGTAGGGGAACTCCTCCCGGCTGGGCAGCACCGGCATCAGCGCCCGCTCCGCGAGCGCACCGTGCCCGATCTCCCGACGCTTCGGCGACCCGACCCGACCGGTCTCCCCGGTGCTGAACGGCGGGAAGTTGTAGTGGTGCAGGTAACGCCTGCGGGTCTGCGGCGACAGCGTGTCGAGCTGCTGCTCCATGCGCAGCATGTTGAGCGTGGTGACACCGAGGATCTGGGTCTCGCCACGCTCGAACAGGGCGGACCCGTGCACCCGCGGGATCACCTCGACCTCCGCGGACAGCTGCCGGATGTCGCTGAGCCCCCGGCCGTCGATGCGCACCTGGTCCCGCAGGATCCGCTGGCGCACTAGCTTCTTCTGCAAGGCACGGAAGGCCGCGGACAGCTCCTTCTCTCGTCCCTCGAAGTCCAGTCGAGCACTGAGGTTCTCGAGCACCGCCGCCTGGACCTCGGCGATGCGGGTCTCCCGCTCCGCCTTGCCGGGCACGGTCAGAGCCGCCTCCAGCTCACCGGGACGGGTCTGCTCGACTGCCGCGTACGCGTCTTCGGCGTACTCCGGGAAGGTCGGGAACTCTAGCGGGGTGTTCGTGGCCCGCTCGGCCAGCTCGCGCTGCGCCCGGCACAGCTCGGCGATGAACGGCTTCGCCGCCTCCAGCCCCTGAGCGACGACCTCTTCGGTGGGCGCGGCAGCTCCGTCACGCCCGATCAGCGGCCACGCATGCTCGGTGGCCTCCGCTTCGACCATCATGATCGCGACGTCCTCGCCAGCCGGCCCCTGGACCACCCGGCCAGCGACCACCATGTCGAAGACCGCCCGGTCCATCTGGGAGTGCTGCGGAAAGGCCACCCAACGACCGTCCACCAGCGCCACGCGGACGCCGCCGATCGGGCCGCTGAACGGCAGACCCGACAGTTGGGTGGACAGCGACGCGGCGTTGATCGCCACCACGTCGTACTGGTGATCCGGGTTGAGCGCGAGCACGGTGACCACCACCTGCACCTCGTTGCGCAGGCCCTTGACGAAAGAGGGGCGCAGCGGCCGGTCGATCAGCCGGCAGGTGAGGATCGCGTCGGTGCTGGGCCGGCCCTCCCGGCGGAAGAACGAGCCGGGGATCTTCCCAGCCGCGTACATCCGCTCCTCGACGTCGATGGTCAGGGGGAAGAAGTCGAAGTGCTCCTTCGGCTGCTTGCCAGCGGTGGTCGCGGACAGCAGCATCGTCTCGCCGTCCAGGTACGCCACCGCAGCGCCGGCGGCCTGTCGGGCGAGTCGTCCAGTCTCGAACCGGACGGTGCGGGTGCCAAACGGACCGTTGTCGAGCACAGCCTCTGCGAACTGAATATCTGGACCCTCCATCAGGGGTCACTCTCCGTTCATCTCGTCATCATCGTGGTCATCAGGCCACCAACAGGCCTGGAATGGTGACGGCTGGAACGGCGCGTGCTCCCGGTCTTCGATCGAGGGCCACGGACCAGCCACGCAACGACCTGTGATGATTCCGTGATCCACTACCGAGGACCGGCGCTCCGAACAACCGTCGCCTCGGTGCTACCCGCCGGTCACACCGGCTGCAGCAGTCAGTGTTCAGTTATCGGTCAGACGAACCGCCGCAGCGAACGGCGACCGACACACCAGTGCCGCGACACGTGGCCGCGGCACCCGACGTCACCGGCGCAGACCAAGACGCTCGATCAACGAGCGGTAACGCTCGATGTCTCGCCCTCGCAAGTAGGCCAGCAACCGGCGGCGTCGACCAACGAGCAGGAGCAAGCCACGACGGCTGTGGTGGTCGTGCTGGTGCACCTTCAAATGCTCGGTGAGGTCCTGGATGCGTTTGGTCAGCATCGCCACCTGAACCTCGGGGGAGCCGGTGTCGCCGTCCGTGGTGGCGTACTCAGTCATGATGCTCGTCTTCATGGCGGCGTCGAGGGGCACGGCTCTCCTTGAGGTCATTGCGCGGCGCGCCGGGGCAGGTTCACCCGGGCTCTCTGAATCCGCGGCCGATCAACACGGCTCCGTCACCGTATCAGCCCAACTGCCCCGCTGGTTTCAGGCGGTGGGTCCCCGGTCCTGCGCCCGCGGCACCACCGCGCCCAACACCGAACGGCACTGCTCGATGTCCCGACCCATCTGAGCCACCAGCTGCCGCACGTCGTCGAAGCGAACCATCGACCGCAGTCGCCGGACCATCTCGACGACCACGAACTCGCCGTAGAGATCCAGATCGATGCGATCCAGCACGTGCGCCTCGACCCGGCGCGGGGCCTGGGAACTGTCGCCGGTGAACGTCGGGTTGGTGCCGATCGAGATCGCGGCCGGGAGCAACCGGTCGGGTGCGGGCTCCGGTACCTCCGGACGCAGCAGCCAGCCGGCGTACACCCCGTCAGCCGGAACCAGACCCTCCGGACGCGGCTGCAGGTTCGCGGTCGGATAACCCAGCTCACGACCACGGTGGTCGCCGTGCACCACCACCCCACCGACCCGGTGCGGACGGCTGAGCGCCGCGGCCGCGGCCTCGACATCCCCTGCGATCACCTGCTCCCGGATCCACGACGAGGACCAGCGACGTCCCCGCGTCGTGGACCCACCCGAGGACACCGACGGAGCGAGATCATCCAGTACCACGACATCGAAACCGAGCCGACCACCCAACTCGCGCAAGGTGTTCACGTCGCCGCGGTTGCGATGACCGAACCTGGTGTCCTGACCCACGACCACCGTACGAGCACCGAGCGCCCGCACCAGAACCTGCTCGACGAACCGCTCCGGGCTCTGCCCCGCCAACTCGGTGGTGAACCGGAGCACCAGGACGGCATCCACGTCGAGTGCCTCCAGGAGGGCCAACCGCTGCGGCACGCTGGTGATCAGCTGAGGGGCGCGGTCGGGGTGCAGCACCTGCGACGGGTGCGGGTCGAACGTGATTGCGACCGCCGCCGCGCCGCCTCCCCGAGCCCGTTCCACGACTCGGTTGAGCACCGCACGATGCCCGGTGTGCACGCCGTCGAAGTTTCCCCAGGTGACCACGCTCGGACCGAAGTCGGCCGGCACCTGCCCGAGATCAGTCCATCGCTGCACGGCGTCAGCGTACGGGCCGACCTGCACGCCCTGCGCGTCGGCGACGCGAGAGCTCAGCGACCGACGCGGTCGTCCGGCACGACCAGCAGAGATCGAGCGCCATCCTGGTGATCGACGACGAGCGCAACCAGGGCGCCGTCGGGACCAACCGCGGCCATGGGCCGCTGTGAAGCGGCAGAGGCGATGGGCCGCTGCGAGGCGGCAAAGGCGATGGGCCGCTGCGAGGCGGCAGAGGCGATGGACTGCTGCGAGACAGCCGAGGTGATCGGGCGACCGTGCCGCAGCGCCCGCACCTCGTCCGCGTCCAGCTGACGAACCGGAAACAGCCGGCCGGCGGCTTGCGCCATGGTCTGCAGGTGCGCGGCGACATGGTCGAGTGGACAGGCGTCGTCCACGCTGAACGGACCAACCCTGGTGCGTCGCAACGCGATCAGGTGCCCGCCCACCCCGAGGTCCCGGCCGAGATCCCGGGCCAGCGCCCGGACATAGGTCCCGGACGAGACGTCGACCTCGACGTCGAGATCCAGCACCTGGTGCTCACCGACAGCCGCCGGACGCCAGGCGAGCACGTCGAAACGGTGGATGACGACGTCCCGAGCGGGCAGGTCGACGTGCTCCCCAGAGCGGACCCGGGCATACGACCGTCGACCATCCACCTTGACCGCGCTGACCGCGCTGGGCACCTGCCGGATCCGGCCGGTCAACCGTCCGACACCCGCGTGCACCGCGGCCTGCGAGACCACTGCGGTGTCGCACCAGTCGGTGACGTCCCCGTCGGCGTCGTCGGTCACGGTGGCCGCTCCGAGCCGGATAGTGGCGGCGTAGGACTTGTCGACACCGACCAGGTGGGTGAGCAGCCGGGTGGCACGGCCGACGCCGAGGACGAGCACCCCGGTCGCCATCGGGTCGAGCGTGCCCGCATGACCGACCTTGCGCGTACCCAGGAACCGGCGGGTCCGGGCGACCACGTCATGACTGGTCCACCCCGCAGGCTTGTCCACGACGACGACACCATCCGGCCCGGATGCCGTCGAGCTGCTGTCCGGGCTCACGCCGGTCTGTCATCGTGCCGGTCGTCGAGTAAGCCCTCCTCGTCCGGGTCGTCGTGCCGGTAGGGGTTGTCATCCCCGGCGTACTGCTTGCCCTCGGCCTGTCTGGCGACGGCGGCATCCCGCTGCGCAGCTTCGCGCAGCAGGTCGTCGATCTGGGTGGCGTTCTGCGGCACACCGTCCGCCACGAACTCCAGGCTCGGCGTGAGCCGCAGTCCCAGACCACGCCCCACCTCACGACGGACGACCCCACGCGCGCTGTCCAGGGCAGCAGCGCTCGACGTCCGGTCGGTGTCGGTGCCGAGGACTGTGTAGAACACGGACGCGTGCTGCAGGTCACCGGTGACCCGGACGTCGGTGATCGTCACGAACCCCAGTCGCGGGTCCTTGACTCGCTGCTCCAACGTCTCGGCCACGATGACCTTGATCCGGTCAGCCACACGGCGCGCTCGCGGGTGGTCTTTCATGCTCAGCTGCGGGCCTTTTCCCGCAGCTCGTACGTCTCGACGACATCACCCTCGGTCAAGTTGTTGAACGAGCCGAGGTTGATCCCGCACTCGAAGCCCTCACGCACCTCGGTGACGTCGTCCTTGAACCGTCGCAGACCGGCCACCTCGAGGTTCTCCCCGACAACGGTGCCACCCCGGACGATCCGGGCCTTGGCACCGCGGCGGATCTCCCCGGAGCGCACCATCGAGCCAGCGATGTTGCCGAACCGTGAGGAACGGAACACCTCGAGTATCTCGGCGGTGCCGAGCTGGACCTCCTCGAACTCCGGCTTGAGCAGACCCTTGAGCGCGGCCTCGATCTCCTCGATCGCCCGGTAGATCACCGAGTAGTACCGCAGGTCCACGCCTTCGCGCTCAGCCAGCTCGCCGACCCGCTCGGCGGGACGCACGTTGAAGCCGATCACGATCGCGTTGTCGACGGTCGCGAGGTTGACATCGTTCTGGGTGATCGCACCGACACCGCGATGGATGACCCGCAGGTCTACCTCGTTGCCGACGTCGATCTTCAGCAGCGCGTCCTCCAGCGCCTCCACCGATCCGGAGACGTCGCCCTTGAGGATGAGGTTGAGCGTCTCCACCTTGCCGGCCGCCAACGCCTCGTTGAGGTCCTCGAGGCTGATCCGCTTGCGGGACTTGGCGAGCGCGGCCTGCCGGTCCGCGGACTCCCGACGCTCGGCGATCTGCCGAGCCGTCCGGTCGTCCGGAGCAACCAGGAAGGTGTCGCCGGCCCCGGGCACCGCGGTGAGCCCCAGCACCATCACCGGGCGGGACGGAGTCGCCGTCGTGACGTTCTCCCCGTGCTCGTCGAGCATCGCCCGCACCCGGCCGTAGGCATGGCCGGCCACGATCGCGTCGCCCACGTGCAGCGTCCCCGACTGAACCAGGACGGTCGCCACCGAGCCGCGGCCCTTGTCCAGGTGCGCCTCGATGGCAACGCCGCGGGCGTCCTTGTCCGGGTTGGCCCGCAGGTCCAGGGCAGCGTCCGCGGTAAGCAGCACCGCCTCCAGCAACGTGTCGATGTTCAGCCGCTGCTTGGCGGACACATCGACGAACATGGTGTCGCCGCCGAACTCCTCAGCCACCAGGTTGTACTCAGTGAGCTGCTGGCGGATCCGCTCCGGTTGTGCGCCGTCCTTATCCACCTTGTTGACCGCCACCACGATCGGGACCCGCGCGGCCTGGGCGTGGTTCAACGCCTCAATGGTCTGCGGCATGACGCCGTCGTCCGCCGCCACCACGAGCACGGCGATGTCGGTGACCTTGGCGCCCCGAGCCCGCATCGCGGTGAACGCCTCGTGACCCGGGGTGTCGATGAACGTGATCGCCCGGGTCTGGCCCTCGTGCTCGGTGTGCACCTGATAGGCACCGATGTGCTGGGTGATGCCGCCGGCCTCGCCCTCGGCGGTGTCGCTGGACCGGATCGCGTCCAGCAACTTGGTCTTGCCGTGATCCACGTGGCCCATGACGGTGACCACCGGGGGACGAGGGTGGAGGTCGTCGTCGTCCTCGTCGGCGAGCTCACCCGCGAGGTCGATGTTGAACTGCCCGAGCAGCTCGCGTTCCTCGTCCTCGGGCGAGACCACCTGGATGTCGTACCCCAGCTCGGCACCGAGCACCTGGAAGGTGTCCGCGTCGAGGGACTGCGTGGCCGTGGCCATCTCACCGAGATGGAACAGCACCGTCACCAGGCTGGCCGGGTTCGCGCCGATCTTGTCCGCGAAATCAGTCAGGCTGGCGCCCCGGCGGACCCGCACGACAATGGATCCGTCACCGCGGGGCACCTGAACCCCACCAAGCGACGGCGCCTGCATCTGCTCGAACTCCTGGCGCTTCGCCCGCTTGCTCTTGCGCCCCCGGACCGGGCGGCCACCGCCCCGGCCGAACGCCCCTTGAGTGCCGCCGCGGCCACCCGGACCACGACCTCCTGGACGCCCGCCGAAACCACCCCCACCACCGCGGCCACCCGCACCCCCAGCACCGCCTGGGGCACCTGGACCGCCGGCCCGCCCAGCGCCCGTGCGTCCGCCCGGCCCTGGACGCGGCGAGCCAGGCCGGCCAGGGCCGCTGCCCGTGCCCTGCCTGGTCGGCATCATCCCAGGATTGGGTCGACCGCCACCGGGACGCGGCGCTTGCGGTCGCGGCCCGCCTTGCGGTCGCGGCATGCCCTGGCTGGGCGCGAACGGATTGTTCCCCGGCCGCGGAGCACCCGGCCGCGGCATGCCCTGGCTGGGCGCAAACGGATTGTTCCCCGGCCGCGGAGCACCCGGACGGCCCGGGCCGCCGTCGCGGCGACCCGGCCTGTCGTCACGAGAGACCGGTTCCCGCGAATCGCCCTCCCGCGCTGCCGGCGATACCGGTCGCGGGCGGGCTGGCATCGGACCGGGCTCTGGTCGCGCCGGACCGGCGCCCGGCTTGCTCGCCGGCCGGCGATCGGTCGTGACAGGCGCCGACTGCGGGACGCTTAAATCACCAGCAGGAGTGGCGTCCTCCTGCGCTGGTGATTTCGCTGGCGATGGGGTCACCGAGGTCGACGGTGCGCCGGATTCACCCGGGCTGTCGGCGACCGCCGGTGAGGGAGACGACGGTGACGCGGGCGACGACGGTGGTGCGGGCGACGACGCGGTCGGCGCGGTATCTGGCTGGGCAGTCCCGCCGGACCTTGCCGCTGATGACGCCGGCTGATCCGCCGCCGCTGTGACCACCTTCGCGGGCTGCGCCGACACGGTCTTCTTCGAGGACGCACCGACCTGAGGCATGTGCTCGCGGAGCCGACGCACCACCGGCGGCTCGACGGTCGAGGACGCTGACCGCACGAACTCGCCCATTTCTTGGAGCTTGGTCATCACGACCTTGCTCTCCACGCCAAGCTCCTTGGCGAGCTCGTAAACTCGGACCTTCGCCACGTCTCTCCTGTCTCGGTCCGGGCCGGACAGGCGCGAACCGTCGTCAGTGCTGGGGGGTGCTCATCGCTGGGTGCTCATCGGGTGCTCATCAGCTCGTCGACCCACTCTCACATCGATGCGATTGCTGCCGACGGTGACAGCGTCGCCTGGCGACCGCGGTCAGGACGACCACGGCTTCACTCCTTGCCGTGCTCACGCGCAGCTCCTTGAGCAGGTGCTGGGACTGTGGGCAGCACTTGCGTGACGTCCACCCGCACTCCCACACCCCGCAACCGCAGCGCCCGGAGGAAGGCGGAACGCCGGACAGCCAACTCGGCGCACCGCCGGTCGGGGTGGAGCCAGGCTCCTCGACCGGGCAATCGCCGCCGCTCGTCCAGCACTACCGCCCCATCACCGGTCACCACGAACCGCAGCAGAGCTGACCGGTCACCCTTACGACGGCACCCCACACACGTCCGCTGCGGATCGAGCTGAGCTCGGCCGCTGAGCGTGGTGTCGGACGACGCCAAGGAGATCCCGGCCATCACACTCTACCGCGCCTGACCAGCGTCCCCGGACACCCCGGTCCGAGGTGGCTGCGCAGCCACCTCGGACCGGGGCGCGGGTGACCCCTCCGCAGACCTGGCAGCGGTTCCCGGGTCGGGCTCCCGGGAGGGCTCAGCGTCTGGCTTGACGTCCGGGTGGATGTCAATCCGCCACCCGGTGAGCTTGGCGGCCAGTCGGGCGTTCTGACCCTCCTTGCCGATGGCAAGGGACAGCTGATAGTCGGGCACTACCACCCGTGCCGAGCGGGTGGCCGCATCAACCACCGTGACCTGCTGGACCCGCGCTGGCGACAAGGCATGCCGGACGAAAGCAGCTGGGTCGTCATCCCAATCGACGATGTCAATCTTCTCCCCGCGCAACTCGGCCATCACCGCTCGCACCCGGGCTCCCATCGGACCGATGCACGCACCTTTGGCGTTCAACCCTGGGACCTGGGTGCTGACCGCCATCTTGGTGCGATGGCCCGGTTCTCGAGCCAGCGCGCGAATCCGAACACTGCCGTCGGCGATCTCCGGCACCTCGAACGCGAAAAGCGCCCGGACCAAGCTCGGGTGGGTGCGGGACAGCTGAATCTGCGGCCCTCGAGGCCCCTTGCGCACGGACAGCACGAAGCACCGCAGCCGATCGCCGTGGCGATAACGCTCCCCCGGCACCTGCTCGACGACCGGCAGCAGACCCTCCACCGTGCCGAGGTCCACCCGGACCGCGCGTGGATCAGCGGACTGCTGGACGACGCCGCCCACGACATCGCCCTCCCGGCTCCGGAAGTCTCCGAGAACCTGCTCGTCCTCGACGTCGCGCAACCGCTGCAGGATCACCTGCCTGGCCGTGGCGGTCGCGATCCGCCCGAATCCTGCCGGGGTGTCGTCGAACTCGTGGGCGCCGCCCTCAGGCAGCTCTTCGGCAGCCCAGACCACGACGTGCCCGCTCTTGCGATCCAGCTCGACGCGCGCCCGCGGATTGGCACCTGCCGTCCGCTGATACGCCGACAGCAGAGCCTCCTCGATCGCGCTGATCACGACATCGGCTGGGATGTTCCTGTCCCGCTCAAGCTGACGCAAGACGGCCAGGTCGACGTCCATCAACGCGCCTGCGTTGACGGGTCGGTCGCAGAACCAGCCGGAAGGCCCGTGTCGCCGTGGTCAGTCCGGCGGAACTCGATCTCGATCCGCCCACGACGGATCTCACCCCACGGCACGACGGACCGGCCGGTACCCGGCCGGGGCGCCACCGGGTCGACCAGGACCACCGCGTCCGGCTGAGAGCCAGCACCGACGACCTCCATCAGCCGGCCACCGACCAGCTGGCCGCTCGTCAATTCGATCCGGACCAGGCGTCCGACCGATCGGCGAAAGTGCCGAGGCTCGGTCAGTGGACGATCGACACCCGGGGATGTCACCTCAAGCAGGTAGCTTCCCGTGATCGGCAGCCGTGGCACGCCGTCCGACACCACGCTGCGCGGGCCGTCATCGGCTGCGCCGTGACCCGCAGCAGCACCCGCCGCACCACGATCCGTCGCCGCATCATGGCCCACCGCCGCATCATGGCCCACCGCGGCATCATGGCCCACCGCGGCATCATGGCCCACCGCGGCATCATGGCCCACCGCGGCATCAATGGCCTGGGACAGCAGGGTCGAAGCCTCCGCCAGAACATCCAGGCTGACCCCACCCGGCTCCTCGGCAGCCAGGTCGACCACGATGCGAAGCACCTGACGCCGCCCGGCCGCAACCACGGTGACGTCCTCGACCACCAATCCGAGCCGGTCCACCACGGGCGCCGCGAGCGAGTGCACCCCGTCAACGATCGGTGTGACGCCTCGTCGACTCGATCTCGCGTGGGCCTGGCCCGTCACCTCGCCCTACCTTCCTCACGTTCCCCGACCTGCCTGTTCCGACCTGCCTGAAGCATTGTCCACCCGGCGACCTCGACCGACGCACCACGACCGCGCTCACCCTATCCAGGCGTGCTGTCCAGGCGTGCCAGGATGCTCCGGTGCTGACGCCCGTCCACCGCGACCGGACCCCCACCCGTCGGCAGGCCCTCCAGGCGCTGTCAGCCGGGGTATCGACGGCAGCCCTGAGCACTGGGTGCGGGGTGCGGTTCGGCCAACCCGGCGACAGCCAACCCGCCCCGGGCTCTGAGGCCGGCCGTCGGCAGGCTGACCGTGATCGTGCGGGTCGAACCCGGGCAGCCAGTCAGGCGGACGAGCTGGCCGCCGCACTGACTGGCGCGGCCGACGTGCTGACCGAGTGGCGCGACCGCCTGCTCCCGCTCGCCAGCCAGCACCAGCAGCATGCTGACGCACTCCGCGCGGTGTCGCCCCGCTCAGGACGTGACCCGGCCACCGGCACTGCGCCGACCGGTTCTTCGCCGAGCGGCTCCTCACGCGGACCTGAGCGGACCACTGGGCCGACCTCGGCCCCTCGGACTCTCATCACGCAGCTGCGCTCCCTCATCAAGCAGCTGCGCGGGGCGGCCGGGCAGATCGACCCCGACCTGCCCCAGGTGAGCCCGGCCACCGCGCGAGTGCTCGCGTCAGTACGGGCCAGCCGGTTGCAACAGGCGGACCTGCTCGCGCGGTGGGCACGATAAGGCGGTGGGCACGATGAGCGAGCAGACGACAACCGGACCGACAAGCCCAGCCTTCCGGTTGTCCTCGTTCGAAGCCGAGGCGACAGCTGCGGTGCTGGCCGCCGAGCATCAGGCCGTCTACGCCTATGGCGTGATCGGGGCATGGACCACCGGCCAAGAACGCCAGCGAGCCATCCAGCAGTTGGACCGACACACCCAGCGCCGGGACGAGATCGCCGCCCGGTTGTCGTCCGCGGGATCGACGCCGGCCGCCGCGAAACCCGGCTATCGACTGCCGTTCGAGATCGAGTCCCGGGCCACCGCCGTAGCCTTGGCCGCCATGACGGAACGCGCTGTGGCACAGGCGATCGGCCAGCTGCTCACCGCTGTGCCAGCCGAGCGTCGGCTGCTGATGGCTCGCTGGCTGGCCGACGCAGCGCAGGCGGCAACCGCCTGGGACGGCCGATCCGACGCCTTCCCGGGCTGGACTCGCCCCAGGTGAATGGCCACCGCCAGCGTGTCAGCGCGTCAGCGCGTCAGCGCGTCAGGCAGAGAAGAGAACGTCGTAGCCCAAGCGCAGCACCAGCAAGCCGGACACCACCACGAACACCGCCCGGACGAACCGAGCGCCTCGGGCCACCGCCATCCGGGCTCCGAGGTACCCGCCGAGGAGATTGGCCGCGCCCATCAGCAGACCGATCCGCCAGAGGACCACCCCCTGCGGAGCAAACACCAGCAGCGCTCCAAGGTTGGTCGCGACGTTCGCGATCTTGGCCCGGGCGCTGGCGTCCACGAACGAGTAGCCGAGCAACGCCACCAGACCGAAGACCAAGAACGATCCTGTCCCGGGCCCGACAGCGCCGTCGTAGACCCCGACGATGAACCCGATCGCTCCTGCCGTCGTGTGGTGCGTTACCGAGGATCCGTCGTACCGCAACGCCGTCACCTCACCCAGCCGGGGACGGCATACCACGTGCACCAGGACACCGACCAGAGCCGCCAGCACCACCGGGCGAATCGCACCGGCCGGCAGGACCAGGGCGATCCCGGCTCCCACCAGCGCCCCCGCCAGCGCGAAGCCAGCCATCGGCACCGTGGTCCGCAGATCCGGCCGGATCCGCCGGTAGTAGGTGACCGAGCTGCCCGCGGTGCCACAGATGGACGCGATCTTGTTCGTGGCCAAGGCGTAGACGGGCGGCGTGCCCGAGCCGAGGCCCAGCAGCAGCGCCGGGAGCTGGATCAGCCCGCCACCACCCACGACGGCGTCCACCCAGCCTGCCGCAAGCCCGGCGAGCAGCAACGCGACGACGGTGCCGGCGCCCACGTCCGTGGGCAGCTGAAGCCACCCGACGAGCTCGTCCACCCGGGTGTCAGGCGAGTGTGTCGGTCGCGACGTCGACCGCCAGGCCGGCGGCCCCGGAGGCGCGTCTCGAGACACCGGGCACAGCACTCGGTGGCGTGTCGGCGGCCGTGATGGGCTTGCCGTCTCGGACCGCGTTCGCTACGACCGCCGCGGCGTCCGCCACCGGCACGTCGACCCGATCCCCCGTGGCCCGGTCCCGGACCTCGACCACGCCGTCCGCCAGCCCACGGCCGACCACCACGATGGTCGGGACGCCGATCAGCTCGGCGTCGGCGAACTTGACGCCCGGGGACACCCGGCGGCGGTCGTCGTACAGCACCTCGACGCCGACGTCGGACAGCTGACGGGCCACCTGGTCGGCGGTGGCGTACACCACGTCGTCCTTGCCGGTGGCCACCAGGTGCACGTCGTACGGCGCGACCTGACGCGGCCAGATCAGGCCCTTGTCGTCGTGCCGGTTCTCCGCCACCGCCGCCACCGCCCGGGACACCCCGATGCCGTACGACCCCATGGTGACCGTGACCTGCTTGCCGTGCTCGTCCAGCACCCGCAGCCCGAGCGCCTCGGCGTACGTGCGGCCGAGCTGGAAGATGTGGCCGATCTCGATGCCACGAGCGGCCTGCAGCGGGCCGGAGCCGTCCGGCGCTGGGTCGCCCGGAAGCACCTGCGCCGCCTCGACCGTGCCGTCCGCGTTGAAATCCCGACCCTTGACCAGGTCGAAGACGTGACGGCCTGGCTCGTCGGCCCCGGTGATCCATGCCGTGCCGTCCACCACCCGCGGATCCAGCAGGTAGCGGATGCCACTAGATCCCTTCTCTCCCAGCACACCCGGCCCGATGTAGCCGCGCACCAGAGTCGGGTGCGCAGCGAAGTCGGCGTCCGTGAACGGCTCCACCGCCGCTGGTTCCACCTGCGCTGCCAGACGCCGCAGGTCGACCTCGCGGTCACCCGGGACCCCTACCACCAGCGGCTCCTGGGCGCCGTCCGGGTGGGTCAGCATCAGCACCACGTTCTTCAACGTGTCCGCCGCTGACCACTGCCGATCCGGGAAAAGCCGCCGGGCCACAGCGACCAGCGACTCGATGGTCGGCGTGTCCGGGGTCTGCTCGACGTGCGCCGCCGGCGCGCCGTCCCACGAGCACGACGGCGGCGGCACGGTCACCACCGCCTCCACGTTCGCCGCGTACCCGCCGGCCGACCGCACGTAGGTGTCCTCACCGCTGTCGGCCCGGGCCAGGAACTCCTCGCTGGCGCTGCCGCCCATCGCACCGGACATCGCCGCCACGACCACGTAGTCCAGACCCAGCCGGTCGAAGATCCGCACGTACGCCGCCCGGTGCGCGTCGTAGGACCGCTGCAGCCCGGCCTCGTCGACGTCGAACGAGTACGAGTCCTTCATCACGAACTCGCGACCGCGCAGCAGCCCCGCCCGCGGTCGCGCCTCGTCCCGGTACTTGGTCTGGATCTGGTACAGCGACAGCGGCAGATCCTTGTACGAGGAGTAGAGGTCCTTCACCACGAGGGTGAACATCTCCTCGTGCGTCGGGCCGAGCAGGTAGTCGGCCTCCTTGCGGTCCTGCAACCGGAAGATGCCGTCGCCGTACTCGGTCCACCGCCCCGTGGCCTCGTACGGTTCCCGCGGCAGCAACGCCGGGAACAGCAGCTCCTGCGCCCCGGACGCATCCATCTCCTCCCGGATCACCTGCTCCACCTTGCGCAGCACCCGCAGCCCCAGCGGCAACCAGGTGTAGATGCCCGGCGCGGCCCGGCGGACATACCCGGCCCGGACCAGCAGGCGGTGGCTGGGCACCTCGGCGTCCACCGGGTCCTCGCGCAGGGTGCGCAGGAACAGGGACGACAGACGCGCGATCACGGGGGCTCCTTCAGCTGGACGTCGTATCGAGCCTAGTCGCGCCCCACAACCGGTTTGGCAGCTGGTTTCGCGCGGAGCGAGGCGCCTTCTCCCGGGAATCAGTCGGGCGCACTCCGGTCCGCCGAACCCGGACGTGTGACGACCTGGACGTGTTCCGGTACCTGGTCCGTAGCTGAGGCCTGGTCCGTAGCTGAGGCCTGGCCCGGAGCGGGAACCTGATCTGGGGGTGTGCGCCGTGGTCGCCACAGCCGCGCGTCGCAGGAACACCCCGGACACCACGGCCAGCGCGGCGGCGAGCCCGGCGGCGAGGGCGGCGGCGATCTGGGCACCGTCCACGAACGCCTGGCGGGCGGCCTCGAGCAGCGCCGCGCTCGCGTCCGCCGGCAGCGACCTGGCCACCTCGACCGCCGTACCCAGCGTGTCGCTCGCGGCAGCGGTGTCCCCGGGTGGCACCTCGGGCAAGGTCGCCGTGACCAACCCGTCCCGGTAGACCGCGGCACCGATGCTGCCCAGCACGGCCAACCCCAACGCACCGCCCAGCTCCGCGGCGGTCTCCGAGATGCCGGACGCCGCGCCCGCCTGCTCCGGCGGTGCGGCGCCGACCACCAGCTCGATGGTCAGCCCGAACACCGGCCCCATGCCCAGCGACACCAGCACCGAACCGGCAACGAGCAGCCCCAGCCCGTCCCGCACGCCCATGCCGGTCAGCAGGGCGAGGCCCGCCGCCGCCACCGCCAACCCGCAGGAGATCACCACCGCGGACGAGCGTCCGGCGAGCAGCCGCGGAGCCAGTTGCGAGGAGACGATGAACGCGACCGCGGACGGCAGCGACCACAGGCCGGCGACCAGCGCGGTGAAGCCCAGGACCAGCTGCAGGTACTGGAACACGAACAGGAAGTACCCCACCATCACGAAGATCGCGGTGAAGTTCACCACCAGCGCGGTGTCGAACGTGCGCAGCCGGAACAGCCGCACGTCGATCATCGGATCGGCGAGCCGCAGCTGGCGACGGACCCACCACACGCCGAGGACGACCCCGCCGACCGCCGCGACCAGCGACCCGATCTCCAGGCCGTGCAGCACGAACCGCTTGATGGCGTACACCACCGCCAGCGTGGCCATGACCGCCGTCGCCGCGCTGGCCAGGTCGAGGCGACCAGCGTCCGGATCGCGGTACTCCGGCAGCACCCGCGGACCGAGGACCAGCAACGCCGCCATCACCGGCAGCGCCAGCAGGAAGACCGAACCCCACCAGAAGAACTCCAGCGCCAGCCCGCCCAGCACCGGTCCGACCGCGCTGCCCGCGGAGAACGCACCGATCCACACCCCCACCGCGATGGAGCGCTCTCGCGGGTCGGAGAACATGTGGAAGATCAACGACAGCGTGGACGGCGCCAGCGTGGCACCGGCGACGCCCAGCAGCGCCCGGGCGACGATCAGCATCTCGGCCGAGACGGAGAACGCCGCCACCACGGACGCGGCGCCGAACGCGGCGGCACCGATCATCAACAGCCGTCGCCGGCCGATCCGGTCGCCGAGGGTCCCCATGGTGACCAACGCGCCGGCGACCATGAACCCGTAGACGTCGATGATCCACAGCAGCTGGGTGCTGCTGGGCTCCAGGTCGGCGGACAGCTGCGGCACCGCCAGGTGCAGCACCGTCAGGTCCATCACGTACATCAAGCAGGCCAGGGCGAGCACCGCGAGGCCGATCCACTCCCGCCTGGTGGCACGAACGGCCGGTCGGCCGGTCATGGGAACGGCGGTGGTCATCTGGGGCTCCTGTCTCACCGGTGGGAGGGCGTCACCCCAGCATCGGACCTGCAGGTGGTCGACACCCTGGAGAATCCGGGTCGGTCACCATCGTGACCGCGGACGCGTTCTCGCGCGAACTGATTTCATCGGGTCGGGCACGCTGACCGGTGTCGACGATTCGAGGAGGCCGCCGCCCGGGCTACCTCGCTACTCCTTGACGTCAAGGAACAACTAGTGTCCGAGTGAGCACTCACCGTCCTGTGATGCCGGACTTTGCGCCCTGGTGACCGGAGTGACATGACCGATAGTGACATGACCGATCTCGCGTTGCCGCTGACGACCGAACGGCTGGCCCTACGCCGGTTCGGTCCGGACGACATGGAGGACATGTTCGCCTACCAGGGCCTCGAAGAGGTTGCGCGTTACCTCTACCGGCCCGCTCGCACCCGTGAGCAGTGCGCCGAGGTCGTCAGCCGGGTCGATACCGGCTGGCAGGCCAACGGCGATTCACTGGCGCTGGCGATCCAGCCGCGTGCCGGTGGCGCGATCGTCGGCGAGATCACGCTGCGGCTGGAGAGCCTGGCCGCCCGCCAAGCTGAGATTGGCTGGGTCCTGCATCCGGACCACGAAGGGCACGGGTATGCAACCGAAGCGGCTCGTGCCGTCGTCGGCCTCGCCTTCGACCGGCTTGGCACCCACCGTCTCTACGCCCGGCTCGACGTGGAGAACACCGGGTCCATCCGGCTCTGCGAGCGCCTGGGCATGCGCCGTGAGGCCTACCTGATCGACAACGATGTCCACCCTGACGGCCGTTGGGGCAGCGAGTACGTGTACGCGATCCTGGAGGACGAGGCCGCGCGCGGGGAGCCGAGGGCACAGCTGGAAGTCGACGCCCATGCTGGGACAGGCCCCGGACACAGATGATCTCCTACGTGACC
The DNA here is from genome assembly GCA_051657715.1 of Angustibacter sp. Classification (GTDB taxonomy): domain Bacteria; phylum Actinomycetota; class Actinomycetes; order Actinomycetales; family Angustibacteraceae; genus JBOFBH01. The sequence continues at coordinate 22,786 of JBOFLF010000040.1, read as the reverse complement.
ACGCCGACCGATGTCAGCCGCCTCCGTTTCGCCTTCGCCCCGCTGAGCGAGGCAGTGGCCAGCCTCCGCATGATGAGCTCCAACGTGCGCCGACGGGCGCATCTGCCGTGGTTGCGCCAGGTGGAGACCGGAGTGCGGAGCGCGGATCTGCGGCCGTTGCGGGCTGTGGTGCCACCAACCGGGTACGTGCCGGACTTCCTCACCCCGGGCGACAGCCTGGGCCAAGGAGACCTCGACGTGGACCTAGAGGCGGTGCGGGAGACGCCGCCAGAGCGGCTCGTGTCCGAGATCTGCTGGATGATGAACGACTCTGGCGCACCACCTGGGTGGAACAAGGCAACCGAGCCGGTGCGCCGGTGGATGGTCGAGCACCCGCAGCATGCGGTCCAGCTGATCGCCGACCACCTGTCGACCTACTGCGACCTTGCCCTGCGACCGCACTGGAACCGGGTGCGTTCGAGCCTGCAGGCCGACGTGCACCACCGGATGCGGGTGATGGAAAGGGCCGGCGCCGAGGCGGTGCTCTCATCGCTGAACCAGCGCATCATCTGGCAGGACGAACGCCTCCAGGTCAGCAGCAGCTACGACTTCACCGCCCACCTGGACGGCCGGGGGATGGTGCTGGTCCCTAGCGTCTTCTGCGGCGCTGAGGTGCTGACCATGTTGCCACCCGACCAGTCCATGGTGGTCTACCCGCAACCGGACATCGCGAAGCTGTGGACCACGTCTACCGGGCCGCAGGCCAGCCCGCTCGCCGCATTGATCGGCCAGGTCCGGGCCGAGATCCTTCAGACGCTGCATCAGCCGCGGTCCACCTCGGACCTGGCATCCGAAGTCGGCGTCACCCCAGGCGCGGTCAGCCAGCACCTCGGCGTGCTGAGCCAAGCCGGACTCGTCAGCAAAAGACGGGTCGGCCGCCGCGTGCTCTACACCCGGACGTCGAGCGGAGAGAGCCTGGTCCACAGCGCCCAGCCCGGCATCGAGGCGGTCTTGATCTGACGCCGTCCTGTCACACTCGCGCGTTCCGTTTAGCCCACGCTAAAGCGTTCGTTCGATTGCTGACAGCACTCATACGCTTGCCCTGCAATCGAATCGAGCACGAGGTGGGTCGACTCCCAAGCGTTGCGTGAACCACGCCTGCGCACCTGCTGACTGACTCATCGCCAAGCATCACCTAGTGAGCCCACGGGCTCAGGCAGGGGAAGAACTGCGCATGCCCGCACACCATCGGGACGTCATCGTCGTCGGCAACGGGGCCGTCGGGGCCTCGATCAGCTGTGAGCTGCAGCGCCGCGGGTTCACCGTCATCCGGATCGGCCTGCGCACTCGTCCCTATGCGGCCTCTCTGGCTGCTGGCGCCATGCTGGGCTGCTTCGGCGAGGTGACCGAATCGCTGCTGGCTAGCGACCACGGCCGCGCCAAGCTCGACATGGACCATCGGGCTCGCAACTTCTGGCCCGAATGGGACCAGCAACTGTCGGAGGGCTCTGGCGACGAGACGTCGCTGTTCACCGCGCAAGGCACGTTCGTCATCCTCAACTCGGCCGGCTCACGCGGTGTCGACTCGGGCAACTTCCACGCCATCGAACGCACGCTGCACGAGTATGACGAGCCGTACGAGACAGTCGACCCGGAAGAAATGGAGTGGCTCACTCCGAACGACCTCACCCGGGCGCAGCGCGGTCTCTTCCTGCCTGGCGAGCACGCCGTTGACTCACACCGGCTGCTGGCGAAACTCGACGCGGCGTTCGTGCGCAGCGGCGGACAACTGATCGATGAGGAGGTCGCCGCCGTTCGAGTGGACGGCGACCGGGCCACCGGCGTGCAGCTCGCCTCCGGTGATGTTCTCGCTGCCGACCACGTGGTGGTGGCCGCTGGCGCACGCTCGCTGAGCGTGCTGGAAAGCCTGCCCGACGTCGTACGCCGGATCCCGCCCATGGTCAGCGGCTATGGCGTCTCCGTGCTCGCCGAAACGGAGGACGGACGCGTGCCGTCCTCGGTGGTGCGCACCCCCAACCGTGCCTTCGCCTGCGGCCTGCACTGTGTGCCGAGGTCGGACGGCGTGCTCTATCTCGGCGCCACCAACATCATCAGCGTGCACCCGAGGCAGCACGCCGCCATCGGCGACCTGCAGTTCCTGCTCGGCTGTGCGGTGGACCAGCTGCACACCAACCTGTCAGAGGCATCCCTACGCTCGGTGCGGGTGGGCAACAGGCCGGTTCCCGCTGACGGCTTCCCGCTCATCGGCTCCGCCGGTGTCGAGGGACTGTGGCTAGCGACGGGCACGTACCGCGACGGTCTGCACCAGTCGCCGCTGCTGGCCCAGCACGTCGCTGCCCTGATCGAGGGCAAGGCCAGCGAGTTCGACTTCCTCACCGCCTTCGCGCCGATCCGCAGCCCGCTCGCCGGGGCCACCCGCGAACAGGTCGTCGCGACCACCGTTGAGCACATGATGGCAACTGGCTGGGAGTACCGCTGGAATGTCACGCCAGAATGGCCACCCCGCATGGAGCGGCACCTGAACCGGCACTACGGCACCGTGGTGGAGGAGCTGCACCCCACGTTCACCCCACCCGCGGAACTGGTCGCGGCGATGAACGACGACATCCGCTCGGCCCTGACCCACTACTACGCCGCGTGGTCGTGACCGGCCCGTCCGACGACCTGCTGCTGAAGCAGGCCCGCCATCGGCTAAGCGGAGCAGGGATGTGGGACGTGGACGGTGACGTGACCGCCCTGGCCGAACGCTTCCTCGGACTCACCCCTCGCGATGTCCGGATCAGCGAATTCACGGCCGCTGTCGCGGAGCGACAGGCACGTGTCCCGCTGGGCCACATCACCGGAACCACGACGTTTGACGGACTCAGCCTGGTGGTGGGCAGCGGAGCATTCGTCCCGCGCTCAGAGAGCGTCGCGCTGGTCGACTGGGCCGCACGGCCCAGCGTGCTACCGCCCACCGGTCGGGCCATGGACCTGTGCTCCGGCGTCGGGGCCATCGGCCTGGCCTTGGCCCAGCGGCGCCCCGACGCAGTCGTGCGCTGCGTCGAGCACGACGGCACCGCCCTGCAGTACCTGCGCCGCAACATCGCTCGGCTCGTCGACGTCGCGAAGCAGGTCACCGTGTCGGCGATCGATGTGACGGAACCCGAGTGCTTCGATGACGACGAAGCAGCCATCGATCTGATCGTGGCGAACCCGCCCTACGTGCGGCCAGACCTGCGGCTGCTGCCGGAGTGGGCCGAGCATCACCCCCCGGACGCGATCTACAGCGGCTCGGACGGCTTGGACTTGATCCGCCGCATTGCCGCGTTGGGCGTCACGACGCTGCGGCCCGGCGGACGTCTCGGCCTGGAGCACGACCGAGCCCAGCCGGCGGCAGTCCGGCAGATTCTCACCGATCTCGGCTACACCGAGATCGCAACCCGTGCCGACTCCTCCGGGGAGCCACGGCTGACTGTGGCCCGCACCAAGGAGCACGGACCATGAGCACCTCCCTCACCCGGGCGACCTGGGTCGCGCACCGACGTGACCGGACCTCCTCGGCGCTGGACCGCTGTTTCGTCGAAGGACTCACCGGTCACACCGTCGTCAAGCGTGAGGGCAAACGCATCGAGCTGGACGACGGTTCGGCCGTCACGGAGTTCGTCTCGTGCTCGTATCTCGGGCTCGAGTCCCACCCGGCCCTCGCCGAGGCGGTGGTCACCGCCACTGAAAACTTCGGAGTGCACCTGTCGTCGTCGCGCAACCGGATGCGCCCGATCTACCTGCCGCAACTCGAGGAGCTGCTGGGCCAGATCTACCCGGGAACCGCGCCCTGCGTGTTCTCTTCGACCAGCAACGTGCATCTCGGGGTGCTGCCGTTGCTCGCGTCCGGCTCCCTCCCGAGCTACCCGATGGCCGGCGAACCGCATTTCTTCGTCGACCGCCACGCGCACGCCTCGATGCAGGTGCTGCGCGGCGTGTTTGAGCATTTCGGCCCGGTCAGCCGGCTCCCCTCGGCGGACCCGGACGAGGCCGAGCACACGTGGCGGCAAGGGGTCGGCGACCGGATCCCGATCGTGCTCTGCGACGGTGTGCAGTCGATGACCGGCCTGACCGAGGTCGGTGAGCTCGCGGCTCGGTTGCGCCGGTCCGGCGGGTACCTGTACGTCGATGACGCGCATGGTGTCTCTATCGAGGGTGCCGACGGCTGCGGCTACGCCTTCAACCACCTGGGCGGGCGGTTGCCGGCCAACGTCGTGTTGGCCGGGTCGCTGTCCAAGGGCTTCGGCGGCTCGGGCGGCTTCCTGCTCACGGCGTCCTCTGATGACGTTGCGGTGGTCCGCAAGCTGGCAAATCCGCTGGTGTTCGGGCATTCGGTGATGGTGCCGATGATGGCCGCCAACGTGGCCTCGGCCTACCTGCACCGCACGCCCGAGGTGCGACACCTGCAGGACCGGTTGTGGGCCAACGCCGTGCGCCTCGACGAGCTGACCGGCAACAGGTTGTCCAACGCGGGGCTGAGGTCCCCGATCCGCGGTGCCCGGTTCGCCACCGAAGAGGGCGGCCTGCGAGCCGCCCGGCTGCTGCGCGATCGCGGTGTCGTCATGCTGCCGGCGTTTTATCCGACGGTGGCGCAGGGCACCTCGCTGTTGCGCTTCGCGATGTCGAGCCTGCACACCGACGACGACATCCAGCTGCTGGCCTCCACGCTGGAGGACGTAGGCGGGTACGGCAGTGAGGCACCCGCCGGGCTGGGACGGCGGCCGTGACTGACGGCGGGGTCCTGACCGCGCGCGACGGCCGGCTCGAGGGGCCGTGGCGTCCACTGGTCGTGTCGTACTTCGTCACCTACCTGGGCGACGGCCTCTTTTACGTCTGTGCTGCGCTGTACTTCACCCGGATCGTCGGTATCGACCCGGTCGCGTACGGCGCTGCCCTGACCGCGTCCTGGCTCGTCGCACTCCTGCTGGGGGTACCAGTCGGGCACCTGGCTGATCGGTACGAGGCCCGGACGGTGTCGATGGCCATGCTCACGATGTCGGGACTGGCCGTCGGGATCTTCGTGATCACCCCGAACCTGACGGTCTTCATCGTCGCGGCGGGCATCTTCGCGATCTGCACCCAGGGCACCAACTCGGCGCGGTCCGCGCTGATCGCCCGGACCTTTCCGGCAGACGTGGTGACCCGAGTGCGGGCGTTGCTGATCGCGATCGCGAACGCCGGACTGGCCGTCGGGGCACTGCTCGGCGGCCTGGTCATCGCGGCCGACAGCGGACCGGCGTACCGCATCGCGTTCGCGGCAGATGCACTGACGTTCCTGATCGCGGCGCTCCTGCTGCTGCTGGTGCCGATGACCCGGCGGACCAACGGCGCAGGACGCCCCGGGGACGTCAAGGGCAGCCAGCACCGCGTCCGGGACGTCTTCACCGATCGCGGGTACGTCGCTGTCGGGGTCGCGAACATGCTGCTGTGCCTGCACATCCCGCTCATCGACGTGGCCATCCCGCTCTGGGTGGTGCTGCGCACCGAGGCACCGGAGTGGATCATCGCGGGCGTCTTCGTGGTGAACACGCTGCTGGTCGTCTCCCTGCAGTACCGCATGGCCAGGGACATTCGCAGCATCGACCACGGGGTGCGGACGCTGCGCTGGGCCGGGTTGCTGCTGTTCGGTGGCATGGCGTTGTACGCAGCCTCCGCCGAACCTTCGCAGCCCTGGCTGGCCGCCGCCCTGCTCTTGGCTGGCTCAGCCGTGCTGACCTTCGGCGAGATGCGGCAGACCGCCAGCATGACCGAGATCAGCTTTCGGCTGATCCCGGAGGGTCGTCACGGGCAATATCAAGGCTTCTTCGGGATGGGTTCTACCGCCGCCGAGGCGGCGGGCCCGCTGGTGGTGACCTGGTTGGTGATCAACCAGGGCGCCTGGGGTTGGCTGCTGCTGGGCGCGGTGTTCCTGGTCGCGAGCTTCGTCGTACGGTTCGCGGTAGACCGGGCGCGCCGCGCCCCGCTGGTTCGGGAGAACGCGGCGTGAGCGTCCGGCGACCCGTCCTGCTGCTGTTAAGCGCGAGCAGGCGCGTCATCCTGAAGGCCCGCGGGCTCGGGCTCGACGTCGTGCACCTCGAGGCTCCGACGATGAGAAGCCCTGAGCTGCACAAGCTGTGCCGCGAGTCCGTGGTGACCGACTTGCTCGATGTGGCAAGCGTTGTCGAGCTGGCTCGTTCCCTTCACCGCCGCCACGGCTTCGCGGGCGTCACCAGCAACCACGAGCCGGCTTGTGCCGCCGCCGAAGCAGTCGCCCTCGATCTGGGCCTGCGTGCCGCGGGAACCGGGGTCTCAGCACTGCTGCGCGACAAGATCGCCACTCGGATCCGCCTCACCGCCCACCCGGACCTGGACAGCACGTGGGCCGAGGTCGGCGATGCTGGGGACCTCCGAGCCGCCGCTCAGGTCGTCGGCTACCCGATGATCGTCAAGCCCAGCAGTGGATCAGCCAGCCTCGGCGTCGTCCAGGTGGACGGTGCCGGCGATCTGAGTGAGGCCGTCGAGCAGGTTCGGCGGATGTTACGCAACGAGCACCGCTACCACGAGCTGCTGCCCGTGACCCGGTTCATCGCCGAGCCGCTGGTGGCCGGTGAGGAGTACAGCGTCGAGACCTTCAGCCACGAAGGCCGGCACGAGATCCAGGCGATCATCCGCAAGATCACCTCAGCAGGGTCCTTTGTGGAGCTGGGGCATGTCGTTCCAGCAGAGCTGGAGCCGGCTAGGCGCATCACGATCGAGGACCGGGTCCGCGCGTTCCTCGACCGGGTGGGGTTGCGGGAAGGCCCCGCCCACACCGAACTGATCACCGACGGGTCGGCGGTGCACGTCATCGAATCGCACGCACGTACCGGTGGCGATGAGATCCCCGAGCTGATCCGCCTCGTCACCGGACGGGATCCCGAGGCGGAGATGCTCGCCCACTTCGCGGGCGTGGGAGTGCCCCGGCCGTTGGCACCGATAGCGCCGGCCACCGCAAAGATCTACCTGACCGCGCCGGGCGCCGGCCGCATCCGCGCCGTCGAGGGCGAGAGCGAAGCGCGCGCCGTGCCGGGGGTGCGCTCCGTCGAGCTGTCCGCGGCCGCGGGTGACGAGGCGCGCCCACTCCGCGCGAGCTGGGACAGGCTCGGTGCGCTCGTGGTCACCGCGGGAACCGCAGCGCAGGCATGGAACACCGCCCAGCACGCTGCGGGCCTCGTCAAGATCCACCTGGAGGGCGCGTGAAAACGATCGACCTCACGGCGGGGCGCGCCGAGCTGGATGCGGCCCAGTCAGACAACCTCGCCCGGATGCGGGCAGCCGTGCAGCAGTCACGAACGTGCACGGCAGTGCACCCGTACGCTGAACTCCTCACCCGCGAGCGGCTCGTCGAGGCGCCGCTGATGACCCGTGACCAGCTCGCCGAGTGGAGTTTGCGCCCTGACGCCCCCTACCGGATCAGCACCGGCGACATCCGTCTCGTACTGCGCTCCAGCGGTTCAGGCGGGCGGGTCCGCACTCTGCTCCATGACCGCAGCTTCAACGAGCAGGTCGAGGCGTTGGGCGCGCGCGGACTGTGCATGGACGGTCTCGGCACGAACCCGTTCGTCGTCAACGCGCTGACCGCCGGTGACATGTTCGGCGGCTTCGGATTCGCCGATGCCGTGCTAGCCCGGCGCGGCGCGGCGGTGCTGCCTGCCGGTACGACCTTGCCGCCCCGGCACCTGGCCGAGTTGATCGTCGATCAGGGGGTGGCGGCGATCGTCGCGCTGCCCAGCCTGCTGCAACGCCTGCTGGTAACCATCCCCACGGAGCTGGCTCGGTTGCGCTGCGTCTTCTACCTCGGCGACCGGATGGATCCGGCGTTCGCCTCGGCCTTGCGGTCGCAGGGCAGTGCGGTGCGTTCGTTCGCCTACAGCACCACCGAGACCGGGCCCGTCGGCTACCAATGTGCCTTCCTCGACGCTGACGACCATCACGTGCACGAGGATCTCGTCGTCGCCGAGGCAGTCGACGACGACGGGCGCAGGCTGCCCGACGGGGTGCGGGGCGCGCTCGCGGTGACCGTGCTGACCGAGACGGGGGCCGCGCTGGTCCGCTACCTCGTCGGCGACCAGGTCACTCTGCGCCCGTCCAGGTGTCCGTGCGGATCGCCTGCCCAGATCCTGCGCCTCGGCGGACGTGACGGCATGTCCGCGAACATCGACGGCACGCTGGTGACCCGTGACATGTTCGACACCGCGCTGGCGGAACTCGGCGTCACCGACACCTCGTCATACCAGGTGGGGGTTTCCCTCGAACAGGGCCTTTTCAGCTTGGCCCTCGCCGGCTCCGCGGTCGCCGCGCTGCCCGCTGATGTCGCCCTGGCCGCCCTGCGCAGCCACCAAACCCTGCGCAGAGTCGCAGATTCGCCCCGGTTCCGCGGTTTGACGGTCGACCCCTCTGGGTCGCCGCACCGCACCTCCACCCGGGGCAAGGTGCCGTTCTTCTCGATCGGAGAACACGATGACCGGTCCTGACTCCGCCACCCAGACCTGCGCCGGCACCGTCCTGGCTCCGTTGCGAGGGCGCCTGGACGAGCTCGACCGGCAGATCCTGGAGCTGGTCGTGCAGCGCATGCAGATCTGCCTGGAGGTCGCCCGGCTCAAATCGCGGCACGCCATCCCGATGATGCAGCAGTCACGGGTGAGCCAGGTCGTCGGCCGGGCGCGGGCTCACGCGACCAAGCACGGCCTGTCTGAGGACTACCTCGGCGATCTCTACCGCCGCATCGTCGAGGAGACCTGCGCCGAAGAGGATCGGCTGATGCACGAGCTGACGGAGGAGGAGCTGCGGTGACAATCATCTTGGTTGACAATTTCGACTCCTTTACCCTCAACATCGCCCAATACCTGTACGAGGTAAGCGGTATCCACCCGCTCGTGGTGCCGAACACCACCGACTATGACGACCTGCCGCAGCACGAGGCGACGGCGGTGGTGCTCTCCCCCGGCCCCGGCCGTCCCTCACGCGCCGGGGATTTCGGGGTCTGCCGGGAGCTGATCGCGCGGTGCGGCCTGCCAATGCTCGGGGTGTGCCTGGGTCACCAGGGCATCGGGGAGCTGTTCGGTGCCCGCACGGTCCATGCGCCGGCACCCATGCATGGCATCGTCGACACGATCGAGCACAGCGGTACCGGCCTGTTCCGGGGCTTGGCCCAGAACATCCCGGTGGTGCGCTACCACTCGCTGATCAGCACGCAGCTGCCGGCTGAGCTGGAGTGCACCGCTTGGACCGGAGACGGGCTGGTAATGGCGATGGCCCATCGTTCCCGTCCGATCTGGGGTGTGCAGTTTCACCCCGAGTCCATCGCGACCCACGGTGGGCACCAGATCCTGAGCAACTTCCTGGCCTTGGGGGACGAGCATCGGCGGTCCTGCGGTGTGGTGGTCTCGAATCCGACGGCGCCCGACGACGATCGCACTGCGGCCGTCCGCGCCTTCCATGGCGTCGGCGGCGCGTCCCGGTACCGCCTCCTCACCCATCGCGAAAAGGAGGCGGGCAGCCCGATGGCGCTGTTCCGCAGCCGATACGCAGGCCGGGAGCACGCGTTCTGGCTGGACTCGGAGGGCAGCGACCGGCCCGGATCCCGGTATTCGCTGATGGGCGCGGCCGGTGGCGAGGGAGACGTGGTCCTCACCTACGACCTCTCCTCGCGCACCCTGGCCCTGACCGGCGAGGCGCAGGCTTCCCACGTCTCCGGTGACCTGTTCAGCCTCTTGGAGGAGATCGGGGACGCGGTCGACGTGCAGGTCCCGGACGACTGGCCGCTGCCGTTCAGGGGCGGCTTCGTCGGCTGGTTCGGGTACGAGCTCAAAGCACTGACCATCGGCGAGGAGCACCACCGATCGCCGGATCCGGCGTCGTGGTTCGTGCTTGCCCGCCGCTTCACCGTCATCGACCACGCCACCGGCCTGGTGCTCGACTGCCAGCTGGTGGTGGACGAGCCGAGCCCCGGACCCTTACTGGAGCACGTGCCGCCGGTACCTGCGCAGCCGGTGGGCACGGAACTCGGAGCCGCCCGGTTCCTGCCCGGACCCGTACGCGAGGAGCGGCTCGGCCTGCGGACCTCCCGCGAGCGGTACCTGGGGATGATCCAGCGCGCCCAGGATCTCATCGTCGACGGTGAGACCTACGAGGTGTGCCTCACCAATCGAGCCGCCGTGCCGGCGCCTGCCGATGGGCTGGCGGCGTACGGGCGAATGCGCCAGATCAGCCCGGTTCCCTACGGGGCCTACCTGCGCTGCGGCGACCTCGAGGTGCTCAGCTGCTCGCCGGAGACGTTCCTGCGCATCGGGGAGGACCGCATGGTCGAGTCCCGGCCGATCAAGGGCACCCGACCGAGAGGCTGTGACCCGCAGGAGGACGATGCGCTGCGCACCGACCTGCTCCAGTCGCCGAAGGACCGGGCCGAGAACCTCATGATCGTGGACCTGATCCGGCACGACCTGAACACGGTCTGCGAGCCCGGCAGCGTGCACGTCCCAGAAGCGTTTGCGATAGAGAGCTACTCGTCGGTGCACCAACTGGTTTCGACCATCCGGGGGAGGCTGCGGTGGGGCTGCTCGGCGTTGTCCGCCGTGCGCGCGGCGTTCCCCGGCGGCTCGATGACCGGCGCCCCGAAGAGACGCACCATGCAGATCATCGACGAACTCGAAGGGTCTGCGCGGGGAATCTATTCGGGAGCGCTGGGGTGGTTGAGCTTCTCGGGCGCCCTCGATCTCAGCATCGTCATCCGTACCGCGGTGATCCGCGACGGCGTGGCGACGTTCGGGATCGGTGGGGCCATCACCGCGAAGTCCGACCCCGAGGAGGAGTTCGTCGAGACCTTGGTCAAGGCGAGTGTGCCGTACCACGGACTCCACGGGTGGTCCGATGCCTCCTGGGACGGTCACGGTGCCTGCTGACGCCCGCCGGGTGCTGATCCTTGGCGGCGCCGGGACGGTCGGGCGCTGGGCCGCGCAGCACCTCGCCGGCCCTGGCGACCGGGTGGTCACCGTGGACCGCGGCGGCTGCGTTGATCTCCATGCAGACGTAGTGAAACCAGATCTGGCATTGCGCGAGGCGGTTGCTGCCGCCGGGACGATCGTGCTCGCGCTGCCTGAAGGCGTCGCGCTCGGCTGCGCCGGATGGCTACCGGCGGCCATCAGCGCGCACGCCGTGCTGGTGTCGACCTGTTCGGTGCAAAAACCGCTGTTCACCGCCTTGTCCTTGATCGACCCGCTCCCGCTGCTGATCGGGGTCAACCCGATGTTCTCGCCGACCCTGGACTCCGTCGGCCGGCCGGTGGCCCTGATCCGCACCACACCGGTCGCTGCCTCAGAATCGTTGCGGCAGTGCTTGATCGCCGGCGACATGACCGTCACAGAACTCACTCCCGACGAACACGACGAGGCGATGTCCTATCTGCAGGTGCTGCCGCACGCGGTGCTGCTGGCGTACCTGCAGGCGCTGGTGAAGGCACCGGTCGAGCTGGCGATCCTGCTGCGGCTCGCACCACCACCAGCGCGGACGTTGCTGGCCCTGGTCTGCCGAATCCTCAGCTCCCCCCCTGAGATCTACTGGGATATCCAACACGCGAACGCTGCCGGCGCGGCGCGCCGGCAGGCGTTGCGCCAAGCGCTTGACGACCTCGACACCACGGTCGCCGCGCGAGACTTCGGGCGGTTTCAGGCAACGCTCGCTGCCGCGTCGCACTGGCTCGGTGAACAAGTCTCGGTCAGCGCGCAGGAGTGTTCCCGTCTGTTCGACCTACCACCCGTCGCCCTGGAAGCCGGGGCACCAGGGTCATCGCGAGATCGATCTGCGCGGCCCGCCCACGTCGCGGTCTTCGGCGACCTTTTCGACGTGCCAGAACGAGCGCGCGCAGCACTGGGTGAGACGCGGATCACGGCGTTCGTGCAGCGCTCGCGGATGGCGAGGTGCGACGGCCTCGACAAGGCCCAGGCGGTAGTCGCGCTGCCTGACGACGCACCGGCGGCGGAATGGGCTGCTGCGGTGCGCGCGGTGCACACCGCCCACCCGATCACCCACGCGGCCGCCCTGGTGGACCACCTCGCTCGGGAGGCCGCCCGGGCATTGGATGAGATCGGGGTGGCGTTCCACCACCCGGACACGATGACCAGCATCTGCGACAAGGCGGCCATGCGGGCAGCCCTGGACGAGCAAGGCCGTTATCCGGTGCGGCATCGCCTGGTGCACGACCTGCCGGCCGCGCGGCGGGCCGCCGCGGAGCTGGGGCTGCCCTGCGTTGTGAAGCCCACGACCGGAACCGGCAGTCTGGATGTCGCGGTGGTCCGTTCCGTCGGCCAGGTCGAGGTCGCCTACCTGCAGGCGGCGGGCAGGGATGGTGCGGCTCTCGTCGAGGCGTATGCCGTCGGCCCGCAGTACAGCGTCGAGGCGATGTCCGAGGACGGCGAGCATGTCGTTTTGACGGTGACCCGCAAGTACTCCGATCCGTCTTCCCTGGTGGAGCTGGGTCACGTCATGCCGGCGCCCCTGGCTCCGGATGAGTACGCGGCCATCGCGCGTTGTGCGACCGACGTGCTGGACGCTGTTCGACTTCGGTACGGCCCGAGCCACACCGAGGTCGTGCTGAGCCCTAGCGGCCCGGTGCCCATCGAGACACATGCGCGCGTCGGTGGCGACGACCTGTGGCTGATGGTGCAAGCGGCCTGCGGAGTTGACCTGGACGCCGCTCAACCGGCCCAGATCCTGGGTGAGCCGGTGCTAGCAGACATTAAGGCGACGTTGGCTGGACGCCCACCGGACCGTCCCTTCCAAGCGGTCTGGTTCGGTGCCACGCGCACCAGCACACCGTTCGACGGACTGACCGTGCCCGGTCACGTGAGCGACGACGAGCACGTCACCGTCACCTCCTTGTGGGACAAGGGCGGCAAGACCCGCCCGCTCAGCTGCTCCGACGACCGGGTGTTCAAGGTACGCGCGACCGGAACGTCCGCCGACGAGGCGCTGCGGCTCGCCGTGGAGGCCGCCGCCGCCGTGGCGGGCGCCTCCGGTCTCGACGTCGGACTGACCGACCTCGACGCCACCTTGTGACCTCGCCTCTTTGCCACGTCACCGAACGCCCACCGACCACCACATGTGCTGACGTCGATACATGTGCTGACGTCGATGTGGACGGCACACGCACGTGCACCCGCGCTCAGCAACTCGGCCATTCGACGGCGGTACGGGACGCCGTCGCCCAGACCCATCCACGAGTCAGTGGTCGGCCATGAAGTCGCGGAGCGCCTGAACGGCCTCGGTTTCGGGCACTCGGGCTGCTGTGCGAGCAGCTGAAGATGCGCTCGTGACCTCGACGTCCGCCCGGCCGCGGGGGCGAGCCAGTCGGCGACCCTCAGCAGGCGTAGCCAAGTTGGGGCATTTTTCACCTGTTCGTCCACGAACGCTGGACTACCGTGGCACCCGCCTATCACCGCTGTCGTTGGAGGAAGCATGTCGAAGTGGCGCTGGAGTGCCGTGCTGGCCATCGGACTGGCGGTGGTGGGTTTGACACCGGTCCAGGCAGGTGCCGCGCCGGCGACCCTCCAGGGCCAGGCCAGTCTTAGCTACCCGGGCCGGGAGTGGCACGTGGCCGTCACCGGATCGGACCGCAACGACGGGTCCGCAGGTGCTCCGTTCGCCTCGCCCCAGAAGGGGCTGGACGCCGTTCAGCCAGGTGAGACGGTGGTCATCCACGCCGGTTCGTACACCGTGCCGAACGGAGTCATCCTGAAGGACCGCAAGGGCACGGCGCAGGCCCCCATCACCATCCGAGGCGAGGGCCGGCCAGTGCTGCGCGGCGCCGCGGTCGATCAGATGTGGGTGTGGAACGGGCTGGTCAACATCGAGCGCTCCTCCCACGTCCAGGTCACCGGCCTGCGCTTGGAGGACTCCGGCTGGTTCGGCTTCAAGGTTGACTCCAGTCCTTCGGTCAGCGTGATCGACAACGAGGTGCGAACCTCACTCGCCTCCGCGGTGTATGTGAGTTCCAGCCCCGGTGTGGTCGTGAAGAAGAACGACGTCTCGGACTTCTGCGCCAAGCAGCAGAACGTTCGCGGGTCCAGCTGCCAGGAGGGCATCACCATCTCCGACACCGACGGCTTCACCGTGTCGGCCAACCTGGTGCACGATGCGAAGCAGGGGAACGGCCTGACCGGCGGGGGTGGCGAGGGAATCGACGCCAAGGGGTCGTCGAAGAACGGCGTCATCTGCTTCAACGAGGTGCGCGACCTGGTGCAGGTGGGCATCTACGTGGACGCCTGGGACTCTGCCGACAACGGCAACATCAGGATCTGTCGCAACCGAGTGAGCCGCGTCCCATCGGGCATCGTCGTCAGCGCCGAGGACGGTGGCCAGGTGACCGGTATGAAGATCATGGACAACGTGCTCAGCCAGATCGGGAACAACGGCATCGAGGTGTCGTCCTGGATGAAGAACGGGCCTCGGCGGGACATCACCATCGAGCACAACACGATCCACCGTGTCGGGTACCGCGGCAGCAAGGCGCCATGGTGCGTGCAGTACTCCTGCACTGACTCCGGCAGTGGGATCTTCATCGGGTCGGCCAACATCTCGAACGTGGCCGTCCGCGACAACCTTGTCTCCGACCCGGTGAGCGCCAACGTGCGGCTCGATTCATCGGTGCGCGCCAGTGTCAGCGTCGACACCAACTTGTTCGCCACCACCCGCGCTGGCGACTGGCGCGGTGCGACCAACACGGTGGTCGGCGACCCCCGGCTCGCGGACCCGGCAGGTGGTGACTTCTCCTTGCAACCGGGCAGCCCGGCCGCCGGTCGGGCCACGAACGGCACCGACCTTGGTTCACGGTCGTCCTGGGCGAAGGGCTCGCAGTCGTTCTGGGCGACGCTCGGGCAGATCTAAGCCCCACATGCGGCAACGTGCGCCGGACACCAGCGCAGGAGCGGAGCGCACGCCGTAACAGCACGGCGGGCGGCGGCGCTGCCGAGCTACAGCAGCACTGTCGCGAACGTCGCCACCTGCCGGAAGCCCACACGGTGGTAAGCGGCGATCGCGCGGGTGTTGTACCGGTTGACGTACAGCGAGACCACCGGGACGTTGTCGCGAAGGGTCTCGGCCACGACCGCGGCCATCGCCGGGGCGGACAACCCCTTGCCTCGCCACCGAGGTGCCACCCACACGCCGTGAACCTGGGCGACGGCGCGGCTCATCGCTCCTAGGTCTGCTTTGAAGATCAGCTCACCGTCGGTCGAACGGCGCACGAAGGTGCACCCGCGCTCCAGCAACTCGGCCACTCGACGGCGGTATGCGGCGCCGTCGTCCAGACCGATCGGCGAATACCCCACCTCTTCGGTGAACATCGCGATCGAACTGGGCAGGACGTCGTCCAGGTCGCGGGGGGTGGCCCGGCGGACCTCAGGATCAGGCGGCACCGCAGGTGGGGTGTCGATGACCAGCATGGGTTGATCGGCCCGGACCTCGCGGGCGCTCCACCCGCGTAGGCGCAAGCGACCCCACAACGGCAGCACCAGACCGGCCGGCCCGAACAGCGAGGAGTGCAGGCCCTGAGACACCAGAACCTGCTGAGCGACCTGGTCCAGCGCCGCCGGGCCGAGCGCCCCGACCAGCACGACGTTCACACCGACCCAACACCCGCCCACCAGCTGATCATGCTGAAAGGCCCCCCAGAACTGACCCCCCAGGCCATCTGGATCCGCCTCCACCCGATCCGCGACCGTGACGTGCGCGACCGGATCGGTGTCGCACAACGCCAGGACGTCACCGCGGTGTTGCGGCCCCAGGGGCCGCATGGCCGAAGCGGTGCGCAGCACAGGGTCAGCTTGCCGGCTCGGTGGTCGGAGTGTCGAGATCGCAGCTGATCATGTCGGCGATGCCACGGCCGACGGCGCCGTCACGAGACCTGGACCGACGGCACGCCCTCATCCGGCATCGTCTCGGCGAGGCGAAGGGCCTCCTCGATGAGCGTCTCCACGATCGCGGACTCCGGCACCGTCTTGATCACCTCGCCCCGGACGAAGATCTGACCCTTCCCGTTGCCGGACGCCACCCCGAGGTCCGCCTCGCGGGCCTCACCTGGCCCGTTCACCACACACCCCATGACCGCCACCCGCAGCGGGACGGTCAGGCCCTCCAGGCCCGCGGTCACCTCGTCAGCCAGCGTGTAGACGTCCACCTGCGCCCGCCCGCACGACGGGCAGGAGACGATCTCCAGTTTGCGCGGGCGCAGGTTGAAGGACTCGAGGATCTTGATCCCGACCTTCACCTCCTCGACCGGTGGCGCGGACAGCGAGACCCGGATGGTGTCGCCGATGCCCTGGGACAGCAGGGCACCGAATGCCGTCGCCGACTTGATCGTGCCCTGGAAGGCCGGGCCCGCCTCGGTGACACCGAGGTGCAACGGCCAGTCACCGCGCTCGGCGAGCAGCTGGTAGGCCCGGACCATCACCACCGGGTCGTTGTGCTTGACCGAGATCTTGAAGTCGTGGAAGTCGTGCTCCTCGAACAACGACGCCTCCCACACCGCGGACTCCACCAGCGCCTCGGCGGTCGGCCTGCCGTACTTGCTCAACAACCGCGGATCCAGCGAGCCGGCGTTGACACCGATCCGTACCGAGACCCCGGCGGCCGCGGCCGCTGCGGCGATCTGGCCCACCTGGTCGTCGAACTTGCGGATGTTCCCCGGATTGACCCGCACTCCCGCACACCCGGCATCGATCGCCGCGTAGACGTACTTCGGCTGGAAGTGGATGTCGGCGATCACCGGGATCTGGGACTTGCGGGCGATCGCCGGCAGCGCGTCCGCGTCGTCTTGGCTGGGGCATGCGACCCGGACGATGTCGCACCCGGTCGCGGTCAGCTCGGCGATCTGCTGGAGGGTGGCGTTCACGTCCGTGGTCGGGGTGGTGGTCATCGACTGCACCGAGATGGGCGCGTCACCGCCGACGTCCACCGACCCGACCCGGATCCGCCGGGAGGAACGACGCGGGGCCAGGACCGGCACCGGGGTCGCCGGCATGCCCAGAGAGGTGGTCATGGCACCAGTATCCTCGGCACCGGCGCACTCACCGAGTCGACCCGAGAAGCGGGAGCAGAGCGCGTCTGGAGACCGCCGAAGACCGCTCCCTCGAGATCCGGGCAGCCACGCGCCACCTGGGGTGCTGGGACTCAGCCGCCCAACCGGACCGGGCGCACGATGTCCGCGTAGATCAGCAGCGCGGACATCGCGATGAGCAGCGTGCTCACCGCGTACGCCACCGGAAGCAGCCGCGCCACGTCCACCGGACCGGGGTCTGGGCGACGGCGCAGGCGGGCGATCTGCCGCCGAGCGCCCTCCCACAGCGCACCGGCCACGTGCCCGCCGTCCAGCGGGAGCAGCGGGATGAGGTTGAACACGAACAGCGCAAGGTTCAGCGACGCCACGACCGTGGTCAGGTCGGCGATCCGCTCCCGGGTCCCGTACCCGTCGCCGACATCGGTGCTGGCGATCTCCCCGGCGAACCGGCCCGCACCCACCACGCTGATCGGACCGTTCGGATCCCGCTCAGCAGAACCGAAAGCGGCCTGAGCCACCCCGACCATGCGCTGCGGGATGTTGATGATCACCCCCGCGGTACGGCTCAGGCCGTCCCACAGGACGCCAGGGACCCGGGCGACGGACTGGGGCACCAGCTCGGTCGCCGGAGAGACCCCGAGAAAACCCACCCGCTCGGTCAGCGGCCGACCGGTGGCGTCGGTCAGCATCGCGCCGTCGGAACCAGCCCTCGGACGATCCGCCGACACCGGTGTGACGGTGACCTCGCGGACGGCCCCGTCCCCGGCCCGCACACCAAGCCGCAGCGGCCGGTCCCCACTGGCTCGGATCGCGGCCCGCAACGGCTCCCAGGAGCGGACCGGGCGACCGTCGAGCGAGATGATCACGTCACCGGGGCGCAGACCGGCCGCGGCGGCCGGTGCCGGGTCGGCGCCCGGCCCGCAGGTCGCGCCGGCCGGCGCGTCTGCGGGCAGCAGGCATTGCGAGACGCTGCTGAGCTTCGTCGTCGTCTCAGCGGTGCCGAAGCCCACCACCACCACGGTGAGCAGCCCAGCGGCGATGAGCAGATTCATCACCGGCCCGCCGAGCATGATGACCAGCTTGCGGGGCACCGTCAGCCGGTAGAACACCCGGTGCTCGTCCCCAGGCTCGATCTCGTCCAGGGCCTGCTGGCGAGCCTGCTCCACCAGCCCGGACCGGCGAGCGGTGCCCTCTGGCCGCCCGGCGGCGGTGCCCTCTGGCCGCCCGGCGGCGGTGCCCTCTGGCCGCCCGGCAGCAGTGCCCTCTGGCCGCCCGGCGGCGGGCTGCCGGGCGCGCGACTGCACCGCTCGGTCGATGATCAAGCCGATCCGACCCGTGGACGTGGAGACCGGCCGGGAGGGGTCCTCACCGGGCTTCGGGGGGAACATGCCGATCATCCGGATGTACCCGCCCAACGGGATCCACTTGATCCCGTACTCGGTCTCACCACGACGGCGGGACCACAGCGTCGGGCCGAACCCCACCATGTACTGGGTCACCTTGACCCCGAACCGCTTGGCCGGCACCAGGTGCCCCACCTCGTGCAACGCGATGGACAGCGCGATCCCCACGGCGACGAACAGGACCCCGAGAGCGTAGGTGAGAGCGGTCACCCGTCCAGGATCGCACGCGCTCGGTCACGGGCCCACCGATCCGCGTCCAGCACGTCGCTCACCTGGAGCAGCGCCGACGGTGCGACGTGCTCGCCGACGACGCGGGCCACGGTGTCCACGATGCCGGTGAACCGCAGGCGCCGGTCGTGGAACGCGGCAAGCGCCACCTCGTTGGCCGCGTTGTAGACCGCGGGGTAGGTGGACCCGGCCGAGCCGACCTGCCGAGCGAGCCGGACGGCGGGGAACGCCTCGTCGTCCAACGGCTCGAACTCCCAGGTCGCGCGAGCGGTCCAGTCGCAGGCCGCGGCGGCACTCTCCAGCCGGTCGGGCCACCCGAGGGCGAGCGCGATCGGCAGCCGCATGTCCGGCGGGGAGCACTGAGCGAGGGTCGAGCCGTCGACGAACTCCACCATCGAGTGCACCACCGACTGCGGATGCACCACGACGTCGATCCGCTCGTACGGCACACCGAACAGCAGGTGCGCCTCGATCACCTCCAGGCCCTTGTTCACCAGGGTGGCCGAGTTGGTGGTGATGACGTGGCCCATGTCCCACGTCGGGTGGGCGAGCGCCTGCTCGGGCGTGACGTCCCGCAGCTGCGCCCGGGTACGCCCGCGGAACGGCCCGCCGCTGGCGGTGAGCACCAACCGGGCCACCTCGGCCGCCCGGCCACCACGCAGGCACTGGGCGAGCGCGGAGTGCTCGGAGTCGACCGGGACGACCTGGCCCGGGGCCGCCGCCGCGGTCACCAGCGAGCCACCCATGATCAGCGACTCCTTGTTGGCCAGGGCGAGCCGGCTGCCCGCGGCCAACGCCGCGAGCGTGGGACCCAGGCCGATGGCGCCGGTGATCGCGTTGAGCACCACGTCGTCGCCGCGGCCGGCGACCGCACTGGCCGCCTGCGGCCCGGCGAGGATCTGCGGGAGCGGACCACCACCGGCGTGCCGTGCCAACGCCTCAGTGACCGGCCCGGCGTCCGCGGTGGCGACGGCCACCTGGTCGACGGCGAGCCCGACGGCTTGGCGGGCGAGCAGGTCCGGGTTCGAGCCGCCACCGGCCAACGCGGTGACGACGAACCGGTCCGGGTGCTGGCGGAGCACGTCGATCGCCTGCCGCCCCACCGACCCGGTGGAGCCGAGCAGGACGACACGGCAGCGGCCCCCGGGGGTGGCGGTTGGGTCCAGCGGCACGGTTTACGGCACCTGGCCGGGGGCGATGCCGACGTACTTGGTCTCGAGGTACTCGCCGATCCCCTCCACGCCACCCTCACGGCCGAACCCGCTGGCCTTGACGCCGCCGAACGGAGCAGCCGGGTTGGAGATCACCCCCTGGTTGATGCCGACCATGCCGGTCTGCAGCCCCTCAGCGACGGCGAGCGCTCGGGACAGGTCCCGGGTGAACGCGTACCCGATCAGGCCGTACTCGGTGTCGTTGGCCAGCCGCAGGGCGTCGGCGTCCGTGCTGAACGTGGTGATCGGGGCGACCGGCCCGAACACCTCCTCAGCCAGCATCCGGGCGTCCGGGGCGACATCGGTGAGCACGGTCGGGTGGTAGAAGAAGCCCTGTCCCGCAACGGGTTCACCACCGACCAGGATCCGGCCGCCGCGGTCCAGGCCGTCCTGCACCAGCTCGGCGACCTTGTCCCGCTGCACCGCGTCGATCAGCGGGCCGACCTGGGTGCCGTCCTCGGTGCCCCGACCAACCCGCAGCGCCCCCATCCGCTCGGCCAGCGCCGCAGCGAACTGCGCAGCCACCGACTCGTGGACCAGGAACCGGTTGGCTGCGGTGCACGCCTCACCGCCGTTGCGCATCTTGGCGAGCATCGCCCCGGCCACCGCGGCATCCAGGTCCGCGTCGTCGAACACCAGGAACGGGGCGTTGCCGCCCAGCTCCATGGACACCCGCAGCAGACCCTGCGCGGACTGCTCCACGAGGCGGCGGCCGACCTCCGTGGACCCGGTAAAGGTGAGCTTGCGCAGCCGCGGGTCACGGATCAACGGCTCCATCACCTCGCCGGTCCGCGACGTCGTCACCACGTTCAGCACGCCGGGAGGAAGCCCGCACTCGACGAGGATGCCGGCGAGCGCGTACATCGACAGCGGCGTCTGGGACGCCGGCTTGACGACCATCGTGCAGCCGGCGGCGATGGCCGGTCCGATCTTGCGGGTGCCCATCGCCAGCGGGAAGTTCCACGGCGTGATCATCAGGCACGGCCCGACCGGCTGGCGCATGGTGAGCAGCCGGGCCTGACCGTTCGGGGACGTCTGCCAGCGACCGGCGATCCGCACCGCCTCCTCGGAGAACCAGCGGAAGAACTCGGCTCCGTAGGCGATCTCCGCCCGGGACTCGGCCAGCGGCTTGCCCATCTCCAACGTCATCAGCAGCGCCAGGTCGTCGATGCGCTCGGTGATCCGCTCGAACGCCGCGCGCAGGATCTCCCCGCGGTCCCGCGGCGGCGTCTGCGCCCACTGCTCCTGCGCAGCCACCGCCGCGTCCAGCGCGGCTCGCCCGTCGGCGACGGTCGCGTCCGGCACCGTCGCGATCACCCGCTCGGTGGACGGGTCCACGACGTCGAGCCGGGCGCCGTCCGCGCTCGCCCGCCGCTCGCCGCCGATCAGCAAGCCGTCCGGCACCTGCTGAACGACACGGCCTTCGTCCTGGGCGCTCATAACTCCTCCAACGCAGCGGTGATGGACTCGAGGCGACGCTAGCCGAGTCCCACCATTGAAGTCCTCGCGGCATCCCTGATCGAATTCGGTCCTGCCCTGTCTCGTGGCGCGTGACGCGCGACGAGGTTGGCACAGTGTCAACCCGATCCCGAGACCGACCGCATAGTGGCGACCAGCAGGCCGACCGCTGGTCACTACGCTTCGCCCATGACCCAGCTGCAGCAGACGGATGCCACCTCGCTGATCCTGGACGGCCTGCCCCAGGAACGCCGCCTGGTCACCGAGCTACCCGGGCCGCGCTCGCGCGCGCTGCACGAGCGCAAGCTGGCCACCGTGGCCAGTGGCGTCGGCACGGTCCTGCCGGTGTACGTCGAGCGTGCCGGCGGCGGGGTGCTGGTAGACGTTGACGGGAACAGCCTGATCGACCTCGGCTCGGGCATCGCCGTGGTGAACGTCGGCAACGCCAATCCCGTGGTCATGCGCAGGGTCACCGACCAGGTGGCCCGCTTCACCCACACCTGCTTCATGGTCACCCCGTACGGCGGGTACATCGAGGTCTGCGAGGCGCTGGCCAGGCTCACCCCAGGCGATCATGAGAAGCGCTCGGCGCTGTTCAACTCCGGCGCCGAGGCGGTGGAGAACGCGGTGAAGATCGCCCGGCACGCCACCGGTCGGGATGCGGTCGTGGTGTTCGACCACGCCTACCACGGCCGCACCAACCTGACGATGGCGATGACCGCGAAGTCCATGCCCTACAAGCACGGCTTCGGCCCGTTCGCTGGCGAGGTGTACCGGGCGCCGATGAGCTATCCCCTGCGTGAGCCGACGCCCATCACCGGCGAGCAGGCGGCCGCCCGGGCGATCCAGACCATCGACAAGCAGGTCGGGGCCGACCAGGTGGCAGCGGTGGTGATCGAGCCGATCCAGGGCGAGGGCGGTTTCGTCGTCCCGGCCCCCGGGTTCCTACCGGCGTTGTCGCGGTGGTGCACCGAGCACGGTGTGCTCTTCGTCGCGGACGAGATCCAGACGGGATTCGCCCGCACCGGCGACATGTTCGCCTGCGACCACGAGGACGTCGTCCCGGACCTCATCACCACGGCCAAGGGGATCGCCGGCGGTCTGCCGCTGGCCGCCGTCACCGGACGCGCCGAGGTGATGGACGCGGTGCACACCGGCGGGCTCGGCGGCACCTACGGCGGCAACCCGATCGCCTGCGCGGCGGCCCTCGGCGCGATCGAGGCCCTGGAGACGCACGACCTGGCGGCGCGGGCGCGGGAGATCGGCCTGCTGATGCACGAGCGGCTGACCGCGTTGGCCGCCGAGCACCTGCAGATCGGCGACGTCCGGGGCCGGGGCGCGATGATGGCGGTCGAGCTGGTCCGACCGGGCAGCACCGAACCGGACGCCACCGA
>JBOFLF010000039.1:0-2082 GCA_051657715.1 Angustibacter sp. | reverse complement strand
CACGCCGCTCCGGCGCCACTCGCCAGGTGCCGTTGGGGTCTTGACCGACCAAGACGCGGTACCAGGCGAGTTCTCCGGCGACCGCGAACTCGGTCGTGGGGACCATGAACTCCTCGGACGTGTAGACGACACGGTCGTCTACGTCTTCGACGGTGCACCAGACGACATCACCGCCTCGCACGTCTTCCCAGGCGAAGAGGGCCAGCGCACGCGCCTCAGCCGAGTCGAGCCCGGTGATGACGTCGCCCAGGGTGCCTTTGACCCAGTCGGTGTTGCTCCACTCGATCTGGTCTTCTGGCGGAGGAGGCTGATCAGTCCACACGCGGGTGTAGGTGCGGACGTGGGTGCGGATCGTGTAGTAGTCGGCTGTCTCAGTGCTTTCGGTGTGTGCCATAAACTGATAATAAGCGACCCCCGAAATAAGGTCAAGTGTGAGGTGATGGACCCGGTACAGGCGCCGAACGCCGGTTGAGTGGTGTACGAGGGTGATCCCTCGTTGGGGGTTGTTCAGGTGGTGAGCTGGCCGATGAGGGCGTGCTCGGGGACCTCCTGTCGTGAGGCTGCTGGGGTGGCTGCGGTGAGGGCTTCGTGGGTGCGGGTGAGGGCGTCGAGGCTGAGGTAGCGGCGTTGTTCGGACCATTCGTCGTGCTGCTCGGCCAGCACGGCTCCGACGAGTCGGATGACGGCGTCGCGGTTCGGAAAGATGCCCACGACGTCGGTGCGGCGGCGGATCTCGCGGTTGAGCCGTTCGTTGGGGTTGTTGGACCAGATCTGTCGCCAGATCTCCTTGGGGAACGCGGTGAACGCCAGGATCTCCTCGCGGGCGCCCTCGAGGTGCTCGGCGACCTGCGGGAGCTTGTCGTTCAGGCCGTCCAGGACGCGGTCGAGTTGGGCGTGCACCGCTGGGGCGTCGGGCTGGTCGTACACCGAGTGCAGCAGCGCCTTGACCCAGCCCCACTGCGACTTCGGGGTGATCGACATCAGGTTCGCGGCGTAGTGGGTGCGGCACCGCTGCCACGACGCCGCCGGCAGCGTCGCCCCGATCGCCTCGATGAGGCCGGCGTGGGCGTCGGAGGTGACCAGCGCAACCCCGGACAGGCCGCGGGCGACCATGTCACGGAAGAACGCCAACCATCCTGCGCCGGACTCGGTTGTGGCGCAGCTGATCCCGAGTACCTCGCGGTACCCGTCGGCGTTGACGCCGGTGGCGACCAGGACCGCGACCTTGACCACCCGCCCGCCCTCGCGGACCTTCATCGTCAACGCGTCCGCGGCCACGAACGTGTACGGACCCTCGTTCAGCGGGCGGGTCCGGAACGCCGCGACCTGCTCATCGAGGTCCTGGCCATCTCGGAAACCTGCGACTTGGACAGGCCGGTGATGCCCAAGGAGCGCACCAGCTTGTCCATCCGGCGCGTGCTCACCCCGAGCAGGTAGCAGGTCGCGACCACGGTGGTCAGCGCCGCCTCGGCGCGGCGGTGCCGGGTCAGCAGCCAGTCCGGGAAGAACGAGCCCTCGCGTAACTTGGGGACCGCCACGTCGATGGTCCCGGCGCGGGTGTCCAGGCCCCGGCGCCGGTACCCGTTACGGGAGTTGGTCCGCTGCTCGCTGCGGGTGCCGTACTCGGCGCCGCACACGCTGTCGGCCTGCGCCGAGAGCAACGCGTTGACGAACGTCGCGAGCATCTCGCGCATCAAGTCAGGGCTGGCCTGGGCGAGTTCGTCGTGCAGGAAGCGGGCAGGATCGATACTGGGTCCGGCGGTCATCGTTGGTGGCTCCATTCGAGAGTGCTTGGAAGGTTCGCTCGAAGGATCACGCGGTGACCGTCACCTACCTCGGTAGCGACACGCTCACCAGGTGCCCGTATACCACCCTGCCGGACTCAACCCGCCGACGCAGGACAGGAGCGGGAGAAGTGCCGCCCCATCGGCAGGTACGGTGGAGGTACTACGAGTAAGCTCCCGGCGCCGGCGTCACGCCCTTGTGTGTGGTGCCGGTTTGCCTTGTGGTTCAGACGTATTCGGCGAGGCGGGGGAGGTGGGGGAGGAGGTCGGCGTAGAGCTGGGGCCAGCCGCGGCGGAG
>JBOFLF010000038.1:0-36486 GCA_051657715.1 Angustibacter sp. | reverse complement strand
CGACAGCTCGGCGTACACCAGCGGGTTGATGACCACCGGCCCGTGGTCGGCCGCCTCAGCAAGGCGATCGGCCGACCAATCCCCCCAGCGCGGGTCGTCGGTGAGCACGTCCAGCAGGACGTTGGAGTCGACAACAGTGCCGAATGTCACCTCAGCACGAGCCGCGGGTGAGCGCCATGATCTCGTCAGTGCTCATGCCACCGCGACGTCGGCCACGCATCCGGGCGACCGCCACGGCGCCACCGCCGCGGCGGCGGCGGACCACCCGGACCCCGTCGTCCCGCACCTCGAAGTCCACCTCGGACCCGGGCTCGATGCCGAGACGACGGCGCACCTCGAGTGGGATCGTGACCTGCCCCTTGCTCGTCACTCGCATATCAGCAGGATAGCAAAGGTAATACTTGTCGGTAAGGATTCGTCACCGAGAGAGAGTTCACCCACCGCCACCTATCAAACACCGGCCCGGTGGCCTTCCCTCCCTCGCAGACGGCGTACCTGCCGAGCGAGTCGGCTGAGGCGGACTGTTCGCCGTAGCAGCTCCTGCCAGGATGGGGGCCGTGCTGCGACCCCGCCCCCCCACCGACCCAGCGCTCCCAGACTCGGCGCTCTGCGACCCGCCACCCCCGAGCTCGGTGCCGCCAGACTCGGTGCCGCCAGACTCGGTGCCGCCAAACTCGGTGCTCCCGGACCAGCGAGCGTTCACGCCCGCACGAGCCTGGGAAACGCTGGAGAGCGGCAATGCCCGGTTCGCTCAGGGCACCAGCACGCGCGCGGACCAGGGCGTCGAACGTCGGGCCGCCGTCGCGCAGCAGCAGCACCCATTCGCGGTGGTGCTCGGCTGCTCGGACTCCCGGGTCGCCCCGGAGATCGTCTTCGACCAAGGGCTCGGGCACCTGCTCGTCGTGCGCACCGTCGGGCACGTGCTGGACGTTGGAGTGCTCGGCTCGGTCGAGCTGGGCGTCGGGGCGTTCGCCGTCCCGCTGGTCGTGGTGCTCGGGCACAGCAGCTGCGGGGCGGTGGCCACCACCGTGGACGCGGTCGACTCCGGGGTGGCCCGGCCCGGCTTCGTCCAGGACGTCGTCCAGCTGATCACCCCGAGTGTGCTGGCCGCGCGCAGCGTCGCCCCGGCCACCGTGGTCGAGACCGAGCACGTCCGACAGACCGTCCGGTCGTTGCTGGACCGTTCCCAAGTGCTGGCGGACGCGGTGCGCGACGACCGCTGCGCAGTGGTGGGCGCGGTGTACCACCTGCACAGCGGCGCTGTCCGGGTGGTGGATGTCGTCGGCCCGGCCCGCGCGCGACCATAGGCACACGCGAGCGACCATAGGCGCATGGGTACCGAGCCGGACGAGCAACGACGCCACCAGGACCAGGACCAGGATCGGCACGGCCATCACCAGGGGTACCGCGTCGAGCACGACACCATGGGCGAGGTCCAGGTGCCGGCTGAGGCGCTGTGGGGAGCGCAGACCCAGCGTGCGGTGCAGAACTTCCCGGTGTCCGGGGTCCGGGTCGACCCGGCCATCGTGCGCGCGCTGGCCCGGGTGAAGGCAGCGGCGGCCCACGTCAACGCGGACCTCGGCGTCATCGACCGCGACGTCGCCGAGGCGATCGCCGAGGGGGCGCGGGACGTGGTCGCCGGCCGGTACGACGATCAGTTCCCGGTCGACGTCTTCCAGACCGGCTCGGGGACGTCCACGAACATGAACGTCAACGAGGTGCTGGCCACGCTCGCGTCCCGCCGGCTCGGCCGGCCGGTGCACCCGAACGACGAGGTGAACGCGTCCCAGTCCAGCAACGACACGTTCCCGACCAGCCTGCACCTGGCCGCGGCCGACGCGCTGGTGCACGACCTGGTGCCCGCGCTGGAGCACCTGGCGGAGTCGTTGCGGCGCAAGGCATCGCAGGTCGCCGACGTCGTCAAGCCCGGCCGCACCCATCTCATGGACGCCACCCCGGTGACCCTCGGCCAGGAGTTCGACGGCTACGCGGCGCAGGTGCGTCACGGCGTCGAACGGGTGGTCGCCACGCTGCCCCGGGTCGCCGAGCTGCCGCTCGGCGGCACCGCGGTCGGCACCGGGATCAACGCCCCGGCAGGTTTTGCCGCCGCAGTCATCGCCGCCGTGGCCGAGCAGACCGGGCTGCCGCTGCGCCCGGCACGCGACCGCCTCGAGGCGCAGAGCGCCCGGGACGCGCTGGTCGAGCTGAGCGGGCAGCTGCGCACCGTCGCCGTGAGCCTGGTCAAGATCTGCAACGACCTGCGCTGGATGGCGTCCGGCCCGGCCACCGGACTGGCGGAGATCCGGCTGCCGGAGCTGCAGCCCGGGTCCAGCATCATGCCGGGCAAGGTGAACCCGGTCGTCCCGGAGGCGACGCTGATGGTGTGCGCCCAGGTGATCGGCGCGGACGCGACCGTGGCGTTCGCTGGCGCGTCTGGCACCTTCGAGCTCAACGTGATGATGCCGGTGCTGGGCCGGTCGGTCCTGGAGTCGGCGCGGCTGCTGGCGTCCGCGTCCCGGCTGCTCGCCGACCGGTGCGTCGACGGCATCACCGCGGACACCGACCGCTGCCAGGCGCTCGCGAGCTCGTCGCCGGCCATCGCCACGGCGCTGAACCGGCTGATCGGCTACGAAGCCGCGGCGGCGGTGGTGAAGAAGGCGCTGACTGACGCCAGCACGATCCGGCAGGCCGTCCTCGACCTCGGCCACGTCGCCTCCGGCGCCCTCACCGAGCGGCAACTGGACGACGCTCTCGACGTCCTGGCCATGACCCGCCCGCCCAGCTGACGCTCGCCGTCAAAGCTGCAGGTGCTGTTCGCCTCGCCACCCCGGACGGGCTCAAGGCGACCAACCGGATCTCACCGCGGCGCGCCGTCGAGGACGGTCGCCTCCCAGGCGACCTGCTCGCCCGAGGACTCCCACTCCTGCCACGCCGCGGCGTAGTCCTGCTCCAGGTCCAGCTGCCGCCGGCCGTGCCGTTCCCGCCACGCCGAGTTCATTTCTGTCGACCTGGGGCAGGGGCACGGACCAGTACGCGGTCAGTGACGACACCGGAGGAGAGCACCTGCAGCACCTCACCGATCTGGTGCGGTTGCTCCACCGGGTGCCGCAGCGGCCGGTCGGCCAGGACGGCGTAGCGGTTGCGCCGGCCCTCCTTGGTGCGCTCCAGGTACCCGTCGGCCACCAGGTCCGCGACGATCCGCTGCGCCGCCCGCTCGGTGATACCGACGATCTCGGCCAGGTCCCGGAACCGGACGTCCGGGTCCCGCCAGATGCACAGCAGCACGTGCGCGTGGTTGGTGAAGAACGTCCAGCTGGTCACGGCCGCCGTCAGTTCTCGCCCTGAGCCATCGTGTAGCCCGGGGTGCCGTCGATCTCCTCCAGCTTCTCCACGTGCATCCACCGGTAGCTGGCGCCGATCCGCCGGAGCAGCTCGAGCACCGAGTCCTGGTGCCAGCCCGACTGGTCCGCGATCCGGAACCGGCACCGGAAGTGGTCCACGCAGTCGGTCGACCCGCCGGTCGACGGCCACACCACGGTGCCGCGGTTCGACACCATCTTCAGCTCGTACGGCGTGCCATGGATGAGCTCGGTGAGCCGGGAACCGAGCTGCGCCGGCTCGTCCGCGGTCTCCACGAAAACGTCCACCCCCACCTTCGTGCGCGATCCGGGCGTGCTGCGGACGTCCTGGCGGGAGATGACCGGCAGCGTGAGCGGCTGGTGCTCGCGGCTCGGCACCGTCGAACGGCGCCCGATCCGCTCGCGCACCGCCTCGGTGAACGCCTGGGTGCCGACCGGCTCGCCGACCTTGACGTCTTGGGTGTGCACGCCGTCCTCGAGCGTGGCGAAGACCGCCTGCTCCAGCCGGGTCGCCGGGTCGAACTGCCCGAGGTGCCGCAGCATCATCACCGCGGACAGCGTGACCGCGGTGGGGTTCGCGACGTCCTTGCCGGCGTACTTGGGCGCCGAGCCGTGCACCGCCTCGAAGATCGCCACGTCGTTGCCCAGGTTTGCCGACGGTGCGAACCCGAGCCCGCCGACCAGAGCGCTGGTCAGGTCGCTGAGGATGTCCCCGTTCATGTTGGTGGTGACGATCACCTCGAACTGCTCGGGCGCCTTGACCAGCTGGTGCGCGGCGTTGTCGACCACCACGTGCCAGGTCTCGAGATCCGGGAAGTCCTCAGCGGCGAGCTGGAACTCCCGCTGCAACAGGCCTTCGGTGAGCTTCATGATGTTCGACTTGGTGGCCACCGCGACCTTGGTGCGGCCCTGCGCGACCGCCACCGCCAGCGCGGTGCGGGCGATCCGCTGACACCCCAGGCGGGAGATGAGCTTGAGGCACTGCGCGACGTCCGGGGTCTGCAGGTGCTCGATGCCGGCGTAGAGATCCTCGACGTTCTCCCGGACGACGACCAGGTCGATCCCCTTGCCGGAGAACGGCGTCGGGACTCCTGGCAGCTCGCGGACCGGGCGCACGTTGGCGTACGTCTCGAAGAGCTTGCGCAAGGTGACGTTGGCGCTCTTCTCGCCGAAACCGACCGGCGTCTCCAGTGGGCCCTTCAGGACGATGCCGGTGCGGGCGACCGAGTCGATGGTCTCCTGCGGCACCCCGCTCGCGACACCCTGGCGGAACACCGAGGCACCGGCGGGCACCGTCTCCCACTGGATGTCCGCGCCGGCCGCGTCCACCAGCCTCACCGCCGCCCGGGTCACCTCCGGCCCGATGCCGTCGCCCGGGATGACCGTCACCTTCGTACCCACGTCGCTCCTCCGGTTGGTTCCGACTGCGTACTGCACCCGTGTGATGCACCCGCGTGATGCAACATCCCAACCATACATGACTTGTCTATCGTGCAAAAAAAGTCGCGCTTTTAATGCCTGCTGTCAGGTTTCCAGGCCTTCGAGCAGGTCCGTGACCAGGGCGGCGATCGGCGAGCGCTCCGAGCGGGTGAGCGTGACGTGCGCGAACAGCGGGTGGCCCTTGAACGCCTCGATCACCGCCGCGACGCCGTCGTGGCGGCCGACCCGCAGGTTGTCCCGCTGCGCGACGTCGTGGGTGAGCACCACCCGGGAGTTCTGCCCCACCCGGGACAGCACGGTCAGCAAAACGTTGCGCTCCAACGATTGCGCCTCGTCCACCACCACGAACGCGTCATGCAGGGAACGACCCCGGATGTGGGTGAGCGGCAACACCTCGAGCATGCCGCGGTCGAGCACCTCGTCGACCACCTCGGTCGACACGATCGCGGCCAAGGTGTCGAAGACCGCCTGCGCCCACGGACCCATCTTCTCCGCCTCGGTGCCCGGCAGGTAGCCGAGATCCTGCCCGCCGACGGCGTACAACGGGCGGAACACCACCACCTTGCGGTGCAGCCGACGCTCCAGCACCGCCTCCAAACCGGCGCACAGCGCGAGCGCGCTCTTACCGGTGCCGGCTCGGCCGCCGAGGCTAACGATGCCGACGTCCGGGTCCAGCAGTAGGTCGAGGGCGATCCGCTGCTCGGCGCTGCGTCCGTGCAGGCCGAACGCATCCCGGTCGCCGCGCACCAGCCGGATCGACTTGTCCGGCGCCACCCGCCCGAGAGCGCTGCCGTTCGGGGACGTCAGCACGACACCGGTGTGGCAGGGCAGGTCCGCCGCCATGGGCAGCTCCACCGTGCCGGTGTCGTACACCGCCGCAACCTCGCCAGCGGTGGCGTCGAGCTCGGCCATCCCGGTCCAGCCCGTGTCCACGGCCAGCTCGGCGCGGTACTCGTCAGCGCGCAGGCCGACCGCGGACGCCTTGACGCGCATCGGCAGATCCTTGCTGACCAGCGTGACGTCGGCACCACCGTCGGCGAGGTTGCGCGCCACCGCGAGGATCCGGGTGTCGTTGTCGCCCAGTCGGAACCCGTCCGGCAAGCACCCCGCATCGGTGTGGTTCAGCTCGACCCGCACGGTGCCGCCGGTCTCCAGCTGCAGCGGGGCGTCGAGCCGGCCGTGCCGGACCCGCAGGTCGTCCAGCAGCCGCAGGGCGGTGCGCGCGAACCAGCCCAGCTCCGGGTGGTGCCGCTTGCCCTCCAGCTCGGTGACCACCACCACTGGCAGCACCACCTCGTGCTCGGCGAACCGCAGCATCGCCCGCGGGTCGGACAGCAACACGGAGGTATCGATCACAAACGTCCGGCGGCTGTCGTGGGCTGCGGAACTGGTCGGTGACCGCGTTGTGCTAGCTGGGGATTCGGGGGGATCGGTGTGCTGCACGGGTCCTCCGGTCTCAGCGCGGACCTCGGCCACGGACACCAGCCCGCAGCGGACGGTGCTGCGACGTTAACCCGGCCGTTCGTCGGCTGGTGACCAACACGCCGGAACCTCCGGGTGAACAGCGGCCGTGGACAAACGTCCGGGTCAGCACTGGAAGTGGACGTGCTGACCCGGACGCAGCTGCGCGGCCCGATCGAGGTCAGCGTCTCGGACCACGGCGATCACCGGATAGCCACCGGTGACGGGGTGGTCGGCGCCGAACACTACGGGCAGCCCGGTCGGCGGTACCTGCACCGCCCCGGGCACGGTGCCCTCGCTCGCCAGCTCGCTGCCGCGACGATCAGCACGGCGCCGCAGCAGCGGCCCGTCCAGCCACATGCCAACCCGACTGACCCGCCCGGTGACCGACCATCGGGCGCAGGCCAACGCCTCAACCGCGGACGGGTGGAACCAGTCGTCGCGCGGTCCGAGCAACACCCGCAGCACCACGTCGCCGACGGCCGGAGCAGACACCGGGACGAGATCTGTCACTGGGAGGTCCCCGAAGCTGTCACCACCGTCCGCGGCGACCGATCGCCCAGCCGGCCGGTCAGCCATCGACCCCACCGGCAGCACATCGCCGACCGCCAGCGGACGACCCAGACCGGACAGCAGGTCGGTGCTCCGCGAGCCCAGCATCGGGACCGTGGCCACACCCCCACGCACCGCCAGATAACTCCGGACTCCGGACGTCGGGCCGCCCACCTCGATCTCGCCGCCGTCCGGCACGACGACCGCTCGGTACGGACCCCAGTCCCGGTCGAGACCCCGATCCCAGCCGAGGACCCCGTCCCGGTCGAAACCCCGATCCCGGTCGAGAACCCCGTCCACCACCCGCAACGACCCGGGCGCTCCCGCCAGCGCCACGGCGACCGTTCCGCGCGCCACCAGTCGAAGGCCGCCCATCGTCGTCTCGATGGTCGCCGCCGCCGACGGGTTGCCGACCAGCCGGTTCGCCAGCCGGTGCGCCTGCCGGTCGGCGGCACCGGACGTCGGAACGCCCAGAGCCGCCCACCCCGCGCGGCCGAGATCCTGCACGGTGGCGAGCGGACCGGTCGCGGTCACCACCAGCGCTCGACCTCGCTGGGCAGGCACCCGTCACCCCGCCCGCTGGAAACGGACCCGTGTCCCCGGAGCCAGCAAGGCCGGCGGATCCCGTTCGGCATCCCACACCTGGACGCCGGTCCGGCCGATCAGCTGCCAGCCACCCGGCGAGGCCGTGGGGTAGACGCCGGTGAACTCGCCCGCCAGGCCCACCGACCCCGCCGGTACCCGGGTCCGCGGCTCGGCCCGTCGCGGCACCGGCAAGTCGCCGCCGACGAGGTACCCGAAGCCGGGCGCGAACCCGGTGAACGCCACCGTCCAGTCCACGGCCAGATGACGCGCCACCACGTCCTCGACGCCGATCCCGAGCGCGGCCGCGACGTCGGCCAGGTCCGGCCCGTCGTACACCACGGGCAGCACCACCGGCCGGGTCACCTGGGGCATGGGCTGCTGGGCGGGCGCGGCAGCACCCGGCTGGGCGGCAGTCGGCCGACCGTGCGGGTCGCGTCGGGCGGCGGCTTGCACGTGCCGCAGCACGGCGTCGCGGTCGGTGCACCGCGGGTCGAAACGGATCAGCACCGTCCGCGCCGCCGGGACGACGTCACCTGCTCCGGGGACCGGGCTGGCCGCCAGGGCGTCCGCGATGAGGCGGACGGCGTCCAAGTCCGGCAGCTCCAGCAGCACCGCCGTGTCGCCGCACGCCCGGACGGTGGCAGCACCCCCGACCTCGAGAACACCGGCACGAAGCACACCCGCGCCCAGGCCTGAGCCCGGGCCGCTGGACGACGCCGATCGGGTCACGGACGCCTAGACCTCGTCGGCGAACGGTCGGACCACGACCCCGGCGTCCCGCAGGGCGCGGCGCACCCGATGCGCCAGCTGGACGGCCCCGGCCGTGTCACCGTGGACGCACAGGGACCGAGCGCGCAGCGGCACCACCGTGCCGTCGACCGCGACCACCTCCCCCGCGGTGGCGAGTCGCACCGCTCGAGGCACCACGACGTCCGGGTCCGTGATCACCGCAGCGGCGACCGGCCGGCCGGCGACCTGGCGTGGCACCAACGAGCCATCGGCCGCGTACCCGCGGTCGGCGAATGCCTCCAGCACCACCGGGAGGCCGGCTTCGGCCGCACGCCGCGCCAGGACCGATCCTGGCGGTCCCAGGACGGCGAGCCGACCCCCCAGCAGGCGCACCGCCTCGACGACCGCGGCGGCCTGGTCCTCGTGCGTCGTCACCGCGTGGTAGAGCGCCCCGTGCGGCTTGACATAGGCCACCTGGCTGCCAGCCACCTGAGCGAACACCTGCAGCGCGCCGACCTGGTAGAGCACGTCGTCGACTAGGTCGGCGGGTGCGACGTCGAGGAACCGGCGGCCGAATCCGGCCAGGTCCCGATAGGAGACCTGCGCGCCGAGGACGACGCCGCGCTCGGCGGCCACCGCGCACACCCTGCGCAGGATGCTCGGGTCGCCGGCGTGGAACCCGCAGGCGACGTTGGCGCTGGTCACCACATCCAGCAGGAGTTCGTCGTCGCCCAGGCGCCAGACTCCGAAGCCCTCACCGAGGTCGCTGTTGAGATCCATCCATGGTCGCGGCGCCGAAGCGACGCCTCGGTCGGCGACCGGCTCGACGGAGCTCCCGGTGAGCGTCACGGCAGCACTGTGACATACCGCCACTGACGCGAAAGACATACCGCCGCTGACGCCAAGGACATATCGCCGCTGACGTCAAGGGCGCACGACCGCTGGCGCGAAGCTGAGTGCGCACGCGACGGCCTCGATACGGTACGTGAATCCAGCCGATCGGGAGCCGATACGACCATGCAGGTATCACCACCCGGCAAGTCAGCGCTCAGCTGGAGCTTCGACTTCTTTCTGATGGTGTCGGGCATCGGACTGGGCGTCCTCGTCCTTGGCTACGCCGCACTCAACATTCAGCCCAGGACGGACTGGGCGATCACCCTGGCGGTCGGCGCGCCGCTGACTCTGCTGATCATGCTCATCGCCCGGTTCCCGCTGCATATCAGTGGGCGAGGCGCTACCGGCATCGAAGTCAGCTTCGAATCAGCCGTACTGGTCATGCTCAGCTTGCAGATCGGGTCGTTGGAAAGCCTCGTGATCTGGATCGTGGCCCAGTGGGGCACCGCGATGATCGCGCGAAATCGTCCGGCCATCAGGGTGTTCAACGCCGCGCTCTTCACCATCTGCGGCACTCTCACCGTCGCGATCATCCACCACTCCGGCCAGGTGGGCACCACCTCTCCGGCCGAGCTGGGAGCCGTGGCGTTCGGCTGCCTGGTGTACTTCGTCATCGACTACTGCGTCTCGGCGTTGTCGGTCTCGCTCGAGGATCACAATCAGCTGCTCAGGGAGCTCAAGGAGCCCAACGGCCTGTTGTCGGCGCTGGCGTTTGTCGCGGTGAACAGCCTGGGGTACCTCAGCGCGGTCGTCCTACGGGAGCTGCCCTCCTGGAGCGGGTTTCTGCTGCTTGGCCCGCTCGCCACGATCCTGGTCGCCAGCCGCGCGCTGAGCCGCGGCGGCGAGCACCAGCGTCGGCTCGGGGCGATGTTTCACGCTGCCGCCGCGATGCACACGGTGCGCACCGTGCCGGAGCTGGTGGGCCTTCTGCACAGGCACGCGAGCGTGGTGACGGCACGGCCACCGATGCGCTGGCAGCAAGAGCCGCCGGGCACCAAGGAGCTGGGGCTGCAGGTTCCACCCGACCTGACCGGTCCCGATGAGCAGCCCTGGCTCGTCACCCGCGGGGACGGTCGCGCCCGCTCCTCCCTGCAGCAGGACCGCGCCGCTCTGCAAACACTGGGTGGGGTGGCCGAGCAGGCGCTGTTGCGGTTGAAGCTGGTGGACCAGCTCGCCGAGCAGGCCCGGGTCGACCAGCTGACCGGTCTGGCCAACCGCCTCGCCTTCACCGAACGCTTGGAAGCCGCGCTCACCCATCGGGACGCCAGCTCGCAGGGCACGGGCCTAGCGGTGATCTACGTCGACCTCGACGGCTTCAAGTCGGTCAACGACCGGTTCGGGCACGCGGCCGGGGACGAGCTGCTGCGCCGAGTCGGGAGCTGGCTCACGGCTCTGGTGCCACCGCCCGGTGTCGTGGCCCGCCTCGGAGGGGACGAGTTCGCGATCCTGCTCATCCAGGTCCCGGACTCCGGGCAGGTCGAGCGCACCTGTCGGCATCTGCTGTCCGCGGTCCGGGTGCCGGTGCCGATCTCGGGGCACACGGTGCAGATCGGGGCCAGCATCGGAGTCGCCGTCCCGGAGGCAGACGAGGACCGCGAGCCCGAGGCCGCAGAGCTCATGCGCAACGCGGACATGGCGATGTACCGGGCGAAGTCCCGCGGCAAGAACGAGTACGTGATCTATCGGCGATCGCTGCGGGACGAGCGGATCCGCCGACTCGAGCTGGTGGAGGCGTTGCGCTCGGAGATCGAGGACGGTTTGGTCGTGCACTACCAGCCGGTCGTCGACCTGCGGAATGAGTGCATCGTGGGGGCCGAGGCCCTGGCGCGATGGCGACACGACGGGACGTTGGTCGCCCCGGACGTGTTCATCCCCATCGCCGAGGAGAGCGGCCTGATCGTGCCGCTCGGTCGGCGGGTGCTGCGCCAGGTCGTCGAGGACGCGCCGCGTCTGGTGCAGGCGGCCGGCCGGCCGCTGGACGTCGCGGTGAACGTGTCCGCGCACCAGTTGCGCGACGAGGGTCTGGTCGAGCGGGTGCGTCAGGCGGTGGCGACGCTCAGCCCGTCTCGGCTGGTGCTGGAGATGACCGAGTCGGTGCTCGTCGAGGACGACGAACCGGCGGCCCGCACGCTGCGTCAGATGACCGCAGCCGGCGCCCGACTGGCCATCGACGACTTCGGGGTGGGCTACTCCTCGATCGGATACCTGCAACACCTCCCGGTCGACGTGGTCAAGATCGACCGGTCGTTCATCCGGGGCATCGACACCCACGAGCGGGCTCGTGCGCTGGTCGATGCCGTCCTGGTGATGGCCTCGGCGCTGGACCTGGAGGTGGTGGCAGAGGGCATCGAACGCCCTGAGCAGACCCGGCTGCTGCGCGCGTCCGGGTGCACCCTGGGCCAGGGGTACCAGTTCGCCAGACCACGGCCGCTACCCGAGTTCCTCGAACTGCTGCGCGGACCGGTCGCGGTCGGCCCACCGACCTTGAGGACTCGCTGAGCGCGCCGTAGTTCGGGTCTCAACCGCCGGGTCTCTCAACCGCCGGGTCTCTCAACCGCCGAATCGCCGAGCGCGCTGGCCGTAGGCACGCAAGGCGCGCAGGAAGTCGACCTTCCGGAAGTCCGGCCAGAACCCCTCGCAGAAGTAGAACTCGCTGTGCGCGCTCTGCCAGAGCAAGAACCCGCTGAGCCGCTGCTCGCCGGACGTGCGGATCACCAGGTCCGGGTCGGGCTGACCTCGGGTGTAGAGGTGCTCGGCGATGTGGTCGACGTCGAGGATCTCGGCCAGCTCCTCGATCGAGGTGCCCCGGGCGGCGTGCTCCTTCATCAGCGACCGCACGGCGTCGGCGATCTCCCGGCGACCGCCGTACCCGATGGCAGCGTTGACGGTCCGGGTGCGGGAGTGCCCCGGCGCGTGCCGGGTCCGCTCGTCCAGCTCCTTGAGGCGACGGGCGGTCGGGTCCGGGAGCAGGTCCAGAGCGCCCACCGGGTGCAGGTGCCAGTGGCCGGTGGCCGCGATCCGCTCCGTGAGGTCCTCGATGATCCGCAGCAGCGCGGACAGCTCGCTGGCAGGGCGAGCGAGGTTGTCGGTTGACAGCAGCCACAGCGTGACCAGCTCGACGCCCACCTCGTCACACCACTGCAGCAGCCGCACCATGTTGTCCGCACCAGCAGCGTGACCGACAGCGGTGCCCGCGCCGACGGCCCGAGCCCACCGACGGTTGCCGTCGACGATCACCCCGATGTGCCGCGGCAGGCTGGCTGGGTCCAAGCTGGCTGACAGACGCCGCTCGTACGCGCGGTACGCCAGCTGCGGGAGGCCCACCAGCCGTCTCCTCTCCCTCACTGGTCGCACTGAACGCTACCGGCTGAGCGCATCCGGCAAGGGCTACTCCGCCAGGTGGACCAACGTCCGTCGACCAGCTTCGCCAACGACCTGCCTACCCGGACCTGCCGTTGCTAGCGTGCGGACACCGGTAAGGGCGGCGCGCCAGCACCGGCAACACGCGCCACCACCGACACCATCGATCAACAACGACTCGACCCCGATACGACGCGGAGCGGCGCGACGATCGGCAGGTCGGCTCGACGGAGGTAGCCATGAACGGTTCAGCAGTCGGCATCCTGAGGACGCGGCGGCAGACCCGGCGGTGGCGCCGGTCGGTCGTCGCGGTCACCGCGGTCTCGATCGCGGCCACTGCCGCGGCGATGTCCGGCACCGGCGCGGCGACCGCCGCGGCGCCCCAGGCCGCGGGCGTTCGGGCCGCGGCCTTGTCGTCGACCGCTGGGTCGTCAACCGCTGGGTCGTCAACCGCTGGGTCGTCAACCGCTGGGTCGGCGGCAGCACCCACGCAGGCTCGCCCGTACTCGCAGCCCTACACCCAGCGGAGACTGGAGCGGATGGTTCTGTCGGCCGTCCGCTCCGCCGGGTTCACCAACGTGGTGGACGGCGACCAGAGCTTCCCCTATCCGCGGATCGCCGCGACGCCGAACGTGGACGTGGCGGTGATCCAGCTGGACGCGGCCGGTCGGCCACAGGCCGCGGCGAACGTGCTGCTGTCCCGCGACTACCCCCGGGGGACGCTAGCGCCGATCGGTCGGGACCTGCGCTCGGACGGCGTCCGGTTCCGCTCCTGGAACCTGGACCGGTTCGACGGCGCCAACGGGTTCACCTGGACCAGCCCGCCGTTCACCGCGGCGGACGACGTGGTCGCCGGCCGCGAGGACGCTCCGATAGAGTTCATGGAGCCGTACCCGGCGTCCACGTTCAAGCTAGTGGTCGGGTACTGGGTGGCGCACCTGGTGGACACCGGGGTGCTGGACTGGGACGACAGCTACGCCTACGACCCCGGGCCGAACCCCCCGTCGCTGTGCTCGCAGGGCGCCCGGACGGCGACCATCGCGCAGTTCCTGGACACGATGCTCTCCGCGTCGAACAACCGGGACACCTGCGCCCTGCTTAAACGGCTGCACGAGCTGGACCAGGTCGACGCGATGAACGTCGGGCTGATCGAGCTGGGCCTGCCGTCCCTGAAGGTGCTCGGCACCGATCCGGCGACCGGTGGGTCCTGGCAGGTCGGGAAGATCACCGTGGGCGCGTTCGACGCGGCCAAGCTGCTGCTGCTGATCGACGGTGGCCCCGGCACGCTCTTCCGCCGGGCGGACGGCGGCCGGGTCACCCGGTCCGACCTGTCCGAGCGTTCGCGCGCGGTGCTGCGCCAGGCGTTGGCCGACCAGGGCTTCAACGAGGTGCTGTCCACCACGAACTGGTGCCGGCACCGGCTGCCGGCCGAGTTCGACCTGACCCGCCCCTACCCCACCCGCGGCATTCCGGCCGCCACCCCGCAGCGGTGGCTGGACGACGACGGCCGAGCCACCGTCGACGGCATCCCCTACCCGGCCGACACCCGGCCGTGCAACGCGGCTGCCGAGGTGACCTTCGCCCACAAGACCGGGCTGACCCGCAACTACGGCTCCGACCTCGGCGTCGTGCACTCGCTGCCGGGAGCGCCGCGGCGGGACTACATCATCACGATCATCAGCAACCTCGGGAACCGCTACACCGACCGGGTGATGAACCAGGCCGACGCGGACCCGCAGCAGGGCGACTGCTGGACGGCCGACTTCATCTGCTACTCCGAGTCCTTCGCCCGGTTCGGCCGTGCGGTCGACACCGGCGTCACCCGGATCACCGCACGCAACTGACGACGACCCGGACGCACGCGATCACGCCAGTGGGTCATCGATGGGCAGGAGCCACCCTGCGGCGACGGCCCGGTGAAACTCCGGACAACGCGATCAGTGAACCCACCGCTGGTGGACTACCGTGGGCGGATGAGCACGGACGATGGAGCGAGCGCAGCCCGAAACGCAGCCCGTGAGGTCGCCGCCATCGTCAAGCCGAAGCTGCGGGGCTGGCTGCACGCCGGCACGTTCCCGCTGGCCTTGGCGGCGGGCATCGTGCTCATCGCGCTCGCGCCGTCCACCCTCGGCCGGGTCACCGCGGCGGTTTACGCGCTGACCGCGGCCCTGCTCTTCGGCACCAGTGCCGTGTACCACCGCGGCAGCTGGTCGCCGCGGGTGCAGCGGCTCCTCAAACGGCTGGACCACTCGAACATCTTCCTCATCATCGCCGGCACCTACACACCGTTCGCCGCGCTGCTGCTATCCGAGGGCAAGGCGCGCATGCTGCTCCTGGTGGTCTGGGCGGGTGCGCTGGGCGGGGTGCTGTTCCGGGTGTTCTGGGTCGGCGCCCCCCGTTGGCTGTACACCCCGGTGTACCTGGCCCTGGGCTGGGTCGCAGTGCTGTACCTGCCGGACTTCCTGCGCCAGGGCGGCGTCACGGTGCTCACCCTGGTGATCGTCGGCGGGGTGCTCTACACCGTCGGTGGCGTGGTCTACGGGCTCAAGCGCCCCGACCCGAGCCCCCGCTGGTTCGGCTTCCACGAGATCTTCCACGCCTGCACGGTCGCCGCGTTCGTCGTGCACTACATCGCGGTCTCGTTCGCCGTCTACACCCACCCCGCCTGACGACTGGCACCATGCGGTCGGGGGTCAGTCGCCGAAGTGGTGAAGAAGTTCCCAGCTCGAACAGGCGATCCGATCGACCGACACACCTCATGCTGCGCTGACGTCCTGATACCAAGCGGGCTGCGAGACGTGGGCGGTCACAGATCGAGCACTGCGCGCAGTCCGTGATCAACCTGGTCCATGAGATGCCCCGGCAACGTGCCTACTGGCGGGCCCGTCTCAGCCTCGTCGATCGTGAGCAGGCCGGTCACGTTGACCACAGAGTCTTTTGGCAGGCCGCTGAAGGTCGCGGGCACCATCACGTTCCCTGGCATCGCGGCCAGTGCTGTGTTCGAGGTGATGACGGCCACGACGACCGTTGCCAGCCGAGTGGCGCTGTAAGCGTCGGCCTGGACGACGAGGACCGGTCGCCGCTTCGCGGGCCGACTGCCCTTCGCCGGACCGAGATCAGCCCAACAGACGCTCCCCCGCGTTATCACCACTCCGGCTCTCGAGCCAATCGGGCCTTGCTCGCCTCGACCACATCGGCCCAGCTGCTGTCGCCTGCCGAACCGGCCGCCAGCGCCTCGTCGATCCTTGCGCTGAGGGACGAACGGTCCAGTTCGCTCAGGTATCGCTCGGCAGCAGTGGTAAAGAACTCGGAGCGGCTCATGCCGAGTTCACGCGCCCGTCGAGTTGCTGCCTCGAACGTCTCGTCCGGGACGGAGATCGCGGTTTTCATACCGCAAGTATAACCTGGTAGTACTCGCTTACGAACGACGGAAAAGTGCTCCTCTCACTGGTCCCCAGCGCATCCGCGCCAGGCACCGTCTGCGATCAAGTCCTCCATAGCGCAGGCGCTGACAGTTCCGGCGCACGGCTGAGGTGCTTGCATAGACGCGCCAATAGCACTTCGACTGTGGTCGGCCGGCTGGGCAGAGCGTTGTTCCGAGGCCTGCACCGGTTCCGAGGACTGATGCCGGACGTCCTCACATCGTGGCGTCGGCGAACGTTTCACCGATGTTAGCCTCAGCCGTGCGTTACGACGCACCTGCAGAGCAGGAACCCCATGGGACACCACTTCGACTCCCCGACCTCGGTCGAGGACCCGAGGATCGATCCGACCGACTTCTTTGTCCTTCCCGGATCCACCGGCAAGACAACGGTCTTCGTGCTGAACGTGAATCCGGACGCCGGCCGGAACGCTCCCGCTCAGTTCCGGGAGGAGACGCTGTACGAGATCCGAGTCGATACCAATGGCGACCTCACCGAAAATGTCGCGCTGCAGGCGCGGCCTATCTGAACCCGAGGTCGACTACACCGAGGGCGAGTTCATCCTCACCGAGCAGCGTCCTCGGGCTCAGACACGGGCCACCGCAATCCGCCTGGACCGCGGCCACGGCGTCGTCTTTCCGAACAACCGTCGACCCGTCCGGGGTGGGTCACGGGTCCACCACGTCACTCACCGACACGGCGCTAGCGAAATTCTGACCAGGCAGCGGGTCGCTCTGGCCTTGATCTTCCACGATGCGGCCTGACGACGTGCCGGCCAGCCTCCGTCCGGCCGCATATCTGACCATCGGAGGCTCACGAGAGTGGGTCCTGCTTGACGCCGCCGGCAGGCCGTACACCAGCAGCGTGCCGGGCGCCGTCGGCGGGCATCGGCGCACCAAGGTCTACGGCCGTCTGGACTGCCCCGCCGCACGTCGATGGCTCGCCCGCGGCTACTACGCCGTGCATCGGGTCTTCTTCCTGGACGAGGCCACCGCCCGCCAAGCTGGCTACCGACCCTGCGCTGTCTGCCTGCCCCGCAAGTACCGCGAGTGGAAACTCACGCCGAGGGACCACCGCCGGCCCGAGCAAGGATGAACGCGGCCAGCCGGGACGGATCGGACGTGGGCAGGTCGCACACCTGGCCACGGCAGGGATACGCGGTCGGGACACCGCCCGGCGCGTCCCGGTCGGACAGCAGCGGAACTACTCCTGCGCCGCTCGGTGCCGCGCCGCTCAGTTCCAGGCCGCTCAGCTCCGGGCCGGCCGGGTCGCCGATGGCGATCACCAACCCTGGTGCGGCGCCGAGCCAGGCCGCCTGGCACAACGCCCTGGTCCGCGGGTCACCCAACGGACCGACCACAGCCACCTCGCGGGGACCGTCCGCGGCGGCCTCGGCGACAGCCAAGCCCCAGCCGGCGAACCGCGGGTGCTGGGCGGCGATCTGCCGGACCTGGTCCAGCGCGGTCTCGGCGAGCAGCCGGCGCCTGGCGTCACCGGCGATGGACGCAGCGGTCAGCAACGCCCCAGCGGCCGCGGACGCGCCACTGGGGTGGGCATTGTCAGCCGGATCGGCGAGCCGGTCGCCCGCGGCGGCCCGCAGCATCGGATCGACGGCATCGACCGCCGTGTCCCGCAGCTTCCCGTCCGGCCCAACGAATCGAACGGCCACCGCGGTGGCCAGCTCGTCCGCAGCCCGCCACCACCGCGGCTCGCCGGTGACCGCGTACAGCGCGAACAGGCCCTCGGCCAGGTCGCCGTGGTCCTCCAGGACACCGCCGGGCTCTCCTGCCACGCCATCGCGGGACACCCGACGCAGCCGTCCGTCCACCAGGTGCACGCCGAGGACGGCAGCGGCGGCAGCCCCAGCAGCGTCCACCAGGTCCGGTCGGTCGAACAGCGCCCCGGTCTCGGCCAGTGCAGCGACCGCCAGGCCGTTCCAGGCCGCGATCACCGTGTCGTCGCGGGCCGGCTGGGTGCGGTGGTCCCGGGCTCGGGACAACCGCTCGCGTATCGAGTGCCACCGGTGCACCGGTGCTGGATCGGCGTTCGAGTCGACCGGGCCGGCGTCGGAGTCGCCCGGGCCGGCATCGAGATCGCGCAGCATCCGCAAGGTCGACGTCCCGTGCTCGAACGTCCCGTCAGCGGTGACGCCGAGCAGCTGAGCGGCCCAGGCTCCGTCGTCCGCGCCGAGCACCTCGACCAGCTGGCCCGGCGTCCAGACGTAGGTGCTGCCCTCGACCCCGTCGGTGTCGGCGTCCAGTGAGCTGGCCAGGCCGCCGCCGTCGGTGCGCAGCCGGCGCAGCATCCAGTCGCAGGTCTGCTCCGCGACCCGACGACCCAGCGGCTCGCCGGTGAGTCGCCACCAGTGCAGGTAGACCCGAGCCAGCAACGCGTTGTCGTACAGCATCTTCTCGAAGTGCGGCACCACCCAGCCCGCGTCCACGGCGTACCGCGCGAAACCGCCCTCCAGCTGGTCGTGGATGCCGCCAGCGGCCATCGCGCGCAAGGTCCGGCCGACCGCGGCCAACGCCCGATCGCCGGTGTCAGCGGCGGCGTCAGCAGCGCTACCGCCGCCCGACAAGCTGCCGGCGCCGTCAACCTCAGCGCCGTGACCAGTGGCCACCTGGCCAGTGCCGACGCGGGCGGCGTGCCGCAACAGCCACTCCAGCACCATGGACGGCGGGAACTTCGGCGCCCCGCCGAAGCCGCCGCACTCACGGTCCTCGTCTCGCAGGACCACGTCGACGGCTGTGGCCAGTGCCTCCTGGGACGGCGGCACTGGCGCCTGCGCCACCTGCGACGACCTGCCGGACCTGCCGCTACCCGAGGGACCGGCGGACGGATCAGCAGGGTCATGGTGCTGACCGCGGTGCTCGCTGAGCGCAGCCGTGATCCGAGCGGCGGCGCCCTGGACGTCACCCCGGCGGTCTCGCCAGGCCTCGGACACCACGGTCAGCAGCTGCCGGAACGACGGCACGCCCGGCCGCGGCGACGGCGGGTAGTAGGTGCCGGCCTGGAAGACCGCGCCGTCCGGGGTGAGGAACACGGTCATCGGCCAACCACCGTGGCCGCTGAGCGCGACCGTCGCCGCCATATAGGTGGCATCGACGTCCGGCCGCTCGTCCCGGTCCACCTTGACCGCGACGAAGCCGGCGTTGACCTGCGTGGCGGTCCCGACGTCCTCGAACGACTCGTGGGCCATCACGTGGCACCAGTGGCAGGCCGCATACCCGACCGACAGCAGCACCGGGACGTCACGACGCCGGGCCTCGGCGAAGGCGTCGGCACCCCACGGCCACCAGTCCACCGGGTTGTCGGCGTGCTGCAGCAGATACGGACTGGTCTGTCCAGCCAACCGGTTCATCCCTCGATGGTCCCCGACGACGATCCTTCGCACCGACCCGCGTCGCCGGACCCGCGTTGAGCGCACCGCTGACCGGCCGCCCGCGCCGTTCGTGAGTGAGAGGTGCCGGCGCCCGGCGGCGGGTAGCGTTCCAGGGTGGAAGACGTGGACGCGGTCGTGGTCGGTGCGGGGCCGAACGGGCTGGCCGGCGCGGTGGTGCTGACCGCCGCCGGACTGACGGTCGAGGTGATCGAGGCCGCGGAGACGATCGGGGGCGGGGCTCGGACGGCTGAGCTGACTCT
Organism: Angustibacter sp.; assembly: GCA_051657715.1. Lineage (GTDB taxonomy): Bacteria > Actinomycetota > Actinomycetes > Actinomycetales > Angustibacteraceae > JBOFBH01. The sequence continues at coordinate 17,039 of JBOFLF010000038.1, read as the reverse complement.
GCCCGGGTACCGGCACGACGTGTGCTCCGCGGTGCACCCGATGGCGGTGGCGTCCCCGTTCTTACGGGCCTTCGACCTGACGCGGCGAGGGGTCGAGATGCGCTACCCGGACATCGCGTACGCGCACCCGCTGGACGGCGGTCGCGCTGGGCTGGCGTGGCAGGACCTCGGCCGCACCGCGGCCGCGCTGGACGACGACCGCACGGGCGACGGACGGGCCTGGCGCGCGCTGCTCGGACCGCTGGTCGAGCGGTGGCAGGATCTCGTCGCCCTGAGCACCTCGGACCTGCGCGGGGCCGCGCTGCGGGCCGCCGCCCGGGCCCCGGGCACCGTCGTCCAGTTGCTGGCTCGGGTGCTGGAGCAGGGCGGCCCGGCTTGGGGGCGGCGCTGGCACGGCGATCTCGCGCCAGCTCTGCTGACCGGGTGCAGCGCCCACGCCATCGCCCCCCCACGCGCCCCGGCCCCGGCTGCGGCCGGCCTGGTGCTGGCCACCCTCGGGCACGCGGTCGGGTGGCCGATCCCCCTGGGCGGCAGTCAGACCATCGTGGACGCGATGGCCCGGTCCGTGGTGGCCGGCGGCGGGCGGATCACCACCGGCCAGCCGGTGACCTCGCTGGCAGAGCTGCAGGCCGCGCACCCCCGAACCCGGGTGGTGCTGCTGGACGTCGCACCCCGTGGCCTGCTCTACCTCGCCGGTGATCGGCTGCCGACGTCCTACGCGCGGTGGTTGCGGCGGTTCCGGTACGGCTCCGCCGCCTGCAAGGTCGACTTCGCGCTCAACGCGCCGGTGCCGTGGGCGGCGCCGGGCAGCGACCGCGCCGGCACGCTGCACCTCGGCGGCGATCGCGAGGAGATGCTGGCCAGCGAACGCGAGGTGGCCGCCGGTCGGCACCCCGACCGGCCGTACGTGCTGGTCGCGCAACCCGGAGTGGTCGACGCCACCCGCACACCCGACGACGGCCACACCCTCTGGACCTACGCGCACGTGCCCGCCGGTTCGACCCGGGACCTCGGTGACGTGGTGACCGCCCAGGTGGAGCGGTTCGCGCCCGGCTTCCGGGACGTGGTCCGCCACCGCGCGGTGGTCACCGCCGCACAGGCAGAGCGCTACAACACCAACTACGTGGGCGGCGACATCGCGTCCGGCGCGACCAGCCCGTGGCAACTGCTCGCCCGGCCGGTGCCGCGATGGGATCCGTACCGGACTCCGGTCGCTGGGGTCTACCTGTGCTCCGCGTCCACCCCGCCCGGGCCAGCCGTGCACGGGATGGGCGGGCTGCACGCCGCCGGCCGAGCGCTGCGACAGGTGTACGGCGACCGCCGCGACCCTCTCGCGCTGGTCCGCCAGCTACCCCTGAGTTGAGCCGATCGGACGCGGACGCTCCGGCCGAGCCGGCGAGGTCGTCAGCGTTCGTCGGGGGGATTGGATGGCGTGTCGGAGCTTTCAGCGGCCTCGGAACCCTCCGCCCCTCGATCGGCAGACTCGGCCTGCGCCGCCAGGCGCGCCTCCTCCCGGAAGCGCATCCGCCGTAACCGGGCGGTGAGGTTGCGCAGCAGCAGCCAGGTCGCGACGGCGAGCGCGAAGACGATGAGAAACCCGAGGATGCCCGGGGTGACCGACTGCGGATCGGGCTGCGTCCTGGCCAACCACGTCATGTGGCGACCGCCGTGCGGAGCCCGGCGAACAAGTCGTCCTCCGGCGTGGATGTCGGGACATGGCTGTGCGCCAGCTCGAAGTCGTCGGTCGGCCAGTGCTCCAGCTGCACATCGAGCGGGGCCGCGAACCACGGGCCGTCCGGATCGACCTGGGTGGCGTGCGCACGCAACGCGCGGTCACGGGCCTCGAACCAGTCGCCGCACGGCACTCGGGTGGTGATCGATCGTTCCTCCCGGTCCTCCCAGTGCTGCAGCCACTCACCGAACGGCGACGGCAGGCCGCGAGCCACGAGCGCCTCGTGGATGGCGACCAGCCGGGCCTTCGAGAACGTCTGGTGGTAATACAGCTTCTGCGGCTGCCAGGGCGCGCCGGCACCTGGGAACCGGGCTGGATCTCCCGCGGCGTGGTAAGCGCCCATCGAGATCTCGTGACACCGGATGTGATCCGGGTGGGGGTAGCCGCCGTTCTCGTCGTACGTGGTCATGACGTGAGGCTGGAACCGCCGCACCACGCGGACCAGAGCCTCGGTCGCCACCGGAAGCGGGGTCAGTGCGAAACAACCCGCAGGCAGCGGCGGCAACGGGTCGCCCTCCGGCAGGCCGGAGTCGACGAAACCCAGCCACACGTGCCGCACCCCCAGCTCGGCCGCTGCGGCAGCCATCTCCAGGCGCCGCACCTCGGCGATGTCCCGGGACACCTGCGGCGTGCCCTGGAGCCGAGGGTTGAGCACGTCCCCGCGTTCGCCACCAGTGCACGACACGACCAGAACCTCGACACCCTCGGCGACGTACCGAGCCATCGCGGCCGCCCCCTTGCTGGATTCGTCGTCCGGATGAGCGTGCACACACATCAAGCGCAGCGTGTCGTTCACCACGTTTCTCCTGACGTCCTGGGCGCGGGACAGTGACGGGAGCAATCCTGACAGCAGGCCCCGACAGCGCCAGCGGCCGGCTGACCTGATACCCGGCCAATACGCTCGTGCTGGTCGGGGACCGGCGGAACAACCGATTGGATGGCCCGGTGATCGATCACTCGACAAACCCCCATCGCGGCGCTCCGGACGACTCCCTGGCTGACCGGCGCCCCGTCGATCTCATGGGTGATCGCTACGGGCCGCCACCTCGCCGGAGGCGGTGGCTGGTCCAGGTCGGATCCCTGGCGGTGCTCGCAGCAGTGGGGTTGGCGTGGGTGGTGTGGGCCGGTCTCGACCTCGCGCGAGCGGACGTCCGCTGGACCGATGTCGGCTTCCGGGTGGAAGGCGACGACGCGGTGCAGGTGACCTACGACGTCGGCAAGGCCCCCCAGGCCACCGCCGTGTGCCGGCTGCACGCTCTCGATCGGTCGAAGTCGACCGTTGGGATCATCGAGGTCACCGTCGGCCCGTCAGAGCGCCGGGTGATCCGTCGAACCGACCGGGTTCGGACGTCGGCTCTAGCAGTGACCGGCCTGGTAGACAGCTGCCGAATCCGCTGACCGCCCAACCCGCTGAGCGATGAGTTCCCACCGGCCTCGCGGCCATCGGCAGGACGAACCTTGAGGCCCTTGATATCGTGAAGTCCTTCCCTCGTGATCCCCGGCCTGGTGAGCGGGCCGGGTGCCCCGCGCTTCCCGCGCGGTCACGGTGGGGACGACGTGGACACTGAGCCGGCTCGCGGGTCATCGGAGTCGTGCACGCGAGCCACAGCCAGCACCTAGCAACGGTTGGAGACACCATGACTGACACCACCGAGACCGCCTGGCTCACCCAGGAGGCGCACGACCGGCTCACCGCTGAGCTGGAGCACCTCACTGGAGAGGGCCGCGTCGAGATCGCCCGGCGGATCGAAGCCGCGCGCGAAGAGGGAGACCTGAAGGAGAACGGCGGGTACCACGCCGCCAAGGAGGAGCAGGGCAAGCAAGAAGCCCGGATTCGACAGCTCACCCAGCTGTTGCAGAACGCGACGGTCGGCGAGAAGCCCGCGGACGACGGTGTCGTCGAGCAAGGCATGGTGGTGACCGCTGATCTCGCCGGGGAGCAGATGATCTTCCTGCTCGGCAGCCGCGAAGTGAGCGACGACTCACTTGACGTCTACAGCGAGAAGTCCCCGCTCGGTTCCGCGATCACCGGCTTGAAGGTTGGCGACCAGACGTCGTACCAGGCGCCCAATGGACGCCAGATTCCGGTCACCATCGTGGACGCCAAGCCCTACCTGGCCTAGTGTCCCGCGCACGCGTCATCAGTAGTGATGCGCTGAGGGGCGAGCGCCGGCGCCTCCTGGCGCGGGCGCGGGACACGAGGCCCCTGCGATCACCGACTGGCGGCTCGGGCATAGCGCCGGGTGGCAAGCGGGACGAATATCGCCAGAATGGCCAATGCCCAGATGAGGGTGTAGATCACCGGATGCTGGAGCGACCAACTGTCTGGCCGTGGAGTTTCGGGCGGGATGTTGCCGAACAGCTCCCGAGCCGCCTGGGTGACTGTTGACACCGGGTTCCACTCCGCGAAGGTCTGCAGCGGGCCAGGCAAGGTGCTGGACTGAACGAACGTCTCAGCGATGAAGGTGAGCGGGAAGATCACGATGAACGCTGCGTTGTTCACCACCTCCGGGCTCGACACCAACAACCCGACGAAGGCCATCACCCAGGAGAAGGCGTACGCGAAGAGCAGCAGCATCAGATAACCGCCGATGGCTTCGGCCACCGAGCCGCGAATCCGCCACCCCACGATGAACCCGGTGAGGGACATCACGATCACCACGATCAGGTTGTTCACCACGTCGCTCATCGTGCGGCCGATGAGCACCGCTGACCGTGACATCGGCAGCGCTCGAAACCGGTCGATGATGCCCTTTTGCATGTCGTCGGCCAATCCGGCACCGGTGATCGTGGCCCCGAAGACCACCGTCTGGGCGAAGATGCCGGCCATCAGGAACTCTTTGTAGTCCCCGCCTGGGATTTTGATCGAGCCGCCAAAGACGTAGGCGAACAGCAGCACGAACATGATCGGCTGCAACGTGGTGAAGACCAACAGGTCCGGAACCCGCTTGATCTTGATGAGGTTGCGCTTGGCGACGACCAGGCCGTCGCCCACCGCGGTAAGGGAAGTCATGGTGTCGTCACCTTCTCCGGCTTCTTGCCGGGTTCATCGGACTCAGCCGCATGGCCTGTCAAGCTGAGGAAGACGTCGTCCAGGGTCGGACGACGTAGGGCCACGTCGGTCACCCGAAGGCCCGCCGCGTCCAACCGGCGCAACGCCTCGACCATCGCGCTCGTCCCGCCGGTCACCGGAACCGACAGACGCCGGGTGTGATCGTCCACTGCCACCTCGCTGGAGCCGATCTGCCCGAGCAGCACCCGGACCTCGCCCAGACGTTCCCTCTCCTCGACCACCAGCTCCAAGCGCTCGCCGCCCATCTGGTCCTTGAGCTCGTCCGCCGTCCCCTCGGCGATCACCGTGCCCCGGTCCACCACGACGATCCGATCGGCGAGGCGGTCCGCCTCCTCCAGGTACTGGGTGGTCAGCAGCAGCGTGGTGCCACCCGCGACCAGCTGGGCGATCACCTCCCACATCTCCTGCCGGGATCGCGGGTCGAGCCCAGTCGTCGGCTCGTCGAGGAACAGCACCTCCGGATCCGCCACCAGCGCCCCGGCCAGGTCGAGCCGACGACGCATACCGCCGGAGTAGCCCTTCACCGGCCGATCGGCGGCGTCCGCGAGCCGGAACTGCTCAAGCAGCTCCCGCGCCCTGGCTCGCGACGCGGACCGCCCCAGGTGGTACAGCCGCCCCACCATGTCGAGGTTCTCGAACCCGGTGAGGTACTCGTCCACCGCTGCGTACTGCCCGGAGACACCAATACGCTTGCGCACCTCACGCGGGTTGCGGAGCACGTCGATGCCGACCACCTGTGCGCTGCCCTCATCGGGACGCAGGAGCGTCGTCAACACCCGCACCGTCGTCGTCTTGCCGGCCCCGTTCGGCCCTAACATGCCCAGCACCGTGCCACGAGGCACGGCCAAGCTGAGCCCGTCGAGTGCCGTCACAGATCCGTAGCGTTGGACAAGCCCTTCGGCTACCACTGCATCAGTCATGTTCACAGCCTTGCAGAGCCCACCGACAACGACGAACTGGATAAAACACCGATGCTGACACCCGACATGAGCGCCGGGCGTCAGCCGACGGTCAAGGGGTAGCCGGCTGATCTCAAGGCGGCGAGCACCCGTTCGCGGTGGTCGCTGCCCCGGGTCTCCAGCTGGACACCGATCTCCGCCTCGTCCACCTGCAGCTGGGCACCGGTCCGCACGTGCTCCACCTCCAAAACGTTCGCCTCCGTGCCGGCGAGGACCGCGAGCAAGGTGGCGAGCGAACCGGGCACGTCCGGTACCCGCAGCCGCAGCTGGAGGTACCGGCCGGCAGCGGCCATGCCGTGCCGCAGCACCCGCAACAACAGCAGCGGGTCGATGTTCCCCCCGGACAGCACTGCGACCACCGGTGGCTCGAACGACCTCGGATCGGCCAGCAGCGCGGCCACCCCCGCCGCCCCGGCCGGCTCGACCACCAGCTTGGCCCGCTCGACCAGGAACAGCAGCGCCCGGGACAGCTCGTCCTCGCTCACCGTGCGTATGTCGTGCACCAGCTCGCGGACCACGGCGTACGGCACCTCGCCCGGGCAGCCGACGGCGATCCCGTCAGCCATCGTGCCCATCCGGCCCAACGGCACCGGCCTGCCGGCGGCCAGGGAAGCCGGGTAGGCCGCCGCCTCGGCGGCCTGCACCCCGATCACCGCGACGTCTGGCCGGGTGCCGTGCACCGCGGTGGCCACCCCCGCCAGCAGTCCCCCGCCACCGGTGCAGACCAGGATGGTGCGCACGTCCGGGCAGTCGTCCACCACCTCGAGACCGACGGTCCCCTGGCCGGCCACCACGTCCGGGTGATCGAACGGGTGGATGAGCACCGCTCCGGTGCGGTCCGCGAATTCCCCGGCGGCCACCAGCGCCTCGTCGACGGTGAGGCCGACCAGCTCGACCCGCGCCCCGTAGCCACGGGTGGCCAGCAGCTTTGGGATCGGTGCGCCGGTGGGCATGAAGACGGTGGCCCGCAGGCCGAGGAGCTGGGCAGCCAGTGCGACGCCCTGGGCATGGTTGCCGACGCTGGCCGCCACCACACCGCTGGCCCGCTCGGCGGCGGTGAGCCGCGCCATCCGGGTGTAGGCGCCACGGATCTTGAACGACCCGGCCCGCTGGAGGTTCTCGCACTTCAGGTGCACCGGGCCACCGACCTGATCGCTCAACGCCCGGCTGTGCTCCAGCGGCGTGCGCCTGGCCACCTCGGAGAGCAGGATCCGAGCAGCACGCACGTCTTGCACGCTCAGCGGCAGCGCCGTCGACGCCATGCGCCGGAGTGTGGCAGACGGCTGGCACCACGACCACGCCAGTGACTGGACCGCTGACGTGCTGGGCACCCGCCGACGACCTGGCTGGACGATGTGCTGGCGCTCCACCCCTAGCCGGGTGGTGTTCACGCACGACATCACCGGGTCGGCACCGACGGCGGCCGGTACGCCGGATCCGACCACGGGGAGCGGTCGACGACGAACCGCGGAGGCTCCCAGCGGATCCGCGACGGATCCCATGGAGCCTCGTCATCGAGGTGCGGACCCGCCAGCTCCAGGTGCACCTGCCAGCGGTCCGGTTCGAACACCTGCACCGGCCCGCCGCGGGACACCTCCAGCAGGTTCCGCCACGCGGTGCTGCCCGGCGCGAAGGCACCGCCGTGGCCGGACACCACCCGACCGGTGGCGTCCACGACACCGGTGTCCAACCGGACCACGCCGGGCAGCAGATCCGGATCGTCTCCGTGCCCGATCCGCTCCGGAGCGTCCAGCAGCCCGCCGACCCGAGCCGTCGCCCACCCCGCCACCGAGCGAAAGCCGGGGAGCGCGAGCTGGCGCGCGAGGTCCGGAGCATCGTCGAGCTTGCGGCCTTGGACGAACTGGATCCAGTCGTCCGGGGCGGTCATCGAGTACCGGGCGGGCGGCCCACCGCCGGGGATGCCGGCCGCCTGGCTGTCAGCGATCCCGTCCGGCAGCGGCGGCAGCCCCGGTCGGTAGGTACCGGCGCTGCTCAGGTGCACCAGGCGATCGGGCAGCATGCCGGACCACTCGGCAGCGCCCAGGATCGAGCCGCCGTAGCTGTGCCCCATGACGGTCAGGTCGGCCCCCGGCCCAGGTGCGGCCAGCCGAAGGCCCTCGACGTCCCGGGCCAGTTGAGGGCCGGCGTGATCGGCGGCGTCCCGGTACGCGGCGGCGAGCTGCTCGGTGCGCAACGGGGAGACCTCGCCGTCGTCGCCAGGCTGGTCGGGGTGGTCCGCGCCCTGCCAGACGACGACGGCCACGTCGGGGTCGGCAGCGGCGAAGGTGGCCATGCGGGCCAAGCTGCCCGGCTGCCGCCGCAGGTCGGCGCCGGTACCCGGGACGAACACCAGCAGGTGCCGGGCTCGGCGCAGATCCCCCAGCACCTCGATCAACTGGCCGTCCACGCGCGGGTCGAACCAGAGCAGCTGGTGCGGGCGCCGGCTGACCCGGCCACCGGGGTGCCGCAGCACCACCCGGTCGTCCAACCAGCGGCGGCGCTGATCGATCCGGGCCGCCAGCTCAGCCCGGCCCCGACCGGTCGTGGTAGCCAGCTGGTCGAGTAGCCGGGCGAGGTCAGCGGCCACCAGCACCCTGGTGGCCGCCATCCGGTCCGCCGGTGGCGCCCACGGCCGGCTCGCGGTGCTGCCTGGCTGGAGGAGAGCGGTCAGGCGCCGTTCCCGCCGAGGTTGGGCCAGCCACCGCGACCGAGCGCGGCGCATTGCCATCAACGACGCGGCCCGGCCATGTCGGGTGAGCCCGCGGCCCGGGCACGGGCCTGGGCGCTTGTCGACGACGTACCGGGCCAGCCGCGGCTGGGCGACGAGCAACCCCGCCAAGACAGCAGGATCGGCGAGCTCCAGCAGCGAGAAGACCTGACCGGGCAACGCGATCGGCACGTCACCGAAGACGCCGAGGCCGGCCCGCTGGATCGGGTTGGCCCCTGCCAGGCTCTGACCGACCAGGTCAGCGGCCGTTCGCTCGGCACGGCCCGTCGCCCGCTCGCCGGCAACGGCGGCCAGACCCGCGGCCACCGACCGCTCCGTCGTGTCGAACTCCTGCGCGACCTGCCAGATCACCCAGGACAACGCCTGCAACAGGTCGAAGCAGCGCGCTCGCTGCCGCTCCACCGCCAGCAGCGTGAACCGGATTGATGGCTCCGTGCCGGGAGCCGCACGCAACGCCGCCGGAACGATGGCCAGCGCCTCTTGCAGGCGCAGCCGGTCTCGCACCACAGCATCGGCCAGACCTCGCAGGCCCGCGGTGTCGACGATCAGCGGACGCATCGCGGGACGTTGAGGCACTCACGTCGCCCCGCCTCATGGCACCCGTCCGCCACCTGGCCCAGACCATGGCTCAGCTGCCGGACCTGCTCGGCGGTCCGTGACACCAGCTGGCGCAGACCATCGCCAGCTAGGCCGGTGAGGCCGGCACTGGCGCCGCTGCGGACCACCCGGGCAGCCACCGTCTCGACGTCGTCAGCCGCCGATCGGAAACGGGCCGACCACGCCAGCAGATCAGCGACATGTGTGGCAGCCGAAGGCCACCCATCGGGAGATGGAGCCGGGATGAGCATGCGGCGAAGACCCTTCGTGATCGACGTCCCCACGCCTGAGTCGATCCTGCCGGATCACCTTGCGCTGGTCCGGACGCCGTCCACAGGTGAACTGCCATGACGCACCTCGTCGCCGAGGGTGGGCCGCTCGCCCAACGTGGCCCGACCATGCCCGTCACCGCCATGCCCGTCACCGCCATGCCCGTCACCGCCATGCCCGTCACCGCCATGCCCGTCACCGCCATGCCCGTCACCGCCATGGCCATCGTTGGGGACACCCGCCCGGGTGTCCCCCTGGTCGTGGCCCTGCGCGCTGCGAGCGGCCAGCGATTGCACCATGGTGTTGAGCGTCGCGATCAGCGGGACGGCGAACAGCGCACCCAGCACCCCGGCGGTCAGCGCTCCGGCAGCGATCGCCAGGATGACCGCCAACGGGTGCACGTGCACCGCCCGACCGAGCAGGAACGGCTGCAGCACATGGGCCTCGAGCTGCTGCACCCCGACCACCACCGCCAGCATCAGCAACGCCTTCACCGGACCGACCGCCACCAGCGCGATCAGCACCGCCACCGCCCCGGAGACCAGCGCACCGACGACCGGGACGAACGCCGCCAGGAACACCAGGACGCCGAGCGGCACCGCGAGCGGCACCCCGAGCAACGCGGCACCGACCCCGATGCCGATGCCGTCCACCAGCGCGACGACCGTGGTGGCCCGAACGAACGACGTGAGGGTGACCCACCCCTCCCGAGCCGCCTCGTCCAGCGGCGCCCGGGCCGGACGGGGTAGCAGCCGTAGCACCCAGGACCAGATCTGCTGGCCCTGGGCGAGGAAGAAGTAGCCGGCGAATACCGTGATGAACAGGCCGGCCAGCACGTGGCTAGCGGTGGACGTGGCCGCGACCGCACCGCTCACCACCTGGTCCTGGTTGCCGACCACCGACTCTCGCGCCTGGCCGACCAGCTCGGCGAGGCGGTCGGTGGTGAGGTTCAGCGGTGGCCCGGCCAGCCACCCGCGGACCTCGTTCAGGCCCCGCACGGCTTGGTCCTGGAGGTCGGAGAACCCGCTCGCGAGCTGGGCGCCCACCACGGTGAACAGCCCGGTGACCACCGCCAGCACCAGCAGCACGGTGAACAGCGCGGCCAGCCCGCGGGGCACCCGGGCACGCTCCAAAGCAGTGGCGACCGGTCGGACCAGCGCGACCAGCAGGACGGCGATCAGCACCGGCGCAACCAGCACCACGTACCGGCCGACCAGGAGCAACAGCAGGTAGATCACCGCACCGATCAGCAGGACCCGCCACGACCAGGCGGCGGCGACCCGCACCGCCCATGGCACCGTCTCGTCACCCGTCCCACGGACGCGGCCGGCCGACGCCGGATCAGGTGCAGACGCCATCAGGGACGATCCCGCGGACGGGGTGGTCGTCCTCGAGGGCACAGCGGTGTCCGTCGCAGACGATCCGGCGGGCACGGCAGCGGCCGCCGACGAAGCCACCGATCGGCTGGGATCCCGTGCGGCGCGGCGTCCGATGGAGGTCATACCCCTCATCCTGACCCTCCCGCCGGGCTGGTGCGCGTTGTGATCAGGACTCATCAGGCTCCATCGCTCTCACGGTGCCGGAGTAGTAGGTGCCGGAGTAGATGGTGACCGCCTCGCCCTTCTCGGCGAGACGCAGCGCGTGCGACCACTCAGGTGCGAGACCCCCCAACGGAACAGGCACGTGCCATAGCGGCCGTTCGATCACTGCAGCAGACCTCCCAGGTACGCCCCGCCGGCGGCGGACTCCCGGGCACTGCCGCGTTCCACAAGATCGAGCGCCACAGTGGCCAACACGTCCGGCACGCGTTGGGCCGAGACGCGCACCACCACATCGCCCTCGGCGTCATCGAGCAACCCGAAGCGTTCGCGGACCGCCGGCCACGCCTCCCGCAGGACGTACCCCTCGACCTGCGTCCCACGATCCGCGGTGAGTGCGAAACGGGCAGCAACACCCGGGTCAGCAAGCCGGCTGACCCCGCTCAGCTGCATCGCCTGCGACAACGCCTCCCGGCCGCGGCGCGTCTGGACGCATCGGACGGTGGTCGCCCGATGACTGGCAAGACGGACGAACTCGTCGACATCTGTCCGCTGCAGGCGCCCGCGCAAGCGGGACAGCATGCTGCCCGAGAGCCGATCGGTGCGGCCGTTCTCGAGCAGCTCGACAGCAGCCCAGACAGTCGTGGGGCTCCACCGCCGCCCAGGCCCGCGGCCGGTTCGCCGAGCGGCCAGAACCGATGTGCTGTCGACGAGGACGACCCCTCCGACCCGACGGACAGCGTGCAACCGACCGAGTTGTGCGAGGCGCTGCGCCTGTCGCCGGCTCACCCCCAGCTCCGTCGCTGCAGCATCGATCGTCATCTCCATGACAGATAAAGTCGCTAGTGCGGCAATATCTGTCAACAGCCTCCGTGACCTCGCTGCTGGCCGGATCATGCGCTGCCCCGCGCCGCTGACAAGCCGCTGTGGAGGCGGGCATGGTGTCGGTGCTCGGTGCTGAGGTTGGGCCATGACCTGGCAGACACACCCCGTGACACCAGACCGGTTCGACGATTTCGCCGACGTCATCAACCCCAACCGCCGCGCCTCGCACTGCTGGTGCCTGTCGCACCGCCTGCGGGCCACAGACGTCGAGCGGCTCGGCGGGGGCGATCGCGAGCAGGCCATGCGCCGGTTGTGCGAGCGCGAGCACCCGCCCGGCGTCGTCACCTACCTCGACGACGTCCCGGTGGGGTGGTGCAACATCGGGCCGCGAGCCGACATCCCGCGCCTGGTGGCCTCCTCGCTCATCAGGCCCGTCGACGACGTGCTGGTGTGGAGCATCGTCTGCGTCGTGGTCCGCGGTGGGCACCGCAAGCGTGGCGTGACCGGCCCGTTGATCGAGGGCGCCGTCGCGTACGCCTCGGCCGCGGGTGCCCCTGCGGTCGAGGCGTACCCCGTGGACCCGCTAGGCCGGATGGACACCACGATGGCGTTCGTGGGCACGCGGTCGATGTTCGCCAAGGCCGGTTTCGAGGTGATCGGCACCACCGCTGCCGTCGCCTCCTCGATGCCCCGCCTGGTCATGCGTCGCACGATCGACTGATCCAGGACCGGCCGGCCGTGCCGGCGCAGCGCCACGGTCACGGCCAGCCGGGCCAGTTCGACGTCCAGAGCCGGGTCGTCCGGCACGTGGCCGGGGCGGTCCTGCACCCGCGCGGCATAGTCAGCCAGGTCATCGCCGTCATGGGCCGCGCCGGCAGCCGGGAACCTGCTGCGGGCCGAACCGGTACGGCGTCCTCCCCCTGCGGGGTGAGCGCGGAGTAGACATCCGGGGTCGCTGCCCGCACCAGGTGCGCGAACGGCGGCCCACGGGACAGGCCCCTTGCCGCCGATCACCTGCTCCAGGAACACCTGGCGGATGGCCAACCGGGCCGACCCGCACCTCGTCGGCCTCAGCGAAGCCGCTGCGCCGCAACGACTCCTGGATCGCGTGATAGCCGTCCAGGACGTCGGTGGCGAGAGTGGTGCGGTGAGTCTCAGTGGCCACCACGGCGCCGGCATCGACGTCGACCAGCGCCGCCTTGGTGAACGTGGACCCGAAGTCCACGCACAGCACGAGCGCCATCGTCGATGGGGACGCCGGCTATGCCAGCGCCTGGGCAAGGTCGGCGAGCAGATCCTCGACGTCCTCGATGCCGACCGACAACCGCACCAGGTCGTCCGGAACCTCCAACGCCGACCCGGCGACACTGGCGTGGGTCATCCGGCCGGGGTGCTCGATCAGCGACTCGACGCCGCCGAGGGACTCACCGAGGGTGAACAGCTCTGCCCGCTTGCACACGGCGAGCGCCTCCTCGACCCCGCCACGCAACCGGAAGCTGACCATGCCGCCGAACCGGCGCATCTGGCGGGCCGCGACGGCGTGGCCGGGGTGGTCGGGCAGGCCCGGGTACCGCACGGACGCCACCCTCGGGTGCCCGATGAGGTACTGGACGATCCGCTCCGCGTTGTCGCAGTGCCGCTCCATCCGGACCGCGAGGGTCTTCAGCCCGCGCAGCACCAGCCACGCGTCGAACGGGCCGGCGACGCCGCCGATCGCGTTCTGGTGGAACGCGACCCGCTCGTCCAGATCCTCGAAACCGACGACCGGGCTCACGGAGGTGACCAGTGCGCCGCCGACCACGTCGGAGTGGCCACCGGCGTACTTGGTGGTGGAGTGCACGACGACGTCCGCGCCCAGGGCGAGCGGCTGCTGCAGGTAGGAGGTGGCGAACGTGTTGTCCACCACCAGCAGTGCCCCCGCCTGGTGCGCGACCTCGGCGAGCGCGGCGATGTCCGCGATCCCCAGCAGCGGGTTGGTCGGGGTCTCGACCCACAGCGCCTTCGTGCGCCCGGGACGGACCGCCGCCCGGACGGCGTCGGCATCGCCGAGGTGGACGGCGGTGTGCTCCAGCCCCCACGGACCGGCGACCTGGGTGAACAGCCGATAGCTGCCGCCGTACGCGTCGTCCGGGACGATCGCGTGGTCACCGGGCCGGCACACCGCCCGCAGCAGCGTGTCCTCGGCGGCCAGCCCGCTGGCGAACGCGAAGCCGCGCCGGCCGCCGTCCAGCGCGGCCAGGCACTCCTCCAGCGCCGCGCGGGTCGGGTTGGCCGAGCGGGCGTACTCGTAACCGCCGCGCAGCCCACCGACCCCGTCCTGCTTGTACGTGGACGACGGGTGGATCGCCGGAGCGACCGCGCCGGTCAACGGGTCCGGCGGCTGACCGGCATGGATCGCCCGGGTGCTGAAACCGGATCTGGGAGAGGGAGGCGAGGTGCTCACCTCGGTGAGGCTAGTGGCCCGGAGGCGGGTCCGACTCTGGGCCACCCGGCACGGTGAGGTAGGGCAGCAGGGGGTGGAGCAGCGGGCCGATCGCCAGGGCGTAGACCACCGTCCCGACGCCGAGCGTTCCGCCGAGCAGCCAACCGGCGGCGACCACGACGACCTCGATCCCCGTCCGCACCAGCCGGACGGACCACCCGGTGCGGGCGACCAGCCCGGTCATCAGACCGTCCCGCGGGCCGGGTCCGAGCCGGGCGCCGATGTAGGCCGCCGTCGCCACCGCGTTCAGCACCACCCCGCCGACCAGGAGTGCGACCTGTGCCGGCACCGCGTCCACCTCGGGCAGGAACCGCAGCGAGGCGTCCAGCGCGAGCCCCACGCACGCGGCGTTGGCCACGGTCCCGGCGCCGGGTCGTTGCCGCAGCGGCACCCACAGCAGCAGCACCGCCACGCTGACCAGGATCACCCAACGGCCCATGCTGCCGCCCAGCTGCCGGGCCAGTCCCTGGTGCAGCACGTCCCACGGCATCACCCCCAGCTCGGACCGCACCAGCAGCGCCATGCTGAACCCGAAGAGCGCCAGCCCTGTCGCGAGCTGGATCACCCGACGCGGCAGTCGCCGACCGGGTGCTGCCGGCCGGTGGCTGGTCCCGGGCCGTGCCGGCCCGATCACGCGGGAGGCTCGGGCCGGTGCCGCGCCGACTCGACGTCCGCCTGCTCGAGCCGCAGACGGTTCAGATCCTCGAAGAGCACGGGGACACCAGCCATCGGGCCATCGTGGCACCCCCGTGCCCGACCCCGCGGATGGCCCGACGAACAGCGGATGGCCCGACGAGCAGCCGGAAGAAGACAACGCTGGCGATGGTTGAGGGATGTAGGCACGAACCAGGAGGCTCCCATGCTGTTCGGCTCCACGTCGTCCCGGATGCTCACCCCCGACCAGTCGCTGCCCGGCCGCGACCACTCGTCGTACCCGGTGCCGCAGCGGCATGCCGTCCTCGGCACCCCGTTGCAGGGGCCGTGGCCGGACGGCACCCAGGTGCTGTACGTGGCGATGGGCTGCTTCTGGGGTGCTGAGCGGACGTTCTGGCAGACCCCCGGCGTGGTGGCGACCGCGGTCGGGTACATGGGGGGCTTCACCCCGCACCCCACCTACGAGGAGACCTGCACCGGGCGCACCGGCCACACCGAGACGGTGCTGGTCGCCTACGACCCGGCCCGGGTGCCCGCCGAGCAGCTGCTGCGTGCCTTTTGGGAGCACCACGACCCGACGCAGGGCTTCCGCCAGGGCAACGACCGCGGCACCCAGTACCGGTCGGCGGTGTACTGGACCACCGAGGCCCAGTGTGAAGCGGTCGAGAAGACCAGGTCGGTGTACCAGGAGTCGTTGCGCGCGGGCGGCTTCGGGGACATCACCACCGAGCTGAAGCCGGCGTCGGACGCCGGGACCTTCTACTACGCCGAGGACTACCACCAGCAATATCTGCACAAGGTCCCGAACGGGTACTGCCCAGACCATGGCACCGGGGTGTCGTGTCCTGTGGGTTTGTTCTCCCGGGACACCCACGAATAGGCGACGATCCGTATGAGCCACGTCTCGATCAGGTCAGTTTTTGCGGCGGTCGCACCCACCCCCTAGCCTCGACGGTGAGGGGAGTACTTCCCAAGCGTTCTACCGGTCAATACGGCGCCACCAGGCACCCCGGGGAACCACCCGATCGGCTCTGACTTCGGCGCCGCGTGGGTGAAGGAGACCTCACCGCACGTATCTGTGCTTGAGGAGTTCACCCATGCCGCACGCCTTGCCCGTTCTGCCCTTGCCGTCGAGCGCGCTGGCGCCCAGCGCGGCGCAGGCCACCCCCGCGTCAGACATATCGTCGGTCGCGGGGCCTGGGCTGTGGGCGGTGACCATCGCGGCGGTGCTGGCTCTGCTGGTGCTGGACTTCGTGCTCACTCGTCGCCCGCACGAGGTCTCGATGCGGGAGGCCGCCGGCTGGTCAGCGTTCTACATCGCGCTGCCGCTCGCGTTCGGTGGCTACGTGTGGGCGCAGTTCGGCGGCGACCGCGGCGTCGAGTACTACACCGGCTACCTGGTGGAGAAGACGCTGTCGGTGGACAACCTCTTCGTCTTCATGCTGCTGCTCGCGGCGTTCGCGGTGCCGGCGGCGCTGCAGCAGCGGGTGCTGCTGTACGGGATTGTCGGCGCCCTGGTGTTGCGCGGCATCTTCATCGCCTTGGGCGCGGCTGCGCTGCAGGCGTTCGATTGGGCGTTCCTCGTGTTCGGGCTGATCCTGCTGGCCACCGGCGTGAAGATCCTGCGGGACACCGCGACCGGCAAGGGCCACGAGGTCGACGTCGCGCACATGCGCAGCGTCCGGCTGCTGCGCCGGGTGTTCCCGGTGACCGACGACTACGACGGCCCGAAGCTGTTCAGCCGGGTGGACGGGAAGCGGGCGCTGACCCCGTTAGCGGTGGTCGTGGTCGCGGTGTTCGCCACCGATGTGGTGTTCGCGATCGACTCGGTGCCGGCGGTCTACGGCATCACCGGCGACCCGTACCTGGTGTTCGCCACCAACGCGTTCGCGCTGCTCGGCCTGCGCGCGCTGTACTTCGTGCTCCAGGGCCTGCTGGCGCGCTTGGTGCACCTGGGTTACGGCCTTGCGGTGATCCTCGGGTTCATCGGGGTGAAGCTGGCCCTGCACTGGGCGCACGAGGTGTGGCCGTCGGTGCCTGAGGTGCCGACGCTGATGTCCCTCGGCGTCATCGTCGCGGTGCTCGCCGTGGTGACCGTCACCAGCCTGCTCGCCACCCGCGGCCGAGCTGACACCGAGCACGCGGACCCGACCGCGGAATCGGATCAGCAGCCGGATTCGG
>JBOFLF010000037.1:0-35289 GCA_051657715.1 Angustibacter sp. | reverse complement strand
ACCCGACGCTGGGCGACCCGACGCTGGGCGACCTGACGCTGGGCGACCCGGCACCAGGTGTTCTGCCGGTGAGCCCGATCACCGGTCCCGCCGCTGCGGCGGACGGGCGTCTGAGACTGCCCGCAGCTGATCGCGTGTGCGTCTTGTTGGTGGACGGGCTTGGCGAGCTGCTGCTGCGGGAGCGGGCCGGCCATGCTCCGTTCTTGCGCGCTCATCTGGACCAGATCCGTCCCCTCAACGTGGGGTTCCCGTCCACCACGGCGACCAGCATGGGCAGCTTCGGCACCGGGCTGCCACCCGGACGGCACGGGCTGGTCGGCTACCAGGTGCTGGTGCCCGATCAGGACCGGCTGATCAACCAGCTGTCCTGGGAGCCGCCGGTGGATCCGCGGCAGTGGCAGCCCGCACCGACCGTCTTCCAGTCGGTCGCCGCGGCCGGCGTCGAGGTCGTCCGGATCGGCCCAGGCTTCTTCGACGGCTCCGGGCTCACCGAGGCGGCGTTGCGCGGGGGCCGGTTCGTCGCCGCGGAATCCCTGGACGACCGGGTCGATGCCGCTCTCGTCGCGCTGCGGTCCAGTCGTCGAGCGCTGGTGTACGTGTACTGGGGAGAGCTGGACAAGGTCGGTCATGTGAGCGGCTGCGCCTCCTGGGAGTGGGGGGATGAGCTGGCCGCGGTGGACGGTGCGGTTCGCCGGTTGGCCGCCGGCCTGCCGCGAGGCACGGTCCTGCACATCACGGCGGACCACGGGATGGTGGACGTCCCCCACCGGCTACGGGTTGATATCGCGGGTGAACGGCAGCTCGGGGAGGGCATCCGGCACCTGGGCGGTGAGCCGCGGTGCGTGCAGCTGTATTGCGAGGCCGGTGCGACCGCCAGCGTGGTGGACCGGTGGTCCGACCGTCTCGGGTCGGCGGCCACCGTGATGCGGCGTGCCGACGCGGTGGCCGCCGGGTGGTTCGGCCCGGTCGCCGACCACGTGCTCGGGCGAATCGGTGACGTCGTCGTGGTGTGTGGTCCGGACCTCGCGGTGGTGGACAGCGACCGGATGCGCCCGCAGCTGCTGAGCCTGATCGGTCTGCACGGCGGGTGGACGCCCCAGGAGTCTCGGATCCCGCTGCTGACCGTGGAGAGCTAGTGCCGCACGGCACGAGGCGTGCTTCCATGGTCCGGTGCCCCAGGTGGTGACGGAGACCACGGCCAGCGCAGTGGCGACTGTGATGTCTGACACCCCGATCGACGCAGCGGTCGACCGGTCGATCCAGGCCGCGATCGGCCGGGCCACCCGCCTGCTGCGTGCCCGCGGGGAGCGCATGACCGAGCCGCGTCGGGCGGTTTTGTGGGCGCTGGGACATCACCGAGGCCACCTGTCGGCGGATCAGGTGGTGACCGCGGTCGCCGACGCGCACCCGTCGGTGCACCGGGCGTCGGTTTACCGGACGTTGGAACGGCTCACCGACCTCGGCGTGGTGCAGCGCGTGCACCTTGGGCACGGGACGACGGCCTACCACCTGGTCGGTGATCCGCACCCCCACGCTCAGTGCCGGGCATGCGGCGTGGTGCTGGATCTCCCTGACGACCTGCTGGAGGACGTGCGGCGCCAACTTGACCAGCTGCACGGTTTTGCCTTGGAACCCACCGGGGTCGCGCTGGCCGGCATCTGCTCGCGCTGCCGTGTCGCTGACCTGGCTGCGCGGTAACTCCGGCTGCGCAGGGTGACCTGGCGGCGGGTGAGGGGCTGTTCAGTCCTTGCGGGTGCCGAACATGATGTCGTCCCAGCTGGGCACGCTGGCCCGTCTGGACCGAGACCGTGGTTCTGGGGCCGGTTCTTGAGGTGAGTCCTCGTCGGGAGTCTGCCCAGAAGGCGGGAACTGGCTGGCCGTGGGTGCCCGATCGGTGAGATCGATGGTGCTCGAGTCCGACGGGTCAGCGACCTCCAGCTCGTAGGGCCACGTCCCACCAGCGGGTTGGGTGCGGGTCTGCTCGTCTGCCGGTGTTCCTCGTCGACGCCGGGAGGGGTGCCGGATGCCGGGTTCTTCGTCCAAAGGGGGCGTTGGGTTCTGGGACAGGTCCGGCGCGCCGCTGCGGGTCGCGCGAGCGCGGCGGCCAGTGTTCGAGCGCTGCTGTCGCCGAGTGCGCATCGCGCTCATGAGGTCCAGCGGGTCGCCGTCACCACCTACCGCGCCGGCTGGTGTGCCGTCGGCCTGCGCGTCCGGGGTCGGAGCGTGATCGAGGTGGACGTCTGCGGTGGGGGACTGGTCGGTGTGCGCCATCCTCACCGGGGTGTCCGAGGGGTCGTCGGCTCGGGCGACTCCGCCGTGCAGGTGGTGGACACCTGCCGCAGTGGACGACGTGGCTGGGTCCCAGAGTCCCCAGGGATCGTCAACATCCGGCACCTGCTCGCTGAGCCACCGTGCTTCGTCATCGCTAGGGCTCACGGAGCGGGTCGCGAGATCCAGCTGCCACCGGGCCTGCCGTGATCGCCCGCCGGCTTGGAACGACAGGCACACCGTCCACGGGCCGTCGTCCGGACGCCAGCTGTCCCACACCACCGTGACCGGGTCCACGCCCCGATTGGCCAGCCGACGTGCCACCTCCTCGCCCAAGCTGACATGCTCGCTCGCTCGGCGACGTAGCTGCACCTGCTTGGCTTGTTCCGCGACGTGGGCTCGCTCGGCGAGCACCGGCCCTTCATATCGGCGCACCTTCTGCACCGGCCACCCGGTGGCTGCCGCCACCTCCTCCGCGGTCGCGCCGGCCCGCACCCGGGCCTGCACCTCGCGGGGGCGCAGCTGACCCCCGATCTCGATCTGCAGCTGGCCCAGGTGGGCGCGATCCCGACGCACCGCGGCACGCAGTACCTCGTCGACCAGCAACAGGTGTCGCCGCCCGTCGTCGTCAGCCAGTACCAGGTGATCCCCGTCCTCGTGGACGCCGACGAGTCGCAGGTCGTCCATCGCAGCTCCTGTCCTTGGCGCGTCGACGGCTCGACCTGGTCTGCTTCGGCCGCGACGTCATCCGCCCGCGTGTTGTCTCCAGGCGATCGGTCGGTGCAGCCGACTCTGCCACTGCCGACCGGCCGGCGCCGAGTGGCGCGCCGACGACCGGCACAATCGACTCGTGCCTCGACCCACCGCACCGGCCTCGCACGTGCTCTCGCCCTACGACGCCGTGCTGCTGCTGTCGTTCGGGGGACCTGAAGGCCCGGACGACGTGCTGCCGTTCTTGCGCAACGTCACCGCAGGCCGCGGGATCCCGGATGAGCGGCTCAGCGAGGTTGCCGAGCACTACCACCACGTCGGTGGGCGCAGCCCGATCAACGACCAGAACCGGGCGCTGCTGGCAGCCCTGCGCGGTGAGCTGGCCGCTCGCGGGGAGTCGTTGCCGGTGCTGTGGGGCAACCGCAACTGGCGGCCGTACGTGGCCGATGCGCTGCGGGACGCCTACGACGACGGTGCCCGCCGAGTGCTGGTCGTGACCACCAGCGCGTACTCGTCCTACTCCAGCTGCCGGCAGTACCGCGAGGACCTGGCCGCCGCCGCGATCACCCTGCATGCCGAGGGCCGGTTGCTTGTCGTGGACAAGGTGCGTCCGTACTCCGCGCACCCAGGATTCGCTGAGCCGAACGCGGCAGCGGCGGTCGAGGCGCTGCGGCAGCTGCCCGATGGCGCCCACCTGGCGTTCGTCACCCACTCGGTGCCGACCGCCATGGACGACGCCAGCGGGCCGCCGGAGGTCACTGGACGGTACGCCCAGCAGCACCGGGAGCTGGCCGGCTGGATCGCCCGGTCCGCTCAGGAGCAGCTCGGTCGCTCGATCGCCTGGCAGCTGGTCTTCTGCTCGCGATCCGGCCCGCCGTCCCAACCGTGGTTGGAGCCGGATGTCGGCGATCACCTGCGCGAGCTCGCCGCAAGCGGGGCTCCCGGTGTCGCGGTGTGCCCGATCGGTTTCGTCAGCGACCACATGGAGGTGGGCTACGACCTGGACACCGAGGCCCGGCAGGTCGCTGACGAGGTGGGGCTGCCGTTCACCCGAGCGGCCACGGTAGGGGTGGATCGGCGGTTCGTCGCCGGGCTGGTCGACCTGCTGGTCGAGCGGGCAGCGTTGGCCCGAGACGAACACCCCGCGCAGCCGGTCGTCACGGGAGTACCGGCACCGGTGATCTGTCCGGCCGGATGCTGCCGCAACCCGCGCGAGCCTCGTCTCGCCGCGTGCGGGACGGACTGGCCCGGCGTCCCGGACTTGGAGGGCGGATGACCGAGAACCGCGCCACCAGCTCGGCCGGCCCGCCGTCGGCGCAGCTGCTGGCCGAGCTGCTCGACCTGGCCACCCGCGCGGCCCTGGACGCCGGCACGTTGATCCGTGACGGTCGACCGGACGACCTGCGGGTGGCCGCGACCAAGTCGAGCCCGACGGACGTGGTGACCGAGATGGACCAGCAGAGCGAGCAGCTGCTGCGGGAGCGGCTGCTCGGTGCTCGCCCACAGGACGGGATGCTCGGCGAGGAGGGAGCCGATGTCGCTGGCAGCTCCGGCATCACCTGGGTGGTGGACCCGATCGACGGCACGGTCAACTACCTCTACGGCATCCCGGCCTACGCCGTGTGCGTCGCCGCGGTCACCGGTGATCCGACGGCCCCGGCAGGCCACCAGGTGGTGGTCGGCGTCGTCCACCACCCGTTGTCCGGCGAAACGTTCACCGCGACGCTCGACGGCGGGGCCTTTCTCGGTGATCGGCCGTTGCACGTGCCGACGGCCAGCTCGGCGCGTGGCCTGGATCAGGCGCTGGTCGGCACCGGCTTCGGGTACGACCGAGCCAGGCGTGCTCGACAGGGCGAGCTGGTCGCAAAGCTGCTGCCGCACGTTCGGGACATCCGGCGGTTCGGGAGCGCCGCGCTGGACCTGTGCCAGGTGGCGTGCGGGCGGTTGGACGCGTACTACGAGCGAGGTCTGAACCCGTGGGACCTGGCGGCCGGCGGATTGATCGCCAGACAGGCCGGTGCGTTGGTGACCGGGCTGTCTGGCGCTCCCGCCGGCCCGGACCTGGTGGTGGCGGCGCCGGCGGACCTGCACCGCCAGCTCCTCGAGCTGATTGGCCCGTGGCGACCGGACGTCGACACCACTGCTCTGCACGCCCCTGTCGACACGTCGGTGGAGGCTCGTGTGGCCGCTCAGGCTGGCACCTCGGGGGACACCGTGTGACGGACGTCCCACGGATGGTGCAGAATCCCCTCGACTTGCCGGGCACAAAGTACGGGTCCGGTGCGTTACCGTCCCGCGGCACGTGACCGACTCGCATCACTGACGACCGACCTGCATAGTGATCATCGCGAGAGCGGCGCGACGCCCGCCACGACAGACCTGCTGGCACCGACCGATCGTTGACTGACCCTTTGACTGACCACTGATTGACCGCGGAGGGCGAACCACCCATGGCGACCGACTACGACGCGCCACGCAAGACCGATGACGACATCAACGAGGACAGCATCGAGGAGCTGAAGTCCCGTCGGGTCGACAAGACGGCCTCGGTCGTCGACATCGACGAGACCGAGCAGGCCGAGGGTTTCGAGTTGCCGGGCGCCGACTTGTCCAACGAGGAGCTGTCCGTTCGCGTCCTGCCCCGCCAGGCCGACGAGTTCACCTGCGCACGCTGTTTCCTGGTAAAGCACCGCAGCCAGCTGGCCGCGGAGTCGAAGGGTCAGCTGGTCTGTCGCGAGTGCGCCTGACCACGATGGCGTCCGGGCAGGTGGGCGGCACCGGTGAGGGCGGCGGCGAGACGGTCCGGCTTCCGGGACGAGATCAGCCAGTACGGAACCGGATCGCGCGGATCGACCACCTCGACGACGACCCCGCCGGGGATCCACGGTCGGTGGCACCAGAAGGCTCGGGCGTCGCCAGCAGGGCCACGCAGTTGGGTCATCCGTGCTGAGTCCAGTACGACCGCCCGGCCCAGGTGGTGCAGCGGGATCCGTGCTTGACCGGCCCGCAACCAGCCGTCGCGGACCAGCACGAACGGGCTGGTCCGACGCAGCGCCCAGGCGGTACTCAGCACCGCGACGGCGGACAGCCCCGCGGCCGCTGCCCGGTCGACTGCGAGAACCACGAGCCCGCTCGACGCGGCCAGGGCGGTCGCGATGACCCAGATCGCGGCACTCGGGGTCAGACGTTCCTGGTGCGTGGGAATGGGCGAGGTCGCCGTCCGGGACACGACGCCAGGGTGGCACGCCCCACCGGTCCGCGCAGGCACTAGGGTCATCGCCGATGGACAACCCGCCGATGGACAACCCGCCGATGGACAGGGGGCCGATGGACGACCAGCGGTACGTCGCCCGGACTGACCCACCCGGCTCACCCATCCAGGTCCTGGTGCGACGGATCGATACCGGTGTCCCCCTCCCGCGGTACGCCACCGTCGGCGACGCGGGTGCGGACCTGCACGCCCGGGTGGATGTCCACCTCGGCCCTGGCGACCGGGCCGTCGTCCCGACCGGCATCGCGCTCGCTCTCCCGGCCGGGTACGCCGGCTTCATCCACCCGCGCAGCGGCCTGGCCGCCCGGCACGGGGTCACCACGGTGAACGCCCCGGGAACGATCGACGCGGGCTACCGGGGCGAGATCATGGTCGCCCTGCTGAACACCGATCGCCGGGACGCCGTCCAGCTGCGCCGCGGTGATCGGATCGCCCAGCTGGTCCTGCAGAGGGTCGACCGGGCCGACTTCGCCGTGGTCGACGAGCTGCCCGACTCCGATCGGGGATCGGCGGGACTGGGGTCGACCGGCGGGTGGAGCGGAGCTGCTGAGCCACCCCGGGCGGCGGGTGCCGCTGAGTCGCCCCGGGCGGCAGGTGCCCCGGTGTCCGCCGGGGTCAGCAGCCAGGGACGTCCCGTTCTGGAGGGAGAGCAGTCGTGAGTCTGTTCAAGCGCCGGTCCCGCAGGTCCGCCACCGATGCCGGTGTCGATGCGGACGCCGAAGCGCCAGACGTGGATGCGCTAGGTGCCGATGAGGGCGAGCCGGAAGGCCCGCGTGGCGGATCGGGCCGTGGTCCGGCCGGCCGGGAGGATCAGCTCGGTCAGGGCGGAGGCAGCCTCGACGACGCGGTCCAGACCTTCGATCGGTCCGGCGGCCCCTTCGACGTCGACGAGGTCGACGGCCCGGACGGCCGGCTAGACGCCGGTGCGCTGTGGCTGCCGCTGGCCGAGGGGATGGAGCTGCAGCTGCAGGTCGACGAGGCGGGCGGGGCGATCACCGGCGCGTTCATCGTGTCCCACGAGTCAGGGGTCCAGGTGCAAGCGTTCGCGGCGCCTCGAACGGAGGGCATCTGGCCGGACATCTGCGCCGAGATCGCCGCTGGGATCACCGAGCAGGGCGGTACCGCCGACCCAGGATACGGCCGGTTCGGTCGTGAGCTGCTCGCCCGGGTGCCGGCTCACCAGGCGGACGGCACGACCGTGTACCAGCCGCTGCGGTTCACCGGCGTGGACGGGCCGCGGTGGTTCCTGCGGGCGGTGTTCCACGGCCAGGCGGCGGTTGATCAGGTTGCTGCCGCGAATCTGGAGGATCTGGTCGGCCGGATCGTGGTCGTCCGGGGCCAAGAGCCGATGGGTCCGCGTGAGCTGCTCACCCTCCGACTCCCGGAGGGAGCTCGCCCCGGCCCGGTCTCCGACGAACCCGCCCCCGGCGAGCCGGTTGGGGGCGCCGAGCCGCGCGACCCGCACGAGCGGTTGGCTCGGGACGAGCAACCGCCGCGGACGTATGACGACCTGCGGCCCTTCCAGCGTGGTCCTGAGATCACCGAGCGCCGGTGAATCTCAGCGCTCGCCGACTACGCTGGTCGCGGAGCCAACCAGTGAGTGAGAACTGCGGTGAGAGCCATGGGTGAGGGTCGTCGCGGGTGGCGGAAGGTACTGCACCGGATCTCCTGCAGCGACGAGGTGCTGGAGGCGGAGACCCTGCGGGACCACTCGGAGCGGATGGGTGGAACGCCCGTGCAGCACCTGCCCGACCGTCAGCAAGCGTGTGTCTGCGGCACGCTGCGCAGCGTGACCCTGCGGCCCCGCGGTGGGGTCCCCGCGCTGGAGGCAGAGCTGTACGACGGAACCGGCAGCCTCACCGTCGTCTGGCTCGGGCGGCGCACGATCGGTGGGGTGGAGCCCGGGCGGCGGATCCGGGTCCGCGGCCGGGTGGCGAACCGCGGTGGTCACCCGGTGCTGTTCAACCCCGCCTACGAGCTGATCCCCGGGGCCGCGCGGTGAGCGCGGCCCCGGGCGGCCTGGGCTTGGGGGCCGTGCCAGCTGGCGCCACCACCGTCGAGGAGGTCGTCCGACACCAGCTCGCAGAGGCGGTCGGCGGGGTGCGCGGATCCATCGAGGCGGCGCTGCCGACCGTCTGCTTCGTGATCGCCTGGACGGTCACGCAGCAGCTGCGCCTGTCGTTGGTGGTGGCCGCGGCCCCGGTGTTCCTGACGCTGCTGGCCCGGCTCGTCCAGCGCCAGACCCCCCGTTATGTGCTGGGCAGCGTGTTCGCGCTGGCGATCGCCGCCGCGTTCGCGCTCCGCAGCGGCCGGGCGCAGGACGTGTTCCTGCCAGGGATCATCTACAGCGCGACGTTGCTCGGCGTCTCGTTGCTGTCCGTGCTGACGCGGTGGCCGATGGTCGGGTTCATGCTCGGTGCTGTCCACCCCGAGCAGCCCTTCGCCTGGCGCGCGCACGCTGGCGTGGTACGGCTGTGCAGCCGGCTGACCTTGGTGCTAGCGGGGCTCTACGCCGTCCGGGTCGCCGTCATGGTGCCCCTCTACCTGGCCGACCAGGTGGCGTTGCTGGGGGTGGCCAAGATCGTGTTCGGGTGGCCGTTGTACCTGCTGGCGATCACCATGATGGGGGTCCTGCTGCTGCGTGGCCGTACTCCGCTGGAACCTGTTGGAACGGCGCTCGCGCCGTCCGGTTCCTGACCGTCCGACAGCTGAAGACCTGGTCAGGGCTGGACGCGGGGCACCCGGGAGCGGCGTGGTGCCGGACGAGGGCGGTCGGCCAAGAGCGGCAGCACTCGCGGCGCCACGATCTGGGAGAGCACCACCACGCTCGTCGACCGGGCGATCGATGCGCAGCGGCCCAGTTCCAGAAGAGCTCGTTGCAGATCGTCGTGGGAGGACGCGGCCAGCCGGCACAGCACGTCCGAGGACCCGGTCGTGGCGTACGCCTCCAGGACGGCGGGTAGGTCGGCCAGCTCGGCGGCCACCTCCTCCAGCGAGCCTTGGGCGATCTGGAGGCTGACGAACGCCTGGACCGGGTACCCGGCCGCGGCCAGGTCGATGTCCGGCCCGTACCCGGTGATCACCCCAGACCGCTCCAACCGGTCCAGCCGAGCCTGGGCGGTGCCGCGGGCGATCCCCAGCCTGCGCGCGATCTCCACCACCGGAAGCCGTGGGTGCTCGCTCAGGATCCGAAGCAGACCCACGTCGAGCGTGTCCACGCGGCGATCCACCCCCGATCATTGGGCAGGATGTACAGCTGACCCGCGGATCGTCCCACCACCTCGTACAGCTCTGCCAGCTCCTTCACCACCTCTTGCCCGGCTGGCCGGCACCCGCTGTGCTGAGAGCCCTGGTGCTCAGACCCGGTGTGCTGACCAGGTTGTGGACTGGTACGGACCGACGCAGGAGGTAGCACCGTGGCGGACCTAGCCCTCACCTCCCAGGAGCGGTTGGCCGCCCTGGATCTCGACCAGCTCCGGCAGCTCGTCGGCCTGGTGGACTACGACGCCAGCGCGGACCCGTTCCCGGTGACCGGGTGGGACGCGGTGGTGTTCGTGGTCGGAAACGCCACCCAGACGGCGCACTTCTACCAATCCGCGTTCGGCATGGAGCTGGTCGCGTACGCCGGCCCGTCCACCGGCAACCGGGACCACCACGCGTACGTGCTACGCAGCGGGTCGAGCCGGTTCGTGGTCACCGGAGCGATCGCACCGGACAGCCCGTTGCTGGACCACCACCGCCGGCACGGCGACGGGGTCCTGGACATCTCCCTGGAGGTTCCGGACGTCGACCGGTGCATCTCCCGCGCCCGGTCCTGCGGCGCGCGCGTGCTGACCGAGCCGCACGACATCAGCGACGAGCACGGCACCGTCCGGCTGGCCACGATCGCGACGTACGGCGACACCCGGCACACCCTGGTGCAGCGTCGCACCGATGCCGGTGAGTACACCGGGCCGTACCTGCCCGGGTATGTGGCGCGGAGCGGCACCTACGTGCGCCGACCCGGTGCCCCGAAGCGGCTGTTCCAGGCTCTCGACCACGTGGTCGGCAACGTCGAGTTCGGGCGGATGGACGAGTGGGTGTCGTTCTACCACCGGGTCATGGGCTTCGTGAACATGGCCGAGTTCATCGGCGACGACATCGCCACCGACTACTCCGCGCTGATGAGCAAGGTGGTCGCGAGCGGCAACCACCGGGTCAAGTTCCCGCTCAACGAGCCGGCCGTCGCCAGGCGGAAGAGCCAGATCGAGGAGTACCTGGAGTTCTACGGCGGCCCCGGCGTGCAGCACCTGGCGCTGGCCACCAGCGACATCCTCAGCGCGGTGGACGCGATGCGCGCCGAGGGCGTGCAGTTCCTGGACACCCCGGACTCGTACTACGACGACCCCGACCTGCGGGCTCGGATCGGCCAGGTCCGGGTGCCGATCGAGCAGCTACGGGCTCGGGGAATCCTCGTGGACCGCGATGAGGACGGCTACCTGCTGCAGATCTTCACCCAGCCGGTCGGGGACCGGCCCACGCTGTTCTTTGAGCTCATCGAGCGGCACGGATCGCTGGGCTTCGGCAAGGGCAACTTCAAGGCGCTGTTCGAGGCTATCGAGCGCGAGCAGCGGCGGCGCGGCAACCTTTGAGCAGGACTCCGACCGCTGAGCAGGGCTCCAGGGAGGCATGACATGTCGTACTACCGGCGGGTCGGGGACGTCCCACCGAAACGGCATACCCAGCATCGCGACGCCGCCGGCCAGCTGCGGTACGAGGAGTTGATGGGTGCGGAGGGCTTCTCCTCGGACTCCTCGCTGCTGTACCACCGGCGGATCCCATCCGCGCTCGTCGACGCCCGGCCATGGCGGCTGCCGGACCAGACCACCACGCCGAACGTCCCCCTACTGCCCCGCCACCTGCGGCTGCCGGAGCTATTCACCGATACCGCCGGCTCCGGTGTCCATGCCGGCTCCGGCGACCGTGTCCATGCCGGCTCCGGCGACCGTGTCCATGCCGGCTCCGGCGACCGTGTCCATGCCGGCTCCGGCGACCGTGTCCATGCCGGCTCCGGCGGCCGTGTCCATGCCGGCTCCAGCGGCCGTGTCCATGCCGGCTCCAGCGGCCCTGGTTCTGATGACTCTGGTGCTGGCGACCCGGCCTCCAGCGTGTCCGTCCGGGATGTGGTCACAGGCCGTCGGCTGGTCCTGGGCAATGGCGACGTGCGGATCAGCTACGTCGTCGCCGGTGCGTCCAGTCCGTTGTACCGCAACGCGATCGGTGACGAGTGTGTCTACCTGGAGTCCGGCTCGGCTCGGGTCGAGACGGTCCTCGGCGTCCTGGAGGCCCACGGTGGGGATTTCGTCGTCCTGCCCCGGTCGTTGACCCACCGGTGGGTGCCGAGCGGGTCGGAGCCGCTGCGGGCGTTCGTGATCGAGGCCAGCTCGCACGTGTCCGCGCCGAAGCGGTACCTGTCCCGGTACGGCCAGCTTCTGGAACACGCGCCGTACTGCGAACGCGACCTGCGTGCCCCCGACGAGCCGTTGGTGGTCGACGACGGCAGCCCGACCGAGGTGTACCTCAAGCACCGGGTCAGCGGGCGAGCCGGCGGTGGGTCGAGCGGGGGCCAGGACGGTGGCCAGGGGAGCGCGGCCGGCACGGTCCACGTGCAGGCGCACCACCCGTTCGACGTGGTCGGCTGGGACGGGTGCCTCTACCCGTACACCTTCAACGTCGCCGACTTCGAACCGATCACCGGGCGGGTGCACCAACCACCGCCGGTGCACCAGGTTTTCGAGGCGTCCGGGTTCGTGATCTGCGCGTTCGTGCCGCGCAAGGTGGACTACCACCCGTTGGCGATACCAGTGCCGTACTACCACTCGAACGTGGACTCCGACGAGGCGATGTTCTACTGCGCTGGGGACTACGAAGCCCGCAAGGGCAGCGGGATCGGACCCGGCTCGGTGTCCCTGCACCCGGGTGGGCACAGCCACGGTCCGCAGCCGGGCGCGGTCGAGCGGGCACTCGGCGTCCAGTACTTCGATGAGCTGGCGGTGATGGTGGACACCTTCCGACCGCTGGAGCTGGGTGAGGGTGGACAGGCCTGCGACGACGGTCAGTACGCGTGGTCGTGGGCGGGTGGCCGGTGACGATGGTCGACAGGGTGGGACACGAGAAGTCAGGACACCTCCACGGCGGAGCGCCTTTGGACCTGTTCGCTGGGTTGTTCGACGACGCGGCGCTCTTCCCGCCCGGGAACGCGGCGATGCCAGCGGCTGTGGCTGCGTACCAGTCCAGGGCCGCGGGTGCTGCCATGCCCCTCGCCGCGGGTGCTGCCATGCCCCTCGCCGCGGGTGCTGCCATGCCCCTCGCAGCGGGTGCTGCCATGCCCCTCGCAGCGGGTGCTGCCATGCCCCTCGCAGCGGGTGCTGCCATGCCCGTCGCAGCGGGTGCCGCCGGTCGGCCGAGGCGCAATGCGGACCGGGGTGGTCGTGTCGATCCGCGGCACGTCAATCCGGACAGCGGTGGTGTCGAGTCAGCGCTGGCTGGTCGGTTCGTCTGCCCCGACACCCGGCTGCGGGAGTTGGCGGATGTCGTGGCCGTCGATCGAGGCGGTGACCACCACGGGGTCGAACCGCCAGCCGCGGACTCAGTCAGCGGCGGGCGGTTCCTGTCGGTCGCGCTGGTGGTGCCCGCGGGCCCAGCGGCGGTACTGCGCGCGGTCGAGCTGGCCGCTGGTCTGCCGGGGATCGACGTGTGTTCGGTGGAGCTGCCGGTCCCGGACGTCGAGGACGGCGTCGCTTCGTTGGTGTCCGCGGCCGATCGTGCGGGTGTGCGGGGCCGGCTGCCGGTGTTCGGCGAGATCACCATCTGCTCGGCTGGGGCCGCCACCGACAACGCTGACCAGATGGCTGACCAGGTGGATCACGTGCTCGATCGCGTGGCCGCCGCGCAGATCGCGGCGAAAGTCCGGACCGGTGGCACGCACGCCCGTGCTTTCCCTCGCGAGCGCGTGCTCGCCGGCTTCATCGGGGCATGCATCAGCCGTGGCATCCCGTTCAAGTGCACCGCTGGGCTGCACCGAGCGGTCCGGCACCGCGACCCCGGCACCGGGTTCGAGCACCACGGTTTCCTCAACGTGCTGCTGGCGACCGACGCCGCCCAGCGCGGGGCCGACCTGGCTCAGGTCGAGGACGTGCTGGCCGAACGATCCGCTGCCGCCGTGCTGGGCGAGGTGCGTCAGCTCGCCGTCCAGCGGCGTCGAGCGATCCGGATGGCGTTGCGGTCGATCGGCAGCTGCAGCCTCGCCGACCCCGCAGCCGACCTGGTCGCGCTGGGGTTGGCCACCGGGCCGGCCGGCGCACGGCCGGGTGCCCACCCGCCGCGGCACGCCGGTCAGTAGCCGTCGCGCTCCTCAGGTGGCCGGTGCGCCACGTGGCCGGGTGACAGCATCTGCTCCAGCGCGCCCTCGCTCTCCGGGACGGTGAGGAACAGCAGCTCGTCGTGCGCCTCCAACGCGTCGTCGCGACTCGGCGCGATCGGACGATCCCCCCGGATGATGCCGACCAGGATGCTGTCCGGTGGCCAGGTGAGATCCCCGACCCGGACCCCGGCGTACGCCGAGTCGTCGGGCAGGGTCATCTCCACCATGGTCGCCCGGTTCTGCTGGAACTGGAAGATCCGCACCAGGTCGCCGACACTGACCGCTTCTTCGATCAGCGCGGTCATGATCCTCGGTGTGGACACCGCGACGTCCACCCCCCATGCCTCGCCGAACATCCACTCGTTCTTCGGGTGGTTCACCCGGGCGACGGTGCGCGGGACGCCGAACTCGGTCTTGGCCAGCAGCGACACCACGAGGTTGACCTTGTCGTCCCCGGACGCCGCGACCACGATGTCGCAGGTCTCCAGACCAGCCTCGTTCAGGGTGCTGATCTCGCAGGCGTCGGCCAGCAGCCACTGAGCCTCCGGTACCCGTTCGGACCGCACGGCGCGCGGCTCGATGTCGATCAAGAGCACCTGATGGTTGTTGCTGACCAGCTCACGGGCGATGGACCGCCCCACGCTGCCAGCCCCGGCGATCACCACACGCATCGTCTGGCTCCTCCTCGCTGCGGGTCCACGGACGTCACTGCGGCGGCGGCTCTGCGGCCAGGGCGCTCTCCGCCTGGGGCAGCACCTCCTGGGTGACCGCGACGTGCAGCAGGTCGCCATCCTGCAGCAGGGTGCGCTGATCGGGGACGAGGGCTTCGCCGAGCCGGGTCAGGTAGGCGATCCGGAACGAACCCAGCTGCTCCAGCTCCGCCATGGAGCGCCCGATCCACCCGCGGTGCACCGGGACCTCGGCGAGGACCACCCGGCCGGTCGGATCCCGGAACACGGGGGCGGCGCCAGCTGGCAGCAACCGACGCATCATCTGGTCCGCGGTCCAGCGGACCGTGGCCACGGTGGGGATGCCGAGCCGCTGGTAGATCTCCGCCCGCCCCGGGTCGTAGATGCGGGCCACGACGTTCTGCACGCCGAAGGTCTCCCGTGCGACCCGGGCGGACAGGATGTTGGAGTTGTCCCCGCTGCTGACCGCGGCGAAGGCGTGTGCCTGCTCGATTCCGGCCTCGCGCAGGGTGTCCCGGTCGAAGCCCACCCCGGTCACCTGAGTGCCCTCGAACCCTGGCCCCAGCCGGCGGAACGACCCTTCGTCGCGGTCGATGATCGCGACGTCGTAGCCCCGGTTGTGCAGCGATCGGGCCAGGGTGGAACCGACCCGCCCGCAGCCCATGATCACGAAGTGCACGCTGATCCCCAGGACTCGATCCTCACCTGGCCAGCTGCGCCGGGTGGCCCGCCTCTCGTGGGCACTGGCACGGTACACGCCGGTCCGTGGATGGCGCCCTCGCGTCCCCGGGTGATGCGCGGCGCCCGCGAGCTGGAACCGTCGCAGGCCCTAGCATCAGGCCGTGCGATCTGCCGGAATCCTCAAACGTCTGCTGGTCGGCCGACCTCTCGGCAGCGACCGCCTGGCCGAGACGCTGTTGCCCAAACGCATCGCCCTGCCGGTGTTCGCCAGCGACGCGCTCTCGTCTGTCGCCTACGCGCCGGACGAGATTTTCCTGACCCTGGCGCTCGCCGGCATCGGGGCCTACGC
This sequence comes from Angustibacter sp., assembly GCA_051657715.1. Classification (GTDB taxonomy): domain Bacteria; phylum Actinomycetota; class Actinomycetes; order Actinomycetales; family Angustibacteraceae; genus JBOFBH01. The sequence continues at coordinate 19,918 of JBOFLF010000037.1, read as the reverse complement.
GTTCAGCTGGAAGGTCGGCCTGGCGGTGGCCGTGGTGATGCTGGTCGTGGTGGCCAGCTACCGGCAGAATGTGCACGCCTATCCGTCCGGCGGCGGCGACTACGAGGTGGCCAGCGTCAACCTTGGTCCTACCGCGGGTCTGACGGTGGCCAGCGCGCTGCTGGTGGACTACGTGCTCACGGTCGCCGTCTCGATCTCGTCGGCCTCGGCGTACGCCGCGTCCGCCGTCCCGGCGCTGCGGGGGCACGAGGTGAGCGCCGCGGTGGTCGCCGTCCTGCTGCTCACCGCGATGAACCTGCGAGGGGCGCGAGAATCCGGGACGGCGTTCGCGGTGCCCACGTACATCTTCATGGTGGCGATCATCGGGATGTCGCTGGTCGGCTTCGCCCGGCTGCTGACTGGCGATCTGCCGGACGTGTCGAGTGCCCGGTTCGACGTCGAGACCCAACCGGCGTACGAGGGCGGACTGGCCACCCTCGCCGGCGCCTTTCTCCTCTTGCGCACCTTCACCTCCGGGTGCGCCGCGCTCACCGGGGTCGAGGCGATCAGCAACGGCGTCCCGGCGTTCCGCAAACCCAAGAGCCGCAACGCCGCGACCACGCTGGCGCTGCTCGGTGGCATCGCCATCACCATGCTGCTGTCGGTGCTCGCCCTGGCCCGGGCCGCCGACCTGCGCTACGTCGACCCGCTGCACATCGCCGAAGAGCTCACCCTGGACGGCCAGCGCGCAGTGGCTGGGCCAGACGGGTCGGTGGTGTTCCCGGATGGCACCTCCTACACCCAGGATCCGGTGATCGGCCAGCTGGCCCGCGCGATCTTCGACGGGTTCTCCCCGGCGTTCTACCTGGTCACGGTCGCTACCGGGGTGATCCTGGTGCTGGCGGCGAACACCGCCTTCAACGGGTTCCCGGTGCTCGGGTCGATCCTCGGCCGGGACGGGCTCCTGCCCCGGCAGCTGCACACTCGAGGTGATCGGCTGGCGTACAGCAACGGGATCGTCGCGTTGGCCTTGATGGCGATCGTGCTGATCGTCGCGTTCGACGCCCAGGTCACCCGGTTGATCCAGCTCTACATCGTCGGGGTGTTCGTGTCCTTCACGCTCAGCCAGGTAGGCATGTTGCGGCACTGGACCCGGCACCTGCGCACCGCGTCCGGCGCTGAGGCGGTGCGGATGCGGCGCAGCCGGGTGATCAACGGCGTCGGGGCCGGGCTGTGCGGCACGGTGCTGGTCGTCGTCCTGCTCACCAAGTTCCTGCTCGGTGCGTGGATCGCGATCGTGGCGATGGTGGTGCTGTTCCTGGTGATGCGCGGGATCCGGGCGCACTACGCCGCGGTCGCCCGGGAGCTGACCCCGGACGAGTCGACCGACGTGCTGCTGCCGTCCCGGATGCATGCGCTGGTGCTGGTGTCGAAGATCCACCGGCCCACGTTGCGGGCGCTGGCGTACGCTCGCGCGGCCCGGCCGTCCCATGTGGAGGCGATCAGCGTCCGGGTGGACGCTGAGGAGTCCGCAGCGCTGCAGGCGGAATGGGACCGCAGGGCGATCCCGGTGCCGCTGAAGGTGCTGGACTCCCCGTTCCGCGAGATCACCCGACCGGTGCTGGACTACGTGCGGTCCATCCGCAGCAGCAACCCCCGGGACGTGGTGATGGTGTACGTCCCGGAGTACGTGGTGGGCCGGTGGTGGGAGCACCTGCTGCACAACCAGAGCGCGTTGCGGCTCAAGGCTCGACTGTTGTTCACCCCGGGGGTGATGGTGGTCAGCGTGCCGTGGCAGCTGACCTCCTCCCGCGGGGTGGAGAGCCGGGCGGACGTCGGCCCGGTGGTCGGTGCGGTGCGCCAAGGACGAGTGCTCGACCCGCAGGCGACCAGCCTGTCGCCGCGGAACACGCAGGATCCGAGGCCGACGAGCGTGCCCACCCGTCCGGGCCGGCCGGTCGGCCGGTCATCGGACAGGTCGTCGGACGGCGAGCCGTCGGATGGCACGTCGTCGGAGCGGGCTGGGTCGCGTCCGCCCGCCGCGGAGCGTGAGTCCTGAGCGCCCCGTCCGGCCGCGACCCGATCCGCCCCGACCCGCCAGCTGGCGATCCACCGGCCGCTGACGCACCAGCCGGTGATCCGCTGGTCGATGACCCCGCGGTCGGGACCATCCTGGAGGTGGAGGTCGGACCGGTGGCGCACGGTGGGCACTGTGTCGCCCGCTACCAGGGGCGGGTGGTGTTCGTCCGGCACGCCCTGCCCGGTGAACGCGTTCGTGCCCGGGTGACCGAGGGGCGGCCGGGTGACCGGTTCTTGCGTGCGGACGCCGTCGAGATCGTTCATGCGTCGACGGACCGGGTGCAGCGCCGGTGCGAGGTCAGCGGTCCGGGCGGCTGCGGGGGGTGCGACTGGCAGCATGCTCAGCTAGACGCCCAGCGTCGGATGAAGGCCGACGTGATCCGCGAGCAGTTTCGGCGGCTCGCGGACCTCGAGGTGGCTGTCACGGTCGAACCGGTGGCCGGCGACCGGGACGGCCTTGGGTGGCGGACGCGGGTACGGCATGCGGTCGCGCCGTCCGGCCGGCTTGGTCTGCGCGAGTACCGGTCGCACCGGGTGGTCGAGGTCGATGGGTGCCCGATCGCCGAGCCCCGCATCCACGACGTCGAGCGCGCGACGCCCTGCTGGACGGGCGCTCGTGCGGTGACCGCGATCGCGCCGTCCGGCGGCGAGCGGCCACTCGTGATCGTCGAGACGATCGCTGGGCTACGCACCCGACCACCCTCGGTTCCAGGAGCGGACGTGGTGGTCCAGGACGCAGTGGCCGAAGACCCAGCGGTCAGGGAACCAGCGGTCAGGGAACCAGCGGTGAGGAAGGGACAGACTCATCACCCGGCTCACCCGGGCGGGCGTCGCGGGGTGCGCGAGCGGGTCGAGGTACCGGGGTGGCCGGAGCGGGAGTTCCGGGTGACCGGCACCGGGTTCTGGCAGCCGCACCGCGGCGCTGCGGCCACGCTGGTGGGCGCGGTGCTCGACGCGCTGGAGCCACGCTCGGGGGAGCGGGCGCTCGACCTGTACGCCGGGGTCGGCCTGTTCGCGGCGTTCCTCGGCGAGGCGGTGGGCGAGCGCGGCCAGGTGCTGGCCGTCGAGGAGGACCGGCGGGCGGTTCGGGACGCCCGGCGGTCGGTGCACGACCTGCCGCACGTCCAACTGCTGGCCGAGCGTGCTGATCGGGCGCTGGCAGCACTGCTGGCTGAGTCACCAGCCGAGCCGCCAGCGCAGGGAACCGATGTGCGGCGGACGCTTCTGCCGGATCAGTCGCCCATCGGCCAGCTGCCCAGTGATCAGCCGCCCAGTGATCGGCTGCCCAGTGATCAGCCGTTGGTCGGTCGTCGCGGTCTCGACATCGTGGTGCTGGACCCGCCCCGCAAGGGAGCCGGCCCTCGGGTCGTCGACCGGTTGGTCGCGCTGGCCCCGCGGGCCATCGCCTACGTCGCGTGCGACCCGGCGTCCCTGGCTCGGGATGTCGCGAGATTCACCGCCGACGGCTACCGGCTGTCCGACGTGCGTGGGTTCGACTGCTTTCCGATGACGCACCACGTCGAGTGCGTCGCTCTCCTGGTGCCGACGGTGGCCGAAAGCTCCTGACCGCGACGCGCGCGTGCGCTGGCGTCCATCAGGAGGCGGTCCGGTAGCATTATCTCGACATCAAGATAAAAGAGGTTCGGAGACTGCGGAGGACAGCGGTGAGCATGAACAGCTTCGGCGCTCAGGGCACGTTGCGGGTGGGCGAGGACGAGTACACGGTGTTCCGGATCACCGGCGTGCCTGGGCTGGAGCGGGCCGACACCCTGCCGTTCAGCCTGAAGGTGCTGCTGGAGAACCTGCTGCGGACCGAAGACGGCGCCAACGTCACAGCCGACCACGTACGCGCGCTCGCCGACTGGGACCCGACTGCCGAGCCGAGCACCGAGATCCAGTTCACCCCCGCCCGGGTGCTGATGCAGGACTTCACCGGGGTGCCGTGCATCGTCGACCTGGCCACCATGCGCGAGGCGGTCGCCGCCTTGGGCGGCGACCCGCGCCGGGTGAACCCGCTGGCCCCGGCCGAGATGGTGATCGACCACTCGGTGATCATCGACGTCTTCGGCCGGGCGGACGCCTTCGAGCGCAACGTGGAGATCGAGTATCAGCGCAACGGCGAGCGCTACCAGTTCCTGCGCTGGGGGCAGACGGCGTTCGACGACTTCAAGGTCGTGCCACCGGGCACCGGCATCGTGCACCAGGTCAACATCGAGCATCTGGCCCGCGCGGTGATGACCCGCGAGGTCGCCACCCCGGACGGGCCGCAGCTGCGCGCGTACCCGGACACCTGCGTCGGCACCGACTCCCACACCACGATGGTCAACGGGATCGGCGTGCTCGGCTGGGGCGTCGGCGGGATCGAGGCCGAGGCGGCGATGCTCGGCCAGCCGGTCTCGATGCTGATTCCACGGGTGGTCGGCTTCAAGCTGACCGGCCAGATCCCGCCGGGTGCCACCGCCACCGATGTCGTGCTCACCATCACCGAGCAGCTGCGGGCGCACGGCGTGGTTGGCTCGTTCGTCGAGTTCTACGGCGAGGGCGTGGCCTCGGTGCCGCTGGCGAACCGGGCCACCATCGGCAACATGAGCCCGGAGTTCGGCTCCACCTGCGCGATCTTCCCGGTGGACCAGGTGACCCTGGACTACCTGCGGTTGACCGGGCGCAGCGACGAGCAGGTCGCGCTGGTCGAGGCGTACGCGAAGGAGCAGGGCCTGTGGCACGATCCGGCCACCGAGCCGCGGTTCAGCGAGACCCTGGAGCTGGACCTGTCCACGGTGGTGCCGAGCATCGCCGGGCCGAAGCGCCCGCAGGACCGGGTGCTGCTGTCCGAGGCGAAGCGGGCGTTCCGCGAGGTGCTGCCGGCGTACGTCCAGCACCGGGAGGACGACGGCGTGCCCGGCGAGAGCTTCCCGGCCAGCGACCCGCCGGGGATGGGCGCCGCGATGTCCACCGGGCAGGCGCCGCCGCACCTCCTCGACGGAGTGGTCGACGGCGCGGGCGCTGGTGGAGCGGCCGGTGCGGGCCGCCGGTCCCGTCCGGTGCCGGTCGACCTGGACGGCCAACCCGCCGAGATCGACCACGGGGCGGTAGTGATCGCCTCGATCACCAGCTGCACCAACACCTCCAACCCCTCGGTGATGGTCGGGGCCGGCCTGCTGGCCCGCAAGGCCGTCGAGCGCGGCCTGGCCCGCAAGCCGTGGGTGAAGACGTCGCTGGCCCCGGGCAGCACGGTGGTCACCGGCTACCTGGAGCGGGCCGGCCTCACCCCGTACCTGGACAAGCTCGGCTTCCAGCTGGTCGGGTACGGCTGCACCACCTGCATCGGGAACTCCGGCCCGATCATCGAGGACGTCTCCCGGGCGGTGAACTCCCACGACCTCGCGGTTGTCTCGGTGCTGTCCGGCAACCGGAACTTCGAGGGCCGGATCAACCCGGACGTGAAGATGAACTACCTGGCCTCGCCGCCGCTGGTGATCGCCTACGCCCTCGCCGGGACGATGGACATCGACCTGGAGACTGAGCCGCTCGGGCGGGCCGCGGACGGCACCGACGTCTACCTGCGGGACATCTGGCCGACCCCGGCCGAGATCGACGAGGTGATCGCCGGCTCGCTGGACCGGGAGATGTTCACCCGGGGCTACGCAGACGTGTTCACCGGCGACGAGCGGTGGCGTTCGTTGCCCACCCCCACCGGCGACACCTTCGCCTGGGACGCCGGCTCCACCTATGTCCGGCGGCCGCCGTACTTCGACGGGATGCCGGCCGAGCCGGCGTCGGTGACCGACCTGATCGGGGCTCGGGTGCTCGCGATGCTCGGCGACTCGGTGACCACCGACCACATCAGCCCGGCCGGCTCGATCAAGCCTGACAGCCCAGCGGGGCGATACCTCGCCGAGCACGGCGTCGATCGCCGCGACTTCAACTCCTACGGTTCCCGTCGAGGCAACCACGAGGTGATGATCCGCGGCACGTTCGCCAACATCCGGCTGCGCAACCTGCTGCTGGACGGTGTCGAGGGTGGCTACACCCGGGACTTCACCCGCGGCGGGGAGCAAGCCGCCATCTACGATGCCGCGCAGTCCTATGCCGCGGCCGGCACCCCGTTGGTCGTGCTCGCTGGTGCCGAGTACGGCTCTGGCTCCAGCCGGGACTGGGCCGCCAAGGGCACCCGGTTGCTCGGCGTCCGAGCGGTGATCGCCCAGTCGTACGAGCGGATCCACCGGTCGAACCTGATCGGCATGGGAGTGCTGCCGCTGCAGTTCCCGGACGGTGCCTCGGCCGCCTCGCTCGGCCTGGACGGCACCGAGACGTTCGACCTGACCGGCGTCACCGCGTTGAACGAGGGCCGGACGCCGGCCGTGGTCCGGGTCGTGGCGCGTTCGGCGGGTGGCGATCGCGTCGAGTTCGACGCCCGGGTGCGGATCGACACCCCGGGCGAGGCCGACTACTACCGGCACGGCGGCATCCTGCAGTTCGTCCTGCGGTCGCTGGTGTCCGCGGGTTGATGGAGCGGGTCGCCGGGCTCGAGGAGAGAAGCCCGGGTCGCTGTGTGGGACCGACGAGTCAGCCAGCACGCTCGGGGTGATCGAGGCCAGGAGCGTTCGGCTCGACCGAGGGTGGTCGATCCGCCTGGGGCGCCCCTGATCGTCCTGGTCCGACCTGCCCGGGCAGGTCACAGATGAGTCTCGGTACCGCCGAGTGCTGGACGGCCTCGTCCCTGCGATTTACGTTGTGGGCCACAACAAATATGGCCCAACGGCGGGCGCAGATCGGTTGCCTGCCGGTGGGTCGATGACCCCAAGGAGGCGGTCTGCGGTGAGGCGGCGCGTTGCGGTGGCAGCGGGGATTCTGGGGGTGTCGTTGGCCTTGACGGCTTGCGGCGATGACAGCGGGGGATCGGCTGGTGGTGGCAGCACCTCCGCGGCGGTGAAGGGCAAGGTCGGGGTGATCTTGCCGGACACCAAGTCCTCCGCGCGTTGGGAGGCGGCGGACCGGCCAGCGTTGGAGAAGGCGTTCAAGGACGCCGGTGTTGAGGCGACCATCCAGAACGCCGAGGGCGACAAGGCGCGGATGCAGACGATCGCCGACCAGATGATCACTCAGGGTGTCACGGTGCTGGCCATCGTCAACCTGGACTCCGAGTCCGGTGCGGCGATCCAGGCCAAGGCGAAGAAGGCCGGAGTCGCGACCATCGACTACGACCGGTTGACCCTCGGTGGCTCGGCCGACTACTACGTGTCGTTCGACAACGTCAAGGTGGGCGAGCTCCAGGGCCAGGGACTGGCCGACTGCCTGGGTGACAAGGCGGCGAACATCGTCTACCTCAACGGTGCTCCGACCGACAACAACGCCACCCTGTTCAAGCAGGGCGCGAAGTCGGTGCTGGACCAGCAGTCCCAGTACACGGTGGTCGCCGATCAGGCGGTGCCCGAGTGGGACAACGTCAAGGCGGGCACGATCTTCGAGCAGATGTACACCCAGAACAAGGGCAAGATCGACGGTGTGCTCGCGGCCAACGACGGCCTGGGCAACGCGGCGATCGCCGTCCTGCGCAAGAACGGTGTCGCCGGGAAGGTGCCGGTCACCGGGCAGGACGCCACGGTGCAAGGTCTGCAGAACGTCCTCGACGGCAGCCAGTGCATGACGGTCTACAAGTCCGCCAAGGAGGAAGCGGGGGCGCTGGCCACCTTGGCCATCGGGTTGAGCAAGGGTGCGAAGCCGGCAGCCAGTGGCACGGTGCGGGACGACACCGGCAACCGCGACGTCCCGTCGGTGTTGCTGACCCCCAAGTCCATCACCAAGGACACGGTGAAGGACGTCATCTCCGACGGCGGGGCACCGAAGGACGAGGTGTGCAACGGCAAGTACGCGAAGTTGTGCACCGACGCCGGGGTGTCCTGACCGGTATCCCCACCGCCTGACCGTCGGTCTGTGACGGTCTGGTCGCACCTCTCCCCGGTTCGCCGGCACCCGTCGATTCGGTGTCCAGCGAACCGGGGAGAGGTGTTCCGCCGAGATCGTGGAGGCACGAGTGAGCGCGACGGGCAGCTGGCGGCAGGAAGGGAGCAGGCCGGCATGAGCGAGCCGCTGTTGGAACTGCGCGGCATCAACAAGAGCTTCGGACCGGTGCAGGTGCTACGCGACGTCGACCTGCGGATCCACCCTGGGCAGGTCACCGCCCTGGTGGGGGACAACGGCGCCGGCAAGTCCACCTTGGTCAAGGTGATCGCCGGCATCTACCCGTTCGACAGCGGGGAGTACTGCTTCGAGGGGGCCGCGGTTCAGGTCGGTGGCCCGAAAGACGCCGCCGGGTTGGGCATCGAGATCGTCTACCAGGATCTCGCGTTGTGCGACAACCTTGACATCGTCCAGAACATGTTCCTCGGTCGGGAGGCCAAGAGGGGGCCGGTGCTCGACGAGGCGACCATGGAGCAGCAGGCCAGGGCGACCTTGTCGGCGCTGTCGGTACGGACCGTGTCGTCGGTCCGTCAGCAGGTGGCCAGCCTGTCCGGTGGCCAGCGGCAGACGGTGGCGATCGCCAAGGCGGTGCTGTGGAACTCCAAGGTCGTGCTGCTGGACGAGCCGACCGCGGCACTCGGGGTGGCGCAGACCCGCCAGGTGCTCGACCTGGTCCGTCGGCTCGCCGACCGCGGTCTGGGGGTTCTGCTGATCTCCCACAACATGGTGGACGTCTTTGAGGTGGCCGACCGGATCACCGCGCTGTACCTCGGCCGGGTGGCCGCGGACGTCCCCGCGTCGCAGGTCAACCACGGCCGGGTGGTGGAGCTGATCACCGCGGGCCGTTCCGGTGACCTCGGCATCGCCCCGGCAACCGCAGCGGAGTCAGCATGAGCACCGACGTCACGGCTGAACCCACCGACCCCACCGACCCCGCCGCGCCGCGGATGCCGTTCGCGGCGGACGTGCGCGCGACGACACTCGCGGGCGCCTGGCAGGAGTACCGGGACCGGATCCGCGGCGGCGACGTCGGCGCGCTACCCGCGGTGCTGGGGCTGGCGGTGCTCGCCGTCCTGTTCACCGCGCTGCAACCCGAGACGTTCCTATCCGTGGGCAACATCGCCAACCTCATGACCCAGGCTGGCGCGATCTGCGTGCTGGCCATGGGTCTGGTGCCGGTATTGCTCCTCGGCGACATCGATCTGTCGGCCGGCGTGGCCGGTGGAGCCTCGGCCGGTGTCATGGCGGTCATGATCAACGACCAGGGCTGGGGGTGGGCGCCCGCGGTGGCGGTGGCCATCGCCACCGGGGTGCTGATCGGTGCGGTGATCGGGCTGCTGGTGGCGCAGCTGGGTATTCCGTCGTTCGTCGTGACCCTGGCCTTCTTCCTCGGGATCCAGGGCATCACGCTGCGGTTGATCGGCGAGGGCGGCACCGTCCCGGTGCGCGACGAGACGATCGTCGCCGTCGCCAACAGCAACCTGCCGGTCAGCGCGGGGTGGGTGCTCGCGGTGCTGGTCGTGGTCGGGTACGCCGGCGGGCAGGCCCTGCGGTACCACCGGCAACAGGTCCGTGGGCTGCAGCGCCCGCCGCTGGCACTGGTCGGATTACGGGTGCTCGGGCTGGCGGTGGTCGTCCTGACCATCACGGCGGTGCTCAACACCAACCGGGCCCGGGTGCCGACGATCGTGCTGGCGGGCATCCCGTACGTCGTCCCGCTGGTCGCGGTGCTGCTGGTGTTCTGGACGCTGGTCCTCGGCCGGACCGCGTACGGCCGGCACGTCTACGCCGTCGGCGGCAACCGGGAGGCGGCCAACCGCGCCGGCATCCCGGTGAACCGGATCCGGATCTCGGTGTTCGCCATCTGCACCGGGATGGCCGCGATCTCCGGCATCATCACCGCGTCCCGGCTGAATGCGGTCACCCCGGACGCCGGGGCCGGGAACACCCTGCTGTACGCGGTGGGTGCCGCGGTCATCGGCGGCACCAGCCTGTTCGGCGGCCGGGGCCGGATGCGCGACGCGATCATCGGGGGCCTGGTGATTGCCACCATCGACAATGGTCTGGGGCTCATGGGCTACCGGTCGTACGTCAACTACCTGGTCACCGGCGGAGTGCTGCTGCTGGCGGCGTCCGTGGATGCGGTGTCCCGGCGGCGGCGCAGCGCCACCGGGCACTGACGAGCCGGGGACTGCGGTGGCGCCGACGGCGTATCGCGACCAGCGGGGGACCGGCGTCACCCAGGAATCGGTGCGCCGGCACAACCTGGCCACCGTGCTGTCGCACGTGCACCTGGCCGGTCAGCTGTCCCGCGCGGAGCTGACCGCCCGGATGGGGTTGAACCGCAGCACCATCGCCGGCCTGGTCGGTGAGCTGGTCGAGCTGGGCGCGGTGCTGCAGGCGCCTCCCGGTGAGCGGGTCCGGCGGCCGGGCGCCGGCAGGCCGTCGTTGGACGTGCGACCCAACGCCGACACGGTGTACGTGGTCGCGGTGGACGTCGGCGTCGACGTCCTACGCGTCGCCCGGGTCGGCCTGGGCGGCCAGGTGTTGCACCGGGTCAGCGGTCGCACGCCGCCGTCCCACCGGCCCGCGGCGGTGGCCGGCGCGGCCGTCCAGCTGGTGCGCGTCGTGGTCGACGCGGCACCCCCGGCCGCGGCGCTCGTCGGGATCGGGGTAGGGGTCCCGGGCGTGGTGCGCGAGCGGGACGGCGTGGTGCGGTTCGCTCCCAACCTGGGCTGGCGTGAGGTGCCGTTCGCCGGGCTGCTCGAGTCGCGGATGCGTGCGCCGGTTCCGGTGCACGTGGCCAACGACGCCGACCTCGGTGTGCTCGCGGAGCACATCCGGGGCGCCGCGGTCGGCCGGGACGACGTGGTGTTCTTGATGGGCGACGTCGGGCTCGGCGGCGGGGTGATCGCCGGTGGCCGCCCGCTGCACGGCGCCGGCGGGTACGCCGGGGAGCTGGGCCACCTGCAGGTCAACCCCCGCGGTCGGGACTGCCAGTGCGGCAGCCGCGGGTGCTGGGAGACCGAGGTGGGAGCGTCCGCGATCGCCCGGGCGCTGCGGGCGCCGGACTCGACGGTCGAAGCGCTGACCGCACGCCTGGCGCAGGTGCGCCGGCCGTCCCCGGCGCTACGCACGGTCGGGCGCTACCTCGGCATCGGTCTGGGCAACGTGGTGAACCTGCTCAATCCCGAGACGCTGGTGCTCGGCGGGGTCTTCCGCGCGCTGCTGCCGGCCGTCCGGGACGCCACCCTGGAGGCGCTCGCCGGCCGCGCACTCGCGGTGGCCCGGGAGCAGGTCCAGGTCGTGGTGCCGGCGCTGGGTGGCGACGCGGTGCTGATCGGCGCCGCCGAGCGGTCCTTCCAACCGGTGATCGCGGATCCGGTGCCGGCGCTGGCCGGAGCCTGCCGGGATGCCGTGGCCGCGGTCACGGCACCATCGGGCCGCCGGTCGTAACGAGCAGCGGAGCCGGTTGGCCTCGACCCGCGGATCCCGGCCATCAGCCCCACTCGACCGGCAGGCTCACGGGCGGACGCCGTACAGGTGCTCCAGGGCCAGCTGATCCAGGTGTTCGTAGGCCATCCCCGGGCCGCCGTAGGCGTCCAGCTGCAGTGCCGCGGTCGTGTCGTCGGCCAGCAGGGCACGCCAGTTCTCGCCGTCGTCGAGGGTGCGCAGGGCCAGGTCGGGGGCCCGGGACGCGGCCAACGCCGCCTGTACGTGCGGGTCGGCGCGGAAGGCGCGCACCTTCTCCCGCAGGATCAGGTAGTTGCGCATGCAGGCCGCGGCGGACGCCCAGACCCCGTCGTCGTCCTCGGTGCGGGCCGGTTTGTAGTCGAAATGCACCGGGCCGTCATAGCCGCCGGCCAGCAAGGTGTCCACCACCCAGAACGCGCCGCGCACGTTGCCGGCGCCGAAGCGCAAGTCCTGGTCGAACTTCGGGCCGTGCTGGCCGTTCAGGTCGATGTGGAACAGCTTGCCCTGCCACAGGGCCTGGGCGTAGCCGTGCGCGGCATTCAGGCCGGCCATCTCCTCGTGGCCGATCTCCGGGTTGACCCCGACCAGCTCCGGGCGCTCCAGGGTCTCGATGAACGCCAGGGCGTGCCCGACGGTGGGCAGCAAGATGTCCCCGCGCGGCTCGTTCGGCTTCGGCTCGATCGCGAACCGCAGGTCGTAGCCCTGGTCGGTGACGTACTGCCCCAACAAGTCGAAGGCCTCGCGGTACCGGTCGAGCGCGGCCCGGACGTCCTTGCCGGCGCCGGTCTCCGCGCCCTCCCGGCCGCCCCAGCACACGTAGACCTTCGCGCCCAGCTCGGCCGCCAGGTCCAGGTTGCGCATCACCTTGCGCAACGCGAACCGCCGCACCTGCCGGTCGTTGGCGGTGAAGGCGCCGTCCTTGAACACCGGGTGCGAGAACAGGTTGGTGGTCGCGGTGGTGACCACCAGGCCCGTCTGGGCCAACCCGGCGCGGAACCCGTCGAGGATCTGCGCCCGGCGGCCGTCGTCGCTGCCGAACGGCACCACGTCGTCGTCGTGGAAGTTCACCCCGTACGCGCCCAGCTCGGCGAGCCGGTGCAGCGCGCGGACCGGGTCCAGCGGCGGTCGAGTCGGGTCGCCGAACGGGTCGCGGCCGGGGTAGCCGACCGTCCACAGGCCGAACGAGAAACGGTCGGACGGGGCGGGGTCGGGGATGGTGATCGGCATCGGGTCAGCTCCAGTCGCGGGTCTGGTCACGGAGGGTGCGGTACGCGGCGGTGACGGCGGGGGTCGGTTCTGCCTGGGCGAGGGCTGGCTCGGGCAGCGGCCAGTTCGGTGGCGCCGTCGACCCGGCAAGCGCCCAGGCGGCCTGGCGGGCCGCACCCCGCGCTACGTACTGGGCGCTGCCGGGCACCGTGACCGGCCGGCCGAGCACCGCGGGGGCGATCGCCCGCACGGCCGGGTTACGAGCGCCGCCGCCGACCAGCAGCACCCGACCGATCGTGGCACCGGTCTGGCCGACCAACCGATCCACGGCGTCCGCGAGCGAGCACAGCACCCCCTCGACGGCGGCCCGGGCCAGATCCTCAGGTGCGGTGCTCGTGGTCAACCCGTGCAGGGTCCCGGTGGCCGTCGGCCGGTTCGGGGTCCGTTCGCCGTCCAGGTAGGGCAGCAGGGTGAGGCCGCCGGCGCCGGGTCGGCCGGCCAGCGCCAGCGTCGCCAGGCCCGCGTGGTCGGTGCCGAGCAGCCGGGCGGCCAGGTCCAGCACCCGGGCGGCGTTGAGCGTGCAGACCAGCGGCAGGAAGGCGCCGGTCGCGTCGCAAAACCCGGCCACGTCCCCGGTGGGGTCCGCGGTCGCCGAGGTGGCTGCCAACGAGGCGACGCCGGACGTCCCGACGGACAGCGCGACGTCCCCGGGTCGCAGGCCCAGGCCCAGCGCGGCGGCCATGTTGTCCCCGGTGCCCGCGGCGACCAGCGCGCCGGACGCCGTCCGGCCGACCACCTCTCCGGGTGCCGCCACCCGCGGCAGCTCGACGTCGTGACCGACCGCGGCGGCCGCCAGCTCGGGACGCCAGCGACCCAGAGCGGGGGAGTAGTAGCCGGTGCCGGACGCGTCGCCGCGGTCCGTGGTCGGCTCGCCGCCCGCGGCCGACCCGCCGGTCAGGTGCCAGGTCAGCAGGTCGTGCGGCAGCAGGACCCGGCGGATCTGTTGTGCCACAGCGGTTTCGCGTTCGGCGACCCAGCGCAGCTTGGTCACCGTGAAGGACGCCACCAGCACCGACCCGCAGGCCTGCGCGCCCGCCTGCGGCCCACCCCACGCGGCGACTAGCTGCTGCGCCTGCGGTGCGGACCGGGTGTCGTTCCACAGCAGCGCCGGTCGCACCGGCTGCTCGTCCGCCCCGAGCGTGACCAGACCGTGCTGCTGACCGGCGACCGCGACCGCGGCGGCCCGGGGCAGCAGGTCGGCGGTCACCGCGTCCAACGCCTGGATCCAGGCGGCCGGGTCCACCTCGGTGCCGTCCGGATGGGGTGCGGTGCGCTCCGCCACCACGGTGCCGTCGTCCGCCCGCACCAGCAGCGCTTTGACCGACTGGGTCGAGGAGTCGACGCCGAGCACCAGCTCCCCGCCCACGCCGCACCGCCTACCGGGTCGTCCCACGCCACCGGTCGGTGGTGTGCGTCATCGTCGTCCGGGCTCCCGGGGTCGTCAAGCAGCCGGCGATGCCCCAGGCCGGGCCTGTGGCGATCACCAGAGGCAGCGGACGCCGGACACCGAGGTGAACGCGGGGTCGGCGGTGAGCAGCACCAACGACTCGATCATGCACTGCGCCGCGATCATCCGGTCGAAGGGATCGCGGTGCGACCAGTGCAGGGAACCAGCGAGCAGGGCGTGCTCGGCGGAGATCTCGATGGAGCGCACCCCAAGCCGCTCGAGGTGGTGGTGGTACCCCTGCACGAGAACCTCGGCCTGGGGCAGTTTGCCGATCCGCTGCTTCGTGCTGATCTCCCACGCGGTTGCGGCCGAGACAAACAGGTACTGATGCGGATCCGCCACGATGCCGCGGATCCGCCGGGACAGCTGAGAGGGGCTGACGAGCATCCACAGCAGGACGTGGGTATCGAGCAGGTACCGGCCCGGCGTCACCGGTGCCATGCGTCGAGCTCATCGTTCGGGAGCGGGTCGAAGAACGACGTCGGAAGCTGGTAGGGAACGAAACCCATGACTCGAGCGGGCGGATCACCGATGGGAACCAGGCGGGCTACCGGGGTGGATCCACGGGCGATGACGAACTCCGCGCCTTGCTCCACCTTGCTGAGCAGGCTGGACAATCGAGTCTTCGCGTCTTGCACCTTGACCGTCGCCGGCCCTGGCTCGGCTCTGGGCCGTTCTTCCGGGATCGCCTGAGGCATGCGGGTGAGGCTATCAGCTAGTGATCAGCCTTGACCAACCCAAGTTGGTCAAGGCAGGTGGCGACCCAGGCACGAGCAGCACCTCAAGCGTGAACCACTGTGCGGTCAGTCCTGCCTGGCAGAGAACACCAGATCCTGATGGGTGTTGTGCACCTGTGGGTCCCTTAGGGCGGACGCCGCGCTCAGCTGGCGTCGAGAGCCTCGAGCAAGCGGTCCAGGAACGGGCGTTGGCCGGCGACCAACCGGTCCCGGGCGTGCGCGGGTGCGAACCACGCCACGCGGTCGATCTCGGGAAACTCCTGATACCGACCAGAACGCGGCGGCCACTGCAGGGTAAACGTGCCCGGCACCACGGTGGCGACGTCCAAGTCCGCGGGCAAGGCCCAAAGGGTCACGACCTTGCCGCTCGATTGGCGGCAGTCGCCGAGCGGGAACGGCTCGCCGTCCGGCACCGGCAGGCCCAGCTCCTCGGTGAACTCGCGGCAGGCGGCCTCGAAAGGCTCCTCACCCGGCTTGATCTCGCCCTTGGGTGCGGACCAGGCCGCGGTGTCCTTTGCCGCCCACAGCGGCCCGCCGAGGTGCCCCAGCAGCACCTCGACGCCACCGTCCGGCGGCCGACGGAAGAGCAGCAGCCCAGCGCTGTGACGAGACGGCACCTGATCAGTCTGCCGAGTCGCCGGTTCGCCGGCCCGGGCGGGCTCGGGCTGCACCTGGCCGAGGTTAGGTGTGACGCAATCGACGTGCCGGACCAGTGGCAGCTGCCCGGAGCGGCAGGCCGGCCCGGCCGACCCGACCTAGACTCGACACCATGCTCCTGGAGACGATCAAGGAGCCGCGCGACCTGCGGCGGCTGTCCGCGGACGAGCTGACCGCTCTGGCTACTGAGATCCGCGGCTTTCTGGTGCAGTCGGTCTCCCGTACCGGTGGGCATCTCGGTCCCAACCTCGGGGTCGTCGAGCTCACCCTGGCCCTGCACCGGGTGTTCGACAGCCCGCACGACACCCTGGTGTTCGACACCGGGCACCAGTGCTACGTGCACAAGCTGGTCACCGGTCGGCAGGACTTCTCCGGCTTGCGCTCGTCCGGGGGCCTCGCCGGGTACCCCGACCGGTCGGAGAGTCCACACGACGTGGTGCAGAACTCGCATGCCACCACCGCGATCTCCTGGGGGGAGGGCATCGCCCGGGCGCGCCGGCTGTGCGGCCAGGACGACCGGCACGTGGTCACGGTGATCGGGGATGGCGCGCTCACCGGCGGCATGGCCTGGGAGGCGCTGAACAACGTTGCCACGCAGCGCGACCTGCCGCTGGTAATCGTCGTGAACGACAACGAGCGTTCGTACGCGCCCACCACCGGCGGACTGGCCCGGCACCTCGCCACCCTGCGCACCACCAGCGGGTACGAACGCTTCCTGGCTTGGGGAAAGCAGGCGCTGGGCCGTACCCCGGTGGTCGGCGGCCCGGTCTACGAGACGCTGCACGGGGTGAAGAAGGGGATCAAGGACATCGTCGCCCCGCAGGGCCTGTTCGAGGATCTCGGCCTGAAGTACCTCGGCCCTGTGGACGGGCACGACATCGAGGCGCTGGAGCGCGCACTGCGGCAGGCGCGCAGCTACGGCGGGCCGGTGCTGGTGCACGCGATCACTCAGAAGGGTCGGGGCTACGGCCCCGCCCTGGCCCACGAAGGCGACCGGTTCCACGGCATCGGCCGGATCGACCCGGAGACCGGCGAGTCCCTGGACGGCGGCGGAACCAGCTGGACGTCGGTGTTCGCGGACGAGATGGTCCAGGTCGGTGCGCAGCGCCCGGACGTGGTGGGGATCACCGCCGCTATGTGCATCCCGGTCGGTCTGCACCGGTTCACCGCTGCGTACCCGGACCGGGTCTTCGACGTCGGGATCGCCGAGCAGCATGCCGTGACGAGCGCCGCTGGACTGGCCTTCGGGGGTCTGCACCCGGTGGTGGCGATCTACGCGACGTTCCTCAACCGGGCGTTCGACCAGGTGCTGATGGATGTCGCCCTGCACCGGGCCGGCGTCACCTTCGTCCTGGACCGGGCCGGCGTCACCGGGCCGGACGGGCCGAGCCACCACGGCATGTGGGACCTGTCGCTGCTGCAATCGGTTCCCGGCGTCCGGGTCGCCGCTCCTCGGGACGGCGCGCAGCTGCGTGCCCAGCTGCGCGAGGCGCTGGAGGTGGACGACGGCCCCACCGTGGTGCGGTTCCCCAAAGGCAGGGTGCCGGAGGCGGACCTGCCGGCGCTCGATCGGCTCGGCGGTCCCGGGGGGCCAGACGTCGTGCACCGGGCTGACCCCGCGGACGCCGCGGAGGTGCTGCTGGTCACGGTCGGGCCGATGGCCCGGGTCGGGTTGGAGGTGGCGGACCGCTTGCTGTCACACGGGATGCGGGCCACCGTGGTGGATCCGCGGTGGGTGCTGCCGGTGGACCAGGCGATCGTCGAACTGGCCGGTCGCCATCGGTTGGTCGTCACCGTGGAGGACAACCTGCGGGTCGGCGGTGTCGGGGCGCGAATCGCCCAGGAGCTGCGGGACGTCGGCGTCCCCACCCCGGTCGTGGACCTCGGGCTCCCACCGGAGTTCATCGGGCACGGCGACCGCGGCGACATCCTCGCCAGGTACGGACTCACCGCGCAGGACGTCACCCGCCGAGTGGTCGAGGAGCTCGCCCGCCGCGAGCCGGCCCTGGACGAGACCGCGTTGAGCGACGGGCCGCATCCGGACTCGGCAAGGTCGGCGTCAGGGCCGGTGCCGAGCGCGACGGACGTCCAGCCACGGCCGTAACCGGCGGCGTGCGATGCGCGCCTGCTGGTGTGCCGCACCGTAGAAGGGCGCACCCGCGTCCTCATCGGGTTCAGCCTCGTCAGGTGACCGGCTTTCCTCGGCCGCTCACGCGACCGCGGCCGGCGACCGGGGTCAGCGGTAGCGGACGTCCCGGTCGAGCAGCGTGCCGCTGGTCACCGGATCGGCCAGGACGACCCGAGCCAGGTCCGGTAGCGAGACCACGTCGGGCGCGACGGCTACCTCCTCCGCGGTCACCAGCAGCGGTCGGGGAAAGCCCCGCAAATCCGGTTCGGTGGCGGTCGCGGCGGCTCCGACGAAGGCAGGATCGATGCGGCCCAGGTCAAACCAACCGCGGGAGCGGATCGGGACTGCGACCGCCCGCAGCCCGGCCCCGTCGGTGGCCACCAGGCCGTGGCGCAGGGCCGGGCTGGTGAGCAAGGTCAGCACGTCACAGCCGCCGACCGGTCGCAGGGTGCGGTACCGGCCGGCGCCTTCTCGACGATGCCGGTCGAGCACCAGCTCCGCCATCGCCTCCCGGTACGCGGCCAGGCCGGTCCACCATGTCGTGACATCCAGGCCGGCGGCTGCGGTGACCGCCGGCGGCAGCGGCACGGCCAAGCCGGGGTGGTCGGGGCTGGCGCTTGCCCGGGGTGCCGGGCGAAGGCCCACTCCGAGGTCCAGAACCCCGCCGAGCACCGGTTCCGCCGCCCAGGCGGGACCAGGGTGCAAGTCGTGGTCTCGAGGCAGCGCGAGCGGAACCGCACGCTGGCGCACGGCTGGTGGATCCGCCAGGCAGTCCACCAAGGCCTGCAGCCAGGTCCGCAGCCGCAGCCGACCGGCAGGGGACAGCGGTTGCGCGCCACGCAACGCCGCGGCCAGCGCTGACCAGGACACCGAGATCCACTGGTCGCGGTCCTGGGCCTCCGGTCCGACCAGGATGCCGTCGTCCCTCGGTTCCACCATGACGTCGTCTAGCACGCTGACTGCTAGGACGCCGCGCCGCAGCTCACCCGTGCGATCGACCGGTCCCCAAGCCCGGTGATCCGGGGCGGGGTCGGGCGGCACCTCACGACGGTAGCCCGGTCCACGACCTGCCGGCCAAGCCTCTGGTCGGTTCGCCCGCTCTGCCCGGGCAACACCACTCCACTGGGCCATCCTCGCCCCGGCACGCGCGAGTGTCGATCACTGACTGTCATCTGGCCCGTCGTGGCAGTGAGCAGCAGATCAGAACGAGCGCATCATCCCGAGTCAGAACGGGATGCTTGCCACCCCGGGCTCCAGGAACCGGCGTCCGGTGGCCCGCTCGGACGCGCCGGTGCGGTCCAGCAGCGGCGTCAGGCCGCCGTTCCAGAACGAGAACCCTGCCCCGGTGATCATCGCGAGGTCGATGTCCTCGGGCGCACCGACAACACCTTCGTCGAGCATCCGGCGAGCCTCGTCGGCCAGTGCCTCCAGCACGCGGGTGCGGATCTGCTCTGGCTCCAGCACCACCAGCTGGGTGTGGCCGTGAGCATCGGGCCGCCCCGCGGGGCGCAGCAGCGCGGCGACATCCGGGTCCAGCTGCTGGCCGTCCGCGTTCCAGGTGTAGAACCCCGGCTTCCCGGCCTCGACCAGCGCCTCCAGCGCGGGGGAGACGGCGAACCGGTCCGGGAAGGCGGCGGCCAGCGTCCGGGAGTTGTGCAGCGCGATCGTCGGGCCGACCAGGCCGACGAGCATGAACGGCGGCATCGGCGCCAGCCCGGGGAACGCGGCGTCCGCCGCCGGGATCGGTGTGCCCTCGTGGACGATCCGGCTCACCTCGCTGCTGAGCCGGCCGAGCAACCGGTTCACCACGAACGACGGCGCGTCCGTGACCGCGATCGCGGTCTTGCGCAACCGCTTGGCGGTGGCGAACGCCGTGGCCAGGGCGGCCTCGTCGGTGCGTTCACCGCGGACCACCTCCAGGAGTGGCATGACCGCGACCGGGTTGAAGAAGTGCATGCCGACCACGCGCTCCGGGTGTCGCAGCCGCGAAGCCATCTCGGTGACAGACAACGAGGAGGTGTTCGTGGCCAGCACGCACTCGTCGCGGACGACGGTCTCCAGCTCGGCGAACACCTGGTGCTTGACCGCCATCTCCTCGAACACCGCCTCGATCACCAGGTCGGCGTCGGCGAACACCGCCGAGGACGTCGACCCGGTGACCCATGCCTTGAGCCGGTTCGCGAGGTCTGG
>JBOFLF010000036.1:0-7707 GCA_051657715.1 Angustibacter sp. | reverse complement strand
GGCCCCGCGGCCAGGGTCCGGCGCGGGGCCACGCATCGACCGGTCCGGATGCTCCGGGTGCTGGTGCTGGGCGGCGTCGTGATGGTGCTGGCGGTGCTGTTGGCGCCAGCGCTGCGGTCCTACCTGGCGCAGCAGCAGCAGGTCGCCGCGCTGGAGGGGCAGATCCGTGATCAGCAGCGGCGGGTGGTAGAGCTGGAGCAGGAGCAGCGGGCCTGGGACGATCCCGCGTTCATCCGAGCCCAGGCTCGCGAACGCTTGCGATTCGTGATGCCCGGTGAGCGGTCGTTCATCGTGCTCGACCCGCGGGTGCCCGACACACGGCCGGTCTCGCCGTCCGACCGCGCGGTCCGGGTGGCGAGCGCTGACCGCTCGTGGTTCGACGACATCCGGCGATCGGCGCAGATCGCCGGTGGCACCGCCGCCCGATGATCCCGCTCGTGGAGAACCGCGACGACCAGGAGGCGGACCTCGCTGTCGTCCGTGAGCAGCTGGGACGCCCGCCGCGGGGGGTGGCGCGGGTGGCGCACCGGTGCCCCTGCGGCCACCCCGATGTCGTGGAGACCCGGCCGCAGCTGCCGGACGGGACGCCGTTCCCGACGACCTACTACGTGACCTGTCCACGGCTGGCCGGCGCGATCAGCACCTTGGAGTCGAGCGGGGTGATGGCGTCGATGACCGACGAGCTGGCTGGTGACCCCGACCTGGCCGCGCGTTACCGCGACGCCCACGTCGACTACCTGGCCCGCCGAGGCCGGCTCGGTGACGTCCCGCAGGTGCGCGGCATTTCGGCCGGCGGGATGCCCGTCCGGGTCAAGTGCCTGCACGTGCTGGTCGGGCACTCACTAGCTGCCGGCCCGGGGGTGAACCCGCTGGGCGACCGGGCGCGCCAGATGCTCGACGACTGGTGGTCCGGCGGGCCGTGCGTCCCGGGTCCGACGAAGGAGGATCCGTGACCCGGGTGGCGGCGATCGACTGCGGCACCAACTCCCTGCGCCTGCTGGTCGCGGACGTCGACCCGGCGACCGGTGCGCTGGTCGACGTGGACCGCCAGATGCGGGTGGTCCGGCTCGGTGAGGGGGTCGACCGCACCGGGGTGCTGTCAGCGGCTGCGCTGGACCGTACGTTCGCCGCCACCGGCGAGTACGCCGCCCGGTGTCGTGAGCTGGGGGTGCAGCGGACGCGGTTCGTCGCCACCTCCGCGACCCGGGACGCCGGGAACCGGCAGCAGTTCGTCGACGGCGTGCGGGACCTGCTGGGGGTGGCGCCCGAGGTGGTGACGGGTGCGCAGGAGGCGGCGCTGTCCTTCGGTGGCGCGACCGCCGAGCTGGTCGCCGACGGGTGGTCGGGGCCGTTCCTGGTGGTGGACATCGGCGGTGGCTCGACCGAGGTGGTACGCGGTGACGCCGTAGTACCCGGTGACGCCGACGGCGCCACGGCGCGGCCGAGGGTGCAGGCGGCGCTGTCCATCGATGTCGGCTGCGTCCGGCTCACCGAGCGTCATCTCATCGACGACCCTCCAACACCTGGCCAGGTGGCCGCGGTCATCGCGGACGTCCGCCAGGCGCTGGACCGGGTGGAGCGGGTGGTCGACCTGTCCGACGTCCGGCACCTGGTCGGCCTGGCCGGCTCGGTCACCACGGTCACCGCGGTGGCGCTCGGCCTGGACGCTTACGACCCGGCCAGGATCCACCGCGCGTCCGTGCCGGTGCCCGAGGTTCGGTCCGCATGCGACCGGTTGCTCGCGATGACCCGCCAGCAGCGAGCGCAGCTGCCGGTCATGCACCCCGGCCGGGTCGACGTGATCGGCGCGGGGGCGCTGATCTGGCGGTTGGTGGTGGACCGGGTGGCGGAGCGCTCCGGCATCACCGAGGTGCTGACCAGCGAGCACGACATCCTCGACGGCATCGCCGCGTCCTTGGCCGATCCGCGCTGACTGCGGCATGTCGTCGGTGACCCGCCCCGACCCGGCCGGGCCGCATCCGGCCCACTCTGACCCGGCCGGGCCGCATCCGGTCACGGGTCAGCTGTTCCCCTCCCCGGTGCCCGCTGGCAGCGGCTGGCCGGGCGACGTCGCAGGTCCGCGGACTCCGAGGGCTGGCAGCGGCGTCGACGTCGCCCGGCTGGCCGCCAGCGCGGCGGACGTGGCCACGGTGGACGCCCGCGTCTCGGCCTGCCGTGCCTGCCCCCGGTTGGTGGCCTGGCGCGAGCAGGTGGCGACCACCCGCCGGGCCGCGTTCGCGGACCAGCCGTACTGGGGACGTCCGGTGCCGGGCTTCGGTGATCCCGCGCCGCGGTTGCTGGTGGTCGGGCTGGCTCCTGCTGCGCACGGCGCGAATCGCACGGGCCGGATGTTCACCGGCGACCGCAGTGGGGACTGGATCTACGCCGCGCTGCACCGCGCCGGGTACGCCGGGGTGCCGTACAGCCGGCACGCGGGGGACGGCCAGCACCTGGACGGCGCCCGGATCGTGGCCGCCGTCCGCTGCGCCCCACCGGCGAACGCGCCGACCGGCGCCGAGCGGGCCACCTGCGCGCCGTGGCTGGACCGGGACGTCGAGCTGGCCCGGCCGACGTTGCGCGCCGTGCTGGCGTTGGGCGCCATCGGGTTCGCGGCGTTCCTCGGCTCGGCTCGCCGACTCGGCTGGGCGGTGCCGCGGCCCAGTCCCCGCTTCGGTCACGGCGTCGAGGTCGCGGTGCTGCCGCCAGCCGGGGCCGGTGCCCGCCCTGATGGGCAGGTCGCTCCCGATGGACAGGTCACTCCCGATGAGCAAGCCGCGGTTTCCGTGCTGGCCAGCTACCACGTGAGCCAGCAGAACACGTTCACCGGCCGGCTCACCGAGGCGATGCTGGACGACGTCCTGACCCGTGCCCGGCAGCTGACCGACGGAGGCTCGTGACCTAGTGCCCATAGGGCGTCGCCGACCTGGTGTTGCACGCGAACGGCGCCGATCCGCCGCTCCAGGGGTTTGCGCCGTAGCTTCGCCGGGGCGGTCGGTTGTCCACAGGGTGGTTCTGGGTGCTGCGGGTGGCGTCGGCGGCCGGGTAGCGTCACGCTGCATGAGCAGGGGGTCACAGACGCGTCGAGTCGTGGTGTTCTTCGCTGGTTTGGCGGTCGCGGTAGCGGCGGTCGGGTTGCTGAGCTGGTTCGTGTTGTACCCGGCGTTGTTCGGGCCGGATGACGATGACCCGGTGCCCCCGCGGCAGCTCCCACCGTCAGCGGTGTCCGCGTCACCGTCGCCGCCGGCGGGTGAGCCGTCGTTCGAGGATTTAATGCGGATTCCGGCGGATGCCCGGGTCCGCACGGACGCCGGCGCCCGCGCGTTCGCCGAGTTCTACCTCGACCAGCTGAACGCCGCGTTGGTGGGCGCCGACCCTGCTTCTCTACGTCCGTACAGCGCCTCGTCGTGCAAGAGCTGCCGCGAGGCTATCGAGGAGGCTGAGGATCTACGGGGTGACCGTGAGCGGTACGCCGAATACTCGCGGACGGTGGTCTCGGTCGAGATGTCCGGGCGTTCGACAAAGCAGAAGCCCACTGTCCTCATCCGTTCGATCCAAGAACCCGCGCGGGTCATCGATCAGCAGGGCAACACGGTGCAGACCTTCACCCGCGAGAAGGGCGCCGAGGAGTTCGAACTGACCTGGCAGGACGACCACTGGCTCGTCGCCAAGATTTTCTACATCAAGGGATCGGATTCATGAGGTACCTCTTGGCAGGTATGGCGGTGGCCGTTGCCGTCGCTTTCTCAGGCCACTCGACTGCGACGGCGGCGGGCGATGAGAGGCCAGGATCCCTCACCATCGGTAGTACCGGAGACGGGGTTCGGGTGGAGGCTCGGCGGCACGATCCTGGGGAGGGGCGGGCCGGCGGGGGCGGGCCAGCGTCGGGGGTGCCGCGGTGGCAGACGGTGTCGGTCAAACCCGGTGGAGGGTGTGACTTCGGTAATCCGGACGCGCTGCCGTGTGATCCGTTGATGGCCGCCGAGTGCAAAGACGAACGCGACCGGATTTTCATCCCGGAGAGCATCTTCACCCGCCGGCTGTCACCGTCCGGCACTCCAATCGGGGACTGGGAGTACGTCGACTGGACGTGCGGCCCCACGGACACGCCCGCAGCATCGGCCGGGTTGACTCCGGCGGTGGTGAGCCGGGTGGTCCGTGATCTGCCGTTCGCCCGCCCCACGTTGGCCACCAGCCCTCCCGGCGGCCAGACCCTGGTGAACCTGCCCACCTACTTCGCGGTCCGCTGGCCTGCTCGCGGTCTGCAACCAGACGAGACCACCACCGTGATCCTGCTCGGCCGACGCGTGCAGATCCGCCCGGTCGCGGTCTCATACACCTACGACTTCGGCGACGGCACCACCACCGGCCCCACCTCGGACCCGGGCGGGTTGTGGCCGGACGGGCAGATCATTCACACCTACGAGGCCCTGGACCCCAAGCCAGCCACCGTCACCTGCGTCTACTCCGCGCGCTACCGCACCACCCCCAACGGCACCTGGCAGACCCTCGACCTGACCATCCCGATCACCGGAACCCCACGCACCGTCCGCGTCTACGAAGCCATCAACCGCCTCTACGACGACCCCGACAGCTCGCCACCGACCGACAACTGAACCCCGTGATCGACCAAGGAGCGCGCTGATGACGTCGATGCCTGAACCGCCGGCCCGGCTGCTCGCGGTGACTGTCGTAGGCGATGACCGCCCAGGAATCGTTGCCGAGACCACCGCGGCGCTGGCCGGGCTCGGCGGCAACCTCGAAGACTCGACGATGACGTTGCTGCGCGGGCACTTCGCGATGGTGCTGCTGGTCCGGACCAGCGCCACCACGACCGCCGTACGGGCGGCGTTGGGCGGGCTGGCCGCCGACGGCCGCCTGGTGGTGGACGTCCGGCCAGTCCCAGCCGTCGACAGGCCGGCGATCCCCGACCCGCTTCCAGTCCCCGACCCGCCCAGCGCCAAGCCTCTGGATACTGACGTGCTCAGCGCCGAGCCCTCGGGCGCTGGCCCGGTCAGGGCCGAGCCTGCGACTGATGGCCCGCGTCATCCTGCCGATGCCGCTAGCGCTGTCGACGCTGGTGAACGCACCGGAGTGCCGGGGCCGGTCCAGCGGTCGGAGCCCGTGGTGCGCTTGCTGCGGGTGCATGGCGCCGACCGCCCGGGCATCGTCAGCGCGCTCACCGCGGTCGTGGCCGCGGCCGGCGGTTCCATCACGGACCTGACCACCCGCCTGCGCGCCGGCCTGTACGTGCTGCTCGCCGAACTTGTCCTGCCGGCCGACGCGGACGCCGACCAGCTGACCGCGAAGCTGCGCGACGAGGCCGACCGTCTCGGTGTCGAGGCCACCCTCAGCCACCTCGACGCCGACGAGCTGTGACCGCGGGCAGCCAGCCCGGCGTGGTGCTGCCGGCGTTGCCGCCCGGGCGGGTGCGCCCGGTGGTGCGGGCGCCGGATCCGGTGCTGTCCCAGCCCGGCGCTCAGGTTGACCCGGCTGACCCGGACGTCGTCCAGCTGGCCGCTGATCTGCTGGCCACCCGTCGAGCCCATCCCGGCTGTGTCGGGGTGGCCGCGCACCAGGTCGGCGTCCCGTGGCGGGTGTTCGCGGTGGACGTCACCGACCATCCCAAGACTCGCACCTGCCATGGCCCGTTCGTGCTGTGCAATCCGACGGTGATCGAGGCCAGCCGCCGGGAACGCGGGCGGGAGGGGTGCCTGTCCGTGCCGGACCTCACCGGTGACGTCCGCCGCGCTCGCCGGCTGGTCGTCACGGGCACCCTGCCAGTGACCGGCGCTTCGATCACGTTGGCCACCGACGCGTTCGAAGCGGTCTGTCTGCAGCACGAGCTGGACCACGTCGAGGGCTTGTTGTTCCTCGACCGGGTAGCCGGCGCTCACGCCCTGCACGCACGCCAGGCGTACCAGTGAGGTCTCGCCCGGCGTACCCGGTGAGGTGCGGTCGGGATTGCTCCTGGGTGGTCCGGGCGGTGGGCGAGCCTCGTTAGGCTAAGGGTGCCCCCGTAGCCCAATCGGCAGAGGCAGGCGCCTTAAAAGCGCCCAAGTGCGGGTTCGAGTCCCGTCGGGGGCACCGGTGCTGCCCGGTGAACCACTGTCGTTGGACGCTCTCGTTCTAGTGGAGTTTCTGAGCGACGAGCAGGCTGCTGAGCACGGCCGTTGGCTGGGCCACCGTCGCGGGCGGAGCTGGAGCGGTTCTTCTTTTGGATGACAGTGTTCGGGAGCTGGTGAGCCGTCGCCGTGGCGACCACAGCAGCTGGGATTCGCGCTTCAGCTGGGCATGGTGCGGTTCTTGGAGGACCTCGCTGGACGTGTCGTGGTTGGTGGTGAAGTGAACTCTTGCCAGTGGCGGGCGCAGGAGCTGGAGCTCCCGCCCGGTTTCCTCGCGCCGATCGTGGCGCATTCGGACGTCAACGGTGGCGCATTCGGACGTCAACGATGAGGAGGCACATGACGCGGTCAGCCTCGACATGCTCGCCGACGTGGAACTCGTCGGCGCGGAGGAACTGCGCGAGTGCGAGAAGGCGGTCGTCGACCCCGAGTCAGGAAGACGGCTGACGTGCGCCCTGGCGACCTCCTGGGCGTAATCGCCCTCGCCGGCCTATGGGGCAGCAATTTCCTGTTCACCGAATACGCCCTCGCCGGACTCAGCGCCGCGCAGATCGTGCTCGTCCGGCTGTTCTTCGGAGGGGCAATCCTGCTGACCGCCGCGCTGGCGCTGCGCGCCCGGCTGCCCACCGGTTGCACGGTGCTCGGCCGGCTACTGCTGATGGGCCTGATCGGGCAGGCCTTCCCGTGGCTACTTTTCACCCTCGGACAGGAAGAGGTGCCGTCCTCACTGGCGGGTGTCTACACCGGCGTGACCCCACTGCTGACGATTCCGGTGACCATGGTGATGCTGCGGACCCGCAGCAGCCGAGCTGAACTCGCCGCCGTCGGCGTCGGGTTCGCCGGGCTGCTGATCGTGCTCAGCCCGTGGGCTGGGCACGATTCGGCCTCGCTCCGCGGGCAGGTGCTGTGCCTACTCGGAGCGTTCTGCTACGCCCTGGCATTCGGGTACGTCGGCCGGTTGCTGCGCAGCGTCGACCTTCCGAAGGTGTCGCTGGCCGCCGCACAGGCGCTGCTCGCCGGTGTGGTGATGGTGCCGGTCAGCAGCGGCGCGGCCGTCCGGGAGCCGGCGCTGACCGTGCCGGTGACGCTGTCCGCGTCGGTGCTGGCGCTGAGCACGGCGGTCGCCTTCCTGATCAATTACTGGGTGATCTCCCGGGTCGGGCCGGTGCAGGCGTCACTGGCGTTCTACCTGATTCCGGTGGTCGCCGTGGTGCTGGGCATCGCGTTCCTCGACGAGCGGCTGACCGCGGCACAGATGCTCGGCGGGCTGATCATCGTCGGTTCGTTAGCGCTGCTATACGCGCAGGAACGCGCAGCAGTAGCCGTAGTACCCCAGTCGGTTATGGAGGAATGAGAAGGTGACCGACGATGACCCGCGGTCCTTCGACCGAATCACCGACGTGTACGAACGCTTCAGCGAGATCATCAACGCCGGACTTGGTTGGCGGAGCGCGCGGCGGTCTGGCGTTCCTATCCGAGGGGCGTACTGGGGTCTGGCGCACGCGGGAGCGGGTGCCACAGTAGATCGGCGGAGCCTGGCTCGTCGTCGCCGTATACGACGCGGTCAGCTTGCCCGCGCCGCCTC
>JBOFLF010000035.1:0-93380 GCA_051657715.1 Angustibacter sp. | reverse complement strand
TCTACTAGTAAAATTTCGATTTTCTGTGTCTCTAGTCATGTCAGCACCGAATCCAGCCCTGATACGTGACACTCCTGAAGGAATTGATGCCGACTCTGTCAACAGAAGAGGAACGAGTGCTTCCATAAACAACGGTGACGCATGGGCCATCAGTGCTGTTTCCTACGTTCAGCTTAATCCGACTCACTAGCAGTGCCTCCAGAGCAATTGTACCAAGTTCCGTAAACCCTCCACAGGTTTGCCGCAAGCTGGTATGAACTACCCGTTCCGCCATCGGATCGCCCGGTGCACGGAATTGGCTCCGGAGTCGCATCCGCCCGTTCAGAAATGCAGAAATTTGTAACAGCTGCCATGAGGGAGGCGAGGGCAAATGGCGCCAGCCTGTGAAATAGGATGTGACTTCCTCTCATCAATGATGAATGGTCTTCGACCGGTAACCAATGCGCGTTACTCACAGAGTCTGACTGCTGAAGGCTACCGAGGTAGTCGTCTGACCTGTTGATCTCAGCTGAGGCTGGTCCATGGTGCTATGCAAAGGCACAGCGCACGCGCCGGGGCAGTCACCGATGGTGGGAACGTCGACGACGTTGCAGCCTTGACAGCGGGTAGGCCAGGGCCACCCAACAGACACCGACCGACTCAGGCGAGGTTCTCGGCGTCCGATCAACGGAGCGGGGCGTCGACGGCTCCGCCGTAGCGGCGGTGCCGTCGGACGTAGGTCTCGACCGCCCGCCACAACGCCAGCCGGTCGACGTCGGGCCACAGCACGTCGTCGAAGACCAGCTCGGCGTAGGCGGACTGCCAGAGCAGGAAGTTGGAGGTCCGCTGCTCACCGGAGGAACGCCAGAACAAGTCCACGTCCGGCAGGTCCGGCTCGTCCAGGTACCGAGCCAGCATTCGCTCGTCCACCGCTCGCGGTCGCACCCGCCCGGCGGCCACGTCATGCGCCAACGCCCGCGCGGCGTCCGCGATCTCCGCACGCCCCCCGTAGTTCAGGCAGAAGGTCAGGGTGAGGCCGGGGTTGTGCCGGGTGAGCTCCTCGGCTGCCTCCAGCTCCCGGATCACGCTGCGCCACAGCCGAGGACGGCGACCGGCCCACCGCACCCGCACCCCCCAGGCGTGCATCTCGTCCCGGCGGCGGCGGATGACGTCCCGGTTGAAACCCATCAGCCACCGCACCTCCTCGGGCGACCGGCGCCAGTTCTCGGTGGAGAAGGCGAACGCGGACAGGTGGGTGACACCGCCCAGCTCGATCGCGCCGGCGACGACGTCCAACAGTGCGGCCTCGCCGCGGATGTGCCCTTCGGTACGGGTCAGACCCCGGGCGTTCGCCCAGCGCCCGTTGCCGTCCATGATCACCGCGATATGTCGAGGTTGCCGCTCCGCCGGGATGTCGGGCGGGCGGGCGCCACTCGGGTGCGACAGCGGTCGTTGAGGGTAGTCCGGGACACGGGCAGCCGGACGACCGGAACGGCGGCCAGTCATCCGCGCTCGACCCAGCGCAAAGCCCGTACCCCTCGTTCCACATGCCACTGGAGGTAGGCAGCCACGATGCCGCTGGCCTCCCGTCGAGAGGTCGGGTTGCTAGCGTCCGCGACGACCCAGTCGCCGGTTAACAGAGCGGACAAAAGGTCGAGGGTGCTCGGTGCCGGGCTCACCGCACCCGGCGGCCGACAGGACGGGCACACCACCCCGCCGGCCGCGACCGCCAGCGCTCGGTGTGGCCCAGCCGACCCGCACCGAGCGCAGTCGAGGAAGCTGGGCGCCCACCCGGCCACCGCCAGCGACCGCAGCAGGTAGGCGTCCAACACGAGTCCAGGGTCATGCTCCCGACCGGCCAGCGACCGCAAGGCACCCACGAGCAGCAGGTACTGCTGGACGGCAGGTTCGCGCTCCTGAGTGAACCGAATCGCCGTCTCCAGCATGGCCGTGCCGGCGGTATAGCTCGGGTAGTCGTCGACGATCCGCTCCCCATATGGCGCCAGCGTCTCTGCCTGAGTGACCGTGTCCAGCGTGCGGCCAGCGTGGAGCTGGACGTCGGCGACCATGAACGGCTCCAGCCGGGCACCGAACCGACTACGGGTGCGTCGCACCCCCTTGGCCACCGCACGCACCATCCCGGTCTCCCGAGTAAGCAACGTGACAATCCGGTCCGCCTCACCTAGCGGGTAGGTTCGCAGCACGACCGCCTCGTCCCGGTACAGACTCACCCCCCGATTGTCCTCGGTGGCACCGACCGCTCCGGTACCGACACGGATCAACACCTGCGGCACGGGCTACCTGGCCGGCGCTAGGTCGTGACAGGTGGCACATCGCGGTCAATGGATCGCAACGCAGTCCCGTCCATTCCGTTTTGCCTTATACAGCGCTGCGTCAGCGTCGGCGAGCACCTGACGAGCGGCAGTGAGCACGTCGGGGGCGGAGTCGGTCCGGGCGACCGCGACGCCGACCGAGACCGTCACCGCGAGCCCGTCGGCCAGTTCGTGCCAGGGCGCTTGGGCCACCGCGTCCCGGATCCGCTCGCCCACCCCGATGGCCACCCCCGTGGGAACCTCCCGCAACAGCACGACGAACTCATCACCTCCAAACCGGACCAGTACATCTTGCAGGCGGCACTGGGAACGCAGGATGGCGGCCATTCGGCACAACACCTGATCGCCCACCGCGTGCGAGAACCGGTCGTTCACCGACTTGAACCGATCCACGTCCACAAACAGTGCTACGGCATTGTCCGGTGAGGTCAGCTCGGTCTCTAGCAACCGGCGATTGCCGAGGTTGGTGAGCGGGTCCACTGTCGCGTCTCTGCCAAGTCGGGCACTGTGCTCGGTCAGCTCCCGCACGTGCATCCGGTCCTGCACCGCCAAGAAAAGATTCTGCCGTTCGGTCCACCAGTGCCGAGCGACCAACCGCTCGGCGCGCCGGGCGAAGGCCACGGCCGGGTGGTCGCCACGTGCGGCCACTTCGACGTCCACCAGTCGAACCAGCGTGGCCAACTGCCACACCACCAGCTCGACCGCAGTACTGCCCTCCGCGACGATGTGCAACCGGGTCCGCGCGTCGTCGTGCTCCCCGAAGGCGATCGCCGCCAAGGCCAACCCGAATTGGCCGACCAGGAATTCCGGCACATCCGGCTGGTTGCCCAACCTGCCCACCGAGTCCTGCAGCCGGGCTCTCCCGAGCGCCACCTCACCCAGTTGGAGCTGGGCGAACGCTTCAATGATCGCTGCCCGGGTGTGCATCTGCTCGTCACGCCCGGCTGTCAACCGCATCATGTGCAGCGCCGAAGCGGCTGCCGCCACGTGACACTGGCGCCCCTGCTCGGCTCGGTCATCCATCTCCAAGGCGATCCCCTGGGTGAGCTGCGCCATCGCGAACTCGCGGAAAATCTCCGCCGCCCCATGCAGCGCACTGCCCGCCTCGCCACGCATCGCCGGGGACAGCAGGGCGCGTTGGTAAAGCTCCACCGCGGCCTCGAACAGGTGGGCGGTGCCCAAGCTGATGGCGACCGAGGTCATCGCGCTGAATTCCAGGTACGAGCGCGGCCGCCGTCGCCCCACCAGACCACACGCCTCCGCGAGAGCATCCACAGCGGCAGGAACCTGACCGTGACGCACATACACATCCGCAAGCAGGGCCAGAGCTTTGGCCCGCCACGCGTCGTCTTCCGGGCACAGAAGATCCAGCAGCGACAGGGCGGACTCAGCAGCGTCGTCCCAACGCTGTAGACCGACCAACGACAGTCCACCGGTGTAAAGCAGGTATCGCATGCTGAGCTGGTCGCCGGTAGCCCGGACGAGGGGCATCGCATCCCGAGCAGCCCGGACCGCGAGCTTGTGGTTCCCCCGCATGTAATGGGCGTGCGCCCACTCGCAGAGGAGATCGAACGGACCGTACGGCGAAACCGGTGCCACCACTCCTACCGGTTGTTCCGGCATCGCTCACCTGCCTCAATGGTCGACACTCCCCAGGCACTGTCGACCAGGTCCTGCCCGCGGTTGAGCGCCCGACTGATCGAGTTCCTCGATTGGTTCATGCCGGTCATGGGTGACGTCAGTGGATGACGACCTGGTCGCGACCGCTGCGCTTAGCGGCGTACAACGCGGCGTCCGCCTGCGCCAGCGCCAACGCAGCCGACTCCTCGCATGCGGTGACGCCGATCGAGACGCTGACGACCAAACCCGCCGCGAGATCCCCCCACGCGGCATCGACCACCGCGCGCCGGATCCGCTCCCCTATGTCGGCCGCATCCTGCGCCGACGCCCCCGGGAGCAGCACCAGGAACTCATCACCGCCGAACCGCACCACGGTGTCCCCCGGCCGGCAGTGCGCCCGCAGCAGATCGGCGACCAGGCACAGCACCTGATCGCCCACCACGTGCGAGAACCGGTCGTTCACCTCCTTAAACCGGTCGACGTCCACGAAGAGCAACGCCTTCGGCGCTGTGTGCATCAGCTCAGCGTCCAGCGCTCGCCGGTTGCCTAGCCCGGTCAACGGGTCGACCAGCACGTCATGACCGAGCCGGGAGCTCTCGGCCACCAGCTCACGCACCCGGATCCGGTCTCGCAGAGCCAGGAACTGGCCCTGCCGCTCGAGCCACAACCGCCGCGACGCCACCTGACGTCCCTGCACAGCCCAGGCCAACGCGGGGTGGTCGCCGTGCTCAGCGATCTCGATGTCGGCCAACGCCGAGAGCGCCGCAAGCTCCCAGATGGTCTGGCCGCTCGACACCGCCCCACCCAGAACCAGCTGCAGATGAGCGCGGGCCTCGGCGTAGTGACCGTCCTCGGTCAACGCAGTCGCGATCCCGTGGTGGCCGATCTGGGTCACGAGCTGATCGGGTCTGCACTCGAAACGGTCCATCGCCTCGGCGATCCGGGCACTTCCGAGCGCGATCTGGCCCAGCCGTTGGTGGGCGAACGCTTCGAGCACCACCGATCGCGCCCGCATCTGGATGTCGTCAGCATCGGTGAGCCGGCGCAGCCACAGGGCCAGCTCGGACGCTCGACAGTAGTGACGACGCCCCTGCTCGCCATGACCGTCCAGCTCCAGGGCCATCCCCCAGGTCAGATGCATGGTGGCGTAGCTGAACACCACCAGGACCAGCATCTGGGTGACCGCCGGTGAGCTCTGGGACCGCCTCTCGGTGATGGCGGTCAGGTTCAGGCGGTAGAACTCATCCGCGTCGTCGAAGAACTGGGCCGCACCGAGGATCATCGCGACGATCATGGTCGCGCTCAGCTCCTCGTACGTCTCATGGGATGCCTGCTCGACCAGCCAACACGCCTCGGCCATCGCGTCCACCGCGGCGTCAATCCGGCCCAGTTGCAAGCTGGCATCAGCGAGGACAACCAACGCTTTGGCCCGCCACGCGTGGTCCTGCGGGCCGAGCAGGGCGAGCAGCGCCTCGGCATGCTCGGCTGCCTCTTCGCAGCGCCCGGCTTGGACCAGCGACACGCCGCACGTGTAGTGCAGGTAGCGCAACGTCTGCTGGTCACCGGCTCCTCGAGCGACCACCATCGCCGCGGCCGCCGCCTGGACCGCTTCAGCCCAGTGAGCGTCCAGGTAGAGCTCGTGAGCCCACACCGACAGCAGGTCGAGCGGGCCGAAGGCGGTCACCGGGACCAGCGCACCCATGGATGGCGTTGACACCGTGCGCCTCCTCCCGATGGGCAGAACCAAGACCCCGGACCGTGCCCTGAGCCGTCACGGTCATCGACATCGCGGCGTCGCTGGCTGAGATGAACCACCGGAAATCGCACCCGGTCGGCCCAATGCCCATCGCTGCCGCGCCCGGTTCACCGCCACGACCACCTGCCAGCGAAGACGCCGCGACAACGCTCGTCGCTGCTCACTTCTCTCCCCGCGGCCTCTCCCCGCGGCGGCCGTCTCCCGGATCACGAGAAGGCCGGCGGATCAGACGGCGCGTGATCAGCTGATCGCCACCTGGTTGCGGCCACCACGTTTGGCCGAGTACAGCGCGGTATCGGCGCTGACCAGCAAGTCCTCGCCGGCTCCACCGGCTCCCGCCACCCCGATCGAGACGGTGACAGCTAGTCCCGGTTCGATCTGCGACCAGACCACGGAACCGATCGCCATGTGCACGCGCTCACCAACACCGATGGCCTCAGATAGCAGCGTCTCCGGGAGCAGCACGACGAATTCGTCCCCACCGAAGCGGATCACCACGTCCTGCGGCCGGCAGTGGCCACGCAGCACCTCGGCGACCCGGCACAGCACCCGGTCTCCGACGGCGTGCGAGAACTGGTCGTTGACCGACTTGAACCGGTCGACGTCGATGAACAGCGCGCACGTCCCCGCCGCCTGGACCAGCGCCGGGTCCAAGGCGCGCCTGTTGCCCAGGCCGGTGAGCGGATCACGAAGGACGTCGCGGCCCAGCTTGATGCTTCGCGCGGTCAAGGCGCGTGCTCGCATCCGGTCTCGCAACGCGACGAACTGGCTTTGCCGCTCCCGCCACCAGTGGCGGGCCACCAGCTGGCGGGCACGTCGGGCGTAGATGGCTGACGGATGGTCGCCACAGCGAGCCAGCTCCAGCTCTGCCAGCTCAGCCCAGGCCGCCAGCTCCCACACCATCAGGTACCCGGCCGCCGCGGCCTGTGCCATCGCCAGCAGCTCCACCCGAGCTTCCTCGTACCTGCCCGACTCCACGAGGGCCGTCGCTTGGGCGAACCGGCCGAACTGCACCACGCCGAGTTCCTGTTGCTGCGGAAACCGCTCGGTCGCCTCCTGGACCCGCACCTGACCGAGGGCGACCGCGCCCAGGCGTTGCTGCGCGACCGCCTCGATGATCGAGGCCCTCGCGTGCATCTCGACATGCCAGCCAGCTGTCAGGCGCATCGCCTTCAACGCCAGCTCGGCGGCCTCGCGATGACACCGGCTGGCGCGGGAACAGTCGCCGTCCAGCTCCAGCGCGACGCCCTGGGTCAACCGCATGCTCGCGAACTCCTGGAGGATCAGCACCAGGGCGACCGCTGTGTTGGGGTCCTGCGAACGCAGCGCAGACGATCGAAGACAACTTCGGTACAGGTCGGCTGCGGCGTCGAAGAGGTAGGCGCCGCTCAGCGTGTTCGCCACTCCCATCGTGGCGCTCAGGTCGGAGTAGCTGACGGGTGCGTGTTGGACCAGCTCACAAGCCTCAGCCAGGGCGTCGATGGCTGGGGAGACTTGCCCGCCATGGAGTTCGGCTGTGCTGAGCAGGCACAAGCCGCGAGCCCGCCAGGTGTGATCGTGATCGTCGATCAGCCCCAGCAGGGCGTTCGCGACCGACACCCCCTCCTGCCATCGGTGAAGCTCCAGCAGGCTCAGACCGCAGGTGTAGTGCAGGTATCGCAGAGTGCGCTGGTCACCGATCACCTGGGCGGCGGGTATCGCTGCCCGAGCCGCGGTGAGAGCGTCGTCGAACCGCCCGCCGAGGTAGCGGTCGTGCGCGCGTAGCGACAGGACGTCAAGCGGGCCGAACGGCGAGCAGCTGACCACCACCCCCGCAGTGTGATCACTCATCTCGGCCTCCACTCCGGTCACCGCAGTATCGGCAGATGGCTCAAGCCCATGATGGCCAGACCTCACTCGTCAGCCGACCGGTCTAGCTCAGCGACCTGGTCGCGCGGTTGACTGCGGACACGACCGCCTGCAGCGACGCGGTGACGATGTTCGGGTCGATGCCGACCCCCCACAGCACCCGCCCCTCGACCGCGCACTCCACGTAGGCGGCCGCCCGGGCGTCACCGCCGGCACCGAGCGCGTGCTCGGCGTAGTCCAGGACCCGCACGTCCACGCCACGATCGGCCAGGACGTCGGCGAAAGCCGCGATCGGGCCGTTGCCCCGGCCGTTGACCCGCACCTCACGATCGCCGTCTCCCAGGTGCACCTCAAGCTGATGACGCCCGTCGTCAGCGGTGGTCAACGTGCTGCCGCGCAGCGCGAACCGGCCCCACGGGCGGTCCGGGTTCGGCAGGTACTCGTCGACGAAAGCCGCCCACAGCTGCTGCGACGTCACCTCCCCACCGGCGGCATCGGTGCCCCGCTGCACCACACCGCTGAACTCGATCTGCAGCCGCCGCGGCAGGTCGAGGTGGTGCTCGGTCTTCATCAGGTACGCGACGCCGCCCTTGCCGGACTGGCTGTTCACCCGGATCACTGCCTCGTAGCTGCGGCCGACGTCTTGGGGGTCGATCGGCAGGTACGGCACCGCCCAGAGCAGCTCGTCAACGCTCCGGTCGGTGGCCGACGCGGCGCCCGCCATGGCCTCGAAGCCCTTCTTGATGGCGTCCTGGTGCGACCCGCTGAACGCGGTGTAGACCAGGTCACCGCCGTACGGGTGCCGCTCGGGAACGGGCAGCTGGTTGCAGTACTCGACGGTGCGCCGGATCTCGTCGATGTCGGAGAAGTCGATCTGCGGGTCGACGCCCTGGCTGAACAGGTTGAGCCCCAACGTGACCAGGCAGACGTTGCCGGTGCGCTCACCGTTGCCGAACAGGCAGCCCTCGATCCGGTCGGCACCCGCTAGGTAGCCCAGCTCGGCTGCGGCGACCCCGGTACCGCGGTCGTTGTGCGGGTGCAGGCTCAGCACTACCGAGTCCCGGCGCGGCAGGTTGCGGTGCATCCACTCGATCGAGTCGGCGTAGACGTTCGGGGTGGCCATCTCCACGGTGGCTGGTAGGTTCACGATCAGCGGGCGGTCCGGCGTCGGGTCGATGACGTCGATCACCTTGCCGCACACCTCGACCGCGTACTCCAGCTCGGTCCCGGTATAGGACTCCGGGGAGTACTCGTAGTAGATCTGGGTGTCCGGGGTGTGGACCTGAGCGTACTTCTGCGCCAGCCGGGCACCTGAGGTCGCGATGTCGGTGATGCCGTCGGTGTCCAAGCCGAACACCACCCGACGCTGCAGTACCGAGGTGGAGTTGTAGAAGTGCACGATGGCCTGCCGAGCACCGACCAGGGATTGGAACGTCCGGTCGATCAGGTGCTCGCGGCACTGGGTGAGCACCTGGATCAGCACGTCGTCCGGCACGTGCCCGCCCTCGATCAGCTCGCGGACGAAGTCGAAGTCGGTCTGGCTGGCGCTGGGGAAGCCAACCTCGATCTCCTTGTAGCCCAGGCGGACCAGCAGCTGGAACATCGCGAGCTTGCGGGCCGGGTTCATCGGGTCGATCAGCGCCTGGTTGCCGTCCCGCAGGTCCACGGCGCACCAGCGGGGAGCGCGGGCCGCCGTCCGGTCCGGCCAGGTGCGGTCCGGCAGGTCGACGGTGAACGTCTCGTGGTAGGGCCGGTACTTGTGGAATGGCAGACCGCTCGGACGTTGCGGCGTGGTGGTCCAGAACGGAACAACTGGCTCAACAGCGGGGGAACCAGCGGGAGTGAGATGCGGTCGGGTATGCGGATCGGTGGTGGTCATCGTGTCCTCGTCAGTCCGGTACGAGCGGTGGCTCGCACATGAGAAGACCGGCAAGACGACCACCCGCGGCAGGAGGCCGGTCTGTCAGCAGACCCCGCCGCGGCGACCAAGGAGCAGACGTGCCGCACGCACCTGCTCACCGTACGCGCTCACCAGGGATGACGTCCACGTCCGCCACCGCGCGCC
The DNA here is from genome assembly GCA_051657715.1 of Angustibacter sp. Taxonomy (GTDB): domain Bacteria; phylum Actinomycetota; class Actinomycetes; order Actinomycetales; family Angustibacteraceae; genus JBOFBH01. The sequence goes on along the minus strand of JBOFLF010000035.1, from coordinate 83,779 downwards.
GCCCGCATCAGCACCGACACACGCGGGCCGCCCGGCGCCCGACGTCACCTGTGCCACTCGCATGCGGGCCGAGTGCGGGTAACGCCAGCCCGACCTCACCCGCGGCGATCACCGGCTCCTGCCGCTCGTGAACTGGCCCGCGGCCGAGCCGTGGCCCGGGTAGCTCAGGATCGGCGCTGCAGCAGCAGCTCGGCGATCTGCACGGCGTTGAGCGCGGCGCCCTTGCGCAGGTTGTCACCGGAGACGAACAAGCTGAGGCCGCGGCCACCGTCCACGGTCGGGTCGGTGCGGATTCGGCCGACATAGCTCGGGTCTCGGCCAGCCGCCTCCAGCGGGGTGGGCACGTCCACGACCCGCACTCCAGGCGCTGCGACCAGCAGCTCGGTCGCTTGCTGTGGCGACATCGGCTCGGCGAACTCGGCGTGGATCGCCAGGCTGTGCCCGGTGAAGACCGGCACCCGCACGCAGGTGCCGGCCACCCGCAGGTCCGGCGCGTGCAGGATCTTGCGGGACTCGTGGCGCAGCTTCTGCTCCTCGTCGGTCTCACCGGAGCCGTCGTCCACCACCGACCCGGCCAGCGGCAGCACGTTGAACGCGATCGGCCGGGCGTACAGCGACGGCTCGGGCAACTCCACCGCGCGACCGTCGAACGCCAGCGCGGACGCGGTGTCGGCCACCTTGCGCACCTGGCCGTCCAGCTCGGCGACGCCCGCCGCCCCGGAGCCGGAGACCGCCTGGTAGCTGGCCACGTGCAGGCGGGTCAGGGTGGCCACCCGGTGCAGCGGGGCGAGCACCGGCATCGCGGCCATCGTGGTGCAGTTCGGGTTCGCGATGATGCCGAGCGGGGCGGCGTCGACGTCCTCGGCGTTGACCTCGGTGACCACGAGCGGCACCTGCGGGTCCATCCGCCAGGCGCTGGAGTTGTCGACCACCACGGCGCCGGTCGCGGCCACCCGCGGGGCGAGCTCGCGGGAGGCCGTCTTGCCGTTGCTGAACAGCGCAATGTCCAGGCCGGACAGGTCCGCGGTTGCCGAGTCCTCGACCACCACCTCCTGGTCCGCCCACGGCAGCCGGGTGCCGGCCGAACGAGCCGAGGCGAAGAACCTAATGCCGGCCACCGGGAGCGCCCGCTCCGCGAGCAGGCTGCGCATGACGCCACCGACCTGACCGGTCGCGCCGAAGACTCCGATTCGCATGATCCCAGGGTACGGGCCAGGGGTGAGCGCCCTGAACAGCCGGCCAGAACCGAGTCGCTCAGCAGCCAAGTCAGCTCAGAAGCCAAGCCGCTGCAGCTTCTTGGGATCCCGCTGCCAGTCCTTGGCGACCTTGACGTGCAGGTCCAGGTGCACCCGCTGGCCGAGCAGCGCCTCGACCTGCCGGCGCGCGGAGCTACCGACCAGCTTCAGCCGCTGCCCGCCACGGCCGATCACGATCCCCTTCTGCGACGGGCGTTCCACGAACACCGTGACCCGAACGTCCAGTAGCGGGTTGTCGTCCGGCCGACCCTCGCGGGGGACCATCTCCTCCACCACCACGGCGAGGCTGTGCGGCAGCTCGTCCCGGACGTCCTCCAGGGCCGCCTCGCGGACCAGTTCGGCCACCATCACCGCCTCCGGCTCATCGGTGAGGTGACCGTCCGGGTACAGCGGCGGCCCGGGCGGCAGGTGCCGCGCAAGCAGGTCAGCGACCACATCCACCTGCTCACCGCCGACCGCGGAGGTCGGGACCACGTCGTCCCACTCCCCCAGCTGGTCCACCGCGATCAGTTGGTCGGCCAGGCGTGCCCGGTCGACCAGGTCGGACTTGGTGACGATCGCCACCACCGGCGTGCCACGGCCGTCCCGACGCAGCGCCGCCAGCTCGGCCGCGATGTACCGGTCCCCGGGGCCGACCTGCTGGTCAGCCGGCACGCAGAACCCGATGACGTCCACCTCGCCTAACGTGGCACGCACCAGGTCGCCTAGGCGCTGGCCGAGCAGGGTGCGCGGTCGGTGTAGACCGGGGGTGTCGACCAGCACCACCTGAGCGTCGGCGCGGGTGAGCACACCGCGGATGGCGTGCCGAGTGGTCTGCGGCCGGCTGGAGGTGATCGCCACCTTCTGGCCGACCAGCGCGTTGGTCAGCGTCGACTTGCCGACATTCGGTCGGCCCACCAGGCAGGCGAACCCGCTGCGGTGCGGCGACTGCGGCTGCGGCTGCGAGGTCACGCCGGGACTCGCAGCGGCCGGATGCCGTACTGGCGCGCCGCATTGGTCAACCGACGGTCGAAGCCGAGGATCACGTCGACGTCAAGCACGAGTGCCGTGGCGAGGTGAATCGCATCCAGGCTGCGCAGCACCGCAGGAGCAAGCCGCCGAGCTATGCCGATCACCTCCGGTCCGATGGGACGGTCCAGCACCCCGGACATGGCGTGCTCGGAGATCACCTCGACCCGAGCCGGTGGCGTCCGCGACCGTCGACGCTGCACTGCCCGAGACACCTCAATCCAGGCGAGGGTCGACGTCACCACTGCGTCGCCGCCATCCATCGCACGTTGCAGCACCTCATCGACCGCGTCGGACTCGGGCTCGTCGAAGACCCGCTTCACCAATGCGCTGGTGTCGATGTAGATCCGCACTAGACACGGTCCTCCCGATCGAGCAGGTCAGCGGTGGTGAGCCCCTCGGGAAGCCGGATCCGGTCGGTGGCTCGCTTGAAGGGAGTGCGCGGCGGCCGGACCAGCCCCTCGGCGACCATCGCCTCTGCCTCAGTGCGTGGGCTGGGCCGCTGCCGAAGGCCGAGAAACTCGTCTACGGCCTGTCGAATCAACTCCTGTTGGGAACGACCGCTGCGCCGCGCCTCCTCGCGCACAGCGCGCTCTGCCTCCGGAGCCAACCGCAGGTTGATCGCCATACCGACCATGGTACCGCTGGCGGTACCGCCGATCAGGCCGCATCCACCACCCCGCGAACGCGCATCGCCCTCAGATCAGGCACGTTCCACCACCGGGTGGTGGCGCTGACCCGCCATGCCAGCTCCAAGCCGAGGTGAGGACGTCGGTGAAGTCAGACGCCTCGATCCGTGCTCGCAGGTCAGCCATGCTCACCACCGTCAAACAGGGTGGCGATCGGCAGATCCGTGGTGGTCAGGACCGTGGTGGTCAGGGCCGTTGTGGTGCGGACCATGGAGGGCAGGGCCGTTGTGGTGCGGACCATGGAGGGCAGGACCGTTGTGGTGCGGACCATGGAGGGCAGCAGTGAGGTGGGCGTCGTCGCCCGCGCCGTCCTCGGGACCGTCGGGCTCGCGGGTGGCCCCGGAAGCTGAGCGTTGGTCCCGGACCACGATCGTGGCGATCCGGTGCCGCCGCCCGGCCAACCGCTCAGCGGTCAGCTCCAGGCCGTCAAGCTCAGCGCGGGCACCGGGAATCGGCACCCGACCGACCAGCTTGGCGAGCAGCCCGCCGACGGTGTCCACCTCCTCGTCGTCCAGCTCGCGACCGAACAACTCGCCGAACTCGTCCACCGGCAGCGATGCCCGCACCCGTACCGACCCGTCGCCCAACCGTTCCACCGGCTCCAGCTCACGGTCGTACTCGTCGGCGATCTCGCCGACGATCTCCTCCAAGAGGTCCTCGATGGTGACCAATCCCGCGGTGCCGCCGTACTCGTCGACAACCAACGCGACGTGATTCTGCTCGCGCTGCATCTGCCGCAGCAGCTCGGCCACCGGCTTGGTCTCCGGCACGAACGCCACCGGTCGCATCACCGCGGTGACCGGGGCGGACTGACCATCCGCCAGATCCCGGAACGCCTTGCGGGTGACATCTTTGAGGTACAACATGCCGCGTACGTCGTCTGGCCCAGCGCCGACCACCGGGATCCGGGAGAACCCGGACCGTAGGAACAACGACAACGCCTGCCGGACCACCTGGTGATCGTCGATGGTCACCATGTCGGTGCGCGGCACCATCACCTCACGGGCCACGGTGTCGCCGAACTCGAACACCGAGTGCAGCATCCGCTGCTCGCTGGCCTCGATGACCCGGTTCTCCCCCGCCAGGTCCAGCAGCGCCCGCAACTCCGCCTCGCTGGCGAACGGGCCATCCCGGGGTACCCGGCCCGGGGTCACCGCGCTGCCGACCGCCACCAGCAGCCGAGCCAGCGGACCGAGCAGTCGGACCACCGCGAGCAGCGGTCGCGCGCCGATGAGCGCGAACGACTCGGCGTGCTGCCGGCCGAGGGTGCGCGGAGTCACCCCAACCAGCACGAAGGACACCACGATCATGACCGCGGCCGCGACGCCGAGCTGCTGCCAGGTGCCGTCCACCAGGCTGACCGTGGCGAGGGTGACCAGGATGGCGGCCACCACCTCGCACACCACCCGGACGAAGGTCATCACCGCCACGGTGGTCGCACTGCCCGCGGTGATCAGGACGAGGGACGGCCCGCCCCGTCGACCGCGCTCGGCCAGCTCACCGGCCCGCACCGAACTGATCCGGCTCAGCGCCGCGTCCAGCGCGGCGAACAGCGCGGCAGTGACCACCAGCAGGATCGCCGCGATCACCATCGAGGCTGGCGGAGGGTCGGTCACGGTCACTCACCCAGCCCGGGATGCACGACCGAGTCGGTACCAGGATCAGCGGCGACCGGGCGGCCGCGACCGGCGAGGAAGGTCAGCAGCAGCCGGCGCTGCAAGGCGAACATCTCCCGCTCGTCATCGGCTTGCGCATGGTCGTAGCCGAGCAGGTGCAGGATGCCGTGAGTGGTGAGCAGCAGCAGCTCCTCCTGCACGGTGTGGCCTGCGTCGGCCGCCTGCCGCTGCGCCACCTGGGGGCACAGCACCACGTCGCCGAGCAGCGTCGGTTGCTGATCGTCCTCGTCGTCGTCGCTGCCCGGCCGCAGCTCGTCCATCGGGAAGCTCATCACGTCGGTCGGACCTGGCAGGTCCATCCACTGGACGTGTAACCGCTCCATCGCCGCCGCGTCCACCAGCACCACCGAGAGCTCCGCGCGCGGATGCACCCGCAGCTCGTCCAGGACGTGCCGGGACAACGCCACCAGCTCCGCGGCGTCCACCGGATGGGCCGTCTCGTTGTTGACCTCGATGCTCACCAGCGGCTCACCGACGCCCGGACCCGGAGCGCCTGGCGGACCGGCCCGGCCCCGAAGGCGGTTGGGCGACCAGCTCCGCCTGCTGCACGGCATCCCATCGACCGTAGGCGTCGACGATCTGCCCGACCAACCGGTGCCGAACCACGTCCTGACTGCTCAGCCGGGCGAAGTGGACGTCATCGAGGTCGTTCAGGATCTCCTGGACGACCCGCAGACCCGAACGGGTGCCAGCTGGCAGGTCCACCTGGGTGATGTCACCGGTCACCACGATCTTCGAGCCGAAACCAAGCCGGGTGAGGAACATCTTCATCTGCTCCGGCGAGGTGTTCTGCGCCTCGTCCAGGATGATGAACGCGTCGTTGAGCGTGCGACCGCGCATGTACGCCAAGGGGGCGACCTCGATAGTCCCGGCAGCCATCAGCCGGGGGATGGAGTCCGGGTCGAGCATGTCGTGCAAGGCGTCGTAGAGCGGCCGCAGGTACGGGTCGATCTTCTCGGTCAACGTGCCCGGCAGGAACCCGAGGCGCTCACCGGCCTCCACCGCCGGCCGGGTGAGGATGATCCGGTTCATCTGCTTGGCCTGCAAGGCCTGCACGGCCTTCGCCATCGCCAGGTACGTCTTGCCGGTGCCAGCGGGACCGATGCCGAAGACGACGGTGTGGGTGTCGATCGCGTCCACGTACCGCTTCTGGTTCAGCGTCTTGGGGCGGATCTTGCGACCGCGGTTGGACAGGATGTTCATGGTGAGCACGTCGGCCGGGTGCTCGTGGGTCTGCTGCCGCAACATCGCCACCGAACGCTCCACTGCGTCCCGGGTGAGCGGCTGACCGGTGGCCAGGACGGCGAGCAGCTCGTCCAGCAGCCGCTCCGCCAGGGCAACCTCGGCAGGCGGACCGGCCACGGTCATCTCGTTGCCGCGCACGTGCAGGTCGAGTCGGGGGAAAGTCCGCTCCATCGTGCGCAGCAGCTCGTCCCCCGGGCCAAGCAGCGAGACCATCGCGACCTCAGGCGGGATGGTGATCCGGTGCGGGACCACCGGAGGCGGGCCAGGGGCGGCGGCGGACGGAGCCGGTCGGTCGCTCGGATCGGACGTATCAGTCATGGGTGGCCGATCGGCCAGGTGCCCTTCCGGTGGGGGACTCGTCCCTTCCATCGTAGCTGCGCACCGCCACAGTCCACCGGCCGAATTCCCTGCTGCTCCATCGGCCTTTCTCCCGGTCCTCGACTTTCCCGGTCCCCGACTCCCGGCGACCTTCGGTTCCCGCAGCCCTCGGTCCCGGTGGTACTCGGCATCGCGGCGCCCGCAACGCTACGTCATCCCGGTGGCCAGCTCATCTGGCGACCGGCCAGGACGTGCCCGTGCACGTGGAACACCGTCTGCCCGGCTTGGGCTCCGGAGTTGAAGACCAGGCGGAACCGGCCGGCGGACCGTTCGCCGGCCACGGCCGCGGCCATCCGGGCCACCGCGACCAGGGCATCCGGGTCATCCCTGGCCAGCGACCCGACGTCCGGGTGATGGGCTCGCGGGATCACCAGGACGTGCACCGGCGCCTGCGGGTGCACATCAGCGAAGGCCATCGCGGTCTCGTCCTGGGCCACCACGTCCGCCGGCACCTCGCCGGAGACGATGCGGCAGAACAAGCAGTCCGGGTCCGCCGACGGGTGCGGCAAGCTCGGGCTGGTCATGCCATCACCCGCCGTACAGACGGCAGCGCGGCGGACCCGGGAACCGCCAAGCAGACGGCGAAGTCACCCGGTGAGTCGGTCCACCACCGCACCATCCGCAACCCGGCCTCCTCGAGCTCGGCCCGCACTCCTTCCTCGCGGAACTTCGCCGACACCTCGGTGAGCACCTCCTCGCCAGCGTCCAGGGTGACGTCGACGCCGACGGCAGGAACTCGGATCCGTTGCGGCACCGCTGATCTCAACCACATCTCGATCCACTTCCGCTCGGCGTTCCACCGGGCCACGTGGGTGAACCGATCCGGGTCGACGTCCGCTCCCAGCTCACGACGCAGCACCCGCAGGACGTTGCGGTTGAACGCGGCGGTGACGCCCTGGGAGTCGTCATACGCGGCGACCAGGCGGGCCGGGTCCTTCACCACGTCGACGCCGAGCAGGAAGGCGTCACCGTCCCGCAACCCGGCACGCAGAGCAGCCAGGAATGCCCGCCGCTGGCTCGGGACGAGGTTCCCGATGGTCGAGCCGAGGAACACCACCAGCCGTCGGCCGCGAACCGGGAGCTGCCCGAGGTGGCGCTCGAAGTCACCGACCACCGCCTGCACGTCCAGGCCGGGATAGCGGTCGGCGATCGCCCGACCGGCCTGGTCGAGCACCGACTGATCGACGTCGAACGGTACGAAGGCCTGGAGGGTTCCGTTGTCCCGCAAGGCGTCCAGCAGCAACCGGGTCTTGTCCGAGGTGCCGCTGCCGAGCTCCACCAAGGTGTCCGCCTGGGTCAGCGCGGCTATCTCGCCGGCTCGGGCGCGCAGCACCTGCCGCTCGGCCCTGGTCAGGTAGTACTCCGGGAGCCGGGTGATCCGGTCGAACAGCTCACTGCCGCGCTGGTCGTAGAACCATTTGGGCGGCAACGACTTCGGCGTCTGGGCCAGGCCGACACGCACGTCCGCGGCGAGCGCCTCGCGGCGGGACGTCGCAGCCAGGTGCGAGTGCAGGGTGATCGTCACGCGAGTTCCTCCAGGGGGGTCACGGTGACCGTCTCACCGGTCACCTGCACCAGTTGCCGATCCGGGATGTCCACCCAGTCGGGGTCGTCGTCGCACGGCTCGCTGGCCAGCAGCGTGCCGCTGCCCGTGCTGAGCCTGGTCAAGGTGTCCCCCCAGGTGGTGGCCAGCAGCGTGGAGCCGTCCGCCAGCATCAGGTTCAGCCGCGCCGCCGGGTCATCGGCACCGACCCGGGCGACCACCCGGGCCAACCCGGGCGGGCCGTCGGCCACCAGCGCCGCGACGGCGTGGGCGGCCAGCAGCGCGGCGTCGCAGACCGACTCGGCGTCGCCGCGACGCGGCAACACGCCGCGGTCCACCAGGCCGTTGTGCGACACCAGCCAGCCGTGGTGGGCGAACGGCGCGGTGGCCGTCTGCTCGATCGGCATCCCGACTGTCGCCGACCGCACCGCCGCCAGCACGCAGGACGACCACAACGCCGGCGCGACCGAGGCCAGCGACGCGTCCTGCCAGATCGGCCGGGTCGAGCGCCACCGCGACCAGCCGCCGCCCGCCCGCCAGAATCCGACACCCCAGCCGTCCGCGTTGACCAACCCGTGCTGCTGCCGACGCGGCGCGTACGACTGCCTGAGCAATCCGTGCTCGGGCGCCAGCACGAGATCGTGCACCGAACGCGGGGCGCCGAGCCACCCCAGGTGCCGGCACACTCAGGCGTCCCAGGCCAGCCGTACGCCGCAGAAGATCTGCCGGCGGATCGGCAGGTCCCAGTTGCGGAACGACGGCCGCACCGCCGTCGGCGCGACCGCCCACGACCCGCCGCGCAGCACCCGGACGGCACCGCCGAAGAACGGCTGGCTGTAGCGCTCGTACAGCATCGGGGTGAACCCGGGCCACGGCTCGAACGGCGAACTGGTCCACTCCCACACGTCGCCGATCAGCTGCTCCACGCCGTACGCCGAGGCGCCCTGCGGGTAGGCACCGACCGGCGCCGGACGCAGCGCCTCCCCGACGCCGCCGCTGCTGCTGACCTCCGGGCTGCTGACCTCCGGGTAGCTGAGGTTGGCCAGCCGCCACGCGCGGCCGGGCGAGACGTCGCCCGCGAGATCGGCGTCGCCCCACGGCCACCGGCGACGCCGGCCCGCTACCGGATCCCAAGCGCACGCCTTTTCCCACTCCGCCTCGCTGGGCAGCCGGGCGCCAGCCCAGGCCGCGAACGCCTCAGCCTCGAAGAAGCAGACGTGTTGCACCGGCTCGTCGTCCGGGATCGGCTCGAGCACCCCGAACCGCACCCGGGCGCCGTCCGGGCGCCAGAACTGGGGCGCGTGCAGCCCGGCCTGCTGCCGATGCCGCCACCCGCGGACCGACCACCACCGAGGCTGGTGGTAGCCGCCGTCCTCGATGAACTCCCGCCACTGGGCGTTGGTCACCGGGACCCGACCGATCCGGAACGCCGGCAGCCCCACCCGGTGCGCCGGCCGCTCGTTGTCCAACGCGTACGGCTCGGCGCTGGCGTCCACACCGAGCACGAACTCCCCACCGGGAACCAGCACCGAGTCGGCGTGCATCGATGCGGCCGGAACCAGACGACCACCCCCGGGCGGCAAGGCACGGCCCGCACCCAGCACCGGGGGTCCGGCGCGCGACTGCACCGCGGCCAGCATGGTCTCGTCGTGCTGCAGCTCGTGCTGGACCACCATGGCGAACGGGAACAGCGCACCAGGGGCGTCATCGAGGCGGGTCCGCTCCAGGCGGTCCCATACCTGATCCCGGACGTCGTGGACAAACTGCCTCGCAGGGACCGGCGGCAACAGCGGGAGGGCCGGACGGTCCGCCCGGGTGTGCCGGAACGCGTCGTACAACTGCTCGACGTCGGGCGGCAGCAGACCGGCGCGGGCGGCGTCACCGCCCCGCAACAACCACAGATCCTCCTGCTGGCCGATGTGCGCGAGGTCCCAGACCAGCGGACTCATCAGCGGGTCGTGCTGAGCGACCAGCTCCGGCTCGTCCAGGTCGGTCAGCGTCAATGTCCGACGACGGGCCTGGCCGAGCGCCTGGGCCACCCGCTCACGGGCTCTCTCGCTCATGTCCGCTCGCTCATGTCCGCGCGCTCGCGACCGCTTGCTCGTGACCGCTTGCTCGTGAACGCTTGCTCGTGAACGCTTGCTCGTGACCACGTTGGGCTGTCTGGCTGAGGGCTTCGAGGCTCACCGCCAGACGATCCCGGCGCCAGCAAGGCAGCTGCGGGACCGCGGCGCCGGATGCGCTCGTCGACCAGGTCGCCCGGGCTGCGACCGCCAGATACCAAGTCCAGCAGCTGCTCGACCTCGCCAGTCAGCGGCGCAGGCGCGTGGTCATGGGCGATCTGCACACATTCCCGGGCGGCCCGAGCCAGATCCGGGTCGCCTAGCCCGTCGCGAGCGGCGACCGTCCAGGCTCGGGACACCGGGTGGGCGGCCCGAGCCGCGGCCCGAGCCGCGTCCGGGTGGTCGACCAACGTCGCCAGGACGGCGACCAACGCCGGCCACCACGGCTCCGGCGTCGCATCCAGGTACCGGACCTCGATGTGGCCGCGCAGCCGCGCCGGGGGGAACAAGGTGCTCAGGTGTCGGTCAAGGTCGGCGACGGACGGTGTTCGGCCGCCGAGACGCACCGCCCCGATCACCCAGTGCCGCAACGGCACGCGCTCCCGGACCGGATCAGGGCCACCGGCCGGGTGGCCCTGATCACCACCCCTGGCCGAGTAACCCGATCCCATGCCACCGCCCGGGTGACCCGGCCCCATGCCACCGCCCGGGTCACCCGGCCCAACGCCCCCGTCCACACCACCCCGCTCGGCGCCAGGTGAGCGATCGACCAGCATCACTGGTGCGTCCAGGGCGTACGACGCCCACTCGTCCGCCGGGTGGGGTCCGCCACGCAGCGGGGCGCAGCGCAACACGTCCAGGTCGCCCCAGATCCGCTGCCGCGCCGACCGCCAGCCGGTGTCCCGGCCACCCACCCAGCGGGAGCACGCGGACACGGCCACCAGTACCGGGCCGAGCGCGTGCACCAGCTGCACCCGGCGTGCCCAACCGGACGGCGGCCCGGCGTCCACGTTGACCTGGAGGGATGCCGTCGAGCACATCATCGCCAGGCCCGCACCGCGCTGGCCGGTCGCCTCCCAGTGCGCCTGCATCGCTTCGTAGCGCCCTGCGGGATTGACCCGACGCGGCGGCCGCAGCGGATCCGCGCCCAGCAGCGCCAGAGCGAGACCGCACGACGCAAGGTGCCCACGCACCACCTGCAGGTCCGTACGCAGTGCCTGAACCGCGGCCACCGGTCCCAGCAACGGCGGGCCGGACAGCTCCACCTGCCCGCCCGGCTCGCAGGTGACCCGGCTGGCTCCGGGTAGCGGCGGCAGGCCAGCAAGGGCGGCCTGCACCCGATCCCAGCACAGCGCGGCGGTCGGGTCGCTCTGGTCGACCGCGTGCGCCTCCAGCTCGATCCCGATCCGTCCGACCGGGCTGGCACGCAACGCGGCCTGCACCAGATAGTGACGAGCCGCCGCCGGATCGAGCACCTGCGACGAGACTGAATGCGCGCGACGTGCCGACATCTGAACCCTCTCGACAGCCCCTCGACCTAGCGTCGATCACGGCCCGACGCCGATACCGGCACTCGTACCGGTTCTCTCTAATAAAGCAACACGAAATAGTCTATTGAATCATCCTAAAATAGGGCAAGAAATGTCACTTCTGGTGAGCCAGTATCACGTACGGTCGCGGACTTCGGGCTGCTCCGCGTTTGAGCGGCTACCTCCAACGAACCTGTGCAGCCAGGACGGCGAGCGCCGCCGGGCCAGCGGTGGAAGACCGGAGCACGCTCGGGCCCAGACGCCGGGCAACCGCGCCGGCCTCCAGCAGGTCAGCGACCTCGGACGGCTCGACACCCCCCTCCGGGCCGACGACGACGAGCACGTCCTGGTCTTCCGGCAGCACGGTGCCCCCGAGCGGCTGATCCGCCCCGGCGTCGAGGACCACCGCAAGACCAGCACTGGCCACCCGGGCGACCAAACCGCCGGTATCGACCACCGTGGCCACCACCGGCACCCAGGACCGCCGGGACTGCTTCGCGGCCGCACGCACCGTCTGCTCCCAACGGCGATGGCTGCGGGCAGCACGCTCGCCGCGCCACCGGACCACGCTGCGGGCCGCCTGCCACGGCACCACCTCATCGACCCCCAGCTCGGTGGCGGCCTCGACGGCCTGCAGGTCACGGTCTCCCTTGGCCAGCGCCTGGGCCAGCACGAACCGCGGGCGCGGTGGCGGCTGCTGCCGCAGGGAGCTGACCTGCACCCGCAAGACGCCCGCACCCGCAGCGCTCACCACGCCGCGGGCGAGCACTCCACGACCGTCCGCCAGGTCCACCCGTTCTCCCGCGGACAGCCGACGCACGGTGACCGCATGCCGGCCTTCGTCCCCGTCGACCGTGACCTGCGCCCCCGGTCGGACGTCGTCGAGCGCCCCCTCGGCCACCAGGAACACCGGCGACGACGATGACCACTGCGATGACGACGACCGCGACGAGGCCGATGTCGGCATCGACCGGGACGAGGCCGATGTCGGCATCGACGGGGACGAGGCCGATGCCTGGGGCGCGGGCTCCACCTCGGTCCTGTCGGTCAGCGACCGCTGAACGCGTCCCGGAGCCGGCCGAACAGGCTCGCTCCGTGAGCCGCCAGTCGCCCCTCCGCACGCTCCTCGCCGCGCAGCGCGGCCAACCGGGTCACCAGCTCGCGCTGCTCGTCGTCCAGGTTGCGCGGCGTCGTCACCTCGACGTGCACCACGAGGTCACCGCGACCTGAGCCGCGCAGGTGGGTGACGCCAAAGTCGCGCACCGTGATGGCGTGACCGGACTGCGTGCCGGGTGCGATGTCCAGGGTCTGCTCGCCGTCCAAGGTATCCACGGTGACCGTCGTGCCGAGGGCGGCCGCGGTCATCGGCAGCACAACCGTGGCGTGCAGGTCATCGCCGCGTCGGACGAAGCTCGGGTGGCTGGCCACCGCGATCTCCACGTACAGGTCGCCGGCCGGGCCGTTGCCGGGGCCGGCCTCTCCTTCGCCGGCCAGCTGGATCCGGGTACCGGAGTCGACGCCGGCGGGCACCCGGACCGTGAGCGAGCGGCGTGAGCGCACCCGTCCCTCACCCGAGCACTGGATGCACGGCTGCGCGATCACGGTGCCGAAACCCTGGCAGGTGGGGCAGGCGCGGGAGGTCATCACGTTGCCCATGAAGGACCGCTGCATCTGTTGCAGCTGACCGCGGCCGCCACAGACATCGCAGGCACGAGTGCCGGTGCCCGGTTGGGCACCGTCTCCGTGGCAGGTCGGGCAGCCGACGGCGGTGTCGAGCGCCAGCTCCTTCTCGCCGCCGAACACGGCGTCCCGCAGCTCGATCTGCACCCGGATCAACGCGTCCTGACCGCGGCGCTGCCGAGAACGCGGCCCGCGCTCGGCGCCGCCACCACCACCGAAGAAGGCGTCCATGATGTCGGTGAAGGAGAAGCCGGCACCGAACCCGGCACCGGGCAGCTGGTCGCCTCCCCGGTCGTACGCCGCTCGCTTCTGCGGGTCACTCAGCACGTCGTAGGCGTGGCTGACCTCCTTGAACCGGTCCTCGCTGCCGGGGTTGACGTCCGGATGCAGTTGCCGGGCAAGTTTGCGGTAGGCGCGCTTGACGTCTTCGGGTGAGGCGTCCCGGGCGACCCCGAGGGTCTGGTAGTGATCGCTCACGATGCGGTGTACGGCCTTCTCTCGAGGGGTTTGCGTGGCGACCTGTCGGTCGCCACGTTCGGGCTGTGCGCCGCGAGCGCGGTTCGGCCGCGACGTTCACACTAGGCGTGGTCCGTCGATGGCTACCCGTCCAGTGCCTTGGACACGTACCGCGCGACGGCCTGCACGGCCGCGATGGTCGAGGCGTAGTCCATCCGGGTCGGGCCGAGCACACCCAGCCCGCCGACCACGTCCTCACCCCGGCCGTACCCCGCGCTGACCACCGACGTCGACCGGAGCCCTTCGTGATCGATCTCCTGGCCGATACGCACGGCCACCGCGTGCTGGTCGGTGGTCAGCTCGCCGAGCAGGCGCAGCAGCACCACGTGCTCCTCCAGCGCGTCCAGCACCGGACCGATGCTCTGCGGGAAGTCCGGGCCGAACCGGGTGAGGTTTCCGGTACCGGCAAGCACCACCCGCTCCTCCCGATCGACCACCATCGCTTCGTCCAAGGTACGCACCACCGCGTGCACCAGCTCCCGGTCGCCCACGGGAAACCGCTCCGGCAGGTCGTCCAACGAGCGGGACGCCTCGGTGATCAACCGCCCGCAGGAGACCGCGTTGACCCGAGCCCGCATCTCACCGAGCACCGCGTCATCGATCGTGCCGGGTGCTTCGACCACGCGCTGCTCCACCCGGCCGTTGCTGGTGATCAGCACGACCAGCAACCGGCGCTCGCCGATCGGGACCAGCTCGATGTGCCGGACGGCGGACCGGCTGAGCGACGGGTACTGCATGACCGCGACCTGCTGGGTCAGCGAGGCCAGCAGCCGGACGGTGCGGTCCACCACGTCGTCCAGGTCGACCGCCTCGGTGAGGAACCCGGCGACCGCGCGCCGCTGGGCGGGGGTCATCGGGCGCACACGGCAGATCCGGTCGACGAAGACGCGGTAGCCGGCATCAGTGGGGACCCGCCCGGCGCTGGTGTGCGGTTGGGCGATCAGCCCGTCCTCCTCCAAGGCGGCCATGTCGTTGCGGATGGTGGCGCTGGAGACCCCGAGGTGGTGCCGCTCGACGAGCGCTTTCGACCCGACCGGCTCCCGGGTGGAGACGTAGTCCTCGACGATGGCGCGCAACACCGCCATCCGCCGGTCCTCGGTCATCACGACTCCTGGCACTCCATTGAGCCCCCTGTACTCCATGAACCCCCACGGTCCGCACCACCGGCACACGTCACACCACTGGCACTCCGCACTGTGGAGTGCCAGTCTACGGCCCCACGCCGGGCACGCCTCGCACAACCGCCAGGATCGCCTGCCGCACCACCCGCATACCATCACCACCCGTGGAGGACCGCTACGGCACCGACGTCCTGGCCGACCATCAGGCTCAGCAGCGACTCGGCCGCCGCCGGACCAGCCGTCCGGTCGAGGCGACCCAGGGCCTGGTGGTCGAGGACGCCGAGACCGGTTGGTGCGGCGCGGTCGTCGCGGTCGAGCGGGCCGGGGGCGTGCACGTGGTGCACCTGGAGGACCGGCACGGCCGGGTTCGCGGGTTCCCGCTGGGGGCGGGTTTCCTCCAGGACGGCGCGCCGGTGACCCTCACCCGCCCAGCCAGCCGGGGACCGGTCCAGCCGACCCGGACCGCCAGCGGCTCCACCGCCGTGCCGCACGCCCCAGCCCGGGTGGCCCGGGCGTCCCGGATCTGGGTCGAGGGCCGGCACGACGCCGAGCTGGTGGAACGAGTGTGGGGGGCGGACCTGCGGGTCGAGGGGGTCGTCGTCGAAGCGGTGGACGGCATCGACGACCTGGCCATCGAGGTGCGCCGGTTCGCCCCAGGACCGGGCCAGCGCCTCGGTGTGCTCGTCGACCACCTGGTCCCCGGGTCCAAGGAGTCCCGGGTGGTCGCCGCCGCGGAGGCGGTCGCGGACCCGCGGTACCTGAAGGTGCTCGGGCACCCGTACGTGGACGTCTGGCAGTCGGTGCGCCCCGCTCGGCTAGGTCTCGACCGGTGGCCGACGGTGCCCCGCGGACTGCCGTGGAAGCAAGGGGTGCTGCAGCACCTCGGTTGGCCCCACTCGACCCCGGCCGACGTTGCGGCGGGCTGGCGCCGCATCCTTGCGGCGGTGCGCAGCTACGCGGACCTGGAGCCTGCCTTGCTGGCCAAGGTGGAGGAGCTCATCGACTTCGTCACCGGTGAGCGGTGAAGCTGGTGTCACGCAGCCACCGCAAGCACGTCGGACGGCCTGGGCGCCCGGGCCGGATCGCCAGACCCGCCGTCCCGCAGCGATCCGGTGGTGCGACCGTTTGAGGACACGACAAGGCACACCACCTCTCGATCGCCACCGATCCAGGACAGCGCGCTAGGGAAAAGGGTGGAGATGCCGAAATCGGGGTCGTCGCGGACGTGGGGGGCGTACCCGCCGAGCCGATCCTCGCACCCCTCGTCCGCGACCGCGGAGACCGAGTCGCGTCCCGGGAAAGACCCGCTCGGCAGGTCGAAAGTGGCGAACACCTCCCCCTCGTGCGGAGCGGAGCAGGGCACCGACGGCAGGTCGCTGAACTCGGAGTCCTCGCCCAGCCCTCCGGTACCGCCCAGCCCGTTCACGCAGTCACCCACCGCGAGCGAGAACGCCGACACCGGCTCATCGCCCCTGGAGCTCTCGGCAGCCAATCCCACGGCGAGTGCGATCGCGACCAGTGCCCCAATCATCGCCACCCACGCCGCCGATACCACGATGCCGGCGATTGCCAGGCCCCGGCCCTGCTGACCGGTCCGCTTGACCTGACCCAACGCCACGATGCCGAAGATCACCCCGAGCAGGGCCACTCCGAGCAGACCACAGACGAAGGCGGAGATCGCGAACCCGTTGGTCCCGGGCGGGACGTTGCCGAACGCCGGGCCAGCACCCGGTCGTGAGTAGCCCGCGCCGTAGGGAGGTGGCTGCGACACGACGGGTGGCGGCGGAGACGGCATCGGCGTGCTGGGCGGCTGGCCACCAGGCACGACAGGACCCGTCCATCCAGGAGGCGTGGTCATGTGGTGAATCTAGCGCCGCGCCCGGGACGGTTCATGGCGGTTGGCGTCAGCCCGAGTGCGTGGACCGCACCGTCAGCCCGGGTGCGTGGACCGCACCGTCAGCCCGGGTGCGTGGACCGCACCGTCAGCCCGGGTGCGTGGACCGCACCGTCAGCCCGGGTGGTCCTCGTCCCGGAGCAGAGCGTGCACGACGCCGTCCACGAGCAGCCGGCCTCGCGGTGTCAGGACCGCGCGTCCGGCGATCGCCGCTCGGCCGTCCAAGAGCCCGCGGGAGACCAGCTCGGCCACCACCGGACGCGCCGCGGTGCCGACGGTCTCCAGCGCGACGCCCTCGGCCAGCCGGATCTGGAGCATCACCCGCTCCACGCGCCGTTGGTCAGCGTCCAGAACCTCCCTGGCCTGGGCGGGCGACGTCCCGGCGGCCAACCGCTGCGCATACCGGCGGGGGTGGCGGACGTTCCACCACCGGGTGCCGCCGACGTGGCTGTGTGCGCCCGGCCCGACACCCCACCAGTCGCCGTCCGTCCAGTAGCCGACGTTGTGCTGGCACCGGGTCCGCGACGACGTCGACCAGTTGCTGACCTCGTACCAGCGCAGCCCGGCCGAGGTGAGCAGCTCGTCCGCCAGCTCGTACTTGTCCGCCTGGTCGTCGTCGTCCGGCGCCGTCAGCTCGCCGCGCCGGACCCGGGCCGCGAGCGCCGTCCCGGGCTCGACGACCAGGGCGTACGCCGAGACGTGGTCCGGGTGCTGGTCCACGGCGGTGGCCAGGCTGGTCCGCCAGTCGTCCACGGACTCCCCCGGGGAGCCGTAGATGAGGTCGAGGCTGACGTCCAGGCCCGCGTCCCGGGCCCAGCGGACGGCGAGCGGCACCCGGGCCGGGTCGTGGGTGCGGTCCAAGGTGGCCAGCACGTGCGGCACCGCCGACTGCATCCCGATGCTGACTCGGGTGAATCCGCTGCGCCGCAACGACTGCAGGGTGGGCGCCGTCACCGAGTCGGGGTTCGCCTCGATGGTCACCTCGGCTCCGTCCGTCAGGCCGAGGTGCTCACGGACGCCGTCCAGCAAGACGGCCAGGTCGGCAGGCTCCAGCAGCGTCGGGGTGCCACCGCCGAAGAACACCGTGCTGACCGGCGGCGCCGTCGGCCCGAGCACCTGGCGAGCGAGCGCGAGCTCCCGCACCGCGGTGCGGGCGTAGCTGTCCCGGTCGGCGCCACCGCCCAGCTCCTCGGCGGTGTACGTGGTGAAGTCGCAGTAGCCGCATCGGACGGCACAGAACGGCACGTGCAGGTAGAGCCCCAACGGCCGCTGGGCCGACCCCGCCAGCGACGACGGTGGTAGCGCTCCGTCGTCCGGAGCCGGATCGCCAGCTGGCAGGGCACTCGGCACGCCCTCCATCATCGCGAGCGGGTGGGTCAGGCGCGGGGGTGGGAGCGGGCGATGACGGTCTCAGCGGTCTTGCGGAGCACCGGGTGCAGATCGAGGTCGGTCCGGCGGCCGGCGTCCAGCAGCCGGCCCGCGGTCTGCGGGGTGAGCCGGTGGAAGGCATCGTGCACCGTGACGCCGTGGTCGGGTCGGTGCGTCACCTCGATCTCATCCCCCGCGGCGATCGGACCCGCACCCACCACTCTGAGATAGGCGCCAGGTGCTCCCCTTTCGGTGAACCGCTTGACCCACCGCGTCTCCTCGAGCCACCGCTGGAAGGTGGCGCAGGGGGTCCGCGGCGCCGTCACTTCGACCAGCACGCCTCCGCTGGAGCCACTGCCCGGGCCGATCCGCCACCGCTCCCCGATCACTGCGTGGGTGATGTCCAGTCCGCGGGTGCGCACGTTTTCCCCGAAGCACCCCGCCGGAAGCCGCCGGCCCAGCTCCTGCGCCCACTGATCGACGTCTTCGGCGGCGTAGGCGTAGACCGCCTGATCCGGTCCGCCGTGCGACCGGGTGTCCACCTGGGTGTCGCCCGCCAGGCCGTACTCGCCAACCTGGACAGGCTCAGCGACGGGCCTCTTGTCGATGGCGGTCCGGCTGCTCAGGCCATTGGAGCGGATCTCGTGGACGACGCACACGGCTTCGATCACTGCCATGCGACTAGTGGATCACGGGTCCGGCAGGGACTCCCCGACCGCCTGGAGCAGCGACCACTCATGAGTCCCCGAGCGCGTCGTGGAGCAGCGACGACCTACCGGACCGCGGGCCCATTCAGGGCACCTGCTGGAGCGTGTCGCTGAGGCCCTCGTTCCCACGATGCCTGGTGGCTGTCGGTGCTACCCCGTACGGTCGAGGGACCGATGATCAGGAGGTGGGGCCGTGCGACAGACCGAGGCTCGAACGTCACGTCAACGACCACACCAGTCACGTCACCGGGACGAGCCAGCGGCTAGTCACCAGCCACGACCGCGTGGCGGTAGCACGCCACATCAAGGGATCATCCCGCCGTACCTCATCGCCCGGCTGGAGGGGGTGAGCGCCGACCTCGCCGAGCCGGCCGCAGCAACCCGCCTGCTAGACGACCGGTGGCGCTCCAACCGCACCGCTCGGGGGCCTGGACGTGCCGTACCGCGGGCGGTGTCCGCGGTAGCTGCTGGCATCAACCGGACGATCAGCGACGCGGCGGGCACCGAGCAGCTGCCCGGTCGCCAGGTGCGTGGCGAGGGCCAAACGGCGACGGGTGACGCGGCGGTGGACGAGGCGTACGACGGTCTCGGCGCCACCTGGGCGCTCTACCAGGACGTTTTCGGCCGCAACTCCCTTGATGGCGCTGGGCTGCCGCTGGCCGCGACGGTCCACTACGGGGATCGCTACGACAACGCGTTCTGGAACGGCGATCGGATGGTCTTCGGCGACGGGGACGGCACCACGTTCACCCGCTTCACCGTCGCGGTCGACGTCATCGGGCACGAGTTGACCCACGGTGTCATCGAGTACTCCGGCGGTCTGACGTATCAGGGCCAGTCCGGTGCGTTGAACGAGAGCATCGCGGACGTGTTCGGGTCCCTGGTCAAGCAGCGGGCACTCGGGCAGGACGCGTCGTCCGCGGACTGGCTGATCGGGGCCGGCCTGTTCACCGACGCCGTCCAGGGCCAGGCGCTGCGGTCGATGAAAGCCCCGGGCACCGCCTATGACGACCCGGTCCTCGGCAAGGATCCGCAGCCGGCAACCATGGACGACTACGTCCAGACCAGCGACGACAACGGCGGCGTGCACATCAACTCCGGCATCCCCAACCATGCCTTCTACCTCGCGGCCACCGCTATCGGTGGTAACGCCTGGGAGGGCGGTGCGGCCCACGTGTGGTACGAAACGCTGACCAGGGGCACGCTGTCGCCGGACGTGGACTTCGCCGGTTTCGCCGCCGCCACGGCTGCGGTGGCCAGCACCCGGTTCGGCGCCGACTCCACTCAGCTACGGGCGATCACCGAGGCCTGGACACGGGTCGGCTTGCCGCCGACCTCGGCCCCGACCACCGGAGCGGGCTCAACCGATGAGCCGGCCAGCAGCACCGAGGACCACCCGGAGCAGCTGCTGGTACGACGCAGCGGCGGCTTCGCCGGCCAGACCCTCGAGCGGGAGGTCGACCTGCGCGTGCTGCCGGACGACCAGCGCCAGGCGTGGCTGCGGCTGCTGTCGTCGCCGACGCTGGGCGAGCTGACCAGCGAACCGGCCCAGCCGGACAGGTTCGTGTACCAGCTACAGGGTCCACGGGGTCTTGATGTACGCGTAGCCGAGCAGCAGCTACCCGGTGACGTCCGAGATCTGTTCGACCGCAGCCTGCAGGCTAGGTGGCCGGGCACCGACAACGCGGGGGGTGGGCGCTGAGGCAGAGCAGGTCGGTCAGGCTTTCTTACCGTTTGCTTGGTCCGAGGCCGCGTCGGTGGACAAGGCGGCGATGAACGCGCCCTGAGGCACCTCCACCCGGCCGACCATCTTCATCCGCCGCTTGCCCTCCTTTTGCTTCTCCAGCAGCTTGCGCTTACGGGTGATGTCACCGCCGTAGCACTTGGCCAGGACGTCCTTGCGGATCGCCCGGATGGTCTCCCGCGCAATGACCCGAGAACCGATCGCGGCCTGGATCGGCACCTCGAACTGCTGGCGCGGGATCAGCTCGCGCAGTCGCCCGGCCATCATCACCCCGTACGCGTACGCCTTGTCCTGGTGGACGATCGCGCTGAACGCGTCGACCCGCTCCCCCTGCAGCAGGATGTCGACCTTCACCAGGTCGGCGCTCTGCTCACCGTCCGGCTCATAGTCCAAGGACGCGTACCCGCGGGTGCGGGACTTCAGCAGGCCGAAGAAGTCGAAGACGATCTCAGCGAGCGGCAAGGTGTACCGCATCTCGACGCGGTCCGGGGATAGATAGTCCATCCCGCGCATGGTGCCGCGGCGGGACTGGCACAACTCCATGACAGCGCCGATGTACTCGGCCGGCGTCAGCACCGTCGCCCGAACGACCGGTTCGGTGACCTCGGCGACCTTCCCGGCCGGGAACTCAGACGGATTGGTGACGACGACCTGGGCGCCGTCGTCCATCCGGACCTGGTAGACGACGTTCGGCGCGGTCGCGATCAGGTCGAGGCCGAACTCGCGCTCCAGCCGTTCTCGGACGATCTCCAAATGCAACATGCCGAGGAACCCGCACCGGAACCCGAACCCGAGCGCAGCGGAGGTCTCCGGCTCGTAGACCAGCGCCGCGTCGTTGAGCCGCAGCTTGTCCAGGGCATCGCGCAGGGCGGGGTAGTCCGAGCCGTCGATCGGGTAGAGCCCGGAGAACACCATCGGCCGAGGATCGCGGTAGCCGCTCAGCGGCTCAGCAGCCGGTTTCGCCGCCCTGCTGACCGTGTCGCCGACCCGGGACTGGCGGACGTCCTTCACCCCGGTGATGAGGTACCCGACCTCACCGACGCCGAGCCCTCGAGTGGGCTCTGGTTCGGGCGCGGACACTCCGAGCTCCAGCAGCTCATGCTGGGCCTTCGTGGACAGCATGACGATCCGGTCCCGGGCGGCCAGGGCACCGTCGATCACCCGCACGTACGTGACGACGCCCCGATAGGTGTCGTAGATGGAGTCGAAGATCATCGCCCTGGCCGGCGCGGTGGCGTCGCCGACCGGCGGTGGCACCCGGGCGATGATCTGGTCCAGGAGATCCTCGACGCCATGGCCGGTCTTGCCGGAGACCAGCAGCACATCCGCCTGGTCGCACCCGATCAGCCCGGCCAGCTCCTCGGCGTACCGCTGCGGTTGCGCGGCCGGCAGGTCGATCTTGTTGAGCACCGGGATGATCGCGAGGTCGTTCTCCATCGCCAGGTAGAGGTTGGCGAGGGTCTGCGCCTCGATGCCCTGGGCCGCGTCAACGAGCAGCACCGCACCTTCGCAGGCAGCCAGAGACCGGGACACCTCGTAGGTGAAATCGACATGGCCTGGGGTGTCGATCATGTTGAGCGCGAAGGATTCCAGCGTACCGTCGGGCCTTTGGACGGCCCACGGCAAGCGGACCGCTTGGCTCTTGATGGTGATGCCCCGCTCCCGTTCGATATCCATCCGGTCGAGGTACTGCGCCCGCATCGCCCGCTCATCGACGATGCCGGTGATCTGCAGCATCCGATCCGCCAGCGTCGACTTGCCGTGGTCGATGTGAGCGATGATGCCGAAGTTGCGGATCTGAGCCGGCGGGGTCGCGGCAGGCGGCAGCGCGGAACGGGCCATCGGGGACACGACGCCAGTCTCCCATGCTGCCCTGAGCACCAGGTGAGCAACGATGGTCCACGACCGTGGATCCGGCAGAGGAGAAACGCATGGCGTGGCAAAACGTGCTGGTCCGCGTCGGTCGGCAGGTCGCTCGGAGCATCGCGCGCGACCTGGTCGGGCAACGCCGCGGACCCCGCCGGCACCGAACCGGTAGCAGCAGTGGAAGCGGCAGCGGTAATAGCGGCAGCAGTAGCGATGGTGGAGGCAGCAGCGGTGGTGGCGGCAGGTCCTCAGCGCCCCTCGATCTCAGGTATCCGGGCGACTTCACCGGCCGTTCGACGGTCCGCTACCGGCCCATCGCCGACGGCTTGCCTGACCCAGGCGAGGTGGTGTGGGCCTGGGTTCCCTACGAGGAGGATCACCGCCAGTGAAAGGACCGGCCAGTTCTGGTCGTGGGCCAAGACGAGCCCTGGCTGCTGGCGCTGATGATGACCAGCCGCGACCACGATGTGGCACCACGAGGGGATGGCCGCAGCTGGGTGGACATCGGCACCGGCGCCTGGGACCGGCAACGCCGCCCAGCGAGGTTCGGGTTGATCGGGTGCTGCGGATCTCCCCGGACTCGGTCCGCCGGTCCTCGGTCAGCCTTGATCGAGTCCGCTTCGACGAGATCGCATCAGTGCTACGCCGAGAATACGGCTGGCGATGACGGCCAACATGGGCAGACGCCATCTCCGCCGACGCCATCCCTGAAGGAGCCGACGCGCATCGTCAGAGCCGTCGAGCGGTCAGAGCCTTCGCGCGACGACTGACGCGGCGATAGGCTGAGGCGCCGGAAGAGATTTTGGCGGTAGCCGACTGGTGGCCGGCGTTGCCGCCCGCCGACGTGGCTTGGCCAGTGTGGGCGGCCCGCTGATAGCCTGATGGCAGGTCCATCGACCAGCCATGTGACCGCCTCTGGCGTCGGGTTGGTCGTCATCGCGCCGCTGCCAACCGGCGTGACCCAGACAACACAGACGGAGTTCATTCGTGGCCAACATCAAGTCCCAGATCAAGCGGAACCGCACCAACGCGCAACGCACCGAACGCAATAAAGCCGTCAAGAGCGAGCTGCGGACCTTCGTGCGTCATGCGCGTGAGGCGATCGCCGCTGGCAAAGCCGAGCAGGCACGCGCCGCGGTTGACGTCGCTTCTCGCAAGCTCGACAAGGCCGTAAGCAAGGGAGTCATCCACAAGAACCAGGCTGCCAACCGCAAGTCGGCTCTCGCCCGACAAGCCGCGACGCTCTGACACCTGACACCACGGACTAGCTGAACCTGAACTGTCGCAAGGCACCGGCTTATCAGGGTTCCGTCTTGACGGCCAAATCTGGTCTCGCGTGGTTCTGTCTTCACCGGCGGCTGGTGTGTCGCGAGGCATGAGCGGCTGATCACTCACCGGTGGCTGACCTATCGGGCACGTCTTAGGTGGCCCTGTCCTGGCTGACCTACGGCCCCGCCTCGCCCGTTACCGCAGCTGGCTGCAAGTCGCGTCCTGTCGGTCACATGTGGCGGGCAGCGGCGATCTCCAGGACGGCCCGCTCTGCGGCGTGACGCGGGTTCCCGGCCTTGCGGTACGGCGAAGGAAGGCCACCCTTGACGGCGAGGTCCGCGGTCGCCACTGCTTCGATCGCACGGGCCAACCCAGCCGTGGACCACCCCCGCAGCTGTCGCCGCGCTTTGTCGACCTGCCAGGGGGCCATGCCCAAGCGGCGCGCGAGATCGATCGACCGGCCCGGCCCGGCGTCCGCGACCTTCGCCAACGACCGCAGCCCGAGGGCGAGCACCGCGACAATCGGCACCGGGTCTACCCCGCTAACGAGGGCGAGCCGGAGCAGGACCACGGCTTCGTCGGTACGACCGGTGATGACGGCATCCGCAACCTTGAAGCCGGTCGCCTCCACCCGACCTCCGTAGTACCGCGTCACCGTCGCTACGTCCACCGACACCTGGTCGGAACGGGCACCGGGGCGCTCGCGAACCGGAGGGGTAGAGCCCATGGGATGGTCCGTCGGCGATTCGGCTTCGCCTGTGGTGTCCGCGATGAGCTGGGCACAGGCAGCGGCTAGCTCTCGCAGATCCTGACCGACTGCTTCGAGGAGCGCCACGGCCGCCGCGGGCTCGACCTGGCGCCGAGCCCGCCGGAACTCCGCGACGATAAATGCGGTGCGGTCCGCGTCCGTGGTGATGCCGGGGCACTCGTGGACAGCGGCTCCCGCTGCCCGGGCGGCGTCCAGGACCGCGCTGCCACGTTGGCTGCCGCGGTGGCTCAGGACCAGGACGATGTGCGGGGGCATGTCCGCGATGAGCCGGCGGACCTCGACGAGCAGATCCTCGGAGGCGTCCTCCAGGTCGCGGATCACCAGGACGGTGTGATCGGCGAACAGCGACGGTGCCGCACGCGCGGTCACGTCCCCCGGGCTGTACCGCTCCGGGTACACCCGGACGAGCTGCACGTCCGGGTGCTGATCCCGAACCGCGCCCTCGATGCGTTCGACGGCGCGGTCCCGCAGCAGGTCTTCGGGACCGGTGACCAGGTGGAGCGTCGCGCTGAGGTCCGGCTCGACGACCGGTGCCGCCCGTTGACGGGCCGACCGGGCCATGACTCCTCCTCGATCGAACCGCGGTGCGGATCACACCGACTGAAACCTATCCCGCGCCCCGAGGCCAGCTCACCCGGCGCCCGGAGGGCTACGGGCCGAAGCCCCGGAACGAGCCGTGACCAGCACCAGCCGTCCGCTGTCGACGCCGATCGCCACGTCGCCGTGCTGATCGGTCCGGGCGATCGCCGCCCCGGAGGCGGTCAATGAACGGATCACGCTGGACGCCGGGTGCCCGTAGTCGTTACCGGCCCCCACACTGATCACCGCGAGCCGCGGTCTAGCGATTGCGAGTAACGAGGCGTCCTGACGTCCCGAGCCGTGGTGGGCGACCTTCAGCACGTCCACGTGCGCACCCGACTGATCGCGACGAAGACGATCGGCCACCTGCCTGGCTGCTGCTGGCTCGATGTCACCGAGCAGGAGCAGCCGCACCCCGCGGGTGCGCACCAGCATGACGATGCTGGCGTTGTTGGCGATCGAGCCGTCGCGCACCACCCGGGCGGGCCACAGAACCTGCCAGCTCACCGCACCGATGGTGTCGGTGGAACCGTCGACCACTCGCTCGACGGGCAACCGGTGTCGGGCTGCCAGCGCACCGACGCGACGGGCAGCCGCGGCGGGTTCGTCGACGATGGTGACGATGATCCGCCCTACCCGTCGGCCGCGCAGTGCCCCAAGCAGGCCATCGACGTGGTCGGCGTGGAAATGCGTCAGCACGATCGCGTCCAGCTGCCGAACGGCCAGCCGGCTCAGGCAGCTGTCGATGGCCCGCGGGTCGGGACCGGCGTCCACGAGGACGGCCCGACCAGGGGCGGTGGCCAGGACCAGAGCATCCCCCTGGCCTACGTCGCAGGCCACCATCGCCCACCCCGCACCGGGCCAGCCGGCCCCCGACCACCGGACGAGCCGGTGCGGCAAGGGGGCGAGCGCCGCGATCGCGGCGGCGGCCACCGTCGCGAGGACGATCCGGCGCCGCCGCGGACCAGCACGCGGCGCCCACCCACCCGCCCGGACGGCCTCGGTCCCCACCGTGAGGACCGAGTCTGGCCCAGCCCAAGGCTGCCGGGTAGCCGACGGGGACGCCACATCCGACCGCGCCCAGCGCAGCAGACCGAGAGCAGCCACCAGCATCACCACCATGGCACCTGCTCCAGCGGCCCCGGGGAACCAGGGAACTCGAGACCAGGACCACCCGGCGAACGACCGCGCGATCAGCGCGATGCCGTGGCACGGAATGCCCGCGACCCGGGCCAGCGCCTCGGCCAGCTCAGAGCTGACTGGTGAGAAAACAGCGGCCGCCAGGCCGAGGACGGTCGCCGGGGCCACCAACGGTGCCGCCAGCACGTTGGCCGGCCACGAGCTGAGGGAAACCCAGGGCGTGAGCAACACCAGGACCGGGGCGCACCAGACCTGGGCGACGAGCGGGACGACCAGGGCCACCGCGACCCAGCGCGGCAGCCAACGCGACAAGGCGTTCGACCAAGGCTCGGCCGATATGACCAGTCCGAGCGTCGCCAGCACCGACAGGGAGAACCCGTAGGACCTCGCCATCCATGGATCCAGGGCCAGCAGGCTCAGGACCGCCGCCGCTAGAGCCCCGGTCGCAATTCGTCTGCGACCACCGACCACGGCGAGCAGTCCGACGGCACCCATGACGGCGGCGCGCAGCACCGAGGGATCGGGGCGGGCCAGGACCACGAACCCGGCAAGGACCAGGCTGGCGCCGATAACACGGGCGCGCCGTCCCAGGCCCGCGACCCGGGCCAAGCCGAACGCCAGGGCGCAGACGAGCGTGGTGTTGCTCCCGCTCACTGCTGACAGATGGGTGAGTCCAGTCGACCGAAGATCGTCCTGAAGATCGGCCGACTGCAGCGAGGTGTCACCAACGACGAGCCCTGGCAGGAGTCCACGTGCGTCCGGGTGCAGGGGCGTCGACGCGGTCCGCAAACCGGCCCGCACGTGCTCAGCGACCCTAGCCACGAGCGAGGCGACCGCGAGGCGGTCAGGCGGACCCCGGGCGGCCAGGGTTGCCACCACGTCCTCGCCGGGGGAGGCAGGTCGCAGGCGCCCGGTGAAACGCACCCGCTCGCCACGACGGACGCTCGTCCACGAGGACGAACCGAACACCACGATCCGACCCCACGCCCGAGAACCTCGACCCCGGCCTTGCACGCTCTGCACCCGGACCTGGACGAACACCCGCTCGGCCCGCTCGTCACCACGGCTCCGGACAGGTTGCGGATCACCGGACACCGTGCCAACCGCCGAGACGGTCGCGGCCTCGTGCGCAAGCCACAACAGCTGACCCTCCTGGCTGCGCGCTTGATGCAGTGCGGCGGCCAGCACGACAGCGCTCGCAGCCGCCGTCGAGAGCAGGAACGCAGACACGCCCGCGCCTGGCTGGTATGCCGCGTGCCTGCCACCTCGTCGGCGGTGGCGGGATCGCCATACCCAGAGCGCGGCGACGACGACCAGACCTGCGCTGCCCGCGATCACCCGCGGGCGAACCGGCGCACCGAGCGTGAGCGCTCCCGCGGCCCACCCGACCAGGGCCGGCACCAGCAGTCGCAGATCGGCCACCGCACCCGCTGCTAGGCGACTCCTTGCCAGCCTCATACCCGGACCAGCGGACGCAGCTGCTCCAGGATCGCCTCACCGATCCCGCTCACCTCACCGAGTTCATCAACGGCGGTGAAGTGCCCGTGATCGGTCCGCCACTGGACGATGCGCTGGGCCAGCACCGGCCCGACACCAGGCAGCTCCTCCAGCTGCTCCGCGCTCGCCGAGTTGAGGTCCACCACCGAGCCGCCACTCAGAGCAGTCCCCGCGGCACCGCCTGATGGTGGCGTGCCAGGCGTCGAGCCCGCGGCCACGGGCAGCTGCCCTGGCCGAGGCACCACCACCTGCTCACCATCCACCAGTGGTCGAGCCAGGTTGATGGCCTCCAGGTCGGCTCGGCGACCAGCGCCCCCGGCAGCACGCACAGCGTCCCGAACTCGAGAACCCAGGGGAAGCCGGACCACGCCCGGACGCGCGACCTGGCCGACGACATGCACCCACACCGCCCCGGCGCTGGCCCCGGGAACACTCGTCGAGACCGCGGCCGGGGACACACCCGGCACCGCGGCAGGCCTCGGCGATCCGCCGCCGATCGACGTCGGCCGCCCTGGCCCAGGAGAATCAGCGGCCGCCCCGTCCGTGAAGACCGGAACGATCGGGATCGGCGTGGCGCTGCGGTGCGCGACCGCCATACGCACGCCCAGTACCGCCAAAACCGCGACGGCGATGACAAAGAACCCGGCGACCGCTCGTGGGCTGACCCCGGTACGGACGGCCATCGCCACCATCGCGCCGTCGCACCGGGCACGCCACCCCGGCCGATGCGACCGCACCCTGGCCCGGCCGAGGCCGGCTCGCTCAGAACTGGCCCGGCCGAGGCTGATCCGATCGGGACCAGCCCGGGCGATCCCGATTGGGCCGGATGCGGTCGGGCCGGATGCGGTCGGATCGCGGCCGATCAAGGTACGGCCCGTCAGATCGCGGCCCGTCAGATCGCGGCCCGTCAGATCGCGGCCGGCCGGGTCGCGGCTGACCAAGTCGTGCCTGGACCGAGCGAGGGGATGTCTCGGGACGCCGCTGCCCCGATCCTCTTGCCGGCCCTCGCTCCACGTTGGCTCCTCGCGCACGGATGGGACGCTAGGGGCGGACGACCACGAGAGGCGCTGGACCGGCGTCCCCTGGGGACAACGGGATGGTCAGCTGGGCTGTGGAGCGCCAGCGCTTGTTCGGACCGTGCGCAGGAGTCCCATCACGGCCGACCTAAGACCCCTCCAGGCCACCCCCGGGAGGGACGACGACCACCGCGAGCAGTCCCGGCCCGGCGTGCGCTCCGGCGACCGCGCCGACCGTAGCTACCGGGACCCGCCGGTTCAGCCGTCCTTCGATCGACCTGGCGAGGGCCTGGGCACGCTCCGGCGTGTCCAGGTGATGCACGGCCACCTCGGCGACGGACGACCCGCCGCGATCGCTGGACGGCACTACGCGATCCGCCCGGATCGCAGCATGGTCCACCAGCTCGACCAATCGGGCCGCTGCCCGGCCAGCGGTCCGCACCCGCTCCACCGGTTCGATCGCGCCGTGCCGGAGCACCAGCACGGCAGCGGACGTCAACACGCTCGACGTCACCGCCGCCGCAGGCACCGCCGTAGAAGGTAAAGCCACGGCGGGCACCGCGGCAGAAGGTAAAGCCGCCGAGCACACCGCCGTTGACGACACCGCCGTTGACGACACCGCCGTTGGTGGCACTGTGGACCTGAGGGCCGCCGCCGAGCCGCCGATCCGGCCACCACGCCGGAGGTGGTCGAGGCTGGTGACGGCGAAGAACCCGACCGACCCGCCCGCGCGGATCCGCAGGCCGCGCGCGGCCACCGCCGCGTCCTGGCCGCGGTGGGCCGCCCGAACCGCGTCTCGCACCAAGAACCCCAAGCCGAGCCCCACGGACGCCGAGTCCACCACCTCGACCGGTATCGGCGCCTGCCGGGCAGCGAGCACCGCCGACTCGATCGTCCCGGACATCGCCGCCGCCAGATGGACCGACACCACGGCGTTCGCACCACGCTCCGCGGCCGTGGCGTAGGCGTCCAGGAAAGCCTGCGGCGTGGGGCGGGACGTCAGCACGCGGCGGCCCGTCCGCAGCGCCTCAGCCACCTCGGCCGGCGCGAGGTCGACCCCCTCGGCGTACGGCTGATCACCAATCAGCACCTGCAGCGGCACCACCAGGACCCCCGAGCGGGCGACCTCGTCAGCGGCCAGGCTGGCGGTGGAGTCGGTGACGACGGCGAACGGCACGTGAGTCCTTTGACAGTGGGAGGCCGGCAGGTCAGCACCGGCGACACGCGCGCTGAGCGCCGGGTGGGACTAGCCGGGGACGACGTTCACCAGCTTCGGCGGCCGGATCACCATCGTCCGCACCGGGCGACCGGCCAGCGACGCGACCACCTTGTCGCTGGCCAGCGCCAGCTCCCGGAGCTCCTGCTCGGTGGCTGAGGGGGAAACCTGCAACCGGGCTCGCACCTTGCCCTGCACCTGGACGACGCAGGTCACCGACTCCTCCACCAGGTAGGCCGGATCCGGCTGTGGGAACGGCTGGTACGCCAGGGACTCGTGGTGACCCAGGCGACGCCATAGCTCCTCCGCGATGTGCGGGGCCAGCGGCGCCAGCATCAGGACCAGCGACTCGGCTGCCGTGGCCGGCACCGGCGACACCCTGGTCAGGTGGTTGTTCAGCTCGATCAACCGGGCTACCGCCGTGTTGAACCGCAGCTGCGCGTAGTCCTCGGCAACCGCCGCGATGGTCCGATGCAACACCCGCATGGTGGCCGGGTCCGGCGGGTCGGCGGTGACCGTCACCGCACCGGTGCCCTCATCGACCACGTTGCGCCACAAGCGTTGCAAGAACCGCTGCGACCCCACGGCCGCCCGGGTCTCCCACGGCCGGGACACGTCCAGCGGCCCCATCGACATCTCGTACACCCGGAAGGTGTCCGCGCCGTACTGCTCGTACATCTGGTCGGGCGTGACGACGTTGTTCAGCGACTTGCCCATCTTGCCGTGCTCACGGGTGACCGGCTGCCCCTGCCACGTCCAGCCGCCGGCCGGCTCCTCGACCACCTCGGCGGCCGGGACGACCTGCCCGCGGGAGTCCCGGTAGGCGTACGCCTGGACCATGCCCTGACCGAAGTACCGGCGGAACGGCTCCTCGCTGGACACGTGCCCCAGGTCGTGCAGCACCTTGTGCCAGAACCGGGCGTACAGCAGGTGCAGCACGGCGTGTTCGACCCCGCCGACGTAGAGGTCCACCCCCCCCGGGTCCGACACCGCAGGATCCGACACCGCAGGATCCGACACCGCAGGATCCGACACCGCAGGATCCGACACCGCAGGAGGGGCCGCCCCAGCAGGGTTCGACGAAGCAGAGTCCGCACTGCCGGCCTGGCGCTGGCGTGGACCCATCCAGTACGCCTCGTTGGCCGGGTCGCAGAACGTCTCAGTGTTGGCCGGGTCCAGGTACCGCAGGAAGTACCAGCAGGAACCAGCCCAGTTGGGCATGGTGTTGGTCTCTCGTCGATACCGACGTGGCCCGTCGCCCAGGTCCAGCTCGACCTCCACCCACTCCGGAACCCGCCCCAGCGGCGGCTCCGGCTCGGAGTCGGCGTCCTGCGGGTCGAAGGTCCGCGGCGCGTAGTCCGGGACGTCCGGCAGCTCGACCGGGAGCTGATCGTCCGGAACCGCGTGCACCCGACCGTGCTCGTCGTACACCACCGGGAACGGCTCACCCCAGTACCGCTGCCTGCTGAACAACCAGTCCCGCAGCTTGTACGTCACCTCCGCCCTGCCAGATCCGTTGCGCTGCAACCATTGCGTGGTCCGGCGCTTGGCGGTGGTGACGTCCAGACCGTCCAGGCTGAGCTGTGCGCTGGTCGAGTTGATCGCCGGACCTTCTCCGGTGAACGCACCACCGGGCCAGTCCGGCGGGGGCTGGACGGTCCGGATG
Organism: Angustibacter sp.; assembly: GCA_051657715.1. Lineage (GTDB taxonomy): Bacteria > Actinomycetota > Actinomycetes > Actinomycetales > Angustibacteraceae > JBOFBH01. Next base: position 52,344 of record JBOFLF010000035.1, on the reverse strand, counting down.
ATCGGCAGCTCAAAGCGTTCGGCGAACTCCCAGTCCCGCTCGTCCTGCCCGGGGACGGCCATGACCGCGCCGGTGCCGTAGCCCATCAGCACGTAGTCGGCGACGAACACCGGGATCTGGCGCCCGTCCACCGGGTTGGTGACGAACACCCCGGCGAACACCCCGGTCTTGTCCCGGCCCTCGCTCTGCCGCTCCAGGTCGCTGCGGGTCGCCGTCTGGCGACGGTACTCACCGATCGCCGAGACCGGATCATCGTGGCCTCCCGTCCACGCCGGACGGGTGCCGACCGGCCAGGTGGGCGGCGCCACCCGGTCCAGCAGCGGGTGCTCGGGCGCCAGCACCATGAAGGTGGCGCCGAACACCGTGTCCGGCCTGGTGGTGAACACCTCGACCGCCGCCACCTCGACCTTCACGTCGTCCGCTATGTCGCCAGCAGACCCGACACCGGCAGACCCGACACCAGCAGGCCCGGAGCCAGCTGACGCGTTGCCGGGCGTGGCGCCGGCAGCGATCGGGAAGCGGATCCGTGCCCCTTCGCTGCGGCCGATCCAGTTGCGCTGCATGAGCTTGACCGGCTCCGGCCAGTCCAGCCGGTCCAGGTCGTCGAGCAACCGGTCGGCGTAGGAACTGATCCGCATCATCCACTGGCGCAGGTTCCGGGTGAAGACCGGAAAGTTGCCGCGCTCGCTGCGACCGTCGTTGGTGACCTCCTCATTGGACAGCACCGTGCCCAGCCCGGGACACCAGTTCACCGGGGCATCTGTCACGAACGCGAGCCGGAACCCGTCCAGCACGTCGCGCCGCTGCCCAGCGTCCAGCTCCGACCACGCCCGACCACCCGGCACCGGTCGGGTGCCGTCCGCGAACCGCGCGGCCAGGTCGGCGATCGGCCGGGCGCGGCCACGGCCGCCGTCCGCCTGCTCGTCGTACCAGGAGTCCCAGATCCTCAGGAACATCCACTGCGTCCACCGGTAGAAGTTCACGTCGGTGGTCGCTGGCGACCGGCGCGGGTCGTGGGCCAGGCCCAGGCGACGCAACTGCCGGCGCATAGTGGCGATGTTGTCCTCGGTGGTCTTCCGTGGATGCTGCCCGGTGCGCACCGCGTACTGCTCGGCCGGCAGCCCGAACGCGTCGTACCCCAGGGCGTGCAGGACGTTCCGGCCGCACATGCGCTGGTATCGGCCGTAGACGTCGGTGCCGATGTAACCCAGCGGATGGCCGACGTGCAGGCCCTGCCCCGACGGGTAGGGGAACATGTCCAGCACATAGAGCTTCTCGCGCCCGGCTACCGCGTCCGGGTCGGCCCACGGCCCGGACGGGTTGGGCGCCGCGAAGGTGCCCGCGGCCTCCCAGTGGTCCTGCCACGCTCGCTCGATCCTCCCGGCCAGCGCGGCGGTGTACCGGTGCGGCGGCGCCTCGCCATCCGCACCACCCGGCCCCGGACCATCCGCCCCATCTGGGCCACCCGGAAAGCCCACGAGACCGCCAGCCGGATCAGCAGGGCGCTCGGGGGCCGTCGCCGACGACAGGGCGGGGTCGGTCGTCATCACGCTCTCCTTGATCCACTGGTCCTCGATCCACCAGGCGTCCTGCCGCCGGCCCGACAGACGAAGACCCCTCACATCGGAGGGGTCTGCCGCGCTGACGCGCCCGGCGGATGCACCGGTGCTCGAGAATCAGCGCGGCCGGGCGAGGATCGGGACGGATCACACAGCGTCATAGTAGCCCTGTTGCGGCGGCCACGACTCGGGGGCGATCAGCGCCGCGGTTCCGGGGGGCGCGGGCTGGGGTCGTGGCGCATCGGACGGTACGGCGCGACGGCGGCCTCGCGCCGGACGGTGCGTCGCAGGTGCAGCTCGCGGCGCGCCTGGTCCAGCAGCGTGTCGATGTCCCCGTCGTCCCACGGCTCGAGGACGGCCCCCCCGGCGCTGACTCGAGCCGGCCACACAGCAGCGGGGACCGCGGCCTGCTCGACGCACCGAGTGCGCACCCGGCGTTCGATCTCCTGCGGTGCCAGACCGGTGCCCGGCCCGATCACGACGAACTCGTCGGCACCGACCCGAGCCACCGCGTCGGTCGCCCGGGTCGACCGGTCCAGCGACTGACCCACCATGGTCAGCACGGCATCACCGGACTGTCTGCCCAGCTCGTCGTTGACCCGGGCGAGGCCGTCCACGTTCAGGTACATGCAATAGACAGCGTCGCCCCGACGTCGGGCCGACTCCAGGATCTGCCGGGACAGCATGGCCAGGCCCTTGCGGTTGGGCAGCCCGGTCAAAGGATCGTGCACCGAGGCGTCGTCGACAGACAGCTTGGCGTCGACCAGCTCGGAGTGAAGCCGACGAAGCCGCGCCCGGGACACCGCGGTGAGAACGCAGACCGCTGTCACTGCCAGCACGGCGCGGCCCCACGCCAGGCGGTCCGCGCTCTGCCACGACGAGGTGGCCACGATGGCCCCGCCCAGCCCGAGGACCAACCCGACGCCGCACAACCCGAACACCGTCACGAGCCAGCGCCGGGCACCGGTGCCAAGCGGGAGCAGGGCGCACCCGATCAGCTGGACCAGGACCCAGCCAGGATCTGCCGTGACCGACAGGGCACCGCTGCCGACGACACCGCAGAGCACGGCCGCACCATCCAGCAGCCAGGGCGTGAACCGCGGACGAGGCCGACGACGGGGCGGCGTGCCGGTGGCCGGTTGCGCAGCTGCCGGGTCTGGGGCTGGAGCGAGCGGGGGGGCGGGTGCAGACGTCACCTGACCTGTGTCGTCGTACCGCCGCGGGACCTTGAGCTGAGGCACTGCTGGCGGCTGGCATTTCAGCTGATGTCGACACGCACCACGCTTAGATCCGTTGCGTCGCAACGGTTCTGAGAATTTGTCGAACCGACGGTTGACGGACGCCGAGGCAGCCCTTAAATTCACCTGCAAGTTCTTGCAAGATTTTGCAGAACTCTTTGCTCGGCGCGTCCCCGGGGAGGGCACCATGCAACGACGCATGTTCATCCCACTCGCAGCCCTCAGCGCGGTAGCGCTCGTGGCTCCAGGATCAGCGCCCGCCGCAGCCGGAGCGCCCGGTCGGTCCGTGGCCGCACCGGCCCAGCACGCGAGCGCCAGCACGCGAGCCGCGGCGGTCGGCGACAACGACGCGATCGTCCACCTCTTCGAGTGGAACTGGGCCTCGATCGGCCGGGAGTGCACCTCCGTCCTGGGACCACGGGGGTACGGCGGGGTGCAGGTCTCCCCGCCGCAGGAACACGTCGTCCTGGCGGACCGCGGCTACCCGTGGTGGCAGGACTATCAGCCGGTCTCCTACCAGCTGTCCAGCCGGCGGGGCGACCGGGCCGCGTTCGCCGCGATGGTCGACGCCTGCCACGGCGCCGGCGTGCAGGTGTACGTCGACGCCGTGGTGAACCACATGACCGGATCGGACGCCACCGGTGGCACGGGCAGCGGCGGGAACCCCTTCCAGCCGTACTCCTACCCAGCGGTCCCTTACTCTCGCAGCGACTTCCATGACCCGTGTGCAATCCAGGACTACACCAACCGTGGTCAGGTGCAGAACTGTCAGCTGTCCTCGCTGACCGACCTTCGGACCGAGTCCCCGACGGTTCGGGACGCGCTGTCGGCGTACCTGCGCGACCTCATCGGCCTCGGGGTCGACGGGTTCCGGGTGGACGCCGCCAAGCACCTGCCGGTCGAGGACCTGGCGGCCGTGCTGTCCGCCGCCGGCGGCACGCCGTACGTCTACCAGGAGGTCATCGAGGGCGGACCCGGTGAGATCCCGCCGAGTGAGTACACCGGGCTGGGGGACGTCACCGACTTCCGGTACGGCGACACCGTCGGGGATGCGTTCCGGTCCGGCGGCCTGGCGGACCTGCGCAGCCTGCCGAACCGGATGGCCGTGACCTCGGACCAGGCGCAGGTCTTCATCGACAACCACGACACCGAGCGGAACGGGCGCACCAAGCTGAACTACGCCAGCGGCGACCGGTACTACCTCGCCGAGGCGTTCATGCTCGCCTACCCGTTCGGAACCCCGTCGGTGATGTCGGGGTACGCGTTCTCCAACTCCGACCAGGGGCCGCCCGCGGACGCCTCCGGACGCACCACGGACGCCTCGTGCGGCACCGGCACCTGGACCTGCCAGCACCGCGACACCCGGATCGCCGGCATGGTCGGGCTGCGCAATGTCGCTCGAGGTCAGGACGTCACCGACTGGTGGCAGGGCAGCGGCGGCCAGATCGCGTTCGGCCGTGGCGATACGGCGTACGTGGCGTTCAACACCGACGGCGCGACGCTGAGCCGGCAGTTCGACTCCTCGCTGCCGGCCGGGACCTATTGCGACGTGCTGGCCGGCGAAGTGTCCGGGAGCAGCTGCACCGGCCGCAGCATCACCGTCGCCGCCGACGGCACCTTCACCGCGACCCTGGGGCCGAACCAGGCGCTCGCCCTGCACACCGGCGCCCGGGTCGCCAGCCCGCCAGCCGGCGCGACCGCGGCGGTGACGTTCGCCGTCACCGCGCAGACCGCCGTGGGGCAGGAGGTGTACGTCGTCGGCAGCGTCCCTGGGCTCGGCACCTGGAACTCCGTCGGCGGGGTGCAGCTGTCCTCGGCGAGCTACCCGGTGTGGCGTGGCACCGTGAACCTGCCAGCCGGGAGCACCGTCGAGTACAAGTACCTGAAACGAACCGCCACCGGCGCGGTCACCTGGGAATCAGACCCCAACCGCACGGTCGTCGTCCCGGCCAGCGGCAGCCTGACCCTCACCGACACCTGGCGCTGAGCTGACCCTCGGTCGCGTGGAGCCACTGGAGTTCGTCGTCCGCGGTGTAGCCAGCCGCGACAGCCTCGGCCCTCTCCATCCATGCCATCAGCAGCCGGTCGTAGCGGCAGACCGACGCTCGCGCGATGTTTGGAATGTCACGTCAAGTCGTGCCGGAGCGGCATATCTGTGGTCCGGTATGCAGAGCGCGCGGACACCTCGCGGGTCAGGCGCCGCCGCCACCGACCGGCCGGTACCGCGCGACGTAGGTGACCGGGGTCTCGGGAGCGGTGACGACCTGGCTGCGGGCGCCGCCGTTGCTCCACCGGACAAACACGTACTCGCGCCCGTTGACGGTCTGCCGATCCGGCGCGGTCAGGGCCAGCTGGCCACCGACCAGGTAGCGCCGGGTCGCCGGGCCGGCGAGCTGCTCGCCGTTGACCGACACCGCCAGGCCGGACGGCCTGGTCGCCACCGTCACCTCGACCGACCGGGGCTGCAGGTCCAGCGACGTGGTGGTCCGCAAGCCGGTGGAGTCCTGCGCGGTCAGCCGCAGCTGCACGTACGACGGGTACTCGTGGTCCGGACCCACGAAGCTGCCGGCGTCCACCCCGGTCGCGGTGGACAGCACGTGCTCGTGACAGCTGCTGGGATCGAAGCAGTGCTTGATGGCCACCTCCCAGCTCAGCGCTGAGGCGGGCAGCACGCCGTCCTCCAGGTCGGTCGCCCGACCGGAGAACGCCACCTGTTCACCGACGACCCACGTGGCGCCTGACCCAGGCGCGGTGATCTGCGGCACCGGCGCGGACTGCCCGGTGCGGACCAGGGCCGCCGCCACGTCGACCGCCCCGGCCAGGTCGGTCACCTGCACCGACACCACCTCGGTGGTCGCCGTGGCGTAGGTCTTGGTGGTGGTCGGCCCGGTCGCGTCGTCGTACCCGCCGTCGCCGTCCAGGTCCCAGGCGTAGGACAGGACGTCCCCGGAGTCGGGATCGGTGCTGGCGCTGGCGTCCAGCGTGACGGCCTGCGGCAGCGTCTGGCTCACCGCCGGCGACGCGGTGGCCGCGGCGGTGGGCGGGGTGTTGTTCGCGGTGTAGCTGACCCGGCGCAGCTCACCGGCCCCGATGTCGATGTAGTACAGGTCGCCGCTCGGGCCGATCTGCAGGTCGATCGGTGTCCGGCCGGTGATGAAGGTGGTGCTGGCCGCCGGGTCGGGCAAGCCGTCGAGGCCCCGCGGGGTGAACCAGATGCAGCCCCGGGCGTAGTCGGCGACGAACATCCCGCCGGCGAACGAGGCCGGGTAGGTCGTGGCCGCGGTGGGGAAGGCGATGCCGGTGACCGCCGACGACCCGGTGTTCGGGCACGAGTCCGACCCCGGGAACGCGGCGCCGTGTTGATAGGCGAGGTGCGGCGCGGTGGCCCGGCCGGACGCGACCAGGTTCTGGCACACGGTCAGGCCGGCGTCCCGGTAGCTCGGCTGCTCGCCCACCCCCTCGTAGCAGGGCCAGCCGAAGTTGGTGGCGCCGACCGCCGTGGCCAGCGCCGGAACCCGGTTGACCTCCTCCCACTGCCCCCACCCGACGTCGGGGATCCACAGCTCGTCGGTGCCGGGCCGCACCGCCATCGTGGTCGGGTTGCGCATCCCGTATGCCACGGTGCGGGCCTGGTTGATGTCGGGACTGCCCGCGAAGGGGTTGCCCGGTCGCGGGTCGCCGGTGTCCGGGTCGATCCGGATCAGCGTTCCGTCCAGGCCTTGCGGGTCGGACGACGTCTCGGCGTCCTGCGAACGCAGGGCGCCGCCCTCGGCTGCTGGGAGCGTGGTCGGCGTGCCGGCCGCGGTGTTCGGGTCGCCGCAGGCGTTGGGCGGAGTACCGCCGGGGCGTGGCACGGTCGGCAGCTGGCCGTAGTCGGTCGCCGTGTAGCTGGCGCCGTCCCCGCCCGTCACCAGCAGGCTGCCGTCCGGAGCGAACAGCAACGCTCCCCCGGCGTGGCTGGTGAACTGCTGGCACCAGTCGTTGATCAGCACCGTCTCGGTGGCGAGGGTGTTGTCTGCGGCGACCGTGAGGCGCGACAACCGGCTGCTGGCGATGCAGCCCTCGATGGCGAACTGCGGGCAGTCGTCGCCACTGGTCGGTAGCGACCCGCCGATCGGTGCGTCCAAGACGTAGAACACGTACAGGTACGGACGCCCGTTGGTGAACTGGGGATCCAACGCGAGGTTCAGCAGACCGCGGTCGTTGAAGTCGGGGATCCGGTCGCTGAAGTCCGCGACCACCGTGGCCGTCGAATCGGTGGAGCTGTCGAACTCCTTGACGACGCCGCCCTTCTCGGCGACGAAGATCCGACCGTCGTCCGCGATCCGGGCGGCGGTCGGACGGTCGAGGCCGCGCAGCACGACCCGGTCGACGAAACCACCGGGCAGGAGTGCCCCGGCGGACCGGACGGCGACCGGGGCCGCGGCGGCCCTTGGTACCGGGATCGCGGCCACCAGCCCGGTCATCAACCCAGCAATCAGGATGCCGATGATCGAGATGCCGCCCGCGAACCTTGCCCAGCGTCGTTCGGTGTGCATGACATGCCCCCTGCGTCCGTAAGTCCTTGCGACGTCGCGTGGCTCATCCTTCAACCAATGGCTACCTGACGGCAAGCCGCTGGGGCACACCCGGCGGCTTGCCGTCAGGTGTGCCCCAGCGGATCAGGTCAGCGGAACAGGCTGCGCAGCAACGGCGCCAGCCAGGCGCTGTAGGAGGTCGAGATGTGACTCTCGTCCCGGTAGACGAGATAGCGGGACACCACCGCCGGGCAATCCGTGGCGGTGCAGAACCAGTCGACTGGCTCGAGGGTCGGGATACCCGCGGCGGCGAGGCTGCGCGCGATCATCTCGTGGCGAACCGGATACGGATAGGCCTGATCCCTCGGCACCGTGCACGCACCGACATCGGCGAGGTGCTCAGCCACGCATTCCGGCGCGTCACCATTCGGTACCGGGGTGTCCAGCAGGTACGTCACACGCAACCCGGCCTGTCGGAACCGCTGCACCGTGGCGACCGTGAGCTCGGCCCACTGGCCGTCGTCCAGCCGGGTACCCGGCACCAGGTCGCTCTGCGCGACGATCACGTGATCGGGCCGCAGACGGATGATCCGGCGGATAGTCAGGTCTCGCCACTGCGCACACTCCGTGTACGGGCGGTTGAGCTCCGGGCTGAACGGGAGGTAGTTCGCGACCGAGCACGCCGCTTTGGTCCAGGAGACCAGACGCCATCGCTCCTGGCGGGCCGCGGCGTCCAGGCCTGGCAGCCACTGCTGAGCGTGGGAGTCCCCGAACAGCACCATGGTCTTGGCGCCCCGAGCGGACCCGAACCGGCAGACACCCTGACCGACCAGCAGGAAGTCCGCGTGGCAGCCGTTCTTGCTGGACGCCGGCTGGTCGTGCTGCACCTGCTCCAACGACGGCATGAGGTTGCTCGGCACCGCGCTGAGCGAGGTGCCGCCAGCGACGGCCTGGGCGATCCGCTGGGTGTCCGCGCCGTCCAGGGTGATGGCGGCGACCGCCCGGCCGCCCCCGACCAGGCTGGGCAGCGTGACGATCACGACCGCGGCGGTCGCTGCCGCCGTCAGGCTCAACCCGAGCCCCGCGACGAACCACCGCAACCGCCGAAGCCGCAGCCGCAGCGCCGGGGCCTCCAGGATCCAGTACGAGAGCACCGCCAGCCACAGCGCGATCGCGGCCAGCTGCAGATCCTCCCACCACTGCATCCGGCGGCCGAACAGTGCCGGGGCCAGGACCAGCACCGGCCAGTGCCACAGGTACCAGCCGTAGGACACCCGTCCGAGGCCTTGGACCAGTCGACCTCGGACCAACCGCGTGACACTGGCCGCGCCACCGCCGAGGGCGCTGCCGACAGCGGGGCGACGCCCGCCGGGACGAGCACCCCCGGTCGCGGGAAACCCACCGACCACCACCAGTGCCGTACCGAGCACCGGCACCAGGGCCGCGGTCCCCGGAAACGGCGTCTCGTCGGTGTAGCTGAACGCGGACCAGCAGATCGCCGCCAGGCCGACCCACGCCATGACCCACCCCGCCGGCCCAGGGATCCGGCGCAGCACCGGTGCGCCGATGGCCACCAGGGCACCGACGCCGAGCTCCCAAGCCCGGGTGTGCAGCGAGAAGTAGGCCAGCGGAGCGTTCGACGCGGTGGTCGTGATGGACGCCGCCAGCGACACGGCGCAGACCGCCACGACCAGCACCACCAGGACCGCGCGCAGCGCCGCCCGCCGACGACGCAGCACCATCGCCACCGCGCCGACCACCAACGGCCAGACCAGATAGAACTGCTCCTCGACCGCCAGGCTCCAGTAGTGCTGCAACGGCGACGGCGGCCCGGCGGCCATCTGGTAGTTGACCCCCTCGGCCGCCAACCCGTAGTTGATCGCGTAGACCACCGCCAACCAGGCGTCCCGCGCGATGTCCGGGGCCTGGAACACCGATCCCCACAGACGCGCCACCAGCACGGTGGTCACCAGCACCACGGTGGCCATCGGCAGCAGCCGCCGGATCCGACGCGCGTAGAACCTGCTCAACGACACCCGCCCGTGCTCCTGGGCCTCGCGCACCAACGCCTGGGTGATCAGGAAACCGGAGATCACGAAGAACACGTCGACGCCGACGTAGCCGCCGCTGATCCCGACGCCGCCGACGTGGTAGAGCACCACCAGCAGCACCGCTACCACTCGCAGCCCCTGGACGTCCTCACGGAAGCCGGTCGTGGAGGCCGTGCTCATCGCGGCTGCCCGTCGAGCTGGCGCAGATCGACAGCGTTCTCGCGCAGGTTCACGGTGGCACCGACCGGGTCGTCCGTCAGCACGATGGTGGATCCTCGTCCCGGATGGGCCTGCGGCGATGGCCCGGGCAATCCGGCCGCGCCGCCATCGGCTCCGCGAGCGTCCGCCAGGGCCACCGCCGGTACCGGCACCGACCTAGCCGGCGACAGCGCGCCAACCACCTGCCGCAGCTTGACCGATGTCGTGCGCAGCCAGCCCCCCAGGCCCATCGTCACGACCGGCAGGTGAATGTATGCGGAGAGCGTGGCAAGCAGCAGCATCGCCCAGTACCGGTCGAGACCGTAGACGCTGGCACCGCGCCAGAGCCCGAGGTAGATCAGCCCCTGGGTGAGCGCCGCGTACGAACGGACCACCCGCCCCACGGTGGTGGCGACCGGGGTGGTCCGCCCGGCTGCGGCACCGGTGGCCACCCACTCCCGGGTCCGCCCGAGCAGCACGTGCCAGATCGCGACGGCGTGCGCGAACGAGTACAGCAACTGGACCCGTAGCACGTCGATCCGCCACCGCCCGCGCATCATCATCGGGAGCACGGCCAGCCACAGCAGCAGCGCGCCGAGCAGCCAGATGCTGTTCATCGGCTCGATCCACTCCGGCAGGAACCAGAGCATCGCCAACGCCGGCAACGGCGCGACGACCGCGTTCACCCCGGTCGAGATGTAGTAGAGGAAGCCGGCCCAAAAACAGACGCGCTGCCGCCAGGTCAGCTCGGGAGTCCGGTGGAACTCGGGGTCGGACAGCAGACTCATCGACCCGGTGCACCACCGGTACTGCTGGTTGAGGAAGCCCGCGAGGTCGTCCGGGCACATCCCCTTCGCGACCACGGACGGGACGTAGCGCAAGAAGTAGCCGGCCTTGAGCAGGTTCACGCCGGTGTGCACGTCCTCGGAGTGGCCGATCTGCGCGAACCCGCCGGCCTGCTCCAGGGCGGCCCGCCGGTACACCGCGCAGGTACCCACGCAGATCGCCGCGCGCGAACGGTCTCGGGACGGCTGGATCCACCGGTAGAACAGCTCTTGGGTGGCGCCGGCGCACCGTTGCAACCACCCCATGGACGAGGAGGTGTCGAAGTACTGCGGCGACTGGACGATCCCGACGTCCGGCTCGTCCAGGTACGGCACCAGCTCGGCGAGGAAGTCGGTGCGGGGCACGAAGTCGGCGTCCAGGACGACGATCAGGTCACCGTCGGAGTGCTGGTAGCCGTACCGCAGGTTGCCGGCCTTCTTGAGTCGGCCGCGATCCGGTCGGCAGTGGTAGCGGAATCCGGACGCCTCCGCGAGGTCGCGGACCCCCGGCCGCGCACTGTCGTCCAGCACGTGCACCACCAGCTCTCCCGGCCACTGCAACTGGGCGACGTGCTGGTACGTGTTGCGCAGTACAGCCAGCGGCTCGCCAGCCGACGGCAGAAACACGTCCACGCTCGGATAGCTCGCGGGACGATACGCCGACACCCGATCGCGGTGATCGGCGTAGCTGATCCGCCGCGACCGGGTCGAGCTCAGCAGCGACACCACCGAGGTGACCGCGTAGAGCGACATCGGGATGAGGAACAGCAGCAGCCTGGTGTCGGCGGTGGCGAACCGGGCGATGCTGTAGGCGATCATGGCGAAAGACACAGCCTGTGCGAGCAGGAGCCAGCGATGCTGCCGCCCGAGGTAGGCGTCCCGCTCGCGGTCGGTCGGCGGGCTGGGCAGCTCAGGCGACGAAGCCTGCGTCGAGACGGGCTCCGTCGAGACGAGCTCTGTCGGGACGGGCTGATCGAGAAGCATCGGCGGTGCTGCCATGAGCTGCCCTTCGGGTCTGCGCCCAGGCAGCACTCGCCCGGACATCGGCTGGGGTATCGGGCCGCATCAGGGCGGCACCGGTACGTACATGCCGACGTCGTTGGCAGCAGCACGGGAATCAAACAAGCGGAGCGTGACCACTCCATTACGCATCCTGCACCAGGTGCGGATCCCTGCGGAGAAGTCGAACGTTAAGTGAGCGTGAACTAACGCTCCGCTCCAGCTGCACGCATATGGCCATCTCGTCGCGGCCGAATCATGTCCGCCAATCGAGCGGACCCTGCCCGTTCTGATTGACGGTCATCCAGCTCCGCCAGCACCCTGCTACGTAAGTTTACGTTGTATCCATGCCGAGGTCAGGCACCGTGGCAGCAGGCAGGAGATGAGGACGCCCATGGCGACCCACACCCGTCCGAGCGATCGTCGCCACACCTCAAGCCGTCGCCGCTCCTCTAGCCGGCACACCCCCGGCCGACATATCCCCGGCCAGCACACCCCCCGGCACACCCCCGGCCGGCACACCCCCGGCCGGCACACCCCCGGCCGGCACCACATCCCCGGCCCGCGGCATCATCGATCCAGCTGGTCTCGGTGGCACCGGCCCCAGGTCCGGATGGTCGCCCTCGTCACCGTGGTCGCCGTGATCGTGCTCGCCCGATGGCTCGCCGTCGAGGTGATGGTGGTCCGTGACGGGAGCATGCAGCCCACGCTCGCGGACGGTGATCTGGTGCTGGTCGACAAGCTCACCGTCCGATGGTCCCCGCCGGAGCAGGGCGACCTGGTGGTCTACGCCCAGGACGGTGGGCTGGTCGTCAAACGCGTTGTCGCCACGGCCGGCCAGACCGTCGCGGTGGTCGACACCCGCGTGCAGGTGAACGGCAAGCCGGTCGCCGAGCCGTACCTGCGCGAAGGCCAGGAAGGGGGCGCCTTCCTCGACCCCGTCACCGTACCGACGGGACACCTGTTCGTGTTGGGAGACAACCGGGTCTCCTCGGTGGACTCCCGGGATAGTGGCCCGCTCCCGGTGGACCAGGTCATCGGCCGGGTCCGCTGGCACTGATGAGAGCCGGCCCAGCACTGACCAACGCCGCATGGCACTGATCAGAGCTGGCGGCGGCGACGGACGGACCCGGTCCACGGGCCGTCGCCGAGATAGGTGACCAGGACATCTCGCAACACGGCGACATCCTGGTCACGGATCAGGCCCCGGGTGCGTCCCTGCAACTCCTGCTGGCGGGCCACCGCCCGGGTGGCCAACCGCCGCCCGGAGGCGGTCAGCCGCAGGTGCCGGCGACGCCGGTCATCGAGCGCCGTGGCCCGCTCCACCCACCCGGCGGCGACCATCCGGTCGACCAATCGGCTCGGGTGGCCGCTCTCGGCCACCAACAGCTCGCCCAAGTCTCGCAACGACAACGGCTCCGCCGACAGCAGAATCACCAGCACCTCAGCCTGGGCGACGGTCAGCCCCAGCGGCCGGAGCGCGGCGTTGACCTGGCGGTCGCCCTCGCGCGCGGCGGCCTTCACCAGCAAGCTCAGCTCCTCGACCGGGTGCACTCGGTCAGATTACGTGACACCTCACACGACGAGGTACGACGCCACCGAGACCTGCACCGCCGCAGCGCCGCCGAGGTCCGCAGGGTGACCGTCAAGCCGCTGACACCCCGCTCATCCGGCGATTCGTTCGATGACCAGCGGGAGCAGGTCCGGTCGTGAGCCGTCCGGGGCGATGAACCAGCTGTCCCGCAACGCGTCCAGCGCTCGCTCGAACCGCTCGGGCTGGTCGGTGTGCAGGGTCAGCAGCGGATCTCCGCCGCGGACCCAGGCCCCCGGGCGGGCGTGCACCACCACGCCAGCGCCGGGCTGCACCGCGTCTGACTGGCGGGTCCGGCCGGCGCCGAGCCGCCACGCCGCCACCCCGACGGCGAACGCGTCCAGGCGGGTGAGCACACCATCCGCCGGCACCGGGACGACATGGGCCTCGCGGGCGCGTGGCAGCGGGGCATCCGGATCACCGCCCTGGGCCAGGATCATCCGGCGCCACACGTCCATCGCCGAACCGTCCCGCAACCGGTCCTGCGGGTCGACGCCGTCCAGGCCGACGGCGGCGAGCATCTCCCGCGCCAGAGTCACGGTCAGCTCGACGACATCAGCGGGGCCACCGCCGGCCAGCACCTGCACCGCCTCGGCCACCTCCAGCGCGTTGCCGACGGTGAGGCCCAGCGGGGTCTGCATCGCGGTCAGCAGCGCTACCGTCCGGACCCCGGCGTCCGCGCCGAGGTCAACCATGGTGCGGGCCAGCTCGCGGGCGGTGTCGACGTCCTTCATGAACGCACCCGACCCCACCTTGACGTCCAGCACCAGGGCGCTGGTGCCCTCGGCGATCTTCTTGCTCATGATGGAGCTGGCGATCAGCGGGATGGACTCCACGGTGCCGGTGACGTCGCGCAAGGCGTACAGCTTGCGGTCCGCCGGAGCCAGGTCGTCGCCGGCGGCGCAGACCGCGGCCCCGACATCGGCCACCTGAGCGAGCAGCTCGTCGGCGTCCAGCGAGGCCCGCCAGCCGGGGATCGCCTCCAGCTTGTCCAACGTGCCGCCGGTGTGCCCGAGGCCGCGGCCGGACAGCTGCGGGACGGCGGCGCCGCAGGCCGCCACCAACGGCGCCAGCGGCAGCGTGACCTTGTCTCCGACCCCGCCGGTGGAGTGCTTGTCGACGGTCGGACGCACCAGGCCGGTGAGATCCATCCGCCGACCGCTGGCCACCATCGCCGCCGTCCACCGGGCGACCTCGCCGCGGTCCATGCCGCGCACCAGCACGGCCATCGCGAGCGCGGCCATCTGCTCGTCCGCGACCACCCCCCGGGTGTACGCGTCCACCGTCCACCCGATCTGGTCATCGGTCAACCGGCCACCATCCCGCTTGACCCGGATGACGTCGACCACATCGTACGGCTCTGGAATACCTGGACCCACGCCGTTGGAGCCGGAGGCAGGTGTGCTGGCCATGCCGCGATCCTGCTGCACCACCCCGGCCCCTCGCCACCATCTGCTGCCGTCGTTCGCCCCCGGCGCAACGCGTCGAGGTCGGGCGCGATCAGGCGGTCCGACAACCGTGGCGACCCCAAGGACACCGGCTGGGTGTACGGCCCTGCGGCAGGGGGCGGCGGCTGGATGGCGCTTCGGCACGACATGACGCTCTGGCCACGACAGGAGTCGGGACGACAGGAGTCACGCCAGGCGGGCGGGCAGGCCCGGCGCTAGCTCCTCGATCAACGCCTCGGTCCGCGCGTCAAGCGGATCGCCCAGGTCGGACAGCACCGCCCGAGCCTGCCGGACCGCCTCCAACACCCGGGCCGATCCCCCGGACGCCGACGACGCACCCACAGGACCGCCGTCGCCTGGCCCGTCACCCGAGCCGTCCTGGCGGTGCGCGGCGCGCATCAGGTCACGCCACAACAGCTGCTCACGCGGGGCGAGCCGCAGGCCACCGGATGCGGCCACCTGAGCGGCGGGCGGGTCATCGTCCAGCAGCACGGTGCTGAGCCGGTGGGCGGCCGCGACCACCGTCCGCACCACCGTTCCCTCGATGCCCGTGCGGGCCAGCCAGGCGTACCGATCGTGCGGCACCCCGGACAGCAGCGGCCCGCGTACCACCCTGAGCGCTCGACGCAGCAGATCCGCCTCACCCGCTTGGCCGTGGGCGACGCGGGCTCGTGCCACCAGCGAACACACCACGTCCCAGTCCGAGGCCACCCGGTCGGACAACCGCAGCCGCCCATCGGCCCCGGTGATGAGCAGCGCGGCGCCATGCTCGTCCGCACCGAGCCAGTCACGCGCCCGGGCGACCGTGGCATCTCGCACGTCGGCGCCGACGCCACGAGGCCAGATCGCCGCGGCCAGCACCTCGGGATGGACCCCCGGGCCGAGCCCGGGACGGCCGCCCTCGACATCCCGGCCGCTGGCGTGACCGGCGCCCCGGTGCAACGCCAGATACGCCACCACCTCGGTGGCCAACAGGATCCGCGACGGGTCCAACGCACCCGGCGCATACACCTCGGGGACGCCGAGCAACGCCACCCGGCACCGGGACGCCAACCACGCCGCGTCATCGACGTCGACGCCAGCTGGAGGTGCCGGGAGCACCTCGTCGTCGGGGATCGCCGGTTCCCGGTGAGCCTGCCGAGCGCCGGCCACCAACCGGGCCAGCACCGGCAGGACAGCCGGATCCAGCCGAGCGCCGGTGACCTCCAGGCCCAGCGGCCTCACCGCCACCGTGCCCGCCTCGTCCACGCGTAGCTGCCAGGAAGCTCCGGGAATATCGGCCGCCACCACGACCCCGCCCAGGCGCCGCCCAGCCGGCGCGGTCAACGCGGCGATCGCCTCCAGGTCTGGTTCGGAAGCCAGGACGACGACGGTCGAGGACGCCGTCGGATCACCCGTGAGGATGTCGTCGTGCGACGGCCTGGCCGCGGAGCCCAGCTCGGTGAGCAACGCCGCCGGGTCGGCCACGACCCGCAACCGGTCCGGCGCGACGGACCGCACCGCGTCCGACAACCCCCCGACCTGGATGGTGAGGCCCCCCGCCCACGGCGAGGTGGCCAAGGACACCGCCATCGCCGTAGCGAGGCCGGCCACACCGGCCGGGTCGCCGGTGAGCGCGATCGGACCGCCCGCGGTCGCCAGGTCCAGCAGCACGTCCCGGCCCTCGGCGTCGGTGCCCACCGAGACCAACGCCGGGAAAGGCCCCGACGACCCGTCGCCAGCCGCCGCAGTGGACTGACCGATGAGCGGGCCATCAGCCACGACCGGACCACCGAGCGGCGACCGCCAGCAGCTACCGTCGCCCACGGGCTCCCAGCCACGAGGCGCTCGGGTCGACGGCGGGGCCAGGAGCAGCTCCACCTGATCGGCGGACACCCGCGCGGCGAACACCGCCGGCCGCGCCAGCCCCTCGACTCGGCACCGGTCCACGAGATCCCGCAGGACCACGTCGACCATCTGGCTGCGGTGCAGATCCGCACCCACCCGCAGCGCCACCTCGACCTCGGCCTCCTCCAGGTCGGGTGGTCCACTCGCGGGACGACGTCGAGCCCGGCGCAGCGCGACCAGCAGGCCCGCCATCAGCAACCCGCCCACCAACCCGCCGCCCGGGGTGAGCACTCCGCGATCCGGGCTCCCGAGCTCACCGACGCGCTCGTCAGCCTGGCCAGGCCCGCCGAGCGCCGAGCCGGACTCTGTCGCGCGCTCATCGGCTGACCCGGCGCCCTGCCCGCCACCGCCCCCCGTACCGAGGGCGGCGCTCGGATCGTGTGTGACGGTCACCTGCTCCCGGGGCACTCCCCGTGCGTCCTCCGGCATCACCAGTCGCCACCCCGGGTGGATCAAGCGGCTCAGCTCCAACCGACGACCGTCCGGTTGCTCCACCCCGACGTTCAGCTGGTAGATCTCCGGGTAGCGGCGCCCGTCGCCCAGGTGCCGTTCGGCGATGTCCCAGAGGTTGTCGTGGTACCGACCCTGGGGCGGTCGGACCGTGTACACCTTCTGCCCGCGCGCTTGCTGCGAGCTCGCCTGCTGCGAGCTCGCGGACTGCGTGCTCGCGGACTGCGTGGCCCGCCCGCCTGCTGAGGACGTCACGTCCTGCTGGCCCTGGGTATCGGCAGGCACCCGGCCGGCCCGCTGGCCCTCACCCCAACCGGATGCTGGATCAGCGGGGGACGCTGAGGGAGGCGGGGCGCCAAAAGTGCCGCGCCCACCCACCGCCAGCCCCATCCCGTGCTGGCCCGCCGATCCCGGTACGTGAGCACCCGCCGAGCGGGCGTCCGTCGGGTGAACGGCGAAGCCAGCGCTCGGGTCGACGGCTGCGGGCCGCCCGACCTCCGCTGTCATCCCGGTAGCGGCGAACCACGCGTCCGGCGCCCAACCCGCTGCCGAAACCGGCGTCGAACCGGGCCGGGCGGTGCGCTCGTCCGCGATCCCGGCGGTCGCCCCGGCCGCGGTACCGGCGGTGCCCGCGGTGACCACACCGGCGACCAGCAGCGCACCGACCAGACCACGCGCCATCCGCTGGGTCGGCCCGGACAGCGGGACCCGCGCCGGCAGGCCCACCCCGCGAAGAGCGCTGACCGCCTCGACGACGACGCACACGGTGAACTGGAGCCACGCGACCCACACGATCAGCAGGAGCACCTGCACCACCTGCGCGACGTCCAGAGCCTGGCTCAGCGCCTGCCGATCCGGCCAGGAGGCCGGGACGTGGGGCACCCCACCAGCTCGGATCAGCAGCGCCGGCACCCCGACGACGAGCAGCAGCAACGCGAGCCCGGACCCGAGCGCCCGAAGCCGGCCCGGACGGCCGTCCTCGGCCGCCGCAGCGTCCAGCACGGCCTGCTGGCGGACGAACCGTTCCGGACCACGCGGCCGGCCGGGCAACGCAGATGGCGCCCGGTCGCCGGTGTGGTGGTGAATGTGGTCGTCAGAGATCAGGCTCACGGGCCGGGCACCTCCCCGGTGATGCCGGTCGCAGCGCGGGCGGTGGCGACCGCGCGGACCGGGAATTGACGGATCCCGATGAGCGGCAGCACATCGGTCGGCACGACGTCCTGGGCGGACACCGAGAACTGCTGCCCGCCCTGGGGCAGGGTGGTCGGGAACGAGATCCCGCCAGGGTCATACCCCAGCTGGGTCAGGTAGTCGATCGCCCGGCGGCGGGCTTGCGGCAGGTCGATGACCACGATGCCCCCCGATCTCAGCACTTCGGTGTCGATGGCGCTGGCACCGGCTCGGGCTGCCTGCTCGACGTCGTCGGCGATGGTCTGCCGGGCGTTGATCGCGTTGCCGCCGTCCACCACCAGGCCGGCCATCACCATCAAGGTGATCGCGATCCCGACGACGAACACGGTCACCGCGCCCTGCTCGTGGACGTCTGGACCGGGCACGTTCGGCCGGGGCACGCCAGGCCGGGGCACGCCAGGCCGCTGGTGTGCCCCGGCCCGCCGGTGCGCCGCGCCGACCGCGCTGGCTCCCGATCGGGCCACCACCGGGGTCATCGCTGGGTCCGGCGATAGGGGTCGATGGGCGCGCTGCTGGATGCGGCCAGGTCGGCTCCCCCGGGTAGGCCGATCAGGCCCAGCCCCGCGTAGGACACCCGGCAGCTCAGCCGTGCCGTGGCCAGCCCGATCCGGCCGGCCACCGGGTCACCCGGCCGGTACTCGACGACGACGTCGGAACACCGGACCCGCGCCGGCACCTGCGCCGCGGCCACCCGCGAGGCCGCGGACTGCGCGGCACCCGAGGACCGCTCCAGCGAAGCCGCCCGAGCCGCCTCCCGCGCCGTGGCCTGCAGCTCGCCCCGCACGTCGACGTACCGACCGCACGCCACCACCAGCAGCGCGAAGGCGAACAGCACCGGGGCCAGCAACACCATCTCGATGGCCATCGAACCACGCTCGCGGTGCTCCGGTCGCGGTGAGCCGCGGTGCTCCGGTCGCGGTGAGCCGCGGTGCTCCGGTCGCGGTGAGCCGCGGTGCCGCAGCCGAGCGCGCCCTACGGGTCGCGAGTGGCGCCGAGTCTGATGTTCGCTCGTCATGGCGTGTCCGGTACGAAGCGTTCGACCGGCCCTTGCACCACCTGCTCGACCTCGAAGTCGACGAACGGGATCAGGTACTGCGGGACACCGCGCACCTGCGCCCGCACCTGGTCGGCTCCGACCGGTCGCACGCTCGGGGGCGTGGTGGTGCGCAGCAGGCCACGACCGACCGAGTCGATGATGGAGCGGGCCTTGGCCTCACCGGCCGCGCACGCCTGCGGGGTGCCGCCGCCCACGCGCGCGACCCGGGCTCCCTCCCGGGCCGCCGCCGACGCCACCTGGTTTCCCAGGTAGGCCAACGACATCTGCACCACCAGGAATGTGAGAAGCATCAGCAGCGGGGTGTACAGCACCAGCTCGATCGAGGACACACCGGCGTCCCGGCGACCCCGCTGCCGGCCCGCGGGCGTCGGGCTCAGGGAGTGGTGAAGTCCAAGGAGTTCGCCTTGGTTTCGGTGGCCTTGAAGATGATGAACCCGACCGCCCCGGCGATCGTGATCAGGATGGCGGAGATCAGCACCCACTCGACCGCGGACGCGCCCGCGTCCCGGGACGTCGCAAGTCGAGCACGCCGATCCTGCAGCAGCAACGTCAGAAAACCCAACGGTGTCGCCGGGTCGAGCAGCACGCCCACTCGTGATCCGCCAGAACGGTTGTGCCTCATGCTGTTTCCCCTCATGGTGTTCCTCCTCATAGGACGTCCGTTGATCTGGTACTCGCACTGCCGCGGCTGGGCTCATACGGGTGACACCGGCCGCGCTCGCGGTGGTGACGCCGGCCGCGCTCGCGGCGGTGACGCCGGCCGCGCTCGCGGTGGTGACGCCGGCCGCGCTCGCGGTGGTGACGCTGACCGCGCTCGCGGTGGTGACGGTCGTCACAAGTGCCGTCGTCGTGGTCGCGCTCATTGTGCTCACCCGCCCAGCACGTTGGCCACGGCCGGGTAGGTCAGGAAGATCAGGAACCCGAGGCACAGCAGCAGCTGCGCGACGAGCATGGACTGGGAGTTCTCCTGAGCGTGGCTCTCCATCTCGGCCAGCTCCCGGGTCCGCATGGATGCCGCGCGCGCGGTCAACGAGTCGCGCACCTTCGCGCCGTCCTCGGCCACCAGTCCGAGGGCCGCGGCCAGATCCCGCAGCTCGTCGACGTCCAGCTCCTCGCCGAGCTGGCCGAGCGCGGCCCATGCGGTCACCCCCTGCAGCCGCGCGTTCTCCAGGGCGTCCCGGAGCCGGACCATCGCCCAGCCCGACGACACCGAGGACGCCGACGTCAACGCCTCCGGCACACCGCGACCGCCGGCCAGGTTCATCGCGACCAGATCCAGGAACGACCCGAGCACGTGGCGGAAGTCGCGACGACGCGCCGTCGCCTGACGCCGTACCTCGACCGTCGGCAGCAGCAACCCGACCAGCCCACCGAGCACCGGCAGGACGACACCGAACGGGGCCAGCGACGGACCCGCCGCGACCACCAGCAGCGCGCCCTGCACGGCGGCCAGCACCAGACCCACCGCAGCGCCCAGCAGCGACCGGGCCAGGTGCATTTCCACCGACCGCCCGACGACCGCCAGGTCGGTGCGCAGCGTCACCAGCTGGACACCACGGGCCAGCAGGGCGCGCACCACCGGATCACCCAGCCGACGCAGCCGCAGGCTTTCGCTCTCATGCCGCCGGTCGGCCACCAGCGAGGACGTCCGCACGACCCTGCGGCGCTCGGCGTCCAACCGGGCCAGGTCGACAGCCGGCGACACCGGCCGGGGCACCAGCAGCTGGACCGCCACCAACGCACCGAGGCCGACGACCGCGCCGCTGAGCATCACCGCGATCACGAGCCGACCCGCAACTGCCCGGGCCGCAGGAACCGCTCCGGCGTGACGAATCGCGACAGCCGCCGCATCCAGGCGAAGCCAGCGGCGAACAGGCCGAAGATGGTGGCCAGGACCACCTGACCGGCGACCGTCGTGTACGGCTCCAGGTAGCCGCGATTGAACAGGATCAGCCCGCCGACGAATGCCACGGTCACGCCCACCACGATCTGCACGCTGCGCCGGGTGCTGGCCCGCCCGGCAGCGATCCGCCGCCGGGCGTCCAGATCGGCCCGCACCGACTCGGCCAGCGACGTCAGCACCTGCCGCAGACCTGGCCCGCGCAACCGGGAGTTCAGCACCAGCGCGGAGACGACCAGGTCCGCGCTCGCGTCATCGAGGTCCTCGGCGAACCGGGCGAGCGCGGCCGGCAACGGGGTCCGCACCCGCAACCGGTCCGACAGAGCCTGCAGCGGTCCGGCCACCGACGGCGCGGCGGCGTGCGCGGTGGCCGGGATTGCCTGCTCCAGGCCGACGGCCCCGGCGATGGTGTCCCGCAACGACTCCGTCCAGGCTGCCAAGCCCTCCAACCGCTCCATGGCCGCCCGTTCCGCGCGAGCCCCGCCGAACAGCGCTGGCCATGCGAACGCCAGCACGGCCACCGCGACGCCCGCGACGACCCACCGGGTCACGGCCAGCATGACGACCCCGACCGCCACCGCGATCAGCCCGCGCCGGCCCGCCCGGGCCACCAGCTCGCGCAGCCGGGTGACCGCCGCCGACCCCGTCGACGGGCCGACGGACTGCGGCGGGACGAGGGCACGGACCAGCAGCAGCACCCCGGCTCCCACCGCGCCACCGAGCGCGACGATCAGCAGCGCATCCACCGAGGGCAGCACGCTCACGTCGGTCACCGCCATCGCCCCGACGCCTCGACCGTGTCGTTGGCTGCACCAGCAGCGGCGCCCGCGGCATGGTCGGCAGAGCTGTTCAGGGCCACCCCGTGGTCCCGCACCTGGCCCACGCGGTAGCCGACCGCGGTCAGGTCGTCGAGACAGGCGACCGGTGCGGCGGGCACCGCGATGCCGTCCGGACCAGCGGCGAACACCTCGCTGGACAGCACTCGGCCGTCTACCCCGTTGACCTCCCGGACGCTGGACACGAACCGGCGAAGCCGCCCGCCGTCGGCGTAGTCGTTGTGCTTCTGGACGAACACCACGAAATCGATGGCGCCGGCGATGAGCATCATCGTGGCCTCCACCGGGAGCCGCTCGACCGACTGGATGGCGTAGGTGGAGATCCGGTTGAACACCTCCATCGAGCTGTTCGCGTGGATGGTGGACAGCGACCCGTCGTTGCCCTGGCTCATCGCGTTGAGCATGGTGACGATCTCGTCGCCGAGCACCTCGCCGACGATCACCCGGCTCGGGTTCATCCGCAGCGAGCGGCGCACCAGCTCGGCCATCGAGATGTGGCCCTGGCCTTCGGAGTTGGGCAGCCGCTCCTCAAACGCCACCACGTTCGGGTGCAGGTCCGCGAACTCGCCCAGGCCCAGCTCCAGCGCGCGCTCCACGGTGACGATCCGCTCGATCGGCGGGATCTCGTTGGCCAACGCCCGCAACAGCGTGGTCTTCCCCGCGTTGGTGGCACCGGCGATCATGATGTTCTTGCGGGCCATGATCGCGGCGGACAGGAACGCGGCCAGCTCCGCGCCGATCGAGCCGTACCGCACCAGGTCGTCCAGGAAGACTCTGCCGAGCCGAGCCCGGCGGATCGACACCGCCGGGCGGGAGCACACCCCCATGACCGCGGACATCCGGCTGCCGTCCGGCAGCCGCAGGTCCAGCTGGGGGTTGGCGGTATCGAACGGCCGGGACGCCAGGCCGCTGTAAGAGCCCAGCACCTGGATGAGCTCGATCAGCTCCTCGTCGGTGTCGGCCACCGGGGGGACGACCTCCTCTCGGCCGTCGGCATAGCCGACGAACACCCGGTCGCAGCCGTTGATGTCGATGTTTTCCACCTGCGGGTCGTCTAGCAGCGGCTGCAGCCGCCCGACCCCGAACAACGCCGCGTGCACCGCCTCGGAGAGGTCTTCCTCCTCCTGCGGCACCAGCGGCGTACGACCGCTGGTGATCTCGTCCCGGGCGAAGGTCTCCAGGGACCGCCCGATGACCGCCCGGGCGAACTGCCGTTCGTCCTCCGCGGTCATGGACGTCAGGCCGGCGGCGACGTCGTCCCGGCGTTGCTGGGTCAAGACATCGGCGACCTCTTCCCTGAGGCGTCGAACGAGCGCCTGGTCCACCGGTGTTCCTCCTTGTGAGGGCGGGCTCTTGATGGAGCTGATCGGGACGAAGACGGGTCTGGGACGCGCTGGAAGTCACGCCACGGCCGGCGACCGGACAGCTTCCTCCAGCCGGGGTATCAGCTCGCGCAGCGAGCGCACCACCAACGAGCGGCCATGACCGCCGAATCCGCCGCCGCTCGCATCGCCGCTGAGCACCTTGGCACCACGCGGATCCCAGGCCACCCGGCCCCGGACCGGGACGCCGAACTGCTCGCCGTCCAGCAGCCGCTGGAGGTCCTTGGCGCCGTGTCGGTCCCGGTCGTCGGTGATCAGCAGCACGGACGTCCGCGGCCGGCCCGACCGGGACCCGGATCCGTCGAGTCGCAGGGGGTCGGCCAGCCCGCGTAGCCGCTCCCGCAGCTGGGCGAACGCGTCGGTGGCCGAACGGACCACGAACACCACCGCGTCCGCCCTGGCCAGCAGCGGCACGGTGGGCGACCCCGGTATCACCCGGCCACAGTCGGCGATGACGTCCGTCACGGAATCGGCGAAAGCATCAGCAAGCAGCGGCCAGACCGGCCCTAGGCCCGTGACCTGACCGGGATGAGTGACCCCGACCACCACAGGCAGGCCGCCGGAGAGGACCTGGGTGTGCGCCGCCAGTGCGGTCGGGCCTGAGACTCGGCGCACGGCGGCACCCATCGACACGAGTCCACGGTCCGGGTCCAGCGGGTCACCGGCGTCCGCGCTGCGGTACCGCCAGATCAGGTCGCCGCCGGCCGGGTCGGCGTCCACCAGCGTCACCGGGCGAGGCCACAACCCGGCCAATCCGACCGCCAAGGTGGACACCCCCGGGGAGCCCTTGGCCGAGCACAGCGCGAGCAGGCCCATCAGCGATCCGTACGGGTGGTGGCGTCCCGGCGCAGTAGCACCAGCGTGACCTGGCCGGCCGCGGCCGCTGAGGCGACGTCACCGACCTGACCGTCCTGCACCATCACGGTGGCGGCTTGGTCAACGCCCTGGGTCCGCTCGTCGTCCTCGCGGTCACCGGCGGTGGTGGACTGGCTGACCACGGCCTCATCTACCAACACCCGGCCCTCGCCCTCCTCCGGCACCCGGAGCACCCGGACGACGTCGCCGACCTCCAGACCTTTGGCCGGCACCCGACCCGGCAGCATCGGCACCCCGACGGCGGTCATCCCGGGCTGCAGGAAGCCGACGCGGTCCACCATGCTGCCGTCCAGCAGCTGGCCGGCGCGCACCGTGCGGGTGGCGTACTGGCCGACCACCTGGTCCGCGTCGTCGGCGCTGATCATCGCGACGCCCTCACCGGCCACCCGGCCGACGGCCAAGTCCTCCCGGGCGATCCGCTGCCCGACCGGCACGTCGCGACCGGCGACCAACACCGGCACCCGTTCGTCCATCCGCAGCGCGAGCAAGCCGGCGAGCGCGGCGCCACCGACGATCAGTAGGACGGCGAGCGCGGCCAGGGCAGGCCGCCGCTGGCGGGGTGGACCGGGCAGGCGGTCCACCGACCGGTTCGATGACGCTGGACGGCGCGGACCCCGGCTCTCGGCGCCGGACCTGGCCTGACCCTCGGCGATGGGAGCGGCGCTGCCGGGCGCCGCGTTTGTCGTGGTCATTTATGTCCCGGTCTCCCTCACAACTGCTCTCCTGACGTCCCGCGTCACGCCCGGCGGAACATTGCCGTGCCAGGCAGCAGCCGCACGACAGCCACCGGACGTCCGGCTCCGCCCTGCACCTGACCTGCCGGTGCTTGACCTGCCCCGTGTGCGTTTGGCTGTGCGTGACCCGCCCTGCGCCTGAAACCGCCTGCGTTTGAAACCGCCTGCGTCGAAGGGGTAGTGACGCCCCGACCCGCACGGCACGAGTCTACGCGGTCCTGACAGATCGTCCAGGGGCATCGTGATCGCCGCAGGACCGGCGCACCGGGCGGCGCCCTGATGGTCGCCGGGTGCGCCCTGATGGCCGCCGACCTGGGTGTTCGGCACGTGACACGGTGGCTTCGTGACATTGCGTCCCCTGTGTTGACCGATGTGTCGCCGCTCTGCGAGGGTGACGCCGGCTGGTCGCATCCGACAGCGCAGCTCAGGGGTGCGGGGGCCGCGACGATGACCCAACCGAGAGGGGGCCGGCATGGCCGGCGACATCAGCATTAGCCACGAACGCATGCAGGCCGAGGCGACCAACCTCGCGAACACCAAGAACCAACTGGAGCAGGATCTCACCACCCTGCAGGCGAAGATCCAGCAGCTCATCAGTGACGGCTTCGTCACCCAGGACGCGTCGAAGAGCTTCGGCGACGCGCACGAGCGGTGGACACAGGCGGCGAGGAGCTGCGTCTCCGAGCTGGAGCTCATGTCTCAGTACCTGTTCAAGACCTCTGAGGCATTCGCGGCGGTCGACCAGCAGTTCACCGTCAAGCTCTGACATCGCACCACCACCCATCGCATGACCACCCGGCGGGTGGTCCCGGCCACCCGGGACCACCCGCCGGTGGCGTCTGAGCGGCCTGGGCGCCCCGAACCTGCGCTGTGAGAACTCCTCGCGGGATGCGTCGCGCCGGTTAGCCGAGCCAGGGCACCTGGACGGCGAGCGGCTCGCGACCCTGGCGGACCAGCAGCCCGCGGCCCGGGACGACCCGGCTGGCGAGCTGGCTGCGGGTCAACCGGGTGGACACCACCTCGGCGTCCATCAAGGTGGTGGGAGACAGCAGCAGTCCCTGCCGACCTCGGCGGGCCTCGTGCAGCCAGCCGGACAGACCAGCGGACAGGTCCGTCGTCTGGCCGGCGACTACCACTGCCCAGTCCTTCTCCCGTGCCTGCCGCACCACCGCCTGCAACGCCGCCGCCAGCGGTCCGTCACGCAGCAGCTCAGCGTCGTCGACAAGCACCAACGATGACGCCGGTAGCGCGCGCAACGCCTCGACCAGCTCCTCGGACGCCGCGCCGGCACCCGCCACCGCCCGCCCACCGGGCAGCCCGGTCAGCTGGTCGACGAGCCCGCCGGGACGCGGGCACACGCCTAATACCTGCTGGCCGCGGCGGCGCGCCGTCTCCGCGCACAACCGCAGCACCGCGGTGCGGCCGGAACCCGCCAGGCCGGCGACCATGGCCACCGGGGCCGCGGACAGGTCCAGGCCGAGCAGGTCCAGGTCGTCCCCGCCGACGCCGAACGGGAACCACAGCGGCGACCTGACCAGTGCCGGCAGGCCCAACCCTGGCAGGCCCAGCCCTGGCAGATCCGACGCTGGCAGATCCGACGACGAGGCGGTGGCGAACGCTTGGTCCAGCACCGCGACCGCGTCCACCTCGGCGGGCAGCGCGGCCAGCCGGAACGGTTGCTGGGAACGAGGCATGGCGGCGTCCCGGACGGCGGCGCGGGCGGCGACCGCGCGGACCGCGGCGGCCTGCCCGGCACCAGACAGCTCCCCCGGCAGCACTGCCACCTGCAGCTCCACCCCGGACTCGCCCCACAGCCCACGGCCGTCCGGGAGCGCGTCCGGGATCTGCCGCGGCGTCAGGCCGGCCAGGGCGTAGTCGGTGCGATCCGGCAGCCGCAGCACGAGCTTGTCCTCGACCAACGCACCCATCCGGCCGGCCAGCAGCGTGCGATCGCCGCTGATCAGCACGTGCACCCCGACCGACGTCCCCTCGCGCAACAGCCGCTGCACCTCGTCGGCCAGCCGCCCGCCGTCCAGCTCGCCGAGGGCGCTGACGAAACCCTCCCACCGGTCCAGGGCCAGCACCAGGTACGGCAGCCGCTGATCCGGCGCGGCAGCCGAACGCTGCTCGGCCAGGTCCGCAAAACCGCCGACGGCCAACACCTCCTGCCGCTGGCCCACCTGCGCGGACAACCGGCGCAGCAGCCGGTCCGCCCGCTCCACCTGCGTCCGCTGCACCACGGCACCGGTGTGCGGCAGCTCACCCAGGGGCAGCAGCGCGCCGTTGCCGCAGTCCAGGCCGTACACGTGCAGGTCCCGGGCCGGCACCCGCTCGGCCAGCGACGTCACCAGGGTGCGCAGCACGGTCGAACGGCCGGACCGCGGCCCCCCCACGACGTACAGGTGGCCGTCCCGTCCCAGACCGAAGGCACGGACCGACTGGCGTTGCTGCGCCGGGTGGTCCTCCAGCGCCCAGGGCGCTGGTTCCGGGACCGATTTCGACACCTGAGTCAACGCCGGACTCGACACCAGGTCCGGGTTCGGGTCCACCACCTGAGCCACCGCCGCGGCGCCGTCACCGGACGCCGACTCTGCGAGTGGCAGCGTCGCGGGTGGCAGCGTCGCGGGTGGCAGCGTGGCGGGTGGCAGCGTCGCGACCGTGAGGTCGATCGACCGGACGACATCCGGCAGCGGCGGCAGCCACGGGCTCGGTTGGACCGGCACACCGACCCGGCGGGCCGCCGTGGTCACCGCCGTGACCAGCTCGGACAGGTCGGTGGCGCCTTCGTCGGTGGCCGTACCCGAAGGACCGCCGGGGGCTGGCCGGGTAGGAGCCGGCAGGCCGGCCCGCTGCCACGGCACCGGCCACACCAGCGGCACCGGCCGCACCGTCGGCACCGCGGTCGTCGGCCGGGATGCCGGCGAGTCCACGGACGCTGGCGAGAGCCGCGACGAGATCGCGGGCCGGCGCGGCTGTGCTGTGCTGCTCGTGGGACGGCGCCCGCCCACCCGGCCGGCCTGGAACGGCATCAGGCTGGAGTGCCCGGTGCGCACGAACGCCCGACCGGGGGTGGCACGGGCGATCCGAGCGGCGTCCGGCGCGTCGATGACGTCGCGGCTCTCGCCGTCGTCGGTGACCCGCAGGGCGATCCGCAGGTTGGTGTTGGCCCGGATCTCCGGGGACACCACTCCCGTCGGCCGCTGGGTGGCCAGCACCAGGTGGATGCCGAGCGACCGGCCCCGCTGGGCGATCGCGACCAGACCGGTGACGAAGTCCGGCAACTCCGCGACCAATCCGGCGAACTCGTCGATCACCAGCACCAGCCGGGGCAGCGTCGGCAGGGCCGGGTCGGTGGCCCGCAGAGCCAGGTAGTCCTCCAGATCCTTGGCTCCCCCGGCGGCCAGCACGTGCTCACGTCGACGCAGCTCCGCACCCAGGGACGTCAGCGCCCGGGACACCAGGTGCTGGTCCAGATCGGTGACCAGGCCGACGGTGTGCGGCAGTCGAGCGCAGTCGCGGAATGCCGCGCCACCCTTGTAGTCGACCAGGACGAAGGTCAGCTGGTCGGGGCGGTTGGCGACCGCGAGCGCGGCCACCAGGGTCTGCAGCAGCTCGGACTTACCGGCCCCGGTGGTGCCCGCGACCAGCGCGTGCGGGCCGTCCCGACGCAGGTCCACCTGGAACGGGCCGTCGAACCCGACGCCAACCACGACGTCGGTGCGACCAGCGCCACCCGCTCCCGAGGCCGGGCCAACAGACCACCCGGTGCACAGGGCGTCCGGTGTCGGTGGCTCCAGGTCGAGCAGGTCCAGCAGCCGCGCGCTGGCCGGCAGACCGACGTCGTCGTCCTCCGGGGTGGTGTCCCGTAGCGGGGCGAGCGCCCGGGCCAACCGCCGCGCCCAGGCGACCTCGACCAGGTCCGGGCGGATGCCTGGGACGTCCTCGGCCAACGAGCGTCGCAACACCACCCGGGCATCGGCCGCCAGGTCGTCGAGGTCGACGACGGCACGGCACTCCTCGGGCAGCTGCCGGGCCTCATCGTCCAGGCACAGCAGGTACACCCCGACCGGCGGGCCGTCCCGCAGCAGCTGGACGACGGCGGGCAGCGCCCGCAGCCGCCGCGCTCCGTCCAGCACCACCAGCACGTCCGGCGCCGGCGGCAGCCCGGACCGGCCACCGGCCGAGTACCCCGTCGCCGCCTGGGCGGTGGCCGAGTACCCCGCCGTCGACCGGGCCGCGGTCCGCTCGGTGACCAACCGGGTCAGCTCGGCGAGCCGGCGTCCCGTCGACTCCTGGTCGGTACCGACGGACACCGGCGCCAGCCCGTCCGGGTCGACCAGGTGCGGCAGCCATCGCGTCCAGTCCCACCGCTCGGCGCTGTCGGCATCGGTGAGCACCACCACCCGAACGTCCCGGGGGCTGTGCAGCACCGCGGTCTGCGCGACCAGCCACCGCGCCACCGCGTCCCGCGGTTCGGCCGGGCCGGCCAGCCCGACCACGCCGACCTCGCGCAACGCGACGCCGGCCGGGACGTCGGCCAGGGTCCGCAGCGGCGGCGTCTCGCGCGAGGGGTCCAGCCGTGGGTGCCGGACGGTGGCCGTGGCCGGCTGGTCGGCCAGCCCGAGCCGCAGCACCAGGTGGTCGGGGTCGGTGCGGCGGCGTTCCCAGAGCCGGCGGCCCGGAGCGAGGGCGGTGAGCAGCACCAGCGCGGGGTCCGGGCCTAGGTCGCGGCGCTGGTCCCGCTCGGCCCGCAGCCCGACCGCGATCCGCTCCTCGACGTCGGCGAGGTCGCGCTGGTACCGCTCGGTGGCCCGCCGGTGCTCCCGGCGCGACCCCCGACGGGACGAGACCACGTTGGCGAGCGCGAGCAACGGGGACATCGCCGCGAAGACGATCGCTCGCGGACCGAAGAAGAAGAACATCGGGATGGCGATCAGCGCCGGCGCGAACACCATGAGCCACGGGATCGGCGTCCGCGGCCGTTCGCCGGGTTCGACGGGAAGGGTGAACGAAACCTCCCGGGACGGCGGCAGCAGTCGCGGCGGCCGGACGACGTCGACGCCGGCATGCTCCGTGCCCGGCCCGGCCTCCGCCACCGGGACGCCGACCTCAGTGCGCTGCAGCACCGTGCCCCCCACCGACAGGTACTCCCCCACCGGCCACGGCATCCCGTGCCCATCGGCACCATCACCGTCCGAGCGCCTACCATCCGCGCGCTCACCGTCCGAGCGCTTACCGTCCGCGCGCTTACCGTCCGCGCGCTCACCGTCCGCGCTCAGCAGCTTGTCCGCCAACCGGGCGATAAGTCCGTCCGCTGACCGGACGGCGACCTCGCCGTCCGGAGTGGCCACCACCCGCAGCGCGTCCGAGGGCAGCAGCAGGTCCGGCAGCGACCACCCGGGGGCGCCGCAGCCGACCACGGTCTCGCCAAGACGGAGCCGGTGCACTCGGCCAGCTCCAGGACCGCCCACCACCCGCAACTCGGCGACCCCGCCCGGCTCAGCACAGGTGCCGGGATCCAGGTAGAGCGCCACGACGCTGCCCGGCCGAATCCCGTTGCCCCGCAACGACATCGACGAATCCGCTGGGCGCCCGTCCACCCAGAGCGGGACATGCGCCGCGAATGAGGGGTGCACCGGGTCGTCCAGCAGCGCGGTGAGCGCCGGCACCAGCTCGGCGAGCGGCTGCTCCGGCTCAGCGTCCAACGCGACGTCCACCCAGCGGTCGCCCCGACCGTCCACCACCGTGACGCCGAAACGCACCGGCACTCCTCTCGTTGACGCCCGTCCCGTCGCTGCGACGATCGTCCCGGCCCTTCGGCAAACGGCTCGTCGCACCCGCTCCCGACGACTGACGCGACCACTCAGATGCACTCAGCCCGGACGACACGGTACGGGCAGGACCAGACGCCGCCACGCCACGGAACCGCCACGGGCTTGGCCGTCTGCACCCTCGTCTGCGGGTGAGGTGCTCGGTGAGGTCGTCCTGCGCCTGGAGAGCCGAGCGGCGCGGCAGACCGAAATCGGGTGGATCCTGAACCCCCGGTACGGGGGGGAGACGGATTGGCCAGCGCGGCGGCCCGAGCTGCCGCAGGATTTTCGCCGCCCTGACGCCGGCTGCTACCCTCGCCGACGTCGCGCCATTAGCTCAATTGGCAGAGCAGCTGGCTCTTAACCAGCGGGTTCGGGGTTCGAGTCCCTGATGGCGCACCATCCACCCAGGTCAGAAGGCCAACAGCCATGTCAGACCACGCAGATCAGGACACATGCAGGACACGGCACAAGTGGTCATCCTCGGTGTGGTCATGTGATCCGTCAATAGATCCGCGACGTTCGTCTGCCACTTGATATGCGACGGATGGGCTAAAAAGTTGAGGTGCCAGCGGTCCGTGGCCGTTGGCTTTTGCAGCTACGCGCGGATCGGCCCGACCGGCTAGGTGCGCTGAATGATGGCCGTGTCTTCCAACGTCAGCGGGTTCAGCCGCGTCCGCAGCAGCTCACGGGTTTCGGGGGTCGAAGAACATCAACAGTCCGCCGACCTCGATCCGAACCCCGACCCGTCGGCCTGCCAGGATCTCGGCTGCCAGCACGATCTTGTTGCCCAGTGACACCATCCCGCTTGTTGCCCAGCGACACCATCCCGTTGCGTGCCACGGTCCGTTCGCACCCCACAACGTGCCGGTCGGCCTTGCTCCCGGGGCCGCCACGGGTCGGCATCGGCGGTGGACCGGCCGGCACTGCCCCTTGGGCCACGAGTCGGTCCAGGTCGGCGACCGGGAACCGCGACCGCAGCGACTTCAGCCGGCGACCGCCGATCGACAGATGTCTTGAGGCACATGCTGCCGAGCCGGTTCTAGTAGATCGCCTCCGGCGCGCTGCCTCGCCTGGCGGATCGGCTCCGGGCGCGCGGACCCCCCCCCGCGCTGCGGGCCTGACGGCCCTCCGCGCACCCCACACCCTGTGCCTCACCACCCGACTCGGCCATGCCCGGGTAGGCGCGCGACGTGACCTCCGCCGCCGAACCGACAGCCGACCATCAGCGCATCTCCGCACCGCGTCAAGGGCGCCCAGAAGGCGTCGCTACGCGATGGCTACGCCACCCTTGACCCAGCACTGCGACGCGCTCTGCTGCTCGCTATCGGTTCGGTGGCTCAGCTGTGCCCGACTACGACACCCGGGTACCAGCGGTCACCGGGTCGTCGCCCACCTTGGTGAAGTCCTGATGCGCGATCGCGTTGCGCCACCGGTTCAACTCCTCCAACCGGCGACGACGGATTTGGTACTGCGGACCCAGCGCCTCGATGAGAAACCACAACGGACGGCCGAACCGGTCGAAGTCGTCACCCAACGACCGCGGACTGGCATTGCGTCGGTCCAACGCCAGCCCGCTCGTCAGACCGCGGTACATCATCGCCCGCAACGGCTGCGGCGTTGCCTCGACCACGGCGTCGGTGCACGCCGTGTGCAGGTCACGCGCGAACCATGGGAACAGCGACGCCACCTGCACCACCAACGCGTGGTTGATCTGCCGGGTCGCCGTCCGCCGACCAGGAGCAGTCCCACCGATCGCCCGATGTGCCGCGACCAGTTCGTCGATGGCCACCCGACCCTCACCACGCCACCGCGCCAGCGGCTGCGACGGCTGGTACCCCGAGGTCACGCCGGGACACTACCGGTGCCAGCAGGACACATCACAGGACACATCGACGCCAGCACGCTGAGCCACCTCGCGCTTGACATCGCGCCCAACAATTCAATCGGTGAAGCGGAAACCGCCCTCCGGCGACGTACCGCCTTTCGTGCCTGGCATTAAATAATCCGCATTGACCCCTGTGGTGCGCACGATCGGACCAGGCGGTGCCGCCGTTCCGGTGACGGCGCATCAAGGCGCCAGCCTCCACGCGCCGATCGTCTCCATAGTGGACACCGTCGCGAACCCTGGAGCCGCACATGCCCAGCCTGCCCACACGTGGTGCTGCGACGGACCCGGCCACACCGACCGATTCGACCGCCCCGGGCCGTCGACCCGCCGTCGGCCACCCGGCTGAGCAGGTCTCCCGGCGCTTCGTCGGCCGACCGCCGCCACGGCCAGCGCCGCGAACGACTGGCTCGCTCGACCCGCTTCGTCACCTGCTCGCTGAGCGGATCCCGCTATCGCTGATCCTCGACCTGGCTCAGCCGGCTGGCCCCCGCAGCCGGGAGATCTTGGAGGCCGAGGGAGAGCCGTCACAGCGGTGGTGGTGATGCGCCAGCTTGACGGTTGATGCGGCAGGGTTGGCCACGTAGGTCCTCTACGGCAGACTCGTTCCCCAAGCTCAGGAGGCAGAAGCGAACCAGAGGGGGCGATCGTGCAGATACCTGACGGTGACGGCGGGGTGGTGTCGGCCGATTACACGGCGTTGGAGACGGCCCGAGACCGGTTCAACGACCTGTCCGCCCAGTTCGCGAACAGCTCGGGACCGGTGTTCACCCGGCAGCAGACGCTGGTGACAGCGTGCGGGGAGGTCGGCGACCAGGTGGAGCCGGGGGCGATCGCCTTTGGTCTGTCCTGGCAGGCCGCGTTCGACGTGGCGTCCCAGTCGGCCGGGCTGATCGCCGGGAACATCGGGCGCTTCGCGGTGGACCTGTCCGCGGTCGACACCGACAGCACCGTCACCGTCGAGTTGTAGGGGGAGGTCATGGGCCACTACACACTGGACGTCGACATCGCCTCGCTCACCGCCGTGCAGGCGGCTTTGGGCACCATGGCCGAACACCTGGCCACACATGCTCAGCGGATCTCCGGCGCGCCTGGGGATCTGGGCAGCACCTGGACCGGCGCGGCAGCGACCGCGGTCACCACCGAGATGACCGGGCTCGGAGCACAGTGCCAGCAGTTCTCGCCCACGTTCACCGAGGCTGCCCAGGCCATCAGCGTCTTCGTCGTCGCCGCGCAGACCGCACAGGAGAGCATCGACCAGCTGAACCGGCAGCACGACCAGGCCGAGCAGGACTGTGGCGACGCCATCGCCGCCGCCGAGCGCAACCGGGACAACACCATCGACGGCCTCAGCGCTGCGGACACCGCCGGGCGGCAGGAAGCGTCTGATGCGTACGGGATCACCCGCGGCCGGGCCGCGGACACCCTGCGGTGGACCCTCAAAGGCATCGCCGCCGGGCACCAGGAGACGATCGCCACGCTGCAGGCCGCGGGCGCCGCACTCGGTGCCGCGCTGCGTGACGCGACCGTCGTCCCGGTCTCGGACGAGACGGTGTCGAGCTATCAGCGCGGCGGCCTGCCGTTGCTGGCGGTCCAGGCGCAGGTGCGCCGGGACGCCTTGGTGGCCATGACCGGCCAGCTGGACCTGCCGCAGGACGCGCAGGCATGGACCGACGGCGAGCGGGCAGCGGCCGACTTCCCCGACGTGACCGAGATAGACACCGGCGAGGTGCAGGCCTACCTCGACGGGCTCGACGTGTACTCCGAGGCGTTCCGGCAGGGCTTCTTGCAAGGCCTCGACCCGCAGGCCCTGATCTTCATGCAGCGGATCTCGCACATGGGGGTCAGCGGTGAGGACGGCGAGCGGTACGGGCAGGTCGTCACCGCGGTGTCCCAGATGCTTGCGCTCGGCTCCAACGACAGGTACCAGAGCATGTACTCGGTGTCCACGTCCGTGTACGACGGGCTGCGGGACACCTACCGCGCGGCCGACGTCCCGCCTGGCGAGGGGTATCTGCTGCTGGCTGAGATCGTGCAGGCCGGGCAGGGCAGCGGCGCCCTGTGGGACAGCGCGCTGCTCACTGAGATCACCGAGGAGACCATCGCCTTCGAGCGCCGGATGCAGGCCGAGAACGAGGTGTGGAGCTGGGGGTCGGTGTTCGGCCAGGGGAACGGCACCTGGCCGACCGAGGCCGGGCGCGGCCTGGTCGGCGACGCACCCGGCCGAGCCGACGCGTTGGCCATGCTGTTCGACGCCCTCGGCGAGGATCCTGCGGCCGCGCAGGATGTGCTCACCGACGACGACCTGCATGCTGACACCGACCTGCTGCACTGGCTCTACGACGGCCGGACCGCCCAGGGCAACTTCTACACCTGGGGGTCCACGCTCGGCGAGGCCCTGGAGGCGGGCACCTCGTTCGTCGGTGCCGGCGAGCAGGGCACCCGAAACCACGCCTCCGCCGAGATCGTCGCGGACCTGGTGGACTTCTACGGCACCCGCCCGGACCGCTTCCCGCTGACCATGGACGAGTCGATGGTGAACATCCTCACCCGTCACGTCCAGGCGGTGAACTACGCCGGCAGCGGCGCCGAGGGCAGCGTCGCCGGCAACAACCCGGACGGGCTGCTGGAGTACCAGCGGATCGCGATGGCGAACCTGGACCGCGGCGAGCTGAACACCCTGCTCTCGCAGATCTTCGGCACCGACTACTACGTGCAGCACGGGGAGCACGCGGAGCCGGAGCGCGGTTACCCGCGGTACCAGGAGTTGGCGATTGCCCAGCAGGCAGCGTTCCGCCGGGATTTCTTGGAGGTGGCCGCCACCCACCCACTGGACCAAGGCCGGTTGGAGCAGGTGGCGTTGCAGCAGGGGTTGGCGCAGAACGACACCGCGCTCGCCCTGCGGGACGCCCTGGTGGCTGCGGGCGCGGGGCGAGACCAGGCCAACGCGGACGCCCGGGCAGCGGTCGACTTCGTCCTGGGCTTGGGGATCGACAAGCTGCCGATCGACAAGCTCGGCGGTGTCGGCGGCACCGTCGGCGGCCTCGCCATCGACGGCGTCAAGAGCGCATTCCTGGACGCCGCGTTCCCAGACCGGGACCACGCTGGTCAGGCCGACAGCGAAGGCCAGGACGTGCAGGACTACCTGCGGCAGACCACACCGCTGCAGTACGTCAGCCTGCTGGACCAAGCGGGCCTGCTCACCGGCGACGCCTCACCAGCTGCCTGGGCCAGAGCCCACCCGGACGCCGCGTCGTTCGTCGAGGACGGCCAGATGGTCAACCTGGCCGATCTGTACGCCCACCGATCAGAACGCACTGAGGAGTGGAACGACTTCCTCTTCTACTACCAGGAGCACGGCCAGTCCGCACTCAACGAGCTGGACCTGAACGAACAGTTCAGCCTGGGGTTCCTCACCTCCGACGATGTGCACAGCGGTCGTGGCGGCGGATGACCCGGCTTCTCGGTCTGACCCGTACGCGGTCAGAAGCTGTCGCTCGAGGGGCGATAGGCGGTGACTGAGCACCGGGTAGACGTGGACGTGGCGTCGTTGGAGGCGGCCCGGGCCAGCCTGATGACGTTTGCTGAGCAGCTGACCCAGCACGCGGCGGCGGTGGCGGTGGCGCCGGCCGAGCTAGGTGGGTCTTGGACTGGTTCGGCTGCCACCGCGGTCGCCGCGGAAATGACGGCGCTTGCTAGGCAATGCGAGCGGTTCGCGCCGTGCTTCACCGAGGCCGCCGCTGCGGTGGGCACGTTCATCGTGGCAGCGCAGGAGGCGCAGGAGGCGGTGACGGCGTTGAACCGGCAGCGCGAGCAGGCGGTCGCGGACAGCGCTGCCACGATCGCCCGAGCCGAGAAGGTGCACCGCGCGACGGTCGCCGAACTCGGCACCGGTGTCGGTATCGACGCGAGCGCGCACGGTGCGTTGGGGCAGGCGGATTCCACACTGGACCGCACCAGCGGCCAGGCGGCGGACACGTTGCGGTGGACGCTGAAGGCCATCGACGCCTCCCACCAGGAGGCTGTCACGACGCTGCGGGCGGCAGCGGGCACGTTGGGGTCAGCGCTGACGGCAGCCACTGTGGTCCCGGTGCCGGACCAGACCGTGCGCGCTTGCCTGGACGGTGGCCCGACCGAGTCGGTGGTGCGGGCGCTGCGGTTGGAGGCCGCCGCCCGGCTCGGCGACGATCTGCCCCTGGTCGGGCAGCGCCACGAGCAAGGCCTGGACCTGTTCACCAGCCGCGCGCAGGCCGACGCTGAGGCGGCCCGGCTGATCGGCGTGTTCGACGCCGGCATCGACGATGGGCGGCTGTCCGCGGCGAACCTGACGTTGCTGGAGCGGTACCAGACCAACCCGTGGTTCGCCGCGGCGATGATGAACCGGATGGGCCCGGCTGGCGTGGCCGGCCTGCCGGCCCGGATCGCCAACGCCGTCACCTCATACCACCAGTGGCACCCGATGGACACCGCTCAGGACGCCGAACGGTTCGACCGATTCCGCGTCGACGGGAAACGGCTGGTCACCGCGATCGCCGGCACCCTGAGCACCGCTTCGCACGACCCGCAGCTGGCCGACGGCTTCGCCGAACACGTGGTCGAGGAGGCGGTGAGCACCCACGGTGCCGCGTTCGGCCTGTCCGTCCTGCTCCACCGCGGAGGTCGTTTTGACGCCGGTTTCGCGACCACGGTGGCCGAGGGCATCTACCACGCCGAACGCACCGCGGACATCTCCCCGTTCTGGCGCCCGATGGCCGAGCTGGGCGACGGCACCAGCTATCGGCTGTTCACCGACGAGCCCGGTAGCGACGGCTGGTTCGACCCGATGACCGGTGTCGCGCAGATGCTTGCCCGGGACCCGGCCACCGCCCAGACCTTCCTGCTCGGCTCCGACGAGGCTGACGGCGAGGAGAACCGACTGCGCTACCTCACCGCCGACCGCGCCTGGGACACCTGCGACGACGGCACCGCGTTCGGCCACCTCATCGAGGCAGCCACCACCCGACTGCGCGACCACGGCGAACCCCCGGGCACCTCACCCGGCTATCGCTCCGCCCAGATAGCCAGCCAGTTCCTGCACGACCTCCCCTACGGCAACGGCCGCGGCTGGGGCGCCGACAGCTACCAGATCTACGACGGCCTGACACCCGCCGTCGGCACCGTCCTGGCCGCCTACATCAACGACGTCCAACGCGGCCTCACCGGCCGCGGCGAGGGCAGTGGGGTGTTCCAGGTCGACGACCCGCACCTGCCGGGCGCCCAGTCCTACGGGATCATGCTGGACGGTTCCCGGACGTACCAACTGCTGGAGGCAGTGATGGGCGACACCGACGCGTTTCGGTCGGTCACCGCGGCCCAGCACACCCTGGCCCAACAGCAGCTCGCGTATACCGCCGACCAGCTCCACGACCCACCGCCCGGTATGGACCGCGAAGAAGCACGCAGCGCTTGGATGCAGGCGATCACCAACAACTCCCAGCTGTGGGGATCGACGATGAGCGCTGCCAACGCCGCTGACATCGACGGCGCGGTTGCGGACGACGCCCGGGTGACGGCCCTGCAGGATCTCGCCGGTGCCGCCACCGGCGCGATCCCGGTGCCCGGCGGCAAAGCAGTCGAACTGCTGTTCTCCACCGCCAGCGGCACCATCTTCGGTGGCGACTACACCGACTACGAGGGCCAGGCACGCGTCGAGGCCAACCGTACCCAGCTCGCTGGTGAGATCACCATGGAGGATCTCGTCGCCGCCACCGCCGCCGCCCACCATCTGTTTGACACCGACGCCGCGCTGGAGGCGAGCGCACCCAACGTGCCACCGGACTCACCCGGGTACTTCCTACGCCCCGACGGCACCCTCATCCCCTGGACCCAGATGACCGAACTCCAACAACAGGAATACCAAGTCTGGCTCGGCAGCGGCCCCCTCCAAGACGAACAAACACGCATCAGTAGCAACATCGACAATGCCATCGAGGGACCTTGATGCATCCTCGACGCGCATCCGGCCACCCCACCAGTCGCGCAGCCGTGCTGCCGACCGCGCTGTCCTGTGCAGTAATGGTGACAGTCGGGTGCCAGGTGTTCTCGTATCAGCCGGAACCGGACGGCACCCCGGTCGCCTCCGCCGCCACCGTGTGCGACGGAGTGCCCCGAAGTGAGGTGGGAGCACTGCTCGGAGACCCCTCAGATCTCTACGACAAAGGCCTGCCAGTCGGCGGCATCGATGTTGTTCCGTGCACGCTGGTCAACCCCGACGACGGCCGCTGGCGACTGCGTATCGCCGTCGTCGGTGGTTTGGTCGCGGACGTGCGTCCGGAGTTCGAGCAGGCCAAGCGCCGACCCGGCGCCCTCACCGGCCCGGACGGCGCGGTTGCCTACCCCGACAACGAAGGCGCCCGAGGCATGGCACCCCTGCCCCGACGCGACTCCTACCTCCAAGTCCTCAGCCGACTCGACGACAACCCCACCCCCACCCAGGTCCGAGCCGCCCTCACCATCGCCCACCGCGTCGCCACCACCCCCGCCCTCCTCAACGGCACCCGCAGCACACCGGCCACCACCACGACCAGAACCAGGACCGGCAGCCGGTGATCCGCCTCCTGCCGGACCGACAGGAGGCGAGCGGATGCCACCACCCAGTGCGAACTTTGGTCGCGGGAAGTGGTCGGCTAGCGTGTGCCCGGCTGGTCCGCGGCTGATCGTCCACCGCTGAGGGCACAAAAAGGGGGGCCTGGTGCACACCACCACGACAACCATCAGCACAACCGTCCGGCGACCCCGGTGGTCGGCCCTGCTCGCCGCAACCGCGCTCGCCGCAGGCATGGTCACGGTGAGCGGGTGCGGGGGGGACGACAACCCCGCCGCCCTCCCGGAAGCAACAACCGGCGCCACCACCACCCCGACAACCCCAACGGTCGATCGTGACGCCGACGAGCGAGCCGCTGTCACGGCGCTGGAGCGATACGAAGCCGTGGTCAATGACATCACCGGGGGTGGCCCGTTGACGATGGCCCGATTGGAGCAGGTGGCCACCACACCATGGGCGATCACCGTGTTCAAGAACCTCGATCAGGCCCGCAGCGCCGACCTCGTGAGTCGTGGCCCCATCCGAGGTGAGCTTCTGAGCGTCACGGTCACCGGCGACCGGGCCAGCGTGCTCAAGTGCCTCGACGGACGTCAGCGGCTCACCGTCGAGAAGGGCGAGAAGCCCGTGGCCGGGCAGACCGGTCCGGACCCAGCGGTCTATACCGCCTCCCTCGTCATGCGGGACGGGGCATGGCTTGTCACCGGCTCGAAGGAGGGCAAGCGGTGTTCCGTCGGCTCATGACCGTGACAGCGACCAGCGCCGTGTTGGTGTCGTCCTTGGGCGTCATGCCGGCTCAAGCGAAGAACTGCTGGGCGCAACAGAGCCTCCAAGGCAGCGGGATCACGACCGGTTGCCGAGAAGAGACTCCAGGCCAGCCAGGCACACCAGGCCAGCCGGCCGGGTCGGGGAAGCCGTCGTGCACCCTGATCGGCAAAGCGACGTTCTGCCGCGGCACCGACGCCTGCTACTACACCGAGTGGCATCCCCCGTACATCGTCCCGGCGAACAAACCCGCCCCGGACGCCGAGCTGAAGGTCCGCACCTGCATACCCGCGGGCGGTAGTTGGCTCAGTGAACCCGTCTGGCTGGACCCTGGCACACCTCTCGAGCCACCGCTGGCGGCCCAAGCCCGCGAGGCCGTCGGGCGACTCACCCCACCCCGGGCCACCCTGCAGTTCAACCCACCCCGCCGCACCGTGGTCAACATCCCCACCTGGTGGTGGACCACCGGCCTACCCGCCACACCCCTCCGCGGCACCTCCGCGTTCGGCCTGGTCGCCATCGCCACCCCCGACCACCTAGACATCGAACCCGGCGACGGCACCACCCTCACCTGCCCCTGGACCACCACCCCCACCCAAGCCTCCCGACAGTGCACCCACACCTACCTGCGCGCCTCCATCACCGCAACCGCCTCCGCCGAAGGCCAACCCGCATACCTGGCCACCGCAACCCCCACCTGGACCATCACCTACACCGACACCGGAACCCCGGTCACCATCCCCGACGCCCCCACCACCATCACCGGACCGCCCGCCACCACCCCCGTCCCCGTCACCGAGATCCAAAACCTCGTCCAGCCCAACACCCCCTGACCCACGCCACCAGCGACGGACCCAGAATCAGCACGCACCACCCGACCCGCTTCGTCACCGGCGCGCGAAGCGCGCTCCGCTATCGCACAGCGTTGGTGGGTGACAGGCTGATCATCGGGCCGGAACTGGTCGTGAGCGTCGACATCCTGGCCACCTTGTGACTAGGTTGGGATCGTTGATCAGGCCTGGCCCCACGCGCCTGCAGGGGGTCAATTCTGCGCACGACGCCCCGATTGACGTTCGACCACCGAGGTCTCCGGTGCCGGCAGCGGTTCTCGTGCTCCTCACCATCGCTGCTCCCACGACTGAAGACCAGCCCCATTCTTGGCACTTGTCGACCG
Organism: Angustibacter sp.; assembly: GCA_051657715.1. Classification (GTDB taxonomy): domain Bacteria; phylum Actinomycetota; class Actinomycetes; order Actinomycetales; family Angustibacteraceae; genus JBOFBH01. The sequence goes on along the minus strand of JBOFLF010000035.1, from coordinate 11,389 downwards.
GCCACAGCACGATCGGACAGGACTGCATGAGCGACCACTTCAGCATCGACGCGAGTCCGACTGACCTGTCCGCCGCCGAGCGGGTGCTGGGCGAGATCGGACGCCAGCTCAGCGACGAGGGCGGCAAGCTGGCCGGGCTGCCCGGGCAGGCCGGCGACTGGACCGGCAGCACCGCGGTCGCGCTCAAGGGCGAGATGACCCGGGTCGGCGGGCAGATGACCGCGTCGACGCCGCATTTCGAGACGGCGACCACGGCGTTGGCCACGTTCCGCACCGCGGTCGAGGAGGCGACCACCGACACGATCCCCGGGCTCAACAAGCAGTGGGGCGACGCGATCACCGAGCACCAGAACGCCGTCGGCGCCGCCAATCGTGCACACGCCGACCGGATGAGCCCCTACCGCAACATGCCGGACGAGGACACCCGCGGCGTCCGGGGATCCTCCGCCGCCACCCGGGACACCGCGGTCACCGACGCCGACGAGGCACTGACGACGAGCCAGCGATCCCTTACCCGGGAGTACGACCAGTGTGTGAGCGACCTCCAGCAGGCCGCCCGCGCCTGCGGCCAGGCCCTCGCCGGTGCCGTGCTCGCCGCCGTGCCGGCCGAGGTCGTCTCGGACTACCTGGCCGGCGGCGGCACCGGCACCCGGCCGCCGTCCGGGTTCGACTTGGACGACGTCACGACCGCCACCCGGCAGACGTTGACCGGCGACACCTCGATCACCGGTCAGGCCGACGACTACGCCGCTGGACGCCGGACCGCCGAGCAGGCCGCGCAGTGGTGGAAGGACCACCCGCACGAGCGGATGCCTCCTGATCTGCGCGAGGAGCTGGCCGCGGGTGCCACCAACCCGGCGTTCGTACAGGGCCTGATGGTGACCGCTGGATCGTCCGGGATGGCCCGGCTATCAGTGGAAGCGGCCCGGCTGCACAACGACAGGGATCCGGACGCGGACGAGTTCTTCACCGTGCTGGCCGACATCTACCGAACCGGCAGCCACGTCCGGGTCGACGACGGCGAGGGCGGTAGCCGGTACCTCATGGACGAGGACTGGCTGAACGCGTTCAACCCGATCGCCGCCGATCCCGAGCTCGAAGACGGCGAGGAGCGCAGCTACCGGCCGGACCTGCTGCTGCCGTTCATGCGCGAGCCCGGTTTCAGCGAGAACTTCACCGGCCTCGTCGCCGACCGGGCGTTGTCGGACTACGAGAAGCACTGGATGAACGAGGACACCCGGGACTTCACGAAGTTCCAGCACTACCTCGGCAACTGCGCCGGCCAGGGTTGGGGCTGCGTGGCCCACGCGGACCCAGACGACCCGTGGGGTCCGAACTTCCAGATCGCCCTGGACCGCGCCGGTGACTACCCCACCGTGGCGAACTCGATGCTGCTGCGCCACCGCGACGCCGTGATGTACCTGGCCACCGGGAACGATCCGCCCTGGACCGGTGGCGAAGGCGCCGGCGTCGACTACCCGGACCGGGCGGGCGGAGCGCTGGCGGACATCCTGCGGCAGGGCACCATCGGTCTCGTCGACCAGGACCCCCGGCAGGCCGTGAACGCGGACGTCGCGGCCGGTACCGTCGCGGAGTGGTTGCAGCGCAACGGTGATGCCCACCTGGTCGACCCGGTGAACGGCGCGCTCACCGACGTCCTGCTGCACGAGCGGTACCTGAACGGCATGGCGAACTCGCTGGGGACGCCGTTCGCGCCGGACAGCGGGGTGATCTCGGACCCGGCGTACGGCCCGCTGATGAGCCGGGACGCCTGGGCCCGGCTGCACCAGGAGGCGATGCGCGACCCGGACAACGCCGCCCGCGTGGTCACCACCCTCGGCGACTGGATCAACCGGACGAACGCCGACGCCCAGTCCGCGGGCTACTCGGCGAACGGGCCGGGCGGCCCGCTCACCCAAGACCCGTCCGTGTCGGCGCTGGACCGGTTCCGAGCCGAGGCCGTGCGGTCGTTCCTCGCCGGCAACCTGACGGCCGACCTGGACGTCCTGCAGTCCGAGCTGGAGCGTGGCCTGGCCGACAACGAGAACGCCAAGGAGACCGCCAAGGGCGTGCTCACCACCTTGCTCGGCTACGCCACCGACCCGACATCCATCAAGGACGACCTCATCGGCAAAGGTGGCGAATTCATCATCGGCACGGCGGTCGACGCCGTCGCCACCGATCCCCAGGCCATCACCGACCGCTATCAACCGACCCTTGACGCGCTGAACACGTTGAGCACCGGGCCGATCGTCGATCCATCGGTGTGGGACGACGTCAACACCACAGCAACGACGCTGGCGAAGGACGAGGCGCGCGGCACCGGTGCGGACGACATCTGGGCGGTGCAGCCGGGCTACGACGCGGGCAACCCACCACGCCCGACGGCGTACGACGGAGACCCCCGCAGCTACGTCGGCCACACCTCGGACTACGTCGGTGGCAACCAGCCGGTCATCACCGACGACTTCTTGGAGTACGACGACGCTGGGCACGTGACCGGCGTCAAGGAGGTCGACACCATGAACCACCTGCAACGCTCGGCGTACATGAGCTGGCTGCAAGACCCGGCGGTGCAGCGCTATCTGAACCAGGCTGACCACGCCGTGCAGGAAGCGCGGGAGAGGGCAGGACGATGAGCAGCGATCCGATCAAGGCCGATTACGGCACGCTAGGGGAGCTGCAGCGGCAGGTTCTGGACCTGGGCATCGCGCTGGACAACACCCGGCAACCGCTGGGGCGTGGGTATGACCAGGTGCTGTCCGGCGCCGGCCAGTTCGCGGACCACCTGAGCACCGGCGCCACAGCGTTCCTGCTGGCTTGGCAGACCGCGCTGGACACCATGTCCGACGGGTCTTCGGTGGTGGGCAACAGCATCGGCAAGTCGGTGGTGGACCTGGCCGCGGTGGACGCCACCTACTCCAGCGACATCGTGCTGTGAGGTGCGGCAAACCCTGAGGTCTTCACCGCTCGGGACGACGCGGGCTCGACATCACTGAATCACGGCAGTCGCACCTGACGGATGTCCAGAACCTCGGCGTCCTGCTGGCCGCGGCGTAGTTCCAGGTAGGTGCCGCTGCCGTCGCCGACCGCCGCGCCGGGGCCAGATCCGACCCGCCGAGCGGCCTTCGTCGCCGGGTCCACCACCACCCAGGCGAGGTTGACGTACGGCGGGTTCTCGCCGACCCAGCCGGTGGTCAGCAACGCACGGTCCTCGGACAGCGGGCTCAGCACCGGGTCCAACCCGCTCTGGCGTACATCGGGAGCGGAGATCCGCGTCAGCGAGCCACCATCGAGCAGGAACACGAACTGCTCGTCTCGGGCTCGGTCCTGTTCCGCGGCGTCCGCATCGCGTGACGCCGGCATCCCGCGGGTGACCAGCACAGCTCGGGTCGACGACAGCGGCTGCACCGCCTGCACCCGCTGCATATCGACGGTGTTAGCCGGCACCGGCACACCGGCGTCCAGATCCTGCGCCGGACGGGCGAGCGTGGCCCGCCAGCGGACCGAGCCCCCTGCCCGTTCCCGCCGAACGGGGCTGAGCCGTCCCGCGATCGGGACGGCGCCGTCTGCGGTCACCCGCCACAGCAAGACGTCCGCCGCCGCCCCGTCCGCGGCGAGGCCCTGCTGCTCGGTGGCCACCAGCACCGTCTGGTCGTCCTGAACCGCCACCGCGCTCACCGACCGGGACACCCGAGGCTCAGTCAACGGCGGACGCGGGTCGCCATCAGCGGTCAGCGCTGCCAGCGCCGGGTTCGCCAGGTGCGTCGCCCGGTTCGCCACCTGCTGCGCCGACAACGAGGAGTTGCCGGCCAACACCGTCCACACCCGCCCAGCGGTGTCCCGGTTCACCCCGAGAACCCGGGTGTTCGCGGCCGGCGACCCGGTTGGCGACGGCGTGGAGGTTCGCACCTGCCCCCGGACGTCGGGTACCGCCACGACGCGCGCAGGACCGGCCGCGTAGAGCGTCCCGTCACCAGCGACCGCGAACGAGGTGGCACCACCGCCGTCGAACCGTGACGGGCCGCCCCCTGCGTCATCGGCCGTGCACCCCGCCAGCATCAGCGCCACCAGGCAACAGGTCACCCTCGGCCACCGCAGCATGGTGCGACCCTACTGGCCTATCGAGCTGGTCCCGAAGTCCTCTCGTGGGAGTACGTGGTCCGGGCCGAAGGCGTCCGGGAGCAGGTCGCCCAACGGAACCGGGCCGCGTGCGGTGTCCACCAGGCAGGCCGGGCCGCCGTGTTCCCAGAGCAGCTGCCGGCAGCGTCCGCACGCGGTCAGCGGCTCCCCCGCACCGTCCACGCACGCCACCGCGAGCAGCCGGCCACCGCCGGTGGCGTGCAGCTGGCTGACCAGCCCGCACTCGGCGCACAGACCCACGCCGTACGAGGCGTTCTCCACGTTGCACCCGGTGACCACCCGGCCGTCGTCCACCAGGCCGGCCACCCCCACCGGGAAGCCGGAGTACGGCGCGTACGCCTGGCGCATCGCGTCCTTCGCGGCGGACCGCAACGCCGCCCAGTCAATCGCCTGCGGCGCAGACCGCCTCGCGAGCTCACCGGTGTGGTCGTCCGAACGCATCGCAGCGCTCGTGTCCTTGGTCACCGGGTCGCTCACTGCTTCACGTACGGGACGCCGTCCGCGGCCGGGGCGTGCACCCGGCCCACCACCCCCGCGACCACGACGATCGTGGCCACGTACGGCAGCATCGCCAAGAACTGGGATGGCACCTCCACCGGGGTGCCGATGATCGACAGCACCGTCTGCAGGGCAGAGCAGAACGCGAACAGCAGGGCCGCGCCCAGGGCGCCGACCGGTGACCACCGACCGAAGATCACCGCGGCGAGCGCGATGAAGCCGCGGCCGGCGGTCATGTTGCCGCTGAACGCCCCCACTGACCCGATGCTGATGTACGCGCCGGCCAGCCCGGCGATCGCGCCGGCGACCAGGCAGTTGCGCCGCCGTAACCGGTTGACGTTGATGCCGAGGGTGTCCGCGGCCCTCGGGTGCTCGCCGACCGCCCGGGTGCGCAACCCCCACCGGGTGCGGAACAGCGCGACCTGCACGGCCACCAGCAGCGCGTACGTGGCGTAGACCAGCAGGTTGCCGCGGAACAGCAACGGCCCGAGCACCGGGATGTCGGACAGCAGCGGGATCGGGATCGGGGCGAACACCGCGGGGCTGTTCAAATCCTGGGCATTGGTCTGCAGCAGCTGGGAGTACAAGAACCCGGTGAGCCCCAGCACCAGCAGGTTGATCACGACACCGAGCACCACCTGGTTCACCAGGTAGCGGATCGCGAACACCGCGAGCACCCCACCGACCACCGCGCCCACCCCGGCCCCCCCGAAGGCCCCGGCCAACAGGCTGCCGGAGGCCGAGGCCACCACGGCGGCCAGGAACGCGCCGGCCAGCATCTGCCCCTCGATGGCCACGTTGATCACACCGGACCGCTCGCTGACGATGCCGGCGAGCGCTCCCAACACGAGCGGGACGGCGAGCAGCACGGTGTTGGTGCCGAGACCGGTCAGGTCGAGCACGGTGCCGGCGGTCCCGGTGCACGCCCAGCACAGGAACCCCAGCACCGCCGCGGACGACGCGAGCACCACCACGGCCCGGCTCAGCACGCGACCGACCGGGCGCGCCACCACCAGCGCGCCGAGCGCGACGACCAGGATGCCCAGCGCGATCGTCGTCGGCCCGGCGGGCACGTCCACGACCAACGCGACCGCCGCGTCCTGCGAGCCGCTCAACCGGAAGGCCGCGCGCTCGCCGTCGCCCTGCCCGAGCCCGAAGGCGAGCACCACGACCGACCCGACCACCAGCAGCACGACACCGAGCACCGAGCGCCGCCGCGCCACCGCTACCTGGACGACGTCGTGCGCGCTCGCCTCGGCCTCGCTCAGCTCCTGGACGCTGGTGGCGCTCACCCGTTCCACCCCTTCGCGGTCGCCTGCGCCAACCCGGCCCCGCTCGTCCACGACCGGACCCGGAACAACGCGCGGATCAGCGGCGGGGCGGCCACGAACAGCACCGTCAGCGCCTGGACGATGATCACCAGGTCGATCGCGACGCCGGTCTCGTTCGCCATCCGCTGGCCGCCGGCGCGCAGCGCGCCGAACAGCAACCCGGCCGCCACCACCCCACCCGGCCGACCGCGGCCGAGCAGCGCCACGGTGATCCCGTCGAAGCCGGCGCCGTTGTCGATGGACCCGGTCACGATCCGCGCCGGCCCGAGCACCTGCATCGCCCCGGCCAACCCGGCGAGCCCGCCGGCCACCACCATCGCCGTGGTGGTCGCCGACGCGATCGACATGCCCGCGGTGCGGGCCGCGGCCGGGTTCGCGCCGACCGCCCGCAGCCGGAACCCGACCACGCTGCGCTCCAGCAGCCACCACACCCCGACCGCCGCGGCCAACGCCAGCAGGAAACCGACGTTCGCCCGCAACTGGCCACCGAGCAGGCCCGGCAGCGCGGCGCTGTCGGCGACGGTCTGCGAACGCGCCTCGGTGAACGGGGGCGACTGGAACCCGCGGACCGTCAGCAACCAGCCCAGCAGGCTTGCCGCGATGTAGTTGAGCATGATGGTGGTGATGACCTCGTGGGCGCCGGTGCGCGCCTTGAGATACCCCGCCAGCCCGCCCCACAGCACCCCGCCGAGCAGGCCGCCGACCAATGCGAGCAGCACGTGCAGCCCGGGCGGCAGGCTCCAGGCGAACCCGACGTAGCCAGCGACGAGCGCGCCCACCACCAACTGGCCCTGGGCGCCGATGTTGAACAGCCCGGCCCGGAACGCCAGCGCCACCGACAGGCCGGTGAGGATCACCGGGGTGGAGTACACCACCGTCTCGGAGATGGATCCGAGCACCGCGCTGGCCGAGCCGTCGGACAGCGTCGCCGGATCCAGGACCGCCCCACGCAGCAACCAGCCGTAGTTGTGGGACACCGCGTCCCAGGCGTACCGGAACGTGTCCCACGGGTAGCTGAAGAAGTACGACGCGGCGCCCTGAGTCTGTTCGTCGGTCGCCGCGATGAGCACCCCGCCGATCGTGAAGGCGAGCAGCACGGCCAGCACCGCCGTCATCACCTCAGAACCACGCCGGACCCGGCGCAGTCCCGCTCGCGGCGTGACTGCCGCATCAGCGGTCGCCGTGCGTCGGCGGTTCCTGATGATCCTGCCGATCACGACGGCTCCTCACCCTCGACAGCGTGCTTCGCCGTCGGAGCTGCCGGAGCCGTCGGAGCTGCCGGGTGATGCGGCGCCGCGTCGTCCGTCGCCGGGACTGCCCCTGCACCGGCCGCCTCGGCTGGCGCGGATCGTGCCGTGACCTCTGCACCGGAACCCGCGGTGGCGGTGGCGGTGGCGGCGGTGGCGGCGGCGGTGGCGGTGGCAGTGGCGGTGGCGGTGGCGGTGGCGGTGGCGGTGGCGGTGGCGGCCCACGGTGGCGGGTTCCCGGCCATCGCGCACCCGATGTCGTCGGCGCTGGCTCCGGCGGGGAACTGGGCGATGACCCGACCCCGGTACATCACCACCGTCCGGTCGGCCAGCCCCAACACCTCGTCCAGCTCCGAGGACACCACCAGCACTGCGGTGCCGTCGTCCCGCGCCCGCACCACCTGGCGGTGGACGAACTCGATCGACCCCACGTCCAGGCCGCGGGTGGGCTGGGCGAGCACCAGCAGGTCGAGCGGCCGGGACAGCTCCCGCGCCAGCACCACCTTCTGCTGGTTCCCGCCGGACAAGGTGGCGGCGCTCACGTTCGCGGACGGGGTGCGCACGTCGTACTCGGTGACCTGCTCGCGGGCATGCCGGTCGATGGCCGCCAGGTCCAACGCGAGGCCGCGGGAGAACGGCCGGCGGCCGACCACGTCCAGCACGAGGTTCTCCGCGACGGTGAAATCGGCGACCAGCCCGTCGTGGCTGCGGTCCTCCGGTGCGTAGCCGACACCACTGCTCAGGATCTGGCCGACGGACCGCCCGACGATCGACTCGCCGCACAGCGCCACGTCTCCCGATGTCGGGGTCCGCAAGCCCACCACCAGCTGCACCAGCTCGGTCTGGCCGTTCCCCTGGACGCCGGCCACCGCGACCACCTCGCCGCGCCGCACCGTGAGGTCCACGCCATCCACCAACACCACTCCGTCGGTGGTGACCTCGGTGAGACCGTTCGTCTCCAGCACGACCTCGCCGGGCGCGGCGGCCAGCTTGTCCACCTGCAGGGCCACCGCCCGACCGACCATCAGCGAGGCGAGCTGCGCCTCGCTCGCCTGCGGCCCGGCCTCACCGACGACCCGGCCGCGGCGGATCACCGTGATCCGGTCCGCCAACGCCCGGACCTCCTTCAGCTTGTGGGTGATCACCACGATCGAGGTGCCGCGGTCGCGCAGATCGCGCAACACCTTGATGAGCCCGTCGATCTCCTGTGGGGTGAGCACCGCGGTCGGCTCGTCCAGCACCAGCACCCGGGCGTCCCGGACCACCGCCTTGAGAATCTCCACCCGCTGCTGGACACCGACTGGCAGGTCGCCGACCAGCGCGTCCGGTGGCACGGCCAGGCCGAACCGCTCCGCGACCTCGATCACCTCGCGACGGGCCGCGGCGGTGTTCAGCACGCCACCGCGCCTCGGCTCCCGTCCGAGCATGAGGTTCTCGGTCACGGTGAACACCGGCACCAGCATGAAGTGCTGGTGCACCATGCCGATGCCCGCCGCCATCGCGTCCTGCGGGCCGCGCAGCCGCACCGGCTCGCCATCGATGAGGATCTCGCCGGCATCCGGCTGGTACAGCCCGTACAGCACGTTCATCAGCGTCGACTTGCCGGCACCGTTCTCCCCGAGCAGGGCATGGATCTCGCCCGGCTCGACGGTCAGGTCGATCGCGTCGTTCGCGACCAGATCGCCGAACCGCTTGGTGATCCCACGCAGCTCAAGCCGCACCGTGAGCCTCCTGCCGTCGCGCTCGCGGGCGCACTGGCCGGCGGACGTCGCCTCAGCTGCCGGCTTTACGCAGCGGGATGGTGATCGTGCCGTCGATGATCTGCTGCCGGATCTTGTCCAGCTCGGCTTTGGTCTCCGCGGGGATCTTCGCGTCGAACTCGTTGAACCCGTCGATCTCCGAGCCCTTGTTCGCCAGATCGCCGACGTACGTCCCGGTCGGTGGATTCCCGGCCTTGGCCTTGGTGATGTAGTCCGCGACGTTCTGCGGGATCGCCTTCAATGCGCTGGTCACGATGTACTGGCAGTCGTCCGGATAGTAGGTGCAGCCGGGGAAGTCGACCCACACCACGGTGAGCTTGCCGCCGGACGCCTTGGCCGCACTCAACGTGCCGCCGCCGGCACCACCGGCCACCGGGAACACCACATCGGCGCCCTGCTGGACCAAGGTGTTGGTGATGGCCCGAGCGCCACCCTGGTCGGTGAAGCCCTTGTCGCCGTTGAAGGTGCCCGCGCCGAGAACCTCGATCTTCTTGTTCTTCTGCTTGCCGTAGTACTCCGCGCCCGCCTTGTATCCGTCCATGTACCCGGTGACGCCGACGCCGACGTCGATCCCGCCATACGTCCCGACCTTGCCGGTCTTGCTCACCGACGCCGCGACGTACCCGGCCAGGAACCCGCTCTGATCGTTCTTGAAGGTCATCCCGTACACGTTGGGGGCACCGGACGGTGCGTCCACGATGGCGAACTGCTTGTCCGGGTTGGCCTTCGCCACCTTGGTGACCGCCTCGCCCAGCAACCCGCCCGCCGCGATGACGACGTCGCAGCCCTTCTTCACCTGGGCGGTGAGGTTCGGCTCGTAGTCCGCGTTCCCCTGCGACTGGACGTAGGAGATCTCGATGCCCGGGTCGGCCTTCTGCGCGTCCTGCAGACCCTGATAGGAGGACTGGTTGAAGGACTTGTCGTCCACCCCGCCGACATCGAGCACCATGCACGCCTTGAACGTCGCGGCGGACGTGGTGCCCGAGGCGGTTGCCCCGCTGTCCGGGCGATCCCCGCAACCGGCCAGGACGAGTGCTGCCAGCGGCACGATGGCCGCGTGCTTCATCACCAGACGCACGGAGACTCCTTCGAGAGCGGGCACCACCGGCCGTGATGCGGGATTGTCCGGAGACTACAGCGGGTTCCGGACACCGCCGCCGAGCGCTCCGGCAACGTTGTCCGACCGTTACGCGTCCTCTTCGGTGGCGGCGGCCAACGCCTCGACCGCGACGCGGGCGAGCAGCTCGGCGCCGACCCGCACGGCCCGGTCGTCCACCCGCAGATTGCCCTGGTGCAAGTCGTACGTCGGGCCGCCCGGCGTCCGGGTGCCGAGCCTGGCCATCGCTCCCGGGACGAGCTCCAGGTACCAGGCGAAGTCCTCCCCGCCCAGGCTCTGCTCGGTGACCACCACCCGCGACTGTCCGAGGACCCCTCCGACGACCGGAGACAGCGCGGCCGCGGCCCGGGACATGACAGCCACCTGGGCCGCCGTGTTCACTACCGGCGGCACCCCGCGCACGTGCTCCACCTCCGCCCGAACCCCGTAGGGCGCGATGACCGCGCGGACCACCTCCTCCACGACCACCTGCGCCTGCGACCACACCCGTACGTCCAGCACCCGCAGAGTCCCGCCGGCCTCGCCGAGCGCCGGGATGACATTGCCGGCGCTGCCCGCCCGTACGTATCCCCAGATCAGACTGGCGCCGACGCGCGGGTCGAACCGTCGGCTCAGGGCCGCCGGGACGTCGGTGACCACCTTGGCCAACGCGTAGGTGAGGTCTTGGGTGAGGTGCGGCCGGGACGTGTGCCCGCCGTCCCCGTGCAGCCGGACGGTCACCTGGTCGCACGCGGCGGTGATCGGGCCGGGGCGCAGACCGATCTGACCGACGTCCAGCGAGGGGTCGCAGTGCACCGCGTAGATGCTGTGCACCCCATCCAGCACCCCGGCGGCCACCGCGTCCCGGGCGCCCCCCGGCATCACCTCCTCGGCCGGCTGGAACAGCAACCGCACCCGGCCGGGCAACGGCTCGGCGGTGTGCCGGGCCGTCAACGCCACCCCAGCCCCGAGCACCGCTGCGGCGTGCACGTCATGGCCGCAGGCATGGGCGACACCATCCACCCGGGACCGCCATGGGTCCTCGGTGCGGTCGTCGATGCGCAGCGCATCCAGGTCGGCCCGCAGCACGACGGTCACGGCGGTGGAGTCCGGTGACCCCGCTCCCTGGCCGACCTCGGCGACCAGACCGGTGCCGGGCAGCCGCTGGACGGCGATCCCGGCCTTCTCCAGCCGCGCTGCCAGCAGGTCGGTGGTGCGGTGCTCCTCGCGGGACGGCTCCGGGTGGGTGTGCAGGTCCCGCCGGACGTCGACCAGCTCCTCGCTCAGATCGGCGACGAGCCGGCCGAGGAGCTG
>JBOFLF010000034.1:0-24072 GCA_051657715.1 Angustibacter sp. | reverse complement strand
TCGCTGGGGTGGGCGTCGACGATCCAGAAGGTGGACGAGCCCGTCCGCGCCGCCAGCCAGACCGGCGTCCCAGGCTCGGCCTCGACGTCCGCGAGCACCTGGCGCAGCAGCGCCGCGACGTCGTCCGCGCGCCCGGGCTTGGCGCGCAGCCTGACGACGAAACCTCTGTCCAGCATGGCGTTTCTCCTCTCACTTGACGACCTCCGACAGGTCGCTCGACATCCAGCGTGCGCCGTGGCATGGCTGGTTGCTAGTGGCGGATACGGCAATCTGAGTACTGTTTCCGCCATGCACCTCGGGATCGCCGTGACGGATGCCGGCTTCACCTCCGGGGTGGCGTCGGTGCTCGATGTGTTCCGGGCGGCCGAGGCGCTGCGCCATGACCTCGATCCCGCGATCCCGCGGTTGCGCACCTCGATCCACGGCGCTCGCCGCTCGGTCCGCACCACCACGGGGGTGGTCGTGCCGGTGCAGGCGTCGCTCACCGACCTGCGGGACGTGGACGTGGTGTTGGTCTCGGCTTTCGGGCAGCTGGACGCGGACGAGCTCGTCGAGCAGCTCCAGGGACGCCAGGGCCGCGCGCTGCTCAGCGGGCTCGGTCGACTCCCCGCAGGTCAGCCGATCGCAGCGGCGTGCACAGGGACCTTCGCCCTCGCCGAGGTCGGCATGCTCGACGAACGGCGGGCGACCACCAGCTGGTGGTTGAGCACGCGGTTCCGAGCCCGCTACCCCCGCTGCACGCTGGACATGGAGTCGATGGTCGTCCGCGACGAGCACGTGACCACCGCGGGAGCCGCGTTCGGGCACGTCGACCTGGCGCTGAATCTGCTGCGGGACGTCAGCCCCACCCTGGCCGATGCGGTGGCCCGCTTCTTGTTGATCGACCTCCGCCCGTCGCAGAGCAGCTACGCCGCTGTCGGGCACCTGGCCGCCCAGGACGAGCTGGTGTCGAGGTTCGAGCGACACATCCGCGCCCACCTGGCCGAGCCGGCCGATATGGGTGTGGTGGCGCGGGCGATCGGCGCCAGCCGGCGCACCCTGGAACGTCGAGTCCGAGCCGTTGTCGGCACGAGCCCGCTCGGCCTCGTGCACCGGATCAGGGTGGAGCGGGCTCGCCACCTGTTCCTCACCACCGACCGCAGCAGCGACGACATCGCCCGAGAGGTCGGCTACCTCAACGCCACGACATTGCGGGCGTTGATGCGCCGATGGCCGCCGTGACCGTCAGGTCGCATGGACCGGCTGCCTACTCGCGAGCATCCGCACGGGTGCCCGTGAGTACACGGGTGCCCGCGAGTAGCGGAGGGCGCGGAAGATCCCTAGGACGCGGCCGGCGCCGCTCGGTTTCGGGTCGAGCCGTCCGGTCTGGCAGACTGGTGCGCCGTCCCGGGTGGTCGTGGCCCCTCTCTCCGCGTTCGCCCGAGTCCCTAGCGCCGCTGGTCCTCTGTCCCCACTGTGGGCTGGTGCGTGCTCCCCCAGCCGAAACAGGAGTGACCACACCCGTGGCCGTCAAGATCCGTCTCAAGCGCCTGGGCAAGATCCGGGCTCCCTTCTACCGCGTGGTGATCGCCGACTCGCGCACCAAGCGCGACGGCCGGTCGATCGAGGAGATCGGCCGCTATCACCCGACCCACGACCCGTCGGTCATCGAGATCGACTCCGACCGTGCCCAGTACTGGCTCGGGGTCGGCGCTCAGCCCACCGAGCAAGTACTCGCCCTGCTGAAGATCACCGGTGACTGGCAGCGGTTCAAGGGTCTGCCGGGCGCCGAGGGCACTTTGCGCACCGCTGACCCCCGACCAGACCGTGCCGCGGCTTTCGACGAGGCGGCGAAGAGCGCCGGCGGCGATGACGTCAAGGATGGCGCCACCACGGCGAAGAAGCGGGCCGCCAAGCAGGGAACGGCCAAGAAGACAGCGGACAGCAAGGCTGCGGACAAGAAGGCCAGCGGCGAGAAGGCCAGCGGTGCCGGCACCCAGGACGCTGCCAGCTCGGGCGATGGCTCTGAGCCGGTGGCCGGGTCGGCTGGCGCGGACGTTACCCAGGACGTGACCGCCGACGGTGAGGGCGAGAAGGCTGAGGCCTGACGGTGCTGGAGAGTGCCCTCGACCACTTGGTCCGCGGCATCGTTGACCACCCCGACGACGTGGTGGTGCGTCGGGTAGCAGCTCGCCGCGGCGAGACCCTCCAGGTCCGGGTGCATCCGGACGACCTGGGCCGGGTCATCGGCCGTGGTGGGCGCACCGCCAGTTCGCTGCGGAAGGTCATGACCGCTCTGGCCAAAGGACGCTCGGTCCGGATCGACATCGTCGACACCGACCGGGTGCGCTGATCGACGTCCCGGATCGACCGTTCCACGGACCGGCTGCGGCCGGTCGGCCGGGGACGGTAGGTCGCTAGGAACGACGGGAACGACGGGATGGACGGGTGCAACGGATCGTCGCTCGACTCGGCCGGCCCCACGGGTTGCGTGGTGAGCTGACCGTCGACGTGCGTACCGACGCGCCCGAGCGTCGCCTGGTGGTCGGCGCGCGCCTGGGCACCGATCCTCCGCAGGCTGGCCCGGTGGTCGTCCGGAGTGTCCGCTGGCACCGGGGGGTGCTGCTCGCGGCCTTCGACGGGGTCGCTGACCGGGCCGCTGCCGAGCTGTTGCGCGGTGTCCAGCTGGTGGTCGACGCGGAGGACTCGGACGAGCCGGATGCCTGGTACCCCGACCAGCTGATCGGCCTGGCCGTGCGGGACACCGGCGGTCGCCCGCTCGGTGCGGTGGCCGACCTGGAGACCGGTATCGCTCAGGATCTCCTGGTGGTGCGAGCGGACTCGGGTGATGTCGTGCGGGTGCCGTTCGTTACCGCCCTGGTGCCGGTGGTCGACGTGCCTGCCGGTGTCGTCGTGGTAGACCCGCCCGGGGGCCTGTTCGACACCCCCTCGCCGGGCAGCGAGCAGTCGCCGGGCCAGGAGCGACCTGTGATTGAAGCGCCGACGACAGGACTGGGCGGCTGATCGATGCGCATCGACGTGGTGACGATCTTCCCGGAGTATCTGGCGCCGCTGGACCTGTCGCTCGTGGGTCGGGCTCGCCGCGATGGCCTGCTGGATGTCGTCGTCCACGACCTGCGCGACCACACCGACGACCGGCACCGCACCGTCGACGACACCCCGTACGGCGGGGGCCCGGGCATGGTGATGCGCCCTGAGCCGTGGGGGCGGGCGCTGGAGCACGTCCAATCCGCGGGCCGGACCGCTGGCGTCGGTGGTGATCCGGTGCTCGTGGTCCCGACACCGTCCGGCCAGCTGCTCACCCAGGTGGTGGCGCGCGAGCTGGCTGAGCGGCCCTGGCTGGTGCTCGCCTGCGCTCGGTACGAAGGAGTGGACGAGCGGGTCGTGCAGGACGCCTCGTCCCGGGTCCCGGTTCTCCCGCTCAGCGTGGGGGACTACGTCCTGTACGGCGGTGAGGTGGCCGCGCTGGTCGTCGTGGAGGCGGTGACCCGGCTGGTTCCCGGCGTGCTCGGCAACGCCGAGAGCCTCGTCGAGGAGAGCCACGAGGGCGGCCTGCTGGAGTACCCCGTGTACACCAAGCCGGCGTCCTGGCGCGGCCTCGACGTGCCGGACGTCTTGCTGTCGGGCAATCACGGCGAGATCGCCCGCTGGCGCCGTGACCAGCGGTTGCTCCGGACCGCCAGGCACCGGCCGGACCTGCTCCGGCAGCTGCCGGCAGAGCATCTCGACGTGGCCGATCGCGCCGTCCTGGAGGGTCGCTCATGAGCGGTCGGGGTGCGCCGATGCCGCAGGCCGTGGACGGTCGCGGCCTGCGGGTGGCGCTAGTGTCCGCCCGCTGGCACCAGCAGGTGATGGACGGTCTGCTCGGTGGAGCCCGCCGGGCGTTGACCGAGGCGGGTCTCGACCCAGCCGCCGACGTGCTGTCGATCATCGTCCCCGGGGTTTTTGAGCTGCCGGTCGCCGCCGCCCGGGTCGCGCCGACGGTGGATGCCGTGATCGCGCTCGGCGTGGTGATCCGCGGAGCCACCCCGCACTTCGAGTACGTGTGCCAGGCCGCCGCGTCCGGGCTGGTCGAGGTCTCGGTGCGGACCGGGGTCCCGGTCGGTTTCGGCGTGCTCACCTGCGACGACGAGCAGCAGGCGGTGGATCGAGCCGGCTTGCCGGGGTCCCGTGAGGACAAGGGCCACGAGGCGGCCACCGCGGCCCTCAGCACCGCGCGAGCCCTCCAAGCCGCCTTGCCGGCTGAGGGTTGAGCCGCCTTGCCGGCTGAGGGTTGAGCCGCCTTGCCGGCTGAGGGTTGAGCCGCCCGATCCGAGTTCATCTGCGCGACCGCTTAGCGTGGAGTCGTGACGTCGTCGAGCCTGCCGCCCATCGCGCCGAACCCGCCGCCCACGGGAGCGCTGTCGGATCAGCCGCTTCCAGCGGTGCTGTCGGATCAGCCGCCCATCGCGTTGGATCAGCCCACGGCGGCGCAGCTGCAGCGGGCGGTGGCGCGGGCGCGGGCCGGCAAGGCGCTGGACGCCGCTGAGGCACAGATACTGCTCGCCGCCCGCGGGGACGACCTGCAGGAGCTCGCCAAGGTAGCCACCCGGGTTCGGGACGCGGCCATGGCGGCTGCTGGGCGACCGGGCACGGTCACCTACTCCCGCAAGGTGTTCATCCCGCTGACCCGGCTGTGCCGGGACCGCTGCCACTACTGCACCTTCGCCACCGTCCCGCACCGGCTGCCGGCGCCGTACCTGTCCCCGGACGAGGTGCTCCAGATCGCCCGCCGCGGTGCCGACC
Source organism: Angustibacter sp. (assembly GCA_051657715.1). GTDB lineage: Bacteria > Actinomycetota > Actinomycetes > Actinomycetales > Angustibacteraceae > JBOFBH01. The sequence goes on along the minus strand of JBOFLF010000034.1, from coordinate 19,287 downwards.
AGGGCTGCAAGGAGGCGCTGTTCACCCTCGGCGACCGCCCGGAGGACCGCTGGCCGGCCGCCCGGGAGTGGTTGGACGCCCGCGGGTACGACGACACGCTCTCCTACGTGCGGGCGATGGCGATCCGGGTGCTGGAGGAGACCGGGCTGCTGCCGCACCTGAACCCCGGGGTGCTGTCCTGGTCCGACCTGCAGCGGCTGCGACCGGTCGCACCGTCCATGGGGATGATGCTGGAGACCACCTCCCGCGCGGTGTTCGAGGAGCCCCGTGGCGCGCACTTCGGCTCGCCGGACAAGGACCCGGCGGTGCGGTTGCGGGTGTTGGAGGACGCCGGCCGGGTCGGCGTACCGTTCACCACCGGGATCCTGGTGGGCATCGGCGAAACCCTCGCGGACCGGGTCGAGTCGTTGCTGACGATCCGCCGGGTGGCGCGCGAGTACGGCGCCGTCCAGGAGGTGATCGTGCAGAACTTCCGCGCCAAGGGCGACACCGCGATGCGGTCCGCGGACGACGTCGAGGGCGAGGAGTTCCTGGCCACGGTCGCGGTGGCGCGACTGCTGCTGGGGCCGTCGGTCAGCCTGCAGGTGCCGCCGAACCTGTCCACGCCGCAGGAGATCGGCCCGCTGCTGGCCGCCGGGGTGGACGACTGGGGCGGCGTCTCGCCGGTCACCCCGGACCACGTGAACCCCGAGCGTCCGTGGCCGCAGCTGGACGACCTGGCCCGGTGGACCGCCGAGCACGACGGCCTGGCGCTCGCCGAGCGGCTCACCGCGCACCCCCGGTACGTACGCGGCGCGCTGGAGCACGGCCAGCCGTGGATCGACCCACGGCTGCACGACCACGTGCGCGCGCTGGTCGACCCGGCCACCGGACTGGCCCGGGCCGACGCCAAGCCCGTCGGCCGACCGTGGCAGGAGCCGGATGGCGGGCACGGGGCCGGCAGCGGCTCCGCTGGTCGTGGCACGGCTGGTCGTGGCACGGCTGGGCTGGTGGCGACGGGCCGCACCGAGCTGCACCGCGAGGTGGACGAGGTCGGCCGGATCGCGCGTCGCCGCGGTGACTTCGACGAGGTGTACGGGGACTGGGCCGAAGTCGGTGCCCGGATCACTCACTCCGCCGGACCTTCCGCTGGGCCGGTTCCTGTAGAGCCGTCTCCTGCTGTTTCGTCTTCTGCTGCGCCGCCTTCTCCGGTGCCCTCTTCTCCGCCGTCCTCTTTCCCGGCGTCGTCTTTCCCGGTGTCGCGACGGGTTGGCGCGCCACCGCGACTTGACGGGCAGGTGTGGGCCGCGCTGCACCGAGCACAGGAGGACCCGGCCGGGCTGACCGACGAGCAGTACCTGGCCCTGGTGACCGCGGACGGCGCCGACCTGGACGCGGTCACCGAGCTCGCCGACGACCTGCGGCGGGACGTGGTCGGCGACCAGGTCACCTACGTGGTGAACCGGAACATCAACTTCACCAACGTCTGCTACGTCGGCTGCCGGTTCTGCGCGTTCGCCCAGCGCAAGACCGACGCGGACGCGTACACGTTGTCGCTGGCGCAGGTGGGGGAGCGGGCCGCGCAAGCCCAGGCGCTCGGCGCCACCGAGGTGTGCCTGCAGGGCGGCATCTCGCCGGATCTCGGCCCGAGCGCCTACGTGGACATCGTCCGCGCAGTCAAGGACGCGGCGCCCGGCATCCACGTGCACGCGTTCTCCCCGATGGAGATCGCCACCGCGTCGGCGAAGGCGGACCGGTCGGTGCGGGACTGGCTGACCGAGCTGCGCGAAGCCGGCCTCGGCTCGATCCCCGGCACCGCCGCGGAGATCCTGGACGACGAGGTCCGCTGGGTGCTGACCAAGGGCAAGCTGCCGGCGTCCGCCTGGATCGAGGTGGTGAGCACCGCGCACGAGCTGGGGCTGCCGTCCAGCTCGACGATGATGTACGGCCACGTCGACCACCCGCGGCACTGGATCGGTCACCTGCGGACCTTGGCCGCGGTGCAGGACCGCACCGGCGGGTTCACCGAGTTCGTGCCGCTGCCGTTCGTGCACACGCACGCGCCGGTGTACTTGGCCGGCCTCGCCCGGCCGGGGCCGACGCTGCGGGACAACCGAGCCGTGCACGCCCTGGCCCGGATCATGCTGCACGGCCGGATCGACCACGTGCAGACGTCCTGGGTGAAGCTCGGGGTGGACGGCACCCGGGCGATGTTGACCGGCGGCGCGGACGACCTGGGCGGCACCCTGATGGAGGAGACCATCAGCCGGATGGCCGGCTCCGAGCACGGCTCCGCGAAGACCATCGCCGAGCTGACCGACATCGCGTCCGGCATCGGCCGCCCGGCCCGCCAGCGGACCACCACCTACGGCGCGGTCGAGACGGTGCTGAGGGATGTGACCATGCTGCCGCGGTGACATCGCCGTCGAAGACATCGACGCGCTGTGACCGGAAGTGGCGCGATCACCCCACTGAACAGGCTGTAGCTCGCCGGCACGACACTGCCTACGGCGCAGCGCTCTTGCTCGACGCCATCGTCGGGTCCGCATCGGCGGAGATCGGTCGCCGTGAGTCGTAGCGGGTGCGGGCCGCCTCGACGTCGTCGAAGTTGCGCCGGGACCAGTCGCGGACCGCGCGCAGTGGTTCGTCGAGGGTGTATCCGAGTTCGGTGAGGGAGTAGGAGACCTCGACCGGGACGGCGAGCCGCACCTGCCGCTCCACCAGGCCGTCCCGCTCCAGGGAGCGCAGCGTCGAGGTGAGCACCTTCTGGCTGATGCCGGGCAGCGCGGCGCGCAACCGGTTGAACCGCATCGGCCCGGCGCTGAGCAACCCGATCACGAGGACCGTCCACTTGTCCCCGATCCGGGCGAGCACGGCGCGCATCCCGCAGTCGACGTAGGCGCCGGTGCCGCAGTCCGGCTGGCACCGGGACTCGTCGCTGGTCGTGGGTCGCGTGCGTGCTGAGCGTGCCATCGGTCACCTCCAGGTACCTAGTGTACTTCAGAGTGCCTGGTCACTCTTGGGAATCGCAAGATGACGATCTTCGGTTACCACCGCGACGGCGTCACCCGACGTCTCACACCCACTGATCCGACTCGACGAGGAGAGACCGTGACCCGACTGCTGCACCTCGACTCCAGCGCCCGCTCCGACACCTCGAGCACCCGTCGGCTGGGTCGCGAGCTCGTCGACGGCTGGCTGGCCGCCGTCCCGGGCAGCACCGCGGCCTACCGCGACCTGCATGTCGAGGCGGTGCCGTACATCACCGAGACCTGGCTGTCCGCGGTCTACTCCGATCCGCAGCAGCACGACCCGTCAATGCGCTTCGCGTTGTCCCGCAGCGACACCCTGATCGGCGAGCTGGAGCAGGCGGACGTGCTGGTGATCGGCGCCCCGATGTACAACTTCGGCGTGCCGGCCTCGCTCAAGGCGTGGATCGACCAGGTGGCGCGGGCCGACCGCACGTTCTCGTTCGGCCCGAACGGCCCGACCGGGCTGCTGCGCGGCAAGCGGGCGGTCGTGGTGTCCTCCTCCGGCAGCGCCCCACAGGATCTCGCCGCCGCGTCGCTGGACCACCTGGAGCCGTACCTGCAGGCTCTGCTGGGTTTCGTCGGCATCCAGGACTTCGTGGTCATCAGGTCGTGGGGCCACACCCCGGAGCAGGTCGCCGCCAGCGAGGGTCAGGCCCGTGAGCAGCTGCGAGCGATCATCGCCGACGTTGCCGCCGACCGGGCGGAGACCGCCGGCTGACCCGCCGCGTCCGTCCTCTTCGCGAGCTCGCTCGGCGGGCTTGCGGACTCGCTCGGCGGGGCGGTCGTCCGGCGCGGCGCGAATCCGTCCGCGAGCATGGTCCGGTGCCCGCGCTGCCCGCCCCACCACCAGCCGACGACACCGAGGCCGTGGTCGGCTGGGTCGCCCAGCATCTCGGCAACCTGGCCCTGGAGGGTCCCGGCGGTGTTCGGGCCGGCGGACTGCCCGGTGGTCAGGTGGCCGCCGACGCGGCGCTCGCCACGCTCGACATCACCGGGTACGCCCGGTCCCGCAGCACCGTCCTGCCGGTCCGTCGGCGCGGCGCCACCCGGATGTCGCCGTACGTCCGACACGGCCTGGTGACGTTGCCACGGCTCTGGGCGGCCGTGGCACCGGCAACCGCCCGGGACCGCGACCGGTACCGAGACGAATTGCTGTGGCAGGAGTACGCCCGCCACCTGTACGCCAGGGTCGGACCACGTCTCGCCGAGCCGCTGCGGCACCAGCCCCCGAATCTCGAGCCCCCGAATCTCGAGCCCCCGAATCTCGAGCCCCCGAAACCCGAGCCCCCGAAACCCGAGCCCCCGGACGCCGACGGTGACCCGTGGCGGACCGAGATGGTATGCGTGCGGACCATCGCCGAGCAGCTGACCGACGAGGGCTGGCTGGTGAACCAGACCCGGATGTGGCTGGCCTCGCACTGGACCGTCCGGCACGGCTGGCCCTGGCGGGAGGGTGAGGACCTGATGTACCGGCACCTGCTCGACGGGTCGCGGGCCGCCAACCGGCTGGGGTGGCAGTGGACGGTCGGCACCGGCACCGGGCGGCCGTACGGGTTCAGCCGCTGGCAGGTCGAGCGCCGAGCGCCGGGCCTGTGCGGGACGTGCCCGCTGCGGGACCGCTGCCCGATCGAGCGGTGGCCGGACGCCGCACCTGGCCCGCCGCTCGCCGCCGACGCCATCGCGGACCTCGCCGCCGGCCCGACGCCCGCCGGGCCGCTCGAGCCGGAGGTGGACGGCGTCGCCGACTCCGTCTGGTTGACCGCCGAGTCCCTCGGCGACGACGACCCGGCCCTGGCCGCGCACCCGGAGCTGCCCGCGCTCTTCGTGTTCGACGCGCCGCTGCTGGCCCGACTCCGGTTGTCCGGCAAGCGGTTGGTCTTCCTCGCGCAGACGCTGGCCGACCTCGCGGACCGGCGCCCGGTCGAGGTGCTGCTCGGCTCGGTTTCGGACGAGCTGGCCGGTCGGCGGGTCGCCGCTAGCTGGACGCCGGTGCCCGGGTGGCAGCGTCGGGCCGCGATCGTCCGACCGGTCGAGCGGCACCCGTGGCCGTGGCTCGTGCGCCCCGGCACCGCGCCGCTGTCCTCGTTCACCGCGTGGCGGCGGCGGGTGCGCCGGTGAGCCGCCGCCGGGCGCCGTACGATGAGCGGCCGTGAAGACGTTCGAGGAGCTGTTCGCCGAGCTGACCGGCAAGGCCGAGCAACGGCCCGCCGGGTCGCGCACCGTGGCCGAGCTGGACGCGGGCACCCACGCGATCGGCAAGAAGATCGTCGAGGAGGCCGCCGAGGTGTGGATGGCCGCCGCGCACGAGGGGCCGGAGCGCACCGCCCAGGAGGTCAGTCAGCTGCTCTACCACCTGCAGGTGCTGATGCTGGACCGCGGTCTGACCCTCCGGGACGTGTACGCCCACCTGTGACGGGCGTCCTCGGCCGTCGTCGACCTTTCATCGCCTACCACCACCGCTCAGGAGCCCAGTCGTGCTGCGGATCGCCGTCCCGAACAAGGGCTCGCTGAGCGAGGCCGCGTGCCAGATGCTGCGGGAGAGCGGGTACCGCCAGCGCAGCAGCACCCGGGAGCTTGCACTGTCCGATCCCGACAACGGGGCCGAGTTCTTCTACCTAAGGCCGCGGGACATCGCGGTCTATGTCGGCTCCGGCGCCCTCGACGTCGGCATCACCGGCCGGGACCTGCTGCTGGACAGCGAGGCGGACGCCGAGGAGGTGCTGACGCTGGGTTTCGGTCGGTCCACGTTCCGCTTCGCCGCACCGGCGGCTGGGGGCATCGCCACGGTGGCCGACCTGGCCGGGCGGCGGGTGGCCACCTCCTACCCGGGCCTGGTGCGGCAGTACCTGACCCGGCACGGGGTGAGCGCTCAGGTCGTCCGGCTGGACGGCGCGGTGGAGACGTCCGTGGGTCTCGGCGTGGCGGACGCGGTCGCGGACGTGGTGGAGACCGGGTCGACGCTGCGGGCGGCCGGGCTGGAGGTGTTCGGCGACCCGATCCTGGAGTCCGAGGCGGTGCTGATCCGGCGGGCCAGCCCGTCCGGCGAGCACCCGTCCGGCGAGCGTCCGTCCGGCGAGCGTCCGTCCGGCGATGGCCCGTCCGCTGAGCGGGTGGCGGGTGATCCGGCGCTGACCGTGTTGCAGCGCCGGCTGCAGGGCGTGCTGGTCGCCCGCCAGTACGTGCTGATGGACTACGACGTCCCGGTCGACCTGGTCGACCAGGCGTGCGCGGTGACGCCCGGCCTGGAGTCGCCCACGGTCAGCCCGTTGCAGGACCGCGCCTGGTCGGCGGTGCGGGCGATGGTGCCGCGCGGGTCCACCAACCAGGTGATGGACGAGCTGTACGACCTGGGTGCTCGGGCGATCCTGGTCACCGACATCCACGCCTGCCGGTTGTGACCGCGATGAGCGCGCCGCCGTTCCGCTCCCAGCGAGGTCGTCGGGTGGCCATCGTCGCGGCGGTGGTGTCGGTGCTCGTCTTCAGCGTGCTCGCGGCGGCGATGCCGGCCACCGGGATGACCGGCTGGGGGGTGGCGGACTCGGTGCTGCTGGCCGCGCTCGGGGTGGCCATCGCCGCGTTGATGTGGCGCTACGCGAGCATCCGGGCCGTCCCGGACCCCGGTGGCCTGGTGGTGCGCAACCTGCTGCTGACCCGCCGGGTGGCCTGGTCGCAGGTCGAGGCGGTGCGGTTCGCCGACGGTGACCCGTGGGTCACGCTGGTGCTGGACGACGGCGACGAGCTGGCCGTGATGGCCGTGCAGCGGGTCGACGGCGCGACCGGGGCACGCGAGGCCGCCCGGCTGCGAGCGCTCGTGGCCGAGCACGGGGTATGAGTCGGCGATGCACCCGGAGGTGGCCGCTGACGGTGCCGCCGACGACCGGGCTGCTGGTGGCGACCGGGCCGGTGGTGGCGACCGGGCCGGTGGTGGCGACCGGGCCGGTGTCGTGGGACTGGTGCTGGCGGCCGGTCCCGGACGCCGGTTCGGCGGCCCGAAGGCACTGGCCCGGCTGGACGGCGAGCGGTTGGTCGACCGCGCGGTCCGCACCCTGCGGGACGGCGGCTGCGCGGACGTCCTGGTGGTGTCCGGCGCGGCCGAGTTGGACGACGTCCAGGCGGTGGTGGTGCGGAACCCGGACTGGGCGTCCGGCATGGGCTCCTCGCTGCGGGTCGGGCTGGCGGCCGCCGGCATCGGGCGGTGGCACGCGGTGGTCGTGCTGCTGGTCGACACGCCGTGGGTGGGCGCGGGAGCGGTCCGCCGGCTGATCGCCGTCCCGCCCGGAACCGTTGCGGCACAGGCGACCTACCAGGGCCTGCCGGGGCACCCAGTGTTGTTCGACCGGTCGGTGTGGCCGGATGTCGCGGCGTCGGCCGCTGAGGACGTGGGTGCGCGGAGCTGGCTGGCCGCACACCGGGGCCGGGTGCTCCCGGTGCCGTCGGACGGCACCGGCGACCCGCGAGACGTCGACCGCTCGCACGACCTGACCCGCGCGGCCTCGGATCCTGAATCGCACGATCCGGGGGACGCCCGCTGATCCCCGCGCGATCCGCGACGCCGGGAGGCCAACGGGAAGCCGGGGAGCTTCCGGGGAACAGGTGGCGCTGTCCCGTCGTTGGGGACGAGGTGAGTGGATCGATCGCGGGGGTTTCCTGATGAGTGGTGATCCCGGCGCGATCCCCGCTCCCGGGGATCAGGCGCAACGGCTGATCGACCTGGGACTGCACACCAGGTGCGGCCTCACCCGCTCCCAGCTGCACCAGGCAGCGGCCGACGCGCCGACCGGCACGCTGCTAGCCGTCCACCATCAGAACCTGCTCGCCTCGGCCTTGGTGCCGCTGCTGCGCCGCGACGGCAAGACTGGCTTCGTGGTCGAGGACATGACCGACGTCGACGACTTCCACCCGATCGCGACCGCCCAACCTCCGGCGGCGATTTACCTCGTCCACGACCTGCACCGGGGGGACGAGTGGTCGAACCAGACGCCGAACGAGGCATTGACCGGCATCCTCGCGGCCGGGCGTACTCCGTTGACGATGACCGAGGGCATCCTCTGGCTGCTCCAGCAGCCCGCGGCGCTGGCCCGCAACCACTGCTTCATGACCGTGGGTTCCCGCCGACGCAAGCCCGACGGGACCGACGACGCCCGGGTGCCGGCCCTGTGGATCAGCAACGGCACGGGGCGGGACGGCCGCGCCAATCGCAACGCGCCCAAGCTTGGCTGGTGCTGGGCGGGAAACCGGCACACGTGGCTCGGATTTGCCTCCGGCTCAAGGCGTTCGGCGGCCACAACCGCCGAGATGGCGTGCTGAGCTTCGGGGCGACGGTGGCACCGTCGACCCTGTGATCCGGCTGACGCAGTCCTGTGAAGCACGTGCTGGCCGGTGCTAGCGGACGGCTCGGGCCAGGTCGGCCAGCGCGTCGGTGAAGCAGCCGGGCGGGGGCGACACCAGGCCGGCGCCGACCTGGCCGACCCCGGCCACCCGTCCGGCCATCCCGGTGTTGATCACCGGCAGCACACCGGTGCGGACCACCGCGGTGACGTCGATCCCGACCGGGGTGCCGCGGAACCCGAGCACCGGGACCTGGTACGCCGGGTGCTCGGCGAGGGTGATCTGGTACATCCGCTGGGTGGTGTCCAGCGCGTCCTGGGCGGTGCCTCCGACGAACCTCGCGATCGCCGGCGCGGCGGCCATCGCGAACCCGCCCAGGCCACCGGTCTCGGTGATCGCCGAGTCGCCGATGTCCGGGTTCGCGTCGTCGGGGCCGAATCCGCCGAGGAACAGGCCGTCCGGGGTGTTCGCCGGTGCGGTGAACCAGGACGAACCGGTGCCCGCCACCTGGATGCCGAAGTCGGTGCCGTTGCGGGCCATCGCGACCACCAGCGTCGAGCCGGGCACGTCCCGCGCAGCGTCGCCGGCCAGCTTGCACGCCGGCATCACCAGGTTGAGGAAGAAGTGGTCGTTGCCGTTGCAGAACCGCACCGCCTGCGCGATGTCCCGCGACCGGACCTGGCCGTCGGTGCCCAGATCGAGCAGCGGCGGCACCAGCTCGCGGACCAGCATCATCGTCCCGGCCCGGTTGCGGTTGTGCCCCTCGTCTCCCATGTGCAGCATCTGCGCGATGATCGCCCGGACGTCTACCGGGCCGTCCCGCTCGGTCCGCGCCTGTACCGCCCGCTGCAGCAGCGGCCCGAGGACCGCGCTCATCCACCGCAACCGGTCCAGCACCTGCGGGTCGTACGCGCCGTACCGCAGCACCTTCCCGAGCCCCTCGTTGAGCGTGCAGTAGGCGGTGCCGCCGTGCACCGGGTCGCGGAGCACGAACCCCCACATGGACGGCGAGACCACCCCTGCCATCGGACCGACCGCGCCGCGACCGTGGCACGGCTCCAGGACGATCCCGGCACCGTCGGCCAGCCGGCGTTCGGCCTGCTCCGGGTCGTCGGCCAGGCCTTCCAGCAGCATCGCGCCGACCAGGGCGCCGCGCAGCGGACCGGACGCCCGCTGCCACTCGATCGGCGGGCCGGCGTGCAGGAAGGTGCCCGGTTCCAGGCCCAGGGACTCGCGGGCGGGCAGCACGTCGACCAGCTCCGCGCCAGCTGCGACCATCCGGCTCACCGCGCGGGTGTTCGCCGCGTCTCGGCGGGCGTCGGTCAGCACCTGGGTCAGCAGTGGCGCGGACGCCTGGCCACCGAGCGGCGGTCGCCAATCGACCCGCCGCATCGCGGCGCCCTGGTTCGCCACCGCGTCCGCGAGTATCGCCACCCCCGCGGCTACGACCTCGCCGGGCGGGCCGGACAGCAACGCCCGCAACGGGTCCGGGTCGCCATACCGGTCCGCGGGCCTCGACGTCTCGCTCACGACGCCCTGCCTTCATGTGAGCTGCCTTCATGTGAGCTGCCGTCATGAGGACTGCCGTCGTGAGGGCTGCCGGCGAGCGCCGCCCGCGCGGCGGTTCGCGCCGCGTCCGCGTTCGACAGGTGCACGCTCGCCCCGGCAGCCGCCAACCGCCGTGCCTGGTCGCCCAGGCCCTGCGGATCCCCCGCGGTGGCGGTGAGGGACACCACGACGGCCAGGTCCCGGCCGGTGTCCTGAGCCAGCTGTCGTGCCTGACGGATCACCGGCGCCAGCCCAGTCGCGGGATCCGGGTGGGCGGCGTGGCCGAGGACGACGTCCAGCAGCACCGCGCCGACCTTCGGGTCCGCGGCCTCGATCAGCAGGCGCTCGTCGCGTTGCCGCGGGTCGACCATCGGGTGGGCACGACCGACGGTCAGCTGGTCGTCGCCGTAGTCCACGACGGCGTGCTCGGCGCCGGCGTCCCACCGCCCGGCGCCGTCCAGCAGCAGCCGCGGCTGGGTGACGTTCGAGAGCACCCGGCCGAGAACCTCGCCAGCCACCAGGCCGGCTTCGGCGCACAACGTGCCGCCGCAGAACAAGCCCCGCAAGAGCCCGCCGGTGTGCCTGGGGGGCGGGGTGGGGCTCGGCCCGGCCCCGCGCTCCAACCGCGCCGAAGGGTTGGATCGCCGGGCGGGATCGAGGCGTGGGGCCGGGTCGTGGTCTGCAGACGGGTCAGGTTGCGGGACGGGGGTCGGGGGCCAGCTCGGCCACGTCGGGACCGGGCACCCGAGCCGGTGTAGCACCTGCTCCGCGGACGCGGTCAGGTCTGGCAGGCCTGGCCCGAGCGTCGCCCAGATCACCGGCTTGTCGATCGTGGAACACCTGCGCCGCAACGCCTCCAGCACCGGCGGCGCCGCCGGTTTGCCCACCATGACGATCACCTCGGTGCCGGGGTCGTCGGCCAGCGCGGCCAGGGCCTGCTGCGCCGACCGGCCACCGACCGCGGCGGATAGGTCCCGGCCGCCGGTTCCGAGGCAGTGCCGGATGCCCACCCCGGCATGCGCGAGCAGCGCCATCACCTGCTGGGCGCCGGTGCCGGACGCGGCGACCACCGACACCGGCCCGGGCGGCACGACGTTCGCGAACCCCAACCCGACCCCGTCGAGCACCGCCGTCCCGCAGTCTGGACCCATGACCAGCACGCCGCGACGCGCCGCCGCCGACTTGAGCGCCACCTCGTCCGCCACCGGCACGTTGTCGCTGAACACCAGCACGCTGCTGCCGGCCCGGACCGCGTCCCACGCCTCGAGGGCCGCGTACGGGCCGGGCACCGACACCACCACCACCGGCGCCGGCCGGTCGTGCAGCGCGGCACCCACCGTCCGGGGCGGTGCGACCGCCGACACCCCGGGCGCCGCGTCCGCCGAACCCGGCGCAGCCAGGGTGCGGTCCAGCGCGGCCAGCGCCCGCGCCACCGCCGCGCCGTCGGCGGCCCGGACCGCCACCACCAGGTCGTCGGGGCCGGCACCGTGCGGGACGACGAACCCGTCCGCGGTCATCAGCTCCAGGTTCAGCGTGGTCCCCATGGCGACCTGCGCGGCCAGCACCCCGTCCACCTCCCGGACCGCCTGCGTGGCCTGCAGCAGGGTCACCGAATCGTGGTAAGCCCCCGGGCGCCGCTCGACGAGATCGTCCGGTCGCCTCCCAGCGGGATCGGACCGCGGGTCGACCACGTCGTCAGGTCGCCTCTCGGCGGCGTCCTCTTGCCTGTCGGCGGCGTCGTCGATTCGCCTGTCGGCGGGGCCGTCGGGTCGTCTGTCGGCGGGGCCGGTGGTCACGGACGGCACGGTAGGCCATCCATGCGGTCACCGCTCAACCCGACGAATCGGCATCAGCTGAACACGTGAGCAGATCCGGCGGAACCCGTTGTCTGGAAGCCATTCCCCCGGCGCGGGTCCGTCCCTAGTCTGTGCCCACGGAGAGCGGTGGGTACGCGAGCGGACCCGTGCGCGACCGCCGCTCCTGGTGTGAGAGGACCGCCCAATGGCCATGTGGAGGTTGCACGGGGACGGCCGGACACCAGCACCAGGGGAGGTGGTCGCACCGGACGAACGGCTGTCCTGGGGGCGGACCGCCGGGCTGGGAGCGCAGCACGTGGTGGCGATGTTCGGCGCCACCTTCGTCTTCCCGATCGTGATGGGGCTCAACCCCCAGCTGGCGATCATGATGAGCGGCATCGCCACGATCTGCTTCCTGCTGATCGTGAAGAACAAGGTGCCCAGCTATCTCGGCACCTCCGCGTCGTTCGTCGGCGGGGTGGCGGCCATCTACGCCCAGGGCGGCACCGCACCTGAGGTCACCGGCGCGATCCTGGTCGCCGGTGTGGTGCTGGCCCTGGTCGGGGTGGTCATCCACTACGCCGGCGCGGGGATGATCACCTCGGTGCTGCCGCCGGTGGTGACCGGCGCGGTCGTCCTGCTGATCGGCTTCAACCTGGCCCCGGTGGTCGCGAACATCTACTGGCCGCAGGACCAGTGGGTGGCGTTGCTCGTCATGGTCGCGGTGATCGCCATGGGCGTGGGGCTGCGCGGGTTCGCCGGGCGGATCTCGATCTTCCTGGGCCTGGTGTTCGGGTACGCGCTGTCCTGGCTGTTCGACCGGTTCGGGCAGGTCACCTCCGTGCTGCCCGGGCAGAACCTGCGGGGGCCGGACGGCCAGCCGTGTGACGCCGAGGGTCCGTACTGCGTGGCCACCGCGTTCGCGCACGACCGGATCAACTGGGACGGGGTGCGGGCGGCTGACTGGATCGGGCTGCCGCCCCAGACGGACGTGGCGGCCGGGGTGATCGGCTACCACTGGCCGGAGCTGCGCTGGACGTTCGTGCTGCTCGTGCTGCCCGCGGTGATCGCGCTGATCGCCGAGAACGCCGGTCACGTGAAGGCGGTTGCCGAGATGACGGGTGAGGACCTGGACCCGGTGATGGGCCGGGCGATCGGCGCCGACGGCGTCGGCACCGCGGTCGCCAGCGTGGTCGGGGGCAGCCCCACCACGACGTACGCGGAGAACATCGGCGTGATGGCGGCGACCAGGGTGTATTCCACGGCGGCCTATTACGTGGCTGCCGCGGTCGCCATCCTGTTCGGACTGTCGCCGAAGTTCGGGGCGGTGGTGTCGGCCACCCCAGGCGGGGTGCTCGGCGGTATCACCGTCGTGCTCTACGGGATGATCGGGTTGCTGGGTGCCAAGATCTGGCGGGAGAACCGGGTGGACTTCGCCAACCCGGTGAACCTCATCCCGGTGGCCGCCGGGATCATCATCGCGATCGGCAACACCTCGTTGACGGTCACCGACGACTTCACCCTCTCGGGGATCGCGCTGGGCACCATCGTGACGATCGTTGCCTATCACCTGGCCCGGCTGATCGCGCCGACACACCTGTCGGACGCCGCCCTCGGTCGCCAGATCGACCTGACCGAGAACCCGGATCGGGGTGGAGCGTCCGGAGCTTCGGGCACGACAGCACAATCCGGCGGGTGAAACCGGCGCGCTTCCACTACCACCGCCCGACGACCGTCGACGAGGCGGTGGATGTCCTGGCTCACCTGAGCCCGGACGCCACCGTGCTCGCCGGGGGTCAGAGCCTGCTGCCGATGATGTCCATGCGCCTGGCGCACCCCACTCATCTGGTGGACATCAACCAGGTGGGTGGCCTGGCGGAGGTGATCGTCGTGGACGACGGGCAGCCGGGGGAGCACCGGCAGCTCGTCGTCCAGGTCGGCGCGTTGGCCCGGCACGCCGACCTGGAAGCCCACCCGGGTGCGGGGAGCGCCAATCCGCTGCTGGGGCAGGCACTTCGGTACGTGGCGCACCCGGCGATCCGCAACCGGGGCACCGTGGTGGGCAGCCTCTGCCACGCGGATCCGGCCGCGGAGCTGCCCGCGGTGCTCCGGCTGCTGGACGGGCGGCTGGTCGTCCGGTCGGTGCGCGGCGAGCGTCGGATCGATGCTGCGGACCTGTTCGCCGGGCCGTTGGAGTCCACCCTCGCGTCGGACGAGCTCGCGGTGGCCGCGCAGTTCCCGTGCCCGTCGGCGGGCCGGCGCAGCGCCGTGGTCGAGGTGTCCCGGCGTCGCGGCGACTACGCCGTGTGCGGGGTGGCGGTCACCGTCGATGTCGATCACCATGGCGGGGTGGTGCAGGCTCGTGCGGCGTACATCTCCATGGGCCCGGTCCCGCTGCTGCTCGACCTGACGGACCAGGTGCGTGGCGCGCCGGCCGACGCGGCACCCTGGCACACGGTCGCCGAGCGGGTGCGGGGACTGGTGGACCCGGAGCCGGACGTGCACGCCAGCGCGGACTACCGGCGGCACCTGGCCGGGGTGCTCACCGAGCGGGCGTTCCGGGAGGCAGCCTGATGAGTGCCGAGCAGGAGCTGGCGATCCGGGTGCGGGTCAACGGGGTTGCCCGTGAGGTGACCGTTCCGGTGCGCCGGCTGCTCAGCGACGCGCTGCGGTACGACCTCGGCCTGACCGGCACACACGTCGGGTGCGAGCACGGGGTGTGCGGCGCCTGCACGGTCCTGCTGGACGGCCGACCGGTGCGGTCCTGCTTGCTGCTGGCGGTGGGCGTGGACGGCCACGAGGTCACCACGGTGGAGGGGCTGACCCGAGGACTCGACCAGGACGCCGGCCGGGACGGCAGCCAGGACGTCGGTCGGGACGACAGCCACGGGGACGGCAGCAGCCACAGGGACGGGCTGCACCCGGTGCAGCAGGCGTTCGCGCAGTGCCACGCGTTGCAGTGCGGGTTCTGCACGCCCGGGCTGCTCACCACGGTCGCCGCGTACCTGGACGGCAACCCGGACCCGACCCGCGAGCAGGCCCGGGAGGCGATCAGCGGCAACCTGTGTCGGTGCACGGGCTACCAGAACATCACCGATGCGGTGCTGCGGGCCGCGCAGCTGAGCCGGCGGCCGGCCCGACGGGAGGATCGGCTGGTGGATCCGTCAGCAGATCCGCCGGGGGATCAGCGGGTGGCGCGGTGACGACGAAGCTGTTCGGTGAGCGCGTCGCTCGGGTTGAGGACCGGCGGCTGCTGACCGGCGGCGGCCGGTTCCTCGACGACCTCGGTCGCGCCGCGTTGGCCGTCGCCTTCGTCCGCAGCCCGCACGCGCACGCCCGGATCGCGGACATCGACGTCGACGGCGCCCTGGACGTCGACGGGGTGGTCGCCGTCTACACCTGGGAGGACTTGGCGGCCGCCGACGTGACGGACGGCACCACGGTCGCCGATCCGTTGCCGCTGCTCATCCCGCACCCGGCGCTGACCGCGCCGCGCACCGGGTACGCGCTGGCTCGGGACGAGGTCAAGCACGTCGGCGAGCCGGTGGTCATGGTGGTGGCGCGGGACAGGTACGTCGCCGAGGACGCCTGCCAGGCCATCGTCGTGCGGTACCAGCCGTCGCCCGCAGTGGTCGGCGTCGCGGCGGCCCGGGAGGCGGCCCGCGCGGTGCACGCGGACGTCCCGGACAACGTGGCCGCGCACCTGGTGCAGCACACCAGCGACGACCCGGACGCCGTCGACGCCGCCCTGCGCGCCGCGCCGCACCGGCTCGAGCTCGACCTGGAGGTCGAACGCAGCGCGTCGATGCCGTTGGAGGGCAAGGGGGTGCTGGCTCGCTGGGACAACGACGAGGACGCGCTGCTGGTGCACTCCTCGACCCAGGCGTCCACGTCGGTGCGGGCGGCGCTGGCCGCGCGGCTCGCCCTACCCCCGGCCCGGGTGCACGTGGTCGCCCCCGATGTCGGTGGCGGTTTCGGGGTGAAGATCATGCACCCGTGGCCGGAGGAGGTGCTGGTGCCCTGGGCGGCCCGCCGCCTCGCGCTCGCCGGCCTCGGCGAGGCGGTGAAGTGGGTCGAGGACCGCCGCGAGCACTTCGTCTCCAGCGCGCACGAACGCGAACAGCTGCAACGGGTCCAGGTCGGTTTCGACGACGACGGCCGGGTGCTCGCGCTGGACGTCCAGCTGTGGCACGACAACGGGGCGTACACGCCGTACGGGATCATCGTGCCGATCATCACCTCCACCCAGCTGCTCGGTCCGTACCAGCCCGGGGTCTACCGCTGCGAGTTCTGGTCGCTCTACACCAACACCGTGATCGTCACGCCGTATCGCGGCGCCGGTCGCCCGCAGGGCGTATACGCGATGGAGCGCACGATGGACGCGATCGCCGCGCGGCTCGGACTGGATCGCACGGTGGTCCGCGAGCGCAACCTGATCCGGCCGGAGCAGATGCCGTTCGACCACCACCTGACTTTCCAGGACGGCCGCCCGCTGGTCTACGACTCCGGCGACTACCCGACGCTGCTGGCGAAGCTCAAGGCGCTGGTCGGGTGGGACGGGTTCGCCGCGGAGCAGCAGCAGGCGCGGGCGCGGGGCCGGCGGCTCGGGATCGGCCTGGCGATGTACGTTGAGGGCACCGGCGTCGGGCCATACGAGGGTGCGCACGTGGCGGTGGACACCGCGGGCCGGGTGACCGTGGCCACCGGGTTGACCACCCAGGGCCAGGGCCACCAGACCGTGTTCGCTCAGGTGGTCGCGGACGAGCTGGGCGTCCCGATGGACCGGGTCACCGTGACCACCGGGGACACCCGGCGGTTCGGGTACGCGGTCGGCACGTTCGCCTCCCGGGCCGCGGTGATGAGCGGGTCGGCCGCGTCGGTGGCGGCGAAGACGGTGCGGGCCAAGGCGATCCGGATCGCCGCCGACGCCCTCGAGGTCGCCGAGGAGGACCTCGAGCTGGTGGACGGGGTGGTGCAGGTGCGCGGCGCACCCGGTACCTGGATGGACCTCGGCACCGTCGCGGTGCTGTCGAACCCGCTGCGCTACGCGTTCGACGAGGCGACCCGGGCGGCCACCCAGTTCGCGGTCAGGACGGCGGACCACGTTGGCCACCAGGCCCCGGTGCCTCCTGGCGAGGAGCCCGGGCTGGAGGGGACCGGCTACTACTCCCCGCAGCGGTCCACGTTCGCCAGCGGCGCGCACGCCGTGGTCGTCGAGACCGATCCGGCGACCGCGGAGATCCGGGTGCTGCGTTACTGCGTGGTGCACGACTGCGGCCGGCTGATCAACCCGATGATCGTCGAGGGCCAGATCCACGGCGGGGTCGCGCAGGGCGTTGGCGGCGCGCTGTACGAGCGGATGGCGTACGACGAGCACGGGCAGCTGCTGAACGCCTCGTTCATGGACTTTTTGATGCCGTACGCGACCGAGGTTCCCGAGCGGGTGGAGATCGACCACCTCCAGACGCCGTCGCCGCTGAACCCGTTGGGCATCAAGGGTGCCGGCGAGGCCGGGGTGATCCCCGGCATGGCCGCGTTCGCCGCCGCGGTCGAGGACGCCGAGGGCATCCCGATCACCCGGATGCCGATCAGCCCCAGCGAGCTGCACCAGCTGCGGCAGGCGCACCGGGGGCCGGCGGACCCCGAGGACGTGAAGGACTCCGCGCCCGCCACGACCGCGGACGCGGTCCCGGCCCCCGCGGCCGGCCCCGACCAGGAGGAGACCCGATGAGGGTGAGCGGTTCGGCGACCCTGCACGCCGATCCCGACCGGGTGTACCGGGCACTGGGTGACCCGGCGGTGCTGGTCGCGACCATCCCTGGCTGCCAGGAGCTGGTCCAGCTGTCGCCGGACCGGTACCGGATGACGGTGACCGCCGGCGTGGCCGCCGTCCGCGGTACCTACGACGGCGAGGTGTCGCTGGCCGACCAGCAGCCACCGACCTCGCTCACGTTGCGCGCGAGGGGTTCCGGTGCTGCCGGCACCGTGGACGCCACCTGTCGGGTCCGGCTGAGCGACGCCGGCGGCGGCACCACGAGGGTGGACTACGACGCCGACGCCGCGGTCGGCGGCGCGGTCGGCGGGGTCGGACAGCGGATGCTCGGCGGGGTGGCGCGCCGGATGGCCGGCGAGTTCTTCACCGCGGTGGACGGCGTGCTCACCGAAGCGGCCCAGCCGGCTGCCCCGCTACCGGACGGCCCGCTACCGGACGGCCCGTCACCGGCCGGTGGGGGAGCGACTGGCGGGGGAGCGACCGCCGTCTTGCCGACCGGTGCGTTGGCTCTCGACCAGCCGGCCGTTGCCGCGCAGGGGGCGACGTCCTCAGCGGGTGGGTCGCCGGTCTCGTACCGCCCTGCGGCCAGGGCGGCGGACGACGGGGACCGGGTGCCGTTCTGGGTGGTGCTCGCCGGCGTCGGTGCCGGCGCGTTCTGGGCGCTGGCCGGTGTCCTGGTCGGTTGGCGGATCGCCCGGGACCGCCGGGACCCACGGCCGGACGGCGGTGCCCGGTGAACCGGCCCCCGGTTGCACGGCCCCCGGTTGCACGGCCCCCGACTGGACGGCCCCCGGCGGGGTGGCTGTGAGGGCTTTCACCGCGGCCGCCGTGCAGTTGGCACCGTCCCCGGACCCGTTGAGTCACCAGACGATCGCCGCCAACTGCGCGGCGGCGGCGGCCTGGGTGCGGCGGTGTGCTGAGGCGACCGGCGCGGAGCTGATCGTGCTCCCGGAGACCGCGTCCACCGGCTTCACCCCCGCCGTCGGAGCAGACGCGTTGTGGGGCCTGGTGTCCGCGGTCCCCGGCCCGGTGACCGAGCCGCTGCAGGACGTCGCCCGACAGGTCGGCGCGCACCTCATCTGGGGCACTTACGAACGCGGCGAACGACCCGGCACCGTGTACAACACCGCGGTGCTGATCGGCCCGGACGGCGGGGTGCTCGGCAGCTATCGCAAGACCCACCCGTTCACCGCCGAGGACGCCCGCCGCGGCGGCTGGGTCACCCCGGGCGACTCGGTGACCGTCGTGGACACCACGCTCGGCCGGATCGGCATGGCGATCTGCTTCGACGGCGACTTCCCCGAGCTGTGGCGGATCCAGGCGGTCCGCGGGGCCGAGGTGATCGCCCGCCCGTCCGCGCTGCTGCGCTCCGCTGACATCGCCGAGCTGACCAGCCGGGCGCGCGCCTACGACAACCACGTCTACGTGGTCGCCGCGAACGCCACCGGGACGGATCCGGGCGGCGTGCACCACTTCGGCAACAGCCACGTCGTCGGCCCGACCTCGCACACCCTGGCCCGCGCGGCCAGCCACGAGTGCTGGATCACCGCCCGCCTCGACCCGGTCACCGCCATGGCGTCGCTGACCCCCGGCAGCTCCGTCCCCCAGTCCTTCGATCACCTCGCCGACCGCAACCTCGACCTCCTGCACCGCTACGCCGCCGACCTCACCGCACCCGCCACCACCTCCTTCCCCCACCACCAGCCGAGCGTCGGTGCCGATCCGACGACGGCGCCGTCGGCATTGCAGGAGCGGTGATCGGGAAGATGGACCGGGGGCTCGCGTCAAGGAGCTTGCGACAGCGAGCCGGAGCGTCCATCTTCCCGATCAC
>JBOFLF010000033.1:0-16673 GCA_051657715.1 Angustibacter sp. | reverse complement strand
GCGTGCACGGTGGTCTCCCCCGAGCCGTGCGACCGGGTCACCCCGCGCAGCTCCAGCACAGCAGTCGTCGGCGCGATCCGGCGTGAGCGCTCCGCTGCCGTCGCGGTCATCGGGCACCGCCTCGGGCACGGTTTGCGCCCACGTCACCGGCTTCGGCGTCGACCTGCCCAGTGTCTGAACGAATATCAACCGCGCGATCCTGGCGACCAGGGCGGTCCTCGGAGCCCACGCGGTCACTGCCAGCGCGGTCACTGCCTGCCAGCTCACTGCCTGCCGGCCCTCTGCCTGCCGGCTCGGCGCCCACGGCCTTGGCACGCTTTCCCCGCTGCAGCAGTTTCGCCTCGACGTGGTCCAACCACCGCACCTCGGCCTCAGCACCGAACACCAGGTTCTCCAGCACGAGCGACCAGGCCAGGTCGTCCTGGTCGCTCGCCTGCTTCTTGAGCCGGGTCAGGTCACGCAGCGAACGCAGCGTCTGCGTCCGCTGGGTCTGCACCACCACGGGAACATCCACCCCGGGCAAGGTGACGGCGAGCGCCAACTTGATCGCCAACTCGTCACGCGGAGGTTCGGTACGGGAGACCGGCGTCGTCCACCACCGGCGGGCTTCGACCTGACCCGCCGCGGTCAGCCGGTAGGGAATGCGCCCGTCCTGGTCGCCAGCACCCGCGGGCTCGACGAAGCCGTCCCGCTCCAACCGGCCCAGCGTGGTGTACACCTGACCGACGTTGAGAGGCCAGGTGCCCCCGGTGCGCTGCTCGAACTCGGCACGCAGCTGAGCGCCGTACTTCGGCCCGTCCGCCAGCAAGGCAAGCAGTCCGTTGCGGATCCCCATGGCTCCTCCATACCGGGTATGCATCTCGTAGCGAGAATCTATACTGGGTATAGAGATGGCGGTCAAGCCTGATCACCCGTACAGCGGCGTAAGTCGAGCGACACGTCAGACCGTCAACACGACCTTGCCAACGTGCGCAGCAGACTCCATCACTTGGTGGGCTTGTGCCGCGTCGGCGAGCGGGAAGATGCGATCCACCACCGGCTGGACGACGTCGGCGGCAATCATCGGCCATACGTATCGCCGGACGCCCGCGACTACCATCGCCTTGTCAGCCGTAGCCCGGCCGCGCAACGAGGTGCCGGCGACCGTGGCGCGTTTGGCGAGCAGCGCGCTCAGGTCCAGCTCACCTCGACGACCCCCCTGCAGGCCGATCACCACCAGTCGCCCCCCGGTGGCCAGGACGTCGACGTTGCGCTGCAGGTACGCCGCGCCGACGACATCCAGGACGACGTCCACCCCACGCCCGGCGGTCTGCGCGCGAAGCGCCTCGACGAAGTCCTGCTCCTGGTAGTTCACCAACAGCTGGGCACCAAGCTCGCGACACCGGTCGAGCTTGGCCGAACTGCTCGCCGTCACCGCGACCCGAGCACCCAGCTGCCGCGCGATCTGGATCGCCATGGTCCCGATGCCGCCGGACCCACCGTGTATCAGCACCAGCTCACCCGGGGCCAACCTGGCCGTGCTGACCAGGTTCGACCAGACTGCGCAGGCCACCTCCGGCAATGCCGCCGCCTCGACCAGCGAGACCCCACCCGGCAGCGGCAGCACGTGCTCGGCCGCAACCGCGACCAGCTCGGCATACCCACCGCCGGACAACAGCGCACACACCTGATCGCCTGCCTGCCACGTGCCCGGCGCCACCCGATCGCCGACCGCCGCGACGGTGCCGCTGCACTCCAAACCGAGCAACGGGGACGCCCCTGGCGGCGGCGGGTAGCGGCCCAGACGCTGCAGGACGTCGGCGCGGTTCACCCCAGCCGCGGCCACCCGGATCAGCAGCTCCCCCGGCCCGGGGACAGGCTCCGGGACGTCCTGGAGCACCAGGACACCAGGCCCGCCAGGACCGGTCGTGGTGATGGCTCGCACAGGTCTGACCCTACGGATCCAACGTTGCCGCCGACCCCTCTAGCCCGTGGGCCTGCGCGGCCAGGCGTCGGGCGTGGGCGAGATCAGCTGCGGTGTCGACGTCCACGGTGGTGCGCTCCGGGACTGGCACCGAGGTGATTCGCAACGCTGCCAAGACGGATCTCATCGACCGTCCCGCCGGAGCGTCGCCGATCGCGATCAGCAACGGTGCGATCCGGTACGCCGCGAGCAGCGGTTGGTCGACACCGTCCGGGCCACGACCCAGGACGCCGTCCAGGTCAGGTCGGCCGTGGCTGGCCTCGAGCAACAGCGGGACGCCGGCTGCCGCGAACGGCTGGTCCCCGGCGAGCACCACGACCAGGCCGCTGGCCGACTGCCCATCGGCACCCAGGTCCGGGAGCTCGACCAGTCCACGGGCCAACCCGGCCACCGGCCCACCGCCCGCCGGGTCTTCCCGCACCCACCGGACGGCAGCCCCGCTGCCACTCGCACCGGCACTCCGACTGTCAGCGCCCCCCGGGAGGGGGCGAGTCGGACCGACCGCGATCACCGGAACCCCTGGGAGGTGACCGGCAAGGCCGTGTAGCAGATGGCTCAAGACCGTGCCGGCACCGGCGTCCTGGACCACCGGAGCGAACCCGAGGGGCTGAACCAGCTTGTCCCGACCGAGACGCCGGGAGCCACCGCCGGCCAAGACCACCACACCACACACCACGTACCTAGTCTCGCCGGCAGCGACCTCCACCTCCACCCCGGCGCCGCAGCAGCGGGGTTCGGCGCCGACTCATCCCCTAGCGCGAGGCAACGGACTCCGGAGCAACGGACAACTGCCGTAAAGCGCCAAGAAGCAACGCGGCGCGCTACCAGCAACAGCGGCATTGGACGTCTGCGACCCGCCGTACTGGGCCGAATGGGTGAACACCTCGTAGGGCGTGGTCAATGCCAACGCGCCAGGAGCCGAAGGAAAGGGACCGGCAACAGAGGGAAGGGCACCATGCTCCGCGACCGTGGGATCAGGACCAAGCTGCTCGCCGTCCTGGCACTGCCCGTCATCGTTCTGATGGTGGGCGTCACCGTGTTGTCCGTCACCACGTTCAAGAACGCCAGTCGTGCCGCCACGGTGGAGCAGCTCGCCCGCCAGGGGGCCGTCTTCGGTGACCTGGTGGACAGCTTGAACGCCGAGCGGGCGACCTCGATCGACCTGCTCAGCGGCGAAGCCTCCCGGGCGACTCTCAAACGAGCCCGCGCCGCAACCGACCGCAACCTGGCCGCGGTCGACCAGTTCTACCGCACCGTGGACCTGGCGTCGGTGTCATCCCGAGCCGCGGAAGTGGTCGCTGCATCGCAGGCCGCGCACGCCAAGCTGAAGGCGATCCGCGCGTCCCTGGAGAAGGGCGGCGCCCAGCCCGACCAGGTCGCCCAGCGGTACAGCGAGGTCATCGCGATCGATGCCGCCCTCCCCAAGCGCATCGGTGACTCCTTGGAGTACCGCGAGATCGGCCGCCAGCTCGCCGCCTACTCCGCGGCCGTTCAGCTGGTCGACCTGGCCGAGCAGGAGTACCAGCTCGGAGCCCGGGTCATCGCCGCAGGCGATCTCAGCCGCCCGGACGCCGTGACCTTCACCGGCCTGGAACGCGCTCAGCTGGACGCGGCCCAGAACTTCCGCAACGACGCCAGCCCCGCACAGCAGGTGCTCTTGGAGCGTGCACTCGAACAACCGGTCGAGGTCCGGGGCCAGTACGCCCGGCACCAGGTGGACATCGCCTCCTCGTCGATCTCGGTCGACGTGGACCCGGTGCGGTGGCGGGCCACCGCCACCTCGCGGATCAGCGACCTGTCCAAGGTGGTTCCCACCATCACCCAGGACGTCGCCGAGCTGGCCGCCGAGCAGGCGGGCGCAGATCGTCGAGCTGCCGTGCTGCTGCTGGGTGGAGGCCTCGTCGTGATCGTGCTGCTGCTGCTGCTCGGCGTGCTGCTCGCCCGCGCGGTCGTCCAGCCGTTGCGCCACCTGACCAAGACCGCCACCGACGTCGCCACCGAGCTGCCGAAGATGGTGGAGCGGATGGCCGAACCGGGTCAGGCCCCCGCCGTGATGCTGCCCGACATCGAGGTGCGGTCCGCCGACGAGGTAG
Organism: Angustibacter sp.; assembly: GCA_051657715.1. Taxonomy (GTDB): domain Bacteria; phylum Actinomycetota; class Actinomycetes; order Actinomycetales; family Angustibacteraceae; genus JBOFBH01. The sequence continues at coordinate 12,617 of JBOFLF010000033.1, read as the reverse complement.
GTCAGTTGGCCGACGCGTTCCGGCACGTCAATGAGACGACCTTGCGGGTCGCCGAGGAGCAGGCCGCGTTGCGCGCGTCAATCGCGGAGATGTTCGTCAACGTCGCGCGTCGCAACCACGTGCTGCTGTCCCGTCAGCTGTCGTTCATCGATCAGCTGGAGCGCACCGAGGAAGACCCGGACACCCTGGAGAACCTGTTCCGCCTGGACCACCTGGCAACCCGGATGCGCCGCAACGCCGAGTCGCTGATCGTGCTCGCCGGGATCGACGCCGGGCGTCGGTTGCGCCGTCCGATGCCGTTGTCCGATGTGGTGCGCACAGCCGTCTCGGAGATCGAGCGGTACGACCGGGTCGACCTGGCACTGCAGGCGGACCCGCCGCTGGTGGGGCACATCGCCCTGACCGCCGCGCACCTGGTCGCCGAGCTGTTGGAGAACGCCACCCAGTTCTCCAACCCGGACACCCGGGTGGTGGTGGCGACCAGCCTGGTTCCGACCGGCGTTCAGATCACCGTGACCGACCAGGGTCTCGGTATGACCTGGGACGAGATCACCGAGGCCAACGAGCGGATCGCGCATCCCCCGACCACCGATGTGGTCGGCTCCCAGCGGCTCGGCTTCTACGTGGTCGGTCGGTTGGCCCGCCGGTTGGACGCGACCGTCGAGCTCCAGCCTGGCAGGAACCAGGGAACCGTGGTGGCGATCGTCCTGCCGCCCGCGTTGTTCGTTCCAGGCAGCGTCACTGACCTGCCGGCAGCCGACCTGGACATCGACGCCGCCATCGGCACTGACGTCGGCGTTGGCATCGGGGGCAGCCCGGCACAGCCGTGGCCTGGCACCGACGCAGGGGGTGCCGGCGCCTCAGCGGACAGCCCCCTGGGCGACACCGGAACCCCGGTCCGGATGCCACCAGTCTTCGATCCACCCTCCGCGAAGAGCCCGCTGCTGGAGAGCTCGACCGACAGCCCGACACCGACCACCACCAACGGCCTGCCGCGACGGAGTGCCTCGGCGGGGGCATCACCTCAGGCACTGAGCTCGCTGATCCCATCCCAGAGCTCGGTCCTACCAGCCGGACCTGGGCATGACCAGTCCGAGCTCGACCACACCGGGCCGGCTGCCAGCCCGACGGCGGGCCAACGGCGCGGGATCTTCAGCGGCTTCCGCTCTCGCCGAGTGGTCGACGAATCTGACGAGGCCAGCGAGGCACCCTCAGCTCAATCAGCGAAGATCGAGGCAGCACCAGCCGAGCTGGCAGCCACCGAGGCCGCGCTGACCGAGGCACTGTCGGTCGAGGCGCCTCCGGCCGAATCATTGACGGAAGGCTCAACCGAGCCGCCCCTGGCCGACCCCGTCTTGACCGAGCTATTCGAGGCCGAGCAGCTCGTCACCCAGACTGAGGCCACGTCGTCCGAGACCACGTCGTTCGAGACCACGTCGTTCGAGACCACGTCGTACGACACCACCACACTCGAGACCACCACGTACGACACCACTGGCTCGCCGTCCCTCGTGGATGACGTCGTCCCCGAGACGGCTGAGGACGAGACCTCTGCCGAGCGGGTGGTGCCAGCCTGGGCCGAGCACGCCGCGGCGCTCTCACCCCTGGACGACGACTGGACGCCGGAGTTCCTGAGCCCGTCGAGCGAGGAGTCGGCCGAGGCTGACTCCAGTACCAGCCCAGCCCTCGACCTGCCGGCCGCACAGGGCTCCGTCGCATACGAGCCGACTGTCGAACCGACGGACGAGCAGGACGGGGCCGCGGCGCATCCGGTCGAGCCGGCCGCACCACAGTTGCCGCCGATCGGGCTCCCGGCGATGGACGTGCTACCCAGCCGGGGTGCCGCCCGAGGCATCTGGCGGCGCAAGAGCACGCCTCGTGGCCTGGCACCAGCGACGCCGTCGGCCGGCCTGGCGCCCGTGCTGTCACCATCCGCGACCCCGGCCGCTCCTGCCGCCGCGGTTCCCGCGCACGAGCTCCTGGCCACGGATCGCTCGATTTCAGAAGGCGGTCAGCTAGCCCCGGCCGGAGAGCCGCTCGCCGTGCACCTGCCTACGCGGCAGAGCTCGCCGCCGCCGGCCCCCTTCGCGACTGGCATCTCCGCGGCCGCCACGTTGCGGCAGCGGTCGGCGATGGCCTCGGAGGCCCTGTCCGAGCTGAGCGCCCTCTCGACGTACAGCCCGGAGTCGGTCGGTGCCACGGCCAGCTCGACGCTACGACGTCGGACACCAGGAGCCACCCCCGCGGGACGCCTCGCGACGACGCCCGAGGAACCCATCGGCGCCCGTCGAGGAACACGCAACGCGGCTGACGTCCGCAGCATGCTCAGCGGCTTCCAGGCCGGCGTGCAGCGCGGCCGGACCGGTGATCAGGCCGCGAGCGCGAGCCACGACCCAGCTCATGAAGAGAGCCTGGGCTACGCGGCAACACCCGCGACCGGGGATGGCGACCCACGATGACCACCCCCACTCAAGGCACGACCTCGACCGACCGATTCACCACCCGAACACCACCTGTGCACAAACGACGGAGGACTCTCCCGTGACCACGATGAGCACCGAGGCGGCGAACTTCAGCTGGCTCCTCGACAACTTCGTCAAGAACGTGCCGGGCGTGCAGCACACGCTCGTGGTGTCCGCGGATGGGCTGCTCATGGCCATGTCCGACGGCCTCGACCGCACCGGCGGTGACCAGCTGGCCGCCATCGTCTCCGGCATGGCCAGCCTCACCAAGGGCGCCGCTCGCCAGCTGCGCAGCGGCGACGTGCGCCAGTCCATCGTGGAGATGGACACCCTGTTCCTGTTCACCATGTCGATCAGCGACGGCTCAGTGCTGTCGGTCGTGGCCGACGCCACCTGCGACGTCGGCCTGATCGGCTACGAGATGGCGCTGCTCGTGAGCCGCACCGAAGCCACCCTGACGCCACAGCTGATCTCTGAGATGCGCGCGCAGCTGCCGGTTGCTGGAGCGGTGCGGGCTGGGACCGGGGGGTGATTCCCGTGGACCCCCTCGACTACCCGGCCGGCCCGGAGGACGAGGCGGATGACGACACCTACACGGTTCGCCCGTATGCGGTGGTCGGGGGTCGCACCCGGACCACCACCGCGCCGCTGCCCGTGGAGACGCTCATCCAGTCCCTCGGGACGCACGACGGCGCGGGCCTGACGCTGGAACGCCGCCGCATCCTCGATCTGACCGCGCAGCAGTACCTGTCGGTGGCGGAGCTGTCCGCGCACGTGCACCTGCCGGTCGGCGTGGTCCGGATCCTCGTCGGTGATCTCGCCGACGAGGGGCACGTCCGGATCCATGGATCCACCCCTGGCATCGACCCTCTCGACCCGTCCACCAGCCTCAGCGTCCTGGAGAGTGTTCTCAATGGCATTTCCTCGCTCTGACGTCGCGCCGCAGGGCACCGCCACGGTCGCAGCGGGCGCCACGCCCAACTCCACCGGTGCTCCTCCCACCGTCGTCAAAATCGTTGTCGCTGGCGGCTTCTCCGTCGGCAAGACCACCTTCATCGGTTCGCTGTCCGACATCGAGCCGCTCACCACCGAAGCGGCGATGACCGAGCACTCGGTCGGCGTCGACGACGCGGGTCTGGTCACCGACCAGAAGACGTCGACCACCGTCGCGATGGACTTCGGGCGGATCGCGCTGCCGGGCAACCTGTGGCTGTACCTGTTCGGCACTCCTGGGCAGGACCGGTTCTTGTTCATGTGGGACGACCTGGTCAAAGGCGCGATCGGGGCCGTCGTCCTGGTGGACACCGACCGTCTCGACCAGTGCTTCCCCGCCGTGGACTACTTCGAGGCGCGACAGATCCCGTTCGTGGTCGCACTCAACTGCTTCGGCGGAGTCGCCCGGCACCGGATCGAGGACGTCCGTGACGCCCTGGCCATCCCCCCGCACGTGCCGGTGCTGTACACCGACGCCCGGACCCGGGCAGCGACGAAGCAGGCGCTGATCTCCGTCGTCCAGCTGGCGATGCAGCGGCTGACGGGCGGCAGCTGACGCGGGGCACCCTGCCCATGCGTCAGCTCACTGACGCGGCGCCCACCGGTTGACCTTGATCAGGCGGTGGGCGCCGTCATGACCGCCAGGCCGGATGACTGACAGAACCGGAGTCTGGTCGGGACAGCGGCGGGCAGTCGCGGCGCTGAGCACGGATGCCGTCCCGCCGCCGGGCAACCCCAACGGTACTCTGGTGGGAGTCATTCTCATCAAGGAGGGGTCGTGGCGAAGAAGAGCAAGGTGGTCCGGAACGAGCAGCGGCGGGAGATCGTGGTCCGCTTCGCCGATCGTCGACGAGAGCTGAAGGCGATCATGACGAACCCGCGGTCCTCGGACGCCGAACGGGTCTCGGCTCAGGCCGAGCTGAACCGCCAGCCCCGGGATGCCAGCGCCACCCGGCTGCGCAACCGTGGGGTGGCCGACGGGCGGCCCCGCGGCCACCTGCGGACCTTCGGGCTGTCCCGGGTGACCTTCCGGGAGATGGCGCACCGCGGTGAGCTGCCTGGGGTGACCAAGTCCAGCTGGTGACGATGGACGACGAGGCCGTCGTCGCGGAATGGGCGTCGCTCAGGGCAGCAGGCCGCGTCGATAGGCGGCGACCAGCCGGGTCGGGACCAGCCGACGCTCACCGTCGATGACCACCTCGCTGAGCGGGACGGGGCGGGCCTTCCACTGGGCTCGACGGGAGCGGGTGCGACTGCGTGACATCCGACGCTTGGGAACGGCCACGGGTTCTCCTGGGCTCGACGGTCTTCGACGACTCTGCGGTACGGTAACTCCGATGATAACTGTTCTCAAAAAGGAGACTGACGTGCCCGCACGCTGCCAGGTGACCGGCGCCCAGCCAGGGTTCGGTCACGCGATCTCGCACTCGCACCGGCGTACCAAGCGTCGGTTCGACCCGAACGTCCAGCGCAAGCGCTACTGGGTGCCGAGCCTGGGACGGCACGTCCGGCTGTGGGTGAGCGCCCGCGGCATCAAGACCATCGACCGGCGAGGCATCGATGCCGTTGCCGCCGAGGTGCTGGCTCGGGGTGAGCGCGTGTGAGCGCGCGACGAGCCGAGGTGCGCACCAAGGTGAAACTGCGCTCCACCGCCGGCACCGGGTACACGTACATCACCGAGAAGAACCGCCGCAACGACCCAGACCGGTTGGTGCTGCGCCGGTACGACCCCCGGGTTCGGCGGCACGTGGAGTTCCGCGAGGAGCGGTGACCCGCGGCCGACCGGCCCGGCATCGCCGGACCACTGGCAGTCCGACCCCGTCACCCAGCGGCCGACGCGGGTGCCGTCTGCTGCGGCGACGTCTCAAGCCGTTCTGCCGGAAGCGGTTTGGCGCAGTGCTGTCTGGAGCGGTGGCGTCTCATGCGATCTCTGCCACGGTGGCACCGGACGCGGTGGACGCGGTGTCGCCAAGCGTGTGGGTGTCCGGCTCGGCCGTGACCAGGCGGGTGAGCGGGGAGCACCAGGCAGCCACGGTGGCCACGGCCACCGACACCCCGCAGGCCGCGATCACCGTCCGCGCCGGCCACACCTCGGCCAGGCCGCCGGCCAGGAACGCCCCCACCGGGCTGCCGCCCCAGGCGATCATCCGGCCGGTGGTGTTCACCCGGGACTGCAGGTGGTCCGGGGTGATCTGCTGGCGGACGGTGATGCCGTTGATGATGGTGAGCGTGTACGCGCCGTCCCACACCAGGACGGCGAGCAGTGCCGGCCAGATCGACGGGCTGGCCAGCAGCCCGGCGAGCGCTGCCAGGTTGATCGTGAGGGACAGCACGGTGACCCGGCCGACCCCGATCGCCCGGGTGATCCGCGGCAGGCCCAGGCTGGCCACCAGCGCTCCTACGGCGCCCGCGGTGAACAGCAGGCCGATCCGGGCGTCGTCGTCCGGGATGCCGAGTGACTGGTCGGCCAAGACGACCAGCAGGGCGGTCACCGCGCCCCCGGAGACCGCCATCGCGAAACCGAGCAGGGTCAGCAGCCGCACCACCGGTTGCCGCCAGACGTACCGCAAGCCGCCCGCGATGTCCGCGCGGATCGACCGCCGAGCCGGCTGGTCGGTATCACCGGCCGCTGAACGGGCCACGTCCCCCGGCAGCCGGGTCAGCAGGGACGCGCTGATGAGCGAGGTGCCGGCGTTGACCGCGACCAACCACACCGGGTCCATCGCCGCCGCGACCACTCCGGCGACCGCCGGGAACACGATCCCGGCGAGCACCGCCACGGACCACAGCAGCGAGTTCGCCACCGGGAGCCGGTCCCGACCCACCAGCGCCGGGAGCACCCCCCAGGTAGCCGCGTCGAACCAGACGAACAGCACGCCGGTGACGAAGGCCACCCCCAGCACGTGCCACCAGGTGAGCGCCCCCGCGGCGGCAGCGACCGGGACCGTGGCCAGTGCCGCAGCGGCCAGCAGCTCGGCGGACACCATGAGGCGCCGTCGGTCCAGCCGGTCCGCCCACGCCCCGGCGAGCAGGCCGAAGAGCAGGTACGGCGCGGACGACGTCGCAGCGGCCAACGCCGTCAGGCCCGGCGAACCGGACAGCCGCAGCACCAGCAGCGGGGTGGTGACGACCGCGGTGGCGCCGCCGCAGACCGCGATCGTGGTGGCCAGCAGGTAGGGCCGCAGCCGAGGGTCGGCGATCAGGTCTCGGCGACGCACCGGCTGGGGCCGGGTGGAGACGGTCACCGGCCCACCGCCACCGCGTGGACCACCGCGTGCCGACCCTCAGGCAGACCGACGCACGCACCGAGATCGTGAGCGGTCCAGCAGCCGACAGCACGCGCGTGCAGGCCGGCTCCGGCCGCCCGCAGCAGCACCACCTGGGCCGCAAAGCCGCTGCCCAGATAGACGTCCCGGGCCTGGATCCCGGTGCCCTGGCTGGTCTCCCGACCAGTGCCGAGGCTGGTCTCCCGACCAGTGCCGAGGCTGGTCTCCCGACCAGTGCCGAGGGTGTCCCAGCCGCCATCCGCCGCACTCCCGGAGGCCGTCCACAGCACGAGCGCTGGTACGTCAACCAGCCAACCCTGGCCGCAGGCCCAGCCCGCCAACACGGGTCGTGCGTCACCGGCGTACCGCCGACCGCGATGATCCACCACAACCGGTCCGCTCGGGCCGGCCAGCACCCACCAGACCGGATGGGCCAATCCGGCGACCAGGTGGGAGCGCTCCTGCTCGGTCGGGGGCCGCTGGGCCGTCCAGGGCAGAGCCGCCGAGCGGCGGCGTCGCCATCCGGAGCCAGGGTCGATGTGGGGGGGCACCGGCGTCCACCGAGGTGCCGTCGGATCGTCGCTCAGGTGCCGGAGCGCCTCCACCACCGCGGTCGCACCTGGCCCTACCTCGCCCGGCATCGCCTTGCCCGGTATCGCCTTGCCCGGTATCACCTCCGCTGCTTCCGCCTCCGCCACCGCCGCCTCTTCCGCCACGGCACGGGCTGGCGCTCGCAGGGCGCTCGCAGGGGTGGCGGCGGAACCCCGCGTCCTGGCCAGGTCAACGGTGTCGCGGCCATCGCCAGCGCGGTCCGCCTCGGACGCCGGAGCTGACCACCGGACCGCGGCCAGGGGGTACCAGGCCGCCCGCCCCCGCCGACCGGTGCTGAGGGACGACGGGACGGCCGGCGCGGTCGCGCTCCAGCGGGGCTGGCGACCACGGCGTTGGGCGGCAGCCGCGATCGCGGCGACCGCGTGCCCGGCGTCCAGCAGCAGACTCGGCAACGATCGGGCGCCGTACTTGGCCACGGTGCGATCAGGAGTCACCCCAACAATCACGACCTGATCGCCAACTCGTCCCCGGCCTGACCCGGCCGACTCCCGCTCAGTGACCTCCCGCGCAACGGACTGCTGCGCTATGGCTTGCTGCGCTGTGGCCTGCTGAGCAACGGTTTTCGGCCCAACGGACCCCTGCTCGATGACCTGCACTGCCACCGGGACCAGCCGGCGATGCACCGGGTCATAGGTAGACCAGGTGGCGCCATGCCCGATCACGACGTCCACCGGGTGACGGCCGCCCGCGGAAGCCGTGGGACGCAACCACGGACGCCCGGGCAGGCACGCCAACGACTCCCGCAGCACATCGGTGAGCTCGCCGTCAGCACTGACGCTCATCGAGCTGGCGGCGGCAGCCGAGGTGCCGTCGGCCGACCAGGGGGGTCGCGGGTCGATGGCCGCGAGGCGGTCCGGCGGCTGGCCCGGCCCCGACGCTGCGCGGGCGTGGGCGAGTGCGGCGGCGATCGGGTCGGTCAGGTCCGTCAGGGTTCTCATGGTGGCCTCGTTCTCATGGTGGCCTCGTTCTCATGGTGGCCTCGTTCTCATGGTGGCCTCAGGTGTGCGGCAGTGGGTGGTACTCCAGGTCGTCCTCGGTGCCAGGGGTCGTGCGCCAGCCGAGTCGCACCGGTTCCTCGTACAGCCGCCGCATCCCCAGATAGGGGTACGCCGCCGGCGTGTTCGGCAGCAGGCCCGGCACCAGCGACCGCACCACCCGCAGCGGCCCGGGCGCCAGGTCTGGGGTGGTGAGGTCCATCAGGAGAGGCCGAAATCCGTTCTCCTGCAACACCTCCGTCACCGAGCCGGGAGGAGGCGGGGCGAGCCGCTCGAGATCCACGACGTGAGCTGGCCGGGTGATCCGGTCCAGCAGGCCGTGCAGCCGCCGGTCCAGCCACAGCTGGCTGTGCGCGCCCAGGTCCCGGATGGCGGCGCACCTCGGCCCGGCCAGGTCGAGGTAGTCCTGGTCCGGGCGGAACGGCAGGTACACCGACCGATCCAGCGTGCCGGCGTCCATCGCCTGGAAGATCGGCCCGTCCGGGGCGCTCAGCCCGACGGTGAACAACCACACGTGCAGCGCCTCCAACACTGCCTTGCGGGCCGCCTCGGCCGGGTCCGGGCGGCAGGCGGTCCCGGCCGCGACCACGTCCTGCTGCTGATCCACGACCAGGGCGCACAGCACCGGCAGGCCCAGGGAACACGGCACCTGGACCAGGTGCACGTCGAACGGGCAGCCGGCCAGGTCCCGCACCAGACCGGGCACCGACTCCAGGTGGACGCCGGTCGTCGGCCCTCGCGCCATCCACCACAGGGTGACCGCATCCCGCTCCACCACCTCCAGCAGCGCGCGCTCACCGGCGTCCGCCAGCCCCTGCCCGCAGGCGATGCCGGCGTAGTTCAGGTGGTGGGTCGCCGGGAGACGCCGGCGCGAGCCGTGCCGCCAGTTGAGGTACACCAGCGCGGCCGGGGCCAGGACGGTGGCACCGTCCGGATCCCGACCCCGCGCCCACGCGATCGGGAGGTCGTCGTCCAGGCGGCAGTAGGGGAAGTCGGGACGCGCGTACTGGCTGTCGGCGAATGATGGCAGGTCCGCCGCACCCAGGTGCGGGACGCCGTCGCCGGTCAGCTCGCCGACCGACGCGACGGGCAGGTCCGCGGGGATCCAGTTGCCGCAGTAGCGCTCCACCGCTTCGCCGATCGCCGCCTGGCGAGCACCCAGCGGATCGGCGAAGGTGGTGCCGAGGGCGATCGGATCACTGGCCCACAGGCCGAAGGTCCGGGTGTCGCTGACATCGGCGAGCATCGAGACGTACCGGTCCGGCAGGACGTCCGGCGTCGTGGTCCGCACCACCTGGCGAACCAGACCGCACTCGGCGTCGACCAGCGCCTCCAAGGCGTCCACGGGTGGTCGGGCCAACCGGGGGGACAGGGCCGCGCCGGACGGCAGGGGGCCAGCGCCGGACGGCAGGGGGCCAGCGCCGGACGGCAGGGGGCCAGCGCCGGACGGCAAGGGGTGGGACGCGGTGCTGGTCACGAATCCTCCGGAGGCGGCGCAGGGACGTCGGATCGGCCTAATGCCACGGCAGCGAGGACCGGCAGCTCAAGTCGGCAGCCGGCGAGGTGCAGCCACTGCCGAGCAGGTACCAGGCGACGAGCGGTGATGCGGTCCTGCCCGGTGTGCGGGTTGCGCACGAACCGGGGGAACCAGGAGCCGGTGATCCGCAGCCGCAGCCGGCTGCCGGCTGCCAGCCGGACGCCTACCGGCCCGAGGTGCACGATCACCGGCACCGGGTGCTCGCCGGGGTGCCGGGCGGTGGCGGCGCCGAGGGTCAGCTCGCGCTCGGCCCCGCCGAGGTGCAGGACGTCCAGCCGGGCGATCCAATCGGCGGCCGGTCGATCGCAGGACGCGCTGAGGTGCAGCCGGGCGGCACCGAGCACGTCCCACGGCTCGGTGAGGGGTACGCCGACCAGCTCGATCACCCGCCAATCGTGATCCGCCGGGTCGGCGGCGTCCCCATCACGGGGTGGGTCCTCGGCCGGATTGCGCGGATCCGCGGCCGGGGTTTCAGCTGGCCGGGCAGCCAGGTCAGCGCGATGCCAGGCATCCGGCTGAGCAGCCGGGTGCCAGTCGTCGCGGGACAGCACCGGGGCGCGCGGGTCGTCCACCAGGTCCGCCCGGCCACCCCGCACTGCCCACCCGCTGGCCTGGGGACCCGGCCCGGCCGAAGCCCGGCTGGGGAGCAGCTCGAGGACGAGGGGGTCGGCTCGAGGCAGCGGCCCGCTCAGCCAACCGACCCCGTCCAGGTGCAGCCGGGACGGCGGGCCTGCGCCGACCGACCGGGTCGGGGGGGCGAGCGGCCTCCCGCGCACCTGCGGAGCCGCTGCGCGTGCTGCTTCGGCCGCTTCTGGGGTGACGACCGCAACCGCTTCTGCGGTGACGATCGGCGCGGGTCCTGGGTTGACGACGGACCGCACCCAGTCAGCCAGCCAACGACCGACCGGCGACCCCGCTCCGATGCCCAGGGTGTGATCCCACGGGCCGACGATCACCGTACGCCGGTGCTCGGGCAGCTCCTGGGCGAGCTCCAGGACCGCCCCGACGAACGGGTCCCGCCAGCCGCCGACCAGCAGGACCGGGCACCGCAGCTGCCGCGCCTGGTCAGCCAGCGGCGCTGGGGGCGCGGCCCACGCGTCCGGCCAGCTGGGCAGCGGCAGCCCCAGCCGCTCGGGGAGTTCCGCGACCGGCAGCTGGGTCCACACCCCGGGGTCCCGAGCCACCACGTGATCCAGGACGTCACCTCGATCCACCCGACAGTCCCCGTGGCAGGACCACCACCAGGCGTGGCCTTCCAGCTCGGGAACCCCGCCACAACGCCGGGTGGTCTCGTATAACCCGAGCGCGGGCACCATCGCGACCACTCCCACCACGTGGCTCGGCCAGGCGCCGGCGGCAGCCGTCGCGGTGTGCGCGGCATAGGACGCGCCGAGCGGGAGGACGCGGCCGTCGCACCACGGCTGGTCGATGAGCCAGCGGATGGTCGTGGCGCCGTCCTGGCCTTCGTGGCGGTACGGGCGCCACCGGCCGCCGGACTCCCCGCGCCCCCGTACGTCCTGGACCAGGACGGCCAGGCCGCGCCTAGCCCACTCGGCCGCCTCGGCCCGGTGGGCGGCCCGCCCATACGGCGTCCGCAGCACCAAGCACGGCCACCGGCCGACACCGTCCGGCAGGGTCAGGTCACCCACCAGGACGGCGTCCCCGCTACGCACCCGGACTTCACGCAACCGTGCTCCCCCGAGCGCCTCCCCAGCAGTCGCCGTCTCATGCGGCACCGCCGTCTCATGCGGCACCGCCGTCTCATGCGGCACCGCCGTCTCATGCGGCACCGCCGTCTGCTGTGCCGTGCCAGCGACGCCCGGCCAGGCTGCGATGACGGGTTCAGCGGGCACGGGCAGGCTCCACGTCCGGCACCGGCAGGACGACGTGCCGGGTGAGCTGAACGGGGTCCAGGCCGAGCACGGTGAGCAATGGCCAGCCAGCGGCTCCATCCGTTGCGGTGCTGCTGGTCCCCGCGTTCTCGTCCAACACCTCGCGGACCAGCGCAGCCACCAGCCCGACGACGACCGCGGCTCCGGCGGAGTCCAGTTCGCCAGGCCCGGCGACCACCGGGGCCGCGGCCGCGCGCACGTGGTCGGGGGTGCGGCTGGCGGCCAGCCGGCGCCGGTGCACATCCAGCGAGGTCGGGTCCTCAGGTCGCCGACGCGTCGGGCCGAACAGGACTCGGCCGCTTTCGAGGTGCCCGCCGAGCCACCACACCCCGCGAGCAGGAAGGTCGAGCTCATGACGCGCGGCCGGCCCGCGGAAGGTGGGCTCGTCGCCGAGATGCAGCACGAGGTCACCTGGTTGCCACGGGTCTGCGTCACCGGCCGGGGCGTGCCCGGTGAGTGCCTGGCGGATCGGCCCGGCTAGCAGGGTGTCCGGGTGGAGGTGCACGACGGGGCTCGGCTCATCGGGTTGCGGGCCTACCGGCCCGTCACGTCCCTCGACCACGTAGTCGGCGTCGCGGAACGCTCGAACGAGCCGTGACATGTGCTCAGCCGCCGGTGCCGGGCGCCGCCCGGACAGCCACGGGACGAGCTGGGCTACGTCGTCGACCGGCGCCTGGATGTCCTGGAAACTGCCATCAGGGAGTCGTACCGCCCAGCCACCGGGGTGGCGGACCAGAGAGTGACCGGCACGCAGACCGGTGACGCGGGCCGATGGAGAGTCGGATGGGGCGAACCGGATGGACATGAGTGCTGGGGAGTCCCTTCGATGAGAGCGTTGGCGGGGCCTGATTGCTCCAGGC
>JBOFLF010000032.1:0-2263 GCA_051657715.1 Angustibacter sp. | reverse complement strand
GCCACCCCCCTCAGCCAGCCGCTCCCGGTACATCCGCACCGCCCGCTCCACGAACTCCTGCTCATACTTCCTCGGTGCTCCCATGATCCAAGTCTCCCTTGCTAGATCGACACCCTCCGGGAGACTCAGGGCGGTTCATGGCGTAGGGCCGGAGGCGCCGCCAAGGCCACTTCGCTGGCGAGTTCGCCCGCCCATGGAATGGGCGTGATCGCCTCACCGGCCTCGTCAACGGCCGATCTCAGGTAATGCACGGCCGCGAAGGGTTCGCCCTGGCGCGCGTGTGCCAGGGCGCACTCGAGCAATAGCCTGGACCGGCGCACCCGCGAGCGAACGGCAGCCGGGTCGATGTGCTCAGCGCCGCTGATCGCGCCCGCGGTGTCGCCACCGGCGACGCGGACGATCATCGACATGATCGCTACTCCGGCCCGGTCGAAACCGGATTGGGGATGCCAGTACCCCGGCGGGACACGCGTGGCCGCAGTTGACGCCACCTGCAGGTGGGTCGTCGCGACCTCGCCGCGCCCGGCGAATCCCGACGCAGCGACGATCTCCAACTGCAGAGCGCCGTAGATGCCAAGCATCGCCGGAGCACCGAACTCGATACGTGCCTGCACGGCGCAGGCACCGGCCTTGGCGATGCGGACAGCCTCATCGAAGTCACCGAGGGCGCTCATTGCAATCGCCGATGACCACGCGGCCAGCGCGAGAGCATGCGGCGTATCGGCCGCTTCCGACATCGCCCGACCGCGCTCGACGGCGAGCGCATGCAGCCGCGGTTCAGCGACGTGCGCCAGCACGCGTTGGACGAGGCGGTACAACTCGCCCGTGACCGCCTGAGCCCGCCTGCGGTCAGCATCGTCGTGGACACGTACCGAGATGTGGGCGTCGTGAATCAGGCCCGGCAGCAACCGCCCGACGTCAGTACGCGGCGTCGGCGACGCATGCCACAACCTCCACGCCGACGCCACCTGCCGGTCCAGGCCAACCAGCGAAAGCGGCTCGGTGCGAGATGTGGGCGCGAAGGTCACTTCGTGCATGGCGCGCCGTATCGCCGGCACCACGAGGTGTTCGCGGGCGGACCCGGTCGCCTCCCCGGCGGATGGAGCAAACGGCTCTCGACGCGTCGCCGCTTCGGCGCCGCCCGACTCCGATCCAGACGAACCGAGCCATCCGGTTAACCGCGCCCGCGCCGCTGGTTCGGCACGTTCTACTGCCGTGTCCAGCGCGCGTTGGAGTTCTGCTCGCGGTGCGATGCTCGCGCCTCGGGCCGCCCATTTGTCCACCGCGCGTGTCGTGACCCCGAGGTGCTCCGCGAACTCGGCGATCGTCATCCGTAACGCGCCGCGCAACAGCGTGGCCTCGCGACCTGTCCACCGCTGCACCACCACAATCCGACACCTCCCACCCACACCGGCCGTCTGCGCAGACTAGCCACCCCGCAGTGGACAAAGTACGCGCGTTCAGGTCGGTATCGCAGTTCGTGCCCAGTACGTGCTCGGTACGTCGCCCCACACCCCGTCGCACCGCAGAGTGGACAGCGCAGTTCCGAAGAGCGAAGAGGTATGCCCGTCCGATGGCGGCGGGCCGGGGCGACGGTTGCGAGATTGACGGCACTGTGGCCTGCGGCCGGGCCAGGGTGATGAGGGAGATGGGTGAATACACCCGATCGTGCGGCATTACGTGCCGCTGATGAGCTGGAGCCGGGCCGGCGACGCTGCGCTGATGCCGTCGCTGGTCTGGCACCCCAGCGGTCGCCGCGAGAGAGGAGTGCGGAATGTGGAGCAGGTATGGGTGCGCTGCCCGGGGCCGACGTCGTCGGCTGGGTGTCAGCCCGCAGGCATGGCTGTGGTCCGATGAGCGCGCCGCTGCCCGCTCGGTGGCTCACGCGCCAGGTGAGAGAGAGAACCGGTGATCGGGGATGGCGCGGAACTCCCGTCCGGTGGGCTCAGCGCCCTCGACACCACTGGACCCACGACCGACGTCCGGCGTGCCCGGAACCAGGTAGCGGCGTGCGTGGCGGCGGTGAGCCGTCTCCAGCGCGATCTCCGTGACGACCTCCCGGATGCCGCGCAGCGCCTTGACCTTGCCCTCGGGGACCTCCTCGACGCCTACGACGCCACCGAACAGGCCATCACCACCACCCGCCCCCACGAGCCAAGACCGCAGTGAGAGAACAGCACTCGCACTTCCGGCGGCGCAATGATCACCCGTTCCGGTGCCAGCGATCGGGCTGGCGCTGGAACGGGACCCGAGGTGGTGCGAC
>JBOFLF010000031.1:0-37706 GCA_051657715.1 Angustibacter sp. | reverse complement strand
AAGGTGCCGACCTCGCGGTCGACAACCACACCCGCAACCGCACGATCACCGCCCTACGCTCACCAGCCGAACGAGCCAACGCCCTCCTCAAATCCACGTTCCGAGCACTCCGCCGCATCATCCTGTGCCCCAAACGAATCGGCCACATCACCGCAGCCGCACTCGTCATCCTCACCATGCGACGAGGACACTGGTGAGAAAACCTCAGTACGCCTTGTGCCCCGAAGCCACGACGCGTAAGAGAGATACTCGGCTACCGTCCAGGCTCCTGGAAGCCGAGCCTCTTGTGGCAAATAGCCCACGGTGCGACGCAGGACGGCCCGCCCCTTCATACCTGAGCACACATCACCGTTGAGGGTGATCGCGCCGGCACGCGGTCTGCGACGCCCAGCGAACACCTCTAGCAGAGTGCTCTTGCCTGAGCCGTTGCGACCCACCACGAGACAGAGACCTGAGTCGACTTCCAACGCCGGAAAAGTGGCCTTGAAGCGTGTACCACGACTCACCAACAACGGGCTGCTTCTTAATGTCGGTGACGCCGATCCTTTCTGCTCTGCAGAAAGGATCATCGCACTCTCTCTGGTCACTCCACCGGCTCCCACGATACCAACAGAGAGCCGTCGGCGGACTCCGTCCGCAGCTGCCGTACACGGTCGAACTCATCCAATGTCACATGAAAGATGGGCTTCCCCGCAGACGTCAACAACCGGCCGTGGCGTTCATCGAGCCTGTCCCACAGTGCATCGTCAAGCGCGAAGGACATGCCCAAACACCACGGTAAAACAAGTGCTTCGAGCAAACCTTTTTCTGCAAGGTGGTCTAGGTTCGGCTGCGTCGCTTGGGCTGCATTTTCACTGTGCGGTGCGAGTTCACGGTAGACCTCCAGGCCTTCATGGTCCCACAACGTCCACTCACCGCGACTGATCTCCTCAGGGCGACCAGGTTGATATTCAAAAACCCAACCAGACCGAACCGGCTCAAGGGGATAACTTATGTCGTACCGTCCGCGGACCGGGCGGGTGGCTTGCGCATCTACCTGATCTATGTCTAGGTACCGTTGAGTGAAGCTGCCCATGTCAGCAAGGCCGAGTTTGACTCGACTCCCCGTACAAAGTGCGAAAATTTGCACCCTCATCGACCCGACTCGCCACGTTGGTCAAATACCGCCAATTCCTTTTCATCCCTGAACAACTCTTTCGTGAGGTCACCTGGAGCATCGCGCCAGGAGCACCCCAACGACTCCAGGTACGGGTCGTCACAGGAACCCATTGATTAGGGATTGGACCCCAGTTCGCCTTCTCCTCACGCAAATCCGCCCCGGTACGGTGCGCATCCACGTTGGTACCAGCGCACGCATGCTTCCCGCCGAAGATCGTTGAACCGAACCCATCGTTGTGCGGCGCCCAGTTCTCGCCGTAGCAAGCACCGCCCCTTCAAGGTCAAGCTTGGGCCGCGCCAGCGGTGCTGGCCACCACGACGCCCACCAGCGCAGTCATCGAAAAGATATGACGCAAGACCCTCTCAACCATCAAGCTCTCCTCTGTCGAGACCAATGCTGATCGACCAGACACCGATCGTCTCGGGCAAACAGAGCACCGTCAAGATGTGATCCGTCAAGACCGCTGCTGATTCCGGCTCTGAAGGGATCAAGCGCGCGCCTTCGGCGCGCTGCCTCGCCTGACGGCTCGGGCTCCGGTCGTAGGGACCCCCGCGCGCTGCGGGCCTGGCGGCCCTCCGCGCACCCCCACGCCCTCCGCGCACCCCCACGCCCTCCGCGCACCCCCACGCCCTGCGCCCTCCCCACCGGACTCGGCCGCTACCTGGTCGGCGGCTCGTCCAGGGCCAGGCACAGACCCTCGTGCTCCGCGAAGTCCGCGAAGTCCTGCACGTTGAACGTCGCCAGCGGGTAGCGCTGCACCAGGCAGCACACCGCAATCCACGAGTCGTTCACCGGCCCGGCCGACCGCGCCGCCGCGCTCGGGCCTGTAGGACACCCCACGTCTGCGCACCGAGACGTCGTACGGCAACACGACCACCCGATCCAGGAACGCCGCCAACCGGGCCAGCCGCTGCGGCCCCCACGACCGCACATGAACCCACTTCGTCAGCTCACCCACCGTCACGAACGTCACCGCCAACGTCCGGTCCACCAACCGCGCATCGACCCGACCGGGCACCCGCTCACGCAAGATGGCCGAGGACACGTCAGTGTCCAGGACGACCAGGCTCACCCGACGTCAGCGCGACGCGACGCGTACAGGTCGGCGAGGAACTGCTCGTACTCCTCGTCGGAGTCCCACAGCTCAGGGGCCGCCAAGTCCTTCAACGACCGCACCGGCCCTACCCCCTGACGGCGCGCCAGCTCCTCACCGGTGACCTCCGGCTGACCCACCCACGACGGCATCGGCTCGGCTGCATGGCTCATTGCGATCACCTCCTCCGACCACAGTAGCCCCTGACCCGGCCATCCCACCTGCCCCCGGACCGCCCCCGACGACGGACCCGGCTCATCGATGAAGAAGTAGCCGGATCTGTCAGCCCCGGCGTGCATCGTCGACCAGGTCGAACAGGCCGGTCGCCAGGTCGGTCGCCTGGGCGGGCGTCAGCTCGACGCCGCCGCCGTCCACCACCACGAGCGGACCCGTACCGGGATCGACCAGCCAACAGCTCAGCTGCGGCGAGACGTCCAGCGCGGCACTGAGGCAGCGCCCCCCGGTGTGCTGCGACGGCACGCACCACGACCGATGCTCGGCGTCAACCTCGTCAGGTTGGGGTTAGTCGTACACGACGCACGCGACTGTGGTGAGCGCGTCGGCCAGGGCATCGAGCGCCCCACGTTCGGACGAACAACAGCGGTCAGGCAGGGTGTGATCCACGGTCGTACCCCTTCTCGCCAAGGGTGCGGTCGAGGCTCGGCCGGAGTTACCGCACCGACCGGAGCCGCCCACCAATCCTGACGCCTCCCCACAACGGAGTCACGTCCATCACTGACCCCCGCCGTCGATCCGATAGCCGAGCATCCGCGGCCCTCCAGCCGGCATCAAGGACGCCTCCGGCGACGCTACGCGATGGGCTCCGCCCACCCTTGACACCGACCTCCAGACCGCTCCCGTGCTCCACTATCGGATCGCTGGCTCACCTCTGCCCGATTACCCCGCTGTGGCGCGGTTGTGGCACAAGTCCATGACAGGTGACGAAAATGGCAGCGAACAGACGACATGCATCCGCTCTGGTCAAGCGCGGTTTCCGCAGAAGAATCGTCGCCAGCCTGGCCCTTTAATCCGCGGGTTGTGGGTTCGAGTCCCACGGGACCCACAACGCGCTGGTCAACGGCTCGCCCCTCGACCCAGCCAGCCATAGAGGGGTCTTGGGGACAGGAATAGCGCTCAGCCGATCGACCTCTGGGATCGGTGGCCGGACTCACATCGACGGCCAATGACGTAACGGTATCGGAATTGGGGAACGTCGCCCAACGCGCAGCCATCTACCTGTGCAAGAGAACGTGCTGCACACCGCGCCGCTGAGGTATTTACGAAAACCTCCCGCCATGTGCTGGTCCGCTGGATCGAGACCACGCACAACCGGCACCGCCGCCAGAGGGGCTGGGGCAAGCTCACACTGGTCGAGTTTGGGATGATCTACACGGCTACGGAAGCAGTCCGACCACGCCAGCCGGAGCGTCGACCGAACTCCGGGCAGACTCAGCGATTGAGCGGCCGTCGCAAGAAGGGGGCGTGACCAGTGAGGACAATCCTTCGGCGTCGCAACCTGATCACTGCTATCCGTCATCGCACAATAACCATCGGTCATGACCGTGCGCGCGCTCATGGCCCAACTCCCTCTACCACTGGCGGTGATGCTGGAGGGCCGCGGTGGTTGCGATGGCTCGCGGGTTGGCGGTTGCCCAGCACAGCCGGAGGAGTCGAACAGGCGCTGGTCATCCTTAACGTGGGCATGCGTGTGGGCGTTCTGGTTCGCATGGCGATGGCGCTCCCCGGCGGCTTCCAACACTCGCCGCGTCCGCTTCTCTACCTGGTGACGTGGGCTATGGCCGCGGGAGCCTCGATCACGGTCATCGCAGTGGCTGTGTGGAGACGTGAGCCACCCGGGACGGCCGTGGTCACCGCCGATATCGTCCTGACGGTCGGGCTGTTCGTGCTCGGTCGAGTGGCCATGCCGCTTGAGTACGAAGGTGGCGACTGGGAGTCGTTCTACTACGGCTACGCCAATAACGCATTGGTGATCGCCGTGGCCACAGCGCGTGCCCGGTGGCTCCTGCCGTGCGGGATCGTGACCGCGTCGGGTGGCTGGGTGTTCTACCTGGGCGGTACGGACAAGTTCGGCGGTGTCCTGTCAACGATCGTCGGCTGTCTCGGCTTCGTCTTGATCCCCATCGTCGTCAGGGTGTCCGCGACGTTCATGCGTCGGGTGGCCGCCGACGGAGACCGCGCCCGCGACCTGGCCGCCAGATTGGCGCGGGAAGCGGAGGAGCGACGGGCACGGGTCGCCATGCACAACGGGACGGCGCTGCTACGCATGCTGGCTGAGCCTGACCTGGACCCCGTGGTACAGGAGAAGATTCGAGCCCAGGCAGGCCACGAAGCGTGGCTCATGCGGTCCTACTTACAGGGACAGATACCGGCCAACAGCGGCAAAACTAGTGGGTCCGTCGCTTCCGTTTTGCTGTCGGCCTGCGCGCAGTTCCAAGATCTGAGGATCGAGCACGTGCTGGACCTCGCACCGGACCTGCCACTGGGTGAAGGTCAGGCCGAAGCCTTGCGAGCGGCGGTGATCAGCGTTCTGACCAACGTTCGGGTACACGCGGTCGCCGAATGCGTCGTCGTCCACATCGACGCTGATCACTCGACAGGGTGGACGGTCACCATCCATGACGATGGCAAAGGCTTCAGCGCTCGACCGGAGTGTTACGGCGTGGGGTTGCGCGACGTGGTGCTCGGCGAACTCGGGCGGCACGCGATGACCGGGACGGTGGAGTCTCGGCCCGGGTTCGGCACCACCGTCACCATCACCGGCCCTCATACACCCGTCCCCGCGGGCGGGCAGCGCCGATGACGAACACGAGAGCGGTCGTCGTCGACGACGCGCCAGTGGTCCGAGAAGGATTGCCGGCACTGATGCCACGCATCACCTTCGTCGGCAGCTACGCGACGGTCGAAGCGATGGTGGCCGACGCGCCGCAGGCGGATCTGGTGGTGCTCGACCTGCACCTGACCAATCCGGCTCAGCCCTCAGTTCAGCAAGGACTCGCCGCGGTGCGCTCAGCGGCAAAGAGCGGATACCGCATCTGCGTCTACAGCCAGGAGGAACGTCGATTCGTGCTCGCTGCCTGTTTCGTTGCGGGCGCCAGCGGTCTGGTGTCGAAATCGGCCTCGATGACCAACGCCGAACGCGACTTCTGCGAGGTGGCCGCCGGCGCGCAGATCCTTCCACCACAGGTGATCGGGTTGATCGACGTGCTGGTGCGGCGAAACCGCGTCACGATCCTCAGTGAACGACAACGCCAAGTGCTCACCGGCCGAGCACGCGGTTTCACCTACGCGGAACTGAGCCAAGAACTGTTCCTGTCCGAGTCAACTCTCCGGAGCTACTGGCGCGATGTGATCGACCAGGTCGGTGCCTATATTCGACGCACCACGCCCGCCGAGATCGAACATGTCCTCGGCCTTGCGCCAGGAGACCTCCTTGACTTCTGGCCGGATCCGCTCAGACCCGAGCAGGCGGCAGAGCCACCACCCCAATGGTGGCACCTCAACCCGAAGAAGAAGGGATGAGTCGACGGGCGCCCACCTCAAGTCGTCGGCTGGTAGTCACCACAGCAAGTCTCAGTGCACTGCGCTCACCCCACACCCAACTCGGAAAAGCCAGCTCCTCCAGTATTAACATGAGATGACCTCAACCACTGAATCCCGGTTGGTGGGAGCGCCGGCCTCAAGATGAGTTTCGTACGGACTTTCCTTGTATCTATTCATGGCGATTCCTCTCGCTGATTAATATCTGCGCCATCAGCATCCAGGCAATCCCACTTGTCGCCGAGGATGACCCGGTGCCAGAAAAGCACCTCTCCTCGGTCTTGTGACCCAACGAATCCGCACTCTTCGACACCTCGGGCACACCCGGCCCCCACGAGGGCTGCGAGAGGTCGGTGGGCTTAGCCCTGGCCTGCGCCTCATGGCCGGCCTCGCGTCTCCGGCTCGGGTGGTGCGTCGGGGCCCGAGCACCGACATCACCGTGCCTGCTCGAACATCACCGTGCCTGCTCGAACATCACCGTGCCTGCTCGAGTGCTGGCTCCACCACCAGCCGATAGACCTTGCGCAAAGACGCCACAGTGGCGGCGATCTCCGCCTCATCGCGGGCGCGGAAGAACAGCATCCCGGTCGCCGAGGACGAATTGAGGTCCGGTGAGACCACATCACCCACACGCATGGTCATCCGCATGTCGACCAGACCCGAGCACGCACCCCGAATCTCATCTGCGGTGGACAACTCCACGATGCGCCCCGGGCGAATCGGCAGATTGACGTTGGCCACCAAGCCGTCGGTCGAGACCACGTCAAGCTGGGGTTCGCGCCCCAGCGCTACAGACCAGTAGGCATCCCACAGGTCGATGCCGAACTGGTGCCGGATGGCCTCGACGATGCCACCGCCGGCCGGCCGGCAGGCGGCCTCGCCGACCCGGAATCCGTCGCCGGACTGGAACAGCTCCACGTGCGTGACTCCGTCACGCAGCCCCAAGGCCGCTACCGCCCTCATCGCCAGCGTCAGCGCCTCCTCGTGATCGGGGTGCTCACGAGGCAGGATCCACGATCCGTCGAAGTCGTCGATCCTGCCCAGCAGCGGGTCGAAGTAGATCGAGACGGCAGCGAACAGCGCCTCGCCCCCCCGGATCACGGCGTCGATGTGGAACTCCCGATCCATCGCGACGTACCGCTCGACGGCCACCGGCATCCCGCCCGCGCGCAGTCGCCCGGCGCCCGGCCCGGTCGCCCACGACGTCGCGGCCTCGGGCCCGTCCAGGCGCGCCACGTCCATGCACGCGCCACCGAAGGTCGGCTTCACGATGATCGGCCAGCCCAGGCTGTCGCCCGCCCCCCGGACCTCCCCCGGATCGAAGACCCGCAGGAAATCCGCGGTCGGCAGACCTGCTGCGACGAGGCGCCGCTTCATCAGGAACTTGTCGGAGAACGCGAGCGCCACGTCCAACGATTCTCCGGGGACACCGAGGGTGGACCGCAGGAAGCCAGCCGTCGCGACGCCGAACTCGACGGGCGACAGGATGCGGTCCACCGGTGATGCCGCGCAGACCTGGCGGACAGCTCGGAGAACCTCAGTCGTGTCCCGGATGTCTGCGACCTCGACGACACTGACGGTGCGGATGCCGTGCCCGCCGAGGGGGAATCGGTGCGGGTGACCGGCCTCCGCGATGACGGTCACCTGGTCGACGTAGGGCCTTTCCAGCAGCCGAAACGGGAAGGCCCGGCGCATCGACGTGAGCACGACCGCGTGTGCGGTCATTCCTGATCCGCCCAGGCCACGGACGCGGTCCGGACCGCGTCGACCTGCGACCGGAACGACGCGGCCTCCATCGCGGGGAGCTGACCGAGGATCGAACCGGCACGCTCATCGAGCGCCGCCGGGGACGTGACGGTGCCCGGCGCCACCGCCCACAGCGCGCGGACCTGCGCTCCACGACGACACTTCGCCTCGTACCCGCCGATCCCCAGATGCAAGGACTTGACCCCGTTCTCCCTGGCGAACTGGACAGGCCCGTGCATCAGGAGCACCGCGTACTCGGCCGCGTCGCGCAGCCCCTGGTAGTCCAAACCGATCAGACGCACCGCCAGCTCGTCCCGCCATCGATAGGCGAGGGAGTACCCCGTCATCCGCCCACCATCCAGAACAGCATGGACGACGGCGTCATCCCGCAGAAAACGCGCCTGCCGGCTGAGGAAAGATCGCAGGTGTTCTTCGCTGTGGAGATTGCCGTACTTGTGTTCGACCTGTTGCAACAGAGGTGCTCCGTGCGCGGCGATCTCGTCGATCGACACGTGCCTGAGTTCGAGCCCGCTGTCGGTGAAGCGCCGCCATTCACGGTGCCAATTCGTGCGTCGTTGCTTCTTCGGCAGGCTCGCCTCGAAGGGCGTGTCCGGGCGCACTTGCGGCACCACACAGTCGGCACCGACCAGGTGCACGCCCGGCGTATCGCCGGTGAGCGACCTCGCTGCCGCGACCACCTGCGGAAGATCCTCCGACGGCAGGTAGGGCCACCACCAGGCGCCGTCCACCTCGGGGACCGCTTCGAGGGCCGCGCTCATCAGGAGGGCCAGTTGGGAGGGCGAGCCGCGGCTGCCAACCACCGGGGAGCAGAATCCTCGGCGGCCGCCCACCAGAAGCCGTGGCCGACCATCTTCGACACCGAGGATTCCCTCGACCTGGTAGTCCGGATGGCTGTCCCCCGGGGCGTAGTGGGCAACGACTCCCGCGCCACCCGCGGTGATGTACGCGGCTCGTCCGAGACCGTCAGAGTCCACGAAGCTCAGCCAATTCGGCGAGGTGTAGAAGCTGTCCGCCTCAGGCCAGTCGCGTGGCACGGCGTCGACCGTCATGACCGCGCCGCCGAGTCGGCACCGCGCACCGCCGTCACGGTTCGCCGCCCGCCTGGCAACACCCTCATGGCCATCTGTCGGGACCGATCACGACGATGGCATCACCCAGCATGAAATCCCCCTTTGAGCGCGGCGCGCACCCACCCTCGGTGATCGCACGCGTCGGCAGTCCTGGACCTCACTCGCGTGTCACAGCAGGTCGTGTCCGAGATCATCGTATCCAGATGGAGACCGGAGCTCGAGAGGCGCTGGGCATTCGTTCCGGTGGCGAATGCTGTGGCGGCGATGGCAGTTCTACGATGGCGACCGACGCGTGCGGGAACTACACCACGTTCATCCCGCAGCCTGTTCTGGTCGCCGATCCGGGAGTGCTGAGTACCCGTGGAGCCCCATGAGCCAGACCTCTCCCAGGTCACGCACCTGGCCGTGGGTCTGAGCTTCGCGCTGCTGACCGACCTGGAGCGGCTGCTGCCGAGCGGCAGCGTGCTGGTGATCGACGAACCCGACACCCTGATGGCGCGAAACGCGCGCGAGCGCGTCGCCCACTTCCAGTGCCTCGCGGGGATCGTGGAAGCACCGACGCAGGACGAGTCGAACGCCGGGCAGCTGCGCTCCTTGGTGCCACGGCCGGATCGACTACGCGCGGTGGTGCCCGCGCTGGAGTACGGCGTCGTCGGCGCGGCGGCGCTCGCCGACAGCTGGGGGCTGCCCGGTCAAGGCGTCGCGGCCGCTCGGATCCTGCGGGACAAGGCCAGACTGCGCGAGGTCGGTGACCACCACGACATCGACCAGCCGGCATGGGCGGTGATCGACGGCCCCGCCGGCATCGACCGCTTCCGCGCCCGGTTCGGGCACCGATGCGTGGTCAAGCCGGTGGACCGGCAGGCCAGTGTCGGTGTGCGGCTGCTGGAGCCGGACGACGAGGCGAGTGTCGCATGGGCCGACTCAGCCGCAGCGGACGAGACGAAGCACTGGGCGCGGCACTCGCGGGCTTCCCGTCACCTCGTCGAGCAGCGCCTCGACGGACCGGAGCTCAGCGTCGAGGCGCTGGTGGTCGACGGCGAGCGCGTCTTCACCAACATCACCGCGAAATCCGTCCAGCACGGCGATCACCCCGTCGAAGTGGGCCATGTCGTTCCGGCGCAGCTGGATCCCGCGATCGCCCGCCGGGTGCGGACGTCGACGGATCGGCTCCTAGCCGCGGTGGGCTACCGCAGCGGTGTGATCCACGCCGAGTGGATACTCGTCGACGGGGTGCCTTATCTCATCGAGTGCGCGGGGCGGTTACCCGGCGACGCGATCGACCTGCTGATCAACCTTGCCTACGGGGGTGATCTGACGACCGCCTACCTCGACGTCCTCGAAGGTCACCGGCCCGCACCGAGCACCACGGCCACGCAGTCCGCGGCGATCCGTTTCCTGACCGCCGCTGCCGGTGTCGTCACCCGCGTGGACGGACTCGACCGAGCGTCCGCCGCCGTCGGCGTCACCGAGTGCGAGGTGTCGACGCCTGTCGGCTCCACGGTGGAGGTGACCACCAGTTCGTGGGACCGAGTCGGGCACGTCATCGCGACCGGGGCAGACCCCCTCGAGGCTGACTCACGCGCCATCGAGGCTGCCGCGATGATCACGGTGGTGACCGCCCCAGCTTCGTGATCGGACGCCGGTCCGGCAACCGCGTGCGGCGACCCCTGGCGGCCCCGGTCGGCGCCCGCGCGCGAGGACCGCTCGTGACTTCGGCCACCCGTTACGGTGTCGGTGTGGCCGGGTTGAGCAGCAGCGACCCCGGCACCGGCCTCCAGGCCTACCGGAACCTGCTCGGCGAACCCGCCATGCGCCGGTTGGCATTCGCAGCTATAGCGGCACGGCTGACCACCAGCATGTGGTCGGTCGTGCTGTTCCTGCTCGTGGCGGACCGGTGGGACGAGTCGTCCGCCGCGTTGGCGGTCGCGTCCTACTCACTGGGGCAGGCGATCTCCGCCCCCGTGCGCGGTCGCTGGGTCGACCGTGTGGGCGCGCGCCGCGTGCTGCCGGCGACCACTGCGGCGCACGTGCTGGCGCTGGCCGTGCTGGTCGTCCCCATGAGGGACCTGTCACCGGCCGCGATCGCTGCCGTCGCGGCGCTCGCGGGTGCTCTGATGCCGCCCGTTGTCGCCACGATCCGCGGGCTGTGGATCGCCCTGACCCCGCAAGGAGCGCGTCGGCACACGGCGATGGCCCTCGACGCGGTGCTGCTTGAAGTCGCGTTCGTGGCCGGTCCGGCGGCGGCCGGCCTGCTGGCCGCCCTGATCGATCCGGGCTACGCGGTGGTGCCCGTGGTGGCGTTGCTGATCCTGTCCGCGGTGTCGGTGCTGCGGGCGGAACCACCCGGCCAGGCGCTCACCGACGACTGGAAGCGCGGGTGGGGTCCTATCGTCTCTGCACCCTTCCGGGCGACCTTGCTGCTCGGGTTGGCCCCGACATCGGCAATCGCCGGCATCGAGGTACTGATGCTGACGATCAGCCACACCGGCGGTTACGACTGGGCCGGTGGCGTTTTGTTGGCCGGGATGGCGGTGGGCAGCCTGCTCGGGGGTTTGCTGTTCGGTGCCTACGGCAGTCGCCGCCCGGCCCATTTCTGGTTCCCCATCATGCTGGTGCTGATGGCGTGCAGCATCCCGCTGCTGTTCCTGGGGCAAGCGGCGCCCTGGACCTTCCTGGTCGTCGCCCCGCTTGTCGGCGCCACGACCGCACCGTGCATGGCGACTGTCTTCTCGCTGTCCGCCGGGGTCACGCCGCCTGGGCAACGGGCGGAGGCTCAGTCCTGGGTCAATACCAGCCTGATCTCCGGTTTCGCCCTGGGCGCTTTCGTCGTCGCCCCCTTCACCCGTCAGATCGGCGTCGCCGTGGCGCTGCTCGTCGTGATCGCCGTGGTCGGGGCGGTGGCCACCCGGCTCATCGGTCCCACTCTGGCCGAACCGGCGGACGCCGGGTAGCGCGGTTCCGCCTTTGCGGGCTCCGCCGGCTAGGTCTTAGCCAGCGGCGTCGCAGCCGGCCGCGACCCGGACGGCTGATCCGTCAGGCATCACGACGAACGCTCCTGAGGTCCCATCGGCGGAGCCGGGCCGACAGCCGTGTGCGCATCGGTGACGATCCGTTTGTAGGCCTCGGCGTACTCACGCCCGATCAACGCACCGTTGCCGCGCATCCGATCCACCACCCACTGGACGTCGGCACGCGGGTCGGCCGAACTGCGGAACTGGCTGCGGTGGGTGAGGATGGCCGACACCTTTCGGCTGGCCGTGGCGCAGACGTCCACCAGCAGGTCGGTGTGCTCGTGGCCAGGCACCCACACCTCGGCCACCCGGTGCGGCGGCAACCCTTCGGCCAGCAGCTCGGGGAACGCACGGGGGTTGCGGGCATCGGGGTAGACCGCGCTGAGGGCCGCCTCCCCCACGGCCAGGTGGTCGGGGTGCGAGGCGCCGATCGGGAACTGCAACGACCGCAGCGGCTGGTGGGTCAGGACGAGATCAGGGCGTGATCGACGGATCTGGCGGGTCAGCGCCAGCCGCAGCTGCGGTGAGTCGATGAGCAGTCCGTCTGGCAGGCCGAGGAACTCCAGCTCCGCGACGCCCAGCACTGCTGCCGCCGCTCGCTGCTCGGCATACCTGGTGGCCACCAGCTGCTCGGCAGGCTCGGTCGGGTCCTCACCGCCCTGGGATCCATCGGTCACGATGAGATAGCTCACCAGAACGCCCTCGTCCACGAGGCGGGCGACCGTCGCCCCGAAACTGAACTCCGCGTCATCGGGATGCGCGGCGATCACCAACGCTCGCCCGAAGCGACGCGGCAGGGGTTCGGCTGGCTCGACCTGGGGCACGCGCGGTGCCATGGGACCTCCTTCGTTCGGGTGAGCGCGGAGCTGGACCTCGCACCCTGGACTATCGGCGGACCACTCACCAGACGGACGCTTCGACCTATCCACCGCGATCGGCACTGAACGCGGAGATGTCGATCGCGGTACGCCCGTCGAGCGCGAGCTGGGCCAAGACCTCGCCGATGGCGGGCGCGAACTTGAAGCCGTGCCCCGAGCAGGCGCTCGCGTAGACGACACCGTCGAGCTCGCGCGACCGCCCGATCAAGAAGCTCTCGTCCCTTGACATCGTGTACACGCATGCTGTGCCGCGCCCGGTGCCGCGAACGGCGGGCAGCAGATCCCGGACCGACTCCCAGACATCCCGCTGTTCCGCGTCGGTCGGTGGAGGTCGGTCGCCGTCCAGGTCCACCGGGGACAGCTGCCGGTTGTGGAAACCGGCCTTCAGCGCGACGCCACCGGCCACTCGTGACTGGGAGAGTCCGTAGACGAGCTCGCCCCCGGGCCGCTCGTAGAGGAACACCGGACAACGCCCGGGCCGGTGGTCGTGCTGGGACGACTCCGGCACCTCGAACTCGAAGACCGGGATGCGCATCGGCCGCACCCAGGGGATGAGCTCGCCGAGCAGCCGTCCGATCCAGCCGCCCGTCGCGATCACCACCGAGCCGCAGCTGGTCCGCCACCCGTCCCCGGCCACGGCGACAGCCCCGTTGCCGGTCGGTCGGATGGAGTGCACGACGTGCTCGTGCAGGACGTCGGCCCCCCCGTGGACGGCCTGTGACAGGTAGCTGGACCGCGCGCGGTCGGCGAAGAGCACCATGGCGTCCGGCTCGTAGACGGCGACAGCACCCTCGTGGGGGTGAAAGGCGGGGAAACCGCGAGAGATCTCCGCTGAGTCCAGGTAGTCGTGTGGGATCGCGCAGCGTCGCGCCGTCTCCCGGGCGCCCCGCACCAACGTCGAGTCAGGGCGACCCACGAACAGCCCGCCGGTCTTCATCGTGATCGTGCTGTGGCTGGAGTCGTCGAGCTCCCCCCAGCCGTCCAGGGATCGGTTGAGCAACGGGACGTACCGCTCGCCCTCCCAGTAGGCGCGGCGGTAGATGCGGGTGTGGCCATGCGAGGACCCGGAAGTGTTCAGGTGACCGAGGGCCTCGACGCCCAACACCGCGGCGCCCCGCCGCGCCAGCTGGTGGAGCGCCGCGGATCCCATGATCCCCAGACCGACGACCACCACGTCATACGTGGGACGGATCGATCCGGTGTCGATCTCCATGGCGGTCGGCTAGCACCGTTCGTGGGACATCTGTCCGTCGATGATGGGTGTCGCCGGCTGGGGACGAACCTCCGTCCGGGAATGAACCGAGAGGTCGCGCAGAGTCAGCTCCGTGATCTCGAAGAACCAGTGGATCGCCTCGTCCTTGGCGATGTACGTGGCGGAATAGTCATGACGCCCGCGCTCGAACTCCTCAAGAAGCAGAGCGCGTTTCTCGACCCACTCGTCGGCGTAGAAGAACAGGGGAAACTCCACCCGTTCCAACAGGCGGAAATGGACGGCGTGACCGCCCTCGGCCCGAGCCTTCTCCTGGACGCGCTTGATGATGTCAGAGATGCCGACGAGTGAGTTGAAGCCGACGATGGCTCGCCCGTTGCGCGCCAGGTGACGGGGTAGCTGCTGGATGAACCGCAGCAGGACGGAGTCGCCGTGGAACATGGCGTTCACGTTGAGAGACCCGTCCTTACCGTCGAGCGCCGCCTTGAGGATCTTGGACGGGGCGCGCCAGCCGGGTGGGTTGAAGACGACGAGGTCGAACCGCCCCGGCGCGCGGGTATGCGGAGCCGGGAACAAGTCGCTGTGCGAGAAGTTGATCATGGAATTGTTGAAGTTCGCGAGCTCGTTCCGCAACGCCGTGAGCACGGCCAACCTGGAGATGTCGGTGGCGGCGAGGTTGGTCACTCCCAGGCGACGCAGCAGGAGCGCGATCGCGCCACTGCCGGTGCCGATTTCGAGGACTCGGCCGCAGATCTCCTTCTCACCAAGGTTGTTGACCAGGTAGTCCCCGAGTGCCAGGCCGGCGGGACTGAGGCGAAAGGTGCCAGGCTGGTCGAAGAGGCGGAGGCGGTGGCCGAGGTCGAAGACCGCGTCGTAGGTATCGCTCGAGGTGTCGACTTGGACGTCACCGCCGACGACCGAGGCGTCGATCATCGCTGTCACCGCGGCCCACGTTCGCTCGCGCTCAGGGCGAGTTCTCGTGAGCGCTCCGCGGAGGCGGTGAGGGCCGCCAGAATCGAGTCGTGGAGGCCAGCGGCGTCAAAGGCGGCGATCCCCCGCTCGGTCGTTCCGTTCGGCGTCATCACCTCGCGGCACAGCTGCATCGGCGGCTTTCCGCCCTGCTCGATGAGAGCCGCCGTGCCACCGAAGACCTGCGCGACCATGACCCGACCGGCCGCCTCGGAGAAGCCGCAGGAGACAGCGAACCGGCAGAAGGCGTCCACGATGTAGCTCACGAACGCCGGGCCGCCACCGCAGATGGCGGTGGCGTCGTCGACCAGGTGTTCAGCATCCACGCGGAGCGACTTCCCGATGGCCTTGAGCAGCTGGTCGACCTGGACGAGCGTGCGCTCGCTGACCTGCGAGTCGGCGTAGTAGATCGTCATCCCCTCGAACACCTCGGACGGTGTGTTCGGGATGGACCGGACGACTTGGGTGGTGCCGAGAGCTGTCGCGATGGAGTCACAGGTCAGGCCCGCCATCACGGACAGCACTGGGGTCCGCGGGCCGAAATGGTGTCGCTGGGCTTCGGCGAAGGCATCGAAGTCCTGGGGTGGGATGGCCACCACCACGAAGTCGCCGTCGACGATCTCCAGATCAGCGGTGACCGTGAGGCCGTCGACCGCCGACAACGCCGCACGCCGCTCGGCGCTTCGCTCCACGATGACGAGCTCAGGGCTCGGCGTCACGCCGAGAAGCCCACGAGCTATCGCAGATCCCATGTGGCCGCAGCCGACCATGAGCACCCGCCCGGATTGGGTCGTCATGCTTCCTCCCCTGTCTTGATGTCCTGCTCGGCATCATGTCCTGCTCGGCATCATGTCCTGCTCGGCATCATGTCCTGCTCGGCATCCACGACGCCGCGACGCGACCTCGGCGGGCTCGCGGTGAACGCGTGCTGGTGAGTGAGAACGCGCTCCTCACCTCGACGTGAAGACGGGCGCCGGCTCCAGATCCACAGCCGACCGGTGCTCGTATGACGTCGTGACGTCCGAGACCGTCGTGCGATGCAGGACCCGTCGTTGCGTGAGGTCGTAGGGGCGGCC
This sequence comes from Angustibacter sp., assembly GCA_051657715.1. Classification (GTDB taxonomy): domain Bacteria; phylum Actinomycetota; class Actinomycetes; order Actinomycetales; family Angustibacteraceae; genus JBOFBH01. The sequence goes on along the minus strand of JBOFLF010000031.1, from coordinate 21,912 downwards.
GCGATGCATGGTGCAGCGGTTGTCCCAGATCACCAGGTCACCCACCGTCCAGTCGTGGGTGTAGACGAACTGGTCTTGAGTCGCGAACTCCATCAGCTCCTCGAGCAGGGCCTGGCCCTTCGCGAAGGGCCAGTCGATGATGTGCGAGGCGTGCGAGGCCAGGAAGAGGCTGGTCCGCCCGGATGCCGGGTAGTAGTCGACGAGCCGCTGAGGGACCGCCGGGAGCGCGGTGCGGATGTCCTCGTTGAAGCTGTCGAAGCCGGACTTCTTGCGGGAGGTGGCGATGCTGTGCTCCGCGACCAGCCCGGCGAGCTGCTTCTTCCGCTCGTTGGGCAGGGCGTCGTATGCCGCTCGCATGTCGGCGTACTGCGTCTCTCCTCCGGTCGGTGCGACCTCGCGCGCCGACAGGAGAGAACACTTCGCTCGGACCTTCTTGAAGGAGCTGTCGGTGTGCCACAGCTGGTTGCCCAGGTTGTAGCGCGTCAGGCGGTCCTCCGGGTCGAGGATCTTTCCTTTGTGATCAAGGTTGGAGATGTCGGTGAACTGCTCCGTCAAGCGCATCGCCTTGCCGGCGTAGTTCGGCGCGCTCTCCACCGGACCGAACAGCTCCGTGAAGGCGAGCTGCTGGTCATCGGTGAGCGGCTGGTCAGGGAACACCAGGACCGCGTAGCGGTCGAACGCCGCGTGGATCTCAGCGAACACGTCCTGCGGTACCTGGGTTGTCAGATCGACGCCGGTCACCGTGGCGACGAAGAGCGGGTTGAGTGAGGAGTTGCGTGGCTCAAGAGTGATCGTCATGGTCTACCTCCGCACATCGTGAGACTGACGATACGGCTGGAGCCTACACACTGTAGTGAAGAAGTTACTACCGGTTTGTCCATGCGAGTTTGCGGGTGCACCGAACGCGACAGGCCAACAGCGAGCTGGCCGGCGACATCGTGGCTGGTGGCGAGAAGTGAGCCATCGACGGACCACGACCGCCACGTGTGACAACCGTCCAGAGGTTGAATTGACGAACGCCGTGAGCGCCCGGCGGGAGGGCATTTCGGTAGGGTTGTTGCGTGACGTCCGATAACTCGCCGTTAATAGGCATGTATCTGCCACTGGCAACTCCCTTTTTCGATGGCGTCGTCGACCACGACTCCATCGCGAAGGCGGATTCCCACGCCCGCCGCCACGACACACGTTGGGGACGACCATGAAATTCGTCATTCCGGCCAAGAGGTCGTCGAGCCGAGTTCCCGACAAGAATTACCGACCTTTCGCTCGAGGTAAGTCGCTGCTCGACATCTTGGTAGAGAAATTGTTGCCGCTCGGCGGCCCGGGCGACGTCTGCATCTCCTCAGAGGAGGAATCGACCCGCGAGCTGGCGGAGCGATACGGTGCCACGTTCCTTCCACGGCCCCGGCATCTCACGGAGAACTCCTATCCGTTCCAGTCCGTGGTGAACGAGGTCTGCACGCAGGTGCCCGGCGATGATGACGTGATGTGGTGCCACGCCACCGACCCGTTCTTCCATGAGCATGCCACCGTGGTCGACGCGTGGGAGTCTCGCGAGCCGTCAGAGGCGGACTCGATCGTGGTCGTGTACCCGATGGCGGAGTATCTCCTCGACAGCCAGTTCAACCCCATTGGTTTCGGGTTCGGGCCGTGGCACCGGCCGTCCCAGGAGTTACCCACCTTCTATCAACTCGGATTCACCTGCTCCATCATGACCAGGCACGTGGCCACGAGCATCGGACTGGTCGGCAGGAAGCCGATGTGGCATAAGGCGTCGAACCTCACCATCGACATCGACACCCAGGCCCAGTTCGACCTCGCGGCTCGCCTGTACGAACTGGGAGAAGCTCCGTGACCCGCGCCACGGGCCAGCGATGCACGTAGCCGACCAAGCTCTCGCGGAGTCGGTCGCCGAGTTGGTCCGCGTCCCCAGCGTCAACCCCCTGCACACCGGTCCGCGCGCCGAACGGCACGGGCCGGTCGACGAAGGCGCCCTGGCGCTCGTGCTGGCCGAACGGTTCGCGAAGTGCGGAGCGGACGACGTCATCCTCGACGAGGTGCGGCCAGGGCGGCCCAACGTCTACGGATGGTTTCGCGGGCGCACCGACCGGCTCGTCGTCCTGGATGTGCACACCGACACCGTCACCGTCGAGCACATGACCGACCCGCCGTTCGACGGACGCGTCGAGGACGGCCACGTGTGCGGTCGCGGCTCCCTGGACACCAAGGCGACGATGGGCGTCACGCTCGCCCTGCTCGACACGTGGCGCCACGGCGGGAAGCGACCCGAGCCGACCTTGCTGCTGGTCGGATCGGTCGGTGAGGAGGCTGGCGGATTGGTGGGCGCGACCCGGTTCAGAGCGTGGGTCGAGGAGCAGGGCCTCCGGATCGACCAGCTGCTGGTCGCGGAGCCGACCGAGTTCCGACCTGTCCACGGCATGAAGGGTCTGGTGCTCATCGAGGTGACCACCCGCGGGAAGGCTGCGCACTCAGCCCTTCCCAGCTTGGGGACGAACGCCGTCGAGGCGATGGCACCGGTGATCGCCGCCGTCGTCGCGGAGAACCGCCGCCTGCAGATGGCCCAGGCCACCACGGAGTTGGGCAACGGAACCATCGCGGTGACCCTGATCAACGGCGGGACCGGCAGCAACGTCATACCTGACCGGTGTTCGATGACCGTCGGCCGGCGGATCGTCCCCGGAGAGGACCCCGCCGACGTCCTGGGCCAGGTGACCACCCTGGTGCGTGCCGCCTGCTCGGTGCCCTGCGAGGTCAGATCGCTCCTGCCGCTGACACCCGAGCAGACACCCGGGTCACCGGCCTTCTATCAGCGCCCGGACGCCGGGCTGGTCCAGTTCCTGGCCGGGGCGGCGGGGACCGAACCGGCGGTCGCGCCGTTCGGGGCCAACGCCCTGCGCTACTCGGGTCTGGCCGATGAGCTCGTGGTGTTCGGCCCGGGCTCGATCGACGAGGCCCACCAGGCCACCGAGAGGGTGGCGGTCGCCGACCTCCAACGGCTGGCCGGCATCCTCACGGCCTGGCTCTCGCCAGGCTGACCAGGTCGGCCCGACGGCGCTGCCTGCCGGTCGGGCCTGCTGCCACGGGACGACGAGGGGAGCACGATGGCGACCACTACGGCCACCGGGACGATCGAGCGGGTCTGCGAACCAGTTCAGACCTACACCCGAAGCTGGATGTTGGCCGAGGCGACCAACGCGTACGGAGTGGAGCTCGGTTTCGCGTCGGGCAGTCAGTTCTGGGCGGTCGGCCGGGCCGGAGTACTCGGCAGCTGCCCCTCTGAAGTCGCGGCTGCCGCCATCGCGTTCGAGCCGCTCGATGCGGTGGAGCGCGCCTGGCGTGCGGTGCCCGACGGCCTGACCCACTACGACGTCGCGCTGCACTACCGAGACGTCCTCACCGCTTGGGGGGACCGCGTCTTCGCTCCAGTCGACCGGGACACCCTCGGCGCCGTTGACGATCTGGGCCGCAGGATTGTCGATGCGGTTCCTGCGGCCCTCGGCACCCTCTTCACCGGGTGGCGACGGCTGCCCGTCCCCGACTCCGTGACCGGCCGCGCCGCGCTGACCATCCACCTGATCCGCGAGTTGCGGGGGGCCGCCCACATCGTGGCGATCGCCGCCTGCGGCCTCACCCCGCTCGACGCGATCCTGGCCGCGACCCACGCCCCGCCGAGGACGGGGCCGGCCTACGCCGAGCGCCTCGGGTTCACCGGACCCTTCCGCGACCCGGCGCAGGTGCGTGACCAACGCGTGGAGGCGGAGAGGCTGACTACGGCGATCATCGAGCCCTACTTCTCGATTCTCTCCCCGGCCGAGCTCGCCCGTTTCGGTGAGGCTGTCGTGACGACCTGCACCGTCGGAGTGGGTCGGTAGCCGTGTCATGGTGCAACCCGGGTCATGGTGCAACCCGGGCGGACTCGCGACGTGACGGAATGATCGACGAGCGGGGCATCAGCTCGTTGCCTACCGTCCTGGTCATGGAACTAAACCGGGGAACGAAGGTCAGTTGGCAGACCCCTCAGGGCTCCACCCACGGCACAATCGTGGAACGCAAGACGGCGGACTTCACGTTGGACGGCAACCGCTTCCGGGCGTCGGCGGACGAACCGAAGTACATCGTCGAGTCGGAAAAGACCGGCAAGCGCGCGGCGCACGCCGGCTCGGCCTTGACCCAGCGGTAGCCGCACGGCGGGCCAGCGGCAGGCGCGCGGACCGGCTGGGTAAGGTCCAACGCCATGACCACTGCGCTCGTCACCGGTGCCACCGCAGGCATTGGCGCGTCGTTCGTCCGCCGGCTCGCCGCCGACGGGTACGACCTCGTCCTCGTGGCCCGGGACGAAGCCCGCCTCGCCGAGGTCGCACGTGAGGTGCGGGAGGTCTACTCCCGCCGGGCCGAGGTGGTGCCCGCCGACCTCACCGACCGGTCCCAGGTTCAGCGGGTGGCCGACCGCCTCCGTGACCCGGACAGCCCGGTGGATCTGCTGGTGAACAACGCCGGGGCCGGGCTGGGGCGCGGTTTCTTGAGCGGCGATCTCGCTGACGAGGAGCGGATGTTCGACCTGTTGTGCCGCGCCGTGCTGGTCCTGTCGCACGCCGCCGCACGGGCGATGCGCGAACGCCGCCACGGCATCATCCTGAACGTCTCGTCGGTGGCGGGCTTTGTGCCGATGGGCACCTACTCGGCCGCGAAGGCATGGGTGACCACGTTCAGCGAGAGCATCGCCGCAGAGCTCGCGCCCCACGGCGTCCGGGTGATTGCGGTGTGCCCGGGCTTCGTGCACACCGAGTTCCACCAGCGGGCCGAACTAGACATGTCGACCATGCCGCAGCGGGCCTGGCTGAACGCCGACGATGTGGTGCGGGAGGCACTGGCGGACGTGGGCCGAGGCCGGCTGATCAGCGTCCCCAGCACGCGGTACAAGGCGGTGGTGGCGCTCGCTCGGTACGCGCCGCGCCCTCTGGTCCGCCGACTGTCCGGCAACGTTCGCGAGCGTCGCACCACGTGACGGTCGAGGGCGTCGGCCGGGTGCCGGATGGATGACTGGACTCGACGGTGCTGGATAGGGTCATTCACGTGAGGAATGACGCGCGTAACCGATTGCTGCCCCTGCTGACGGAGCTGGCCGTGGTCCGCGGCGAGGTGGTGCTCAGCAGCGGCCAACGAGCCGACTACTACGTCGACCTGCGCCGGGTGACCCTGCATGGCACAGCGGCTCCGCTGGTCGGCGAGGTGATGCTCGACCTGGTCGACGGCCTCGAGTTCGACGCGGTCGGTGGCCTGACGCTGGGCGCAGACCCGGTCGCCACCGCGATGCTGCACGTCGCGGCCACCCGCGGCCGGCGGCTGGACGCGTTCGTCGTCCGCAAGCAGGGCAAGGCTCACGGCCTGCAGCGGCGCATCGAGGGGCCGGACGTGGCCGGACGCCGGGTGCTGGTCGTCGAGGACACGTCCACCACGGGCGCCTCGGCGCTCACCGCGGTCGAGGCGCTGCACGAGGCCGGCGCCGAGGTCGTGGCAGCTGCCGTGGTCGTGGATCGCGGCGCTGGCAGCACGGTCAGAGCCGCTGGGCTGGACTACTACGCCGCCTATTCGCCAAGCGACCTCGGGCTCTAAGAGCTGAGCCACCTCTCGCACCAGGACCGTTTTTCCTCGGATACGCGTACAGGCCCGGTCTCCTTCGAGGGGACCGGGCCTGTACGTAATCAGAGCTGATCAGGGCTGGTTGTGGTACAGCCGGACCGTCACGGTCGGCTGGGCGCTCGGCGTGGTGACCGACAGGCACACCTGCGGGTTCTGGCCCGTCGTTATCGTAGGAACAGAGACGTAGGTCGTGGGTGGGACAGCATTTGCCTGCCCGAGACTGCCAACAGACCCCCACCCCCAGCCCGCTGCCGGTGGCTGGTACGCCGGAGCCGTGGCCGTGGGACCGACCACCGCTGAGTTGTCGCACTGGAAGGCGAAGATGCTGACCGGGCTCGTCGCCTGCGGCACAGCCACCGCCACGGCGGTTCTCAGGCCGTAACGGTTGTAGTAAGAGCCGGCGCTGAAAGTGAAGACCCCCCGACCGGTGAAGGCGGTGTACCCGTTCCGATCGTCGCGGATGGTGCTGATCAGCTCATTCGGGTTAGCAGCCGGAGCACTCGAGCCGCCGACGCCCAGACCTCCAAGACCGAACCCGGGGCCCAGGGGCTCCCACGCCGCAGACGCGGCGGAAGCGCCGGTCACCCCGGCGACACAGGTCAAGGAGGCGGCCACCACGGCCCGCCGCCACTTCACACTAGAACCAAGACGAAGCATTGTGGGTTCCCTCAAAGTCGACACCAACGTCCTGGAGTGATCCTTCTTGGCTGATAGGCGCACCGGATAGGGGCCTTCTGGCCTAATCACCACACGACCCGGCTTGATCACCGAGCGATAGGCGCCCTTGACCGCCGCCGAACGCGGTCGCCGCGAAGTCGCCGTTGAGCGATGACAGCTACGAGCAGACTGACTGCGACAACGACCGCGGCGATCGCATAAGCGGCATGTCGGATGCCGGGCACCGACGCCGCGAGATGGCCGAGCAGGACCAACCCGCTGCCCCACAGCAGCGCGCCGACGATGTTCGCCGACAGGAACACCGGGTACCGCATCCGGGCGGTGCCGGCGATGATCGGGGTGAAGGTCCGCACCCACGGGATGAACCGGGCGACGACCACCGCCGACCAGCCCCACCGGACGTAGAACGCCTCGGCGGCCGGCAGGTGCCGCGCCATCCGGCCGGCCCGCCGCTGCACCCAGGGCCGGCCGAACCGACGACCGGACCAGTAGCCGACGGCGTCCCCGGCGACCGCCGCGACCGTGACGCCGACGGCGAGCACCGGCACCGACAAGCCCGACCCCGGCCGCGCGCTGAGGAGGCCGACGGCGAACAGCACCGTGTCACCGGGCAGGAAGAACCCGACCAGCAGCCCGGACTCCACGAACACCAGGGTGAACAGGACGAGGTAGACCCCGCCGGCGGTGAGCGCCGTGAGGTCGGGGTCCATCAGCTGCCGGAGCCAGTCGCCCACGGCTCCAGTCGATCACGTCATCGTCGGGCTGACCGCGCATCCGGCCGGACTGCCTTGCTCGTCACGCAGGCCCGCGATGCTGGAGGCCGCGATGCTGGAGGCCGCGATGCTGGAGGCCGGGCCAGTCCGGCATCAGCAGGTGAGCAGCTGCTCATCCCGCTGCCAACCATGCGGATGTGGCGAGGTCTGACGAGTTTCGCCGACCTGGCCTAGAGGCGAGCCGCCTGCCGCCTAACCTGGCCTCATGTCCGACGACCGCACCCGGCACCTCCCGGGTACCGGCGTCCCGCACTCCGATCCCTACCGGACGATGCCGGCCCCCGGCCACCCCCGGGCACCGGACGCACCGCCCGGTGCCGGGGTCCTCCCCCCCGCGTACGTCCCGCACCGACCCGCGGACGGCGCTCGCCCGGGTGCCCCGTTGGACGACCCGGCCCACGCCTACCCGACCGGGGGCCGCCCTGGACGGGGCCGACGACGACGCCGGTGGCGATGGGTGGTGCTGCTGCTCGTCCTGGTGCTGGTCGGCTACCCGGTGGCCCTCGGCGTGGTGGCGTGGCGCAGCCTCGGCCGGGTGGACGCGTTGCCAGATGACACCCCGTCCACGCCGGGCCGCACGTACCTGGTGGTCGGGTCGGACTCCCGCCGCGGCTTGAGCGCCGCCGAGCGCCGAGCGCTGCGCACCGGCAATGCGGACGGTCAGCGCACCGACACCATCATGCTGCTGCACGTACCGGCCGGGGCCGGCCCAACGGTGCTGATGAGCGTGCCGCGCGACTCTTACGTGGAGATCCCCGGCAAGGGCATGAACAAGATCAACGCCGCTTTCGCGCTCGGCGGCCCGAAGCTGCTGGCGCAAACCCTGGAACAGGCCACCGGCGTCCAGATCGACGACTACGTCGAGATCGGCTTCGGCGGGTTCGCCGACATGGTGGAGGCCGTCGACGGCGTGCAGATCTGCCCGACCTTCCCAATGGACGACCCGAAGGCCGGCATCAAGCTCAAGAAGGGCTGCCAGCAGGCGCGCGGGGCCAAGGCCCTCGGCTACGCACGGGCTCGCTACTCCGACCCGCGCGGCGACTTCGGCCGGGTGGAGCGGCAGCGTGAAGTGCTCGGTGCCATCGTCGGCAAGGCCACCGAGCCGACCACCGTGCTCAACCCGCTACGAGCGTTCCCTCTGGCATCGGCCGGCGGCACGTCGCTGACCGTCGACGAGAACACCGGGCCGGTCGCGCTGGCCCGGTTCGTGCTCGGGATGCGCGCCGCAGCCGGCGGGGACGGCATCTCGCTGACCGTGCCGGTCTCCGGCACCGGGGCCCGCGGCGGCGTCGGCTCGGTGGTGCTGTGGGACGAGGGGAAATCCCAGCAGGTGTTCCGCGCGCTGGAGCGCAGCAGCACCGAGCCGATCCGCCGGGTCGCCGCCGACCAGGCCCGGGAGAAGAACCGTCTCACCGGCCGCTGACCACCGGGGCAGGTGCCATCCCCCGGCGGGTGATCAGCTGGCGATGGTGTCGTCGACGACCTGCTGCCGTTCGTGCGGCTCGTCGTAGCGGGGGTTGCGGGCACGGCGGACACGCCACCACTCGATCCCGACCGGGACCACGGAGACCAGCACGATGGCGATCAGCATCGCCTCGATGTTGTTGCGCACGAGCGGGATCGTGCCCAGGAAGTACCCCAGCAGGGTGACGCCGGCCGCCCAGATCACCGCGCCGATCACGGTGTACTGGTAGAAGCGGCGCCGGTCCATCCGGCCGATCCCGGCGACCAGGGTGACGAAGGTGCGCACCACCGGCACGAACCGGCCGAGGATCAACGCCCGCGGGCCGTGCCGGTCGAAGAACTCGTACGTCTGGTCGATGTGCGACTGCTTCACCAACCGGGAGCCGGGGCGCACGATCCGCGGGCCGGCGGCCCGGCCGATCTCGTACCCGGCCGCGTTGCCGCCGATCGCGGCGAGCACCAGCAGCACCAGCACCAGCGGCAACGGGACGTCGATCGCGCCCTCGGCGACGAACAGCCCGACCGTGAACAGCAGCGAGTCGCCCGGCAGCAGGAAGAAGAACAGCCCGCACTCGACGAACACCACGATCAGCGTGCCCCACAACGCATACGGGCCGAAGGTGTCCAGCAACGACTGCGGGTCCAGCCACGACGGGCCCAAGGTGTGCAGCACCGCACCAGGGTAGGCGAACCCGGGCGAGGTCGGGCTCGGCGTCCATCAGTCAGGCACGACCGCTCAGTCAGGCACGACCGCCTCGGTGGGGGCCACCGCGGCGAAACCACCGCCGCGGAACGCGTCCACGAACAACGCGTGGTCCGCACGGACCTGGCGGGCGTAGACCTCAGCGAAGGCCGTCAGGTCCCGCACGAAACCGTCGACGTCGTCCCCGACGCAGTCGGAGATCAGGTGCTCGACGCTCGCCGTCACCAGGTCGTGGTCGGAGTCGGCGTCCGCGACGCAGTGCACCTTGGCGGTCGCCTGGCCGAGCTGCTCGACCAGCGCCACCATGTCGGGCGGTTCGTCGACGCCGTCCCAGTCCAGGTCCACCTCGTACGGGGAGTACTCGCTCACCACGAACCCGGTCGCCGGGCCAGCGGTCCCCGGCAGCTCGGTCCAGCCGAGGAACCGGTCGGCGTGCGCCTGCAGCGCGCGCTGGCTGACCGCCGTCCGATGCCCGTGGTGCTCGAACCAGCCGGCCACCCCCGGGTCGGTCACCACCCGGCTGGGTGCGGCCACGTTGCCCTGCTTGAGGGTCAGCACCACGTCGTTGTCCAACGCCTGGCTGTACCCCTCGATCAGCACGTTGTACGCGGGCAACCCGGCGCTGCCGATGCCGAAACCCTGCCTGCCGACGGCGTCCAGCACGTCGAAGGTGACCTGGACCTGCCGGGCCGGCGGCAGCGTCAGCTGATACCGGACGAACGCCGCCTCCACCGCGGCCCGCTCCGCCTCGCTCAACGACCGCACACCCGGGCCGTGCGCGAACCGGCGGCGGAAGTCCTCGACGACGGTCGCGCCGTCCAGCAACCCGACCCGGGTGCGCAGCTTCGCGGCCCGCAAGGCGTCCAGCACCGCGCCGCGGGCGCTGTCCAGGGTGAGCGCCCGCTCCGCGTCGTCCTGCGCCTCGACGTAGTAGTGGACGCTGTCCAGGTAGGAGCGCAGGTAGACCGACACCAGGGTGTCGATCGCCGAGTCGGGCAGCGCCTTGCGCCAGCAGACCAACCCGAGCGAGGCGCAGAACCGCATCAGGTCCCACGTCCAGTGCCCGAGGTACGCCTCGTCGAAGTCGTTGACGTCGAAAACCAGCCGGCCATCGGCGTCCAGGTAGGTGCCGAAGTTCTCCGCGTGCAGGTCCCCCTGGATCCAGACCCGACGGGCGCCCGGGGCGGCCAGCCAGCCGTCGTCGGCCCCGGCGAACGCCCCTCCGCCCGCGACGTCCGCGTAGAACAGGCAGGCGGTGCCCCGGTAGAAGGCGAACGGGTCCCGGGCCATGGTGCGGAACTTGGAGCGGAACGCCGCGGGGTTGGCCACCATCAGGGTGGCGAACGCGTCACCCAAGGTATCGACGATGAGGTCGGACCGGTCGTTCACCGCACCAGCGTGCCACGACCGCAGCGAGATTCCGGCCACCTGCTCACCAGACGCGCGAAGGGCCGGGCATGTGTCTGCCCGACCCTTCGCGGATGCGATCAGAAGTCGAAACAGGTTCTCCCGTCCTGGCGCACCCAGGTCAGCGCTAACGCGGCTGACACCGCGGAACCCGACATCTCCGCGTCCGGCTCCGGCTCACCCTTGATCCGGGGAAAGGACGGCGAGACTCGGACCCGCAGCGTCTGGCCCTCCCGGATGTAGTCCTGCGGCAAGGTGATCTCATAGCCAGCGGCAAGCCGTTTCACATGAGGCAAGAAACCACCCTCCGTGCAGTCCGCCGGCACATTGCCGCTGAAAACCGACATCCGGCCGACACCGCCATCGGTGACGGTGAACTCGCCGGAGTCTCGCGCGTCGATCATGTCGGCGGCGCTGTAGCTGACGTCCGCCGGGATGCCCTGATCAGACATCGCCTCCTCCAGGCCGTCGGCGTCCTCGAGTCGGGTGATCGTCACGACGACGTCGCCGTCCGCCTGCCGCTGGACCGCGAACGCCGGTGATCCGCCCGCGACCCCGACGCCGATCGCGACGCTGGCCGCGGTCGCGGTCGTCGCGGCCAGTGCAGCGAGTCGGCGGCGCGGACGCCGGGCCACGGCGGGCCGGCCGACCCCGCCGATCGCGCTGTCGACGGCGTTGTCGACGGCGAGCGTGCGCAACTCGCGCAGCAGCGCGGACTCGAACACGTCGAGCTCGCGCGGTGTGGTGGTACTCATGACACTGCCTCCTTGATCTGCGCGACCGCGGATCCCCGCGGTCGCTGGTAGGACCGGACCCGGCGGCGGATGCGGTGCAGCCGGACCCGCGCGGTGCCTGGCTTCACCCCCAGCACCCGTGCCGCGTCCACGACGCTCATCTCGTCGAGAGCGACCAGCTCGAACAACGCCCGATCGTCCGGCGACAGGCCGTCGAGCCCCTCGTACATCGCCGACAGTTGCCGCTCGGCGTCGATCTGCTCGTCGATGCGGCCCATCGAGTCCGCATCGAGCAGGCGTTGGCCGCTGATCCGGCCGACCAGCCGCGACTCCCGGGCCTGCAGCCGGGCCTCGTCGGCGATGACCCGCCGGGCGATGCCGCACAGCCACGCCAGCGGGGTGCCCTTGCCCCTGCGGTACCCGCCGCACCGCTCCATCGCCAGGACGAACACGGTGGCCACGACGTCGGCCGCCGTGTGCGGATCCTGGACCCGCCGCGCGGTGAACCGACGCACGCCGTCCACGTGGGCGCGGTAGAAAACTTCCAGGACGTCCGGGTCGGTCCCGATCCGGTGGACGTCATCAACGGTGCTCATGCCAGGGATACGCCTTTCACCTGCCGAGCGTTACACGCGCCGCCCCAGGGCCACCGGCGCTTCGCGCCACTCCCCTGGCGCCACCTCACCCCGGCGCGACCGCGCGGCACCGGCGCCAAGGAGCAGCGCGGGCCGCCGTCCCGAGCGCCACGTCGTCATCATCGCGGCGCGTGAGACCCTTCCGTGTCCGTGATCGGCAAGAGCCTGCGGAGCCCGTGATCGGTAGGGGAGGCCACCCATGGACGAGCCGGCACCCGATGCAGGTGGAGACGCCGTCGGGGTGGGGCCGTGGGCGGGGCGGTGGCCGGACGACGAACGGTACGACCCGCAGCTGCTCGCCGACGGGGACCGACGCAACGTCGTCGACCGCTACCGGTACTGGCGGCACGAGGCGATCGTCGCGGACCTGGACGGCCGCCGGCACCCGTTCCACATCGCGGTGGAGAACTGGCAGCACGACCTCAACATCGGATCCGTGGTCCGCACCGCCAACGCCTTCCTCGCCGCCCGGGTGCACATCGTCGGCCGACGCCGGTGGAACCGGCGAGGTGCCATGGTCACCGACCGGTACCAGCACCTCGACCACCACCCGGACGCCGCAGCGCTCGCCGGCTGGGCTGCCGAGCAGGGGTTGCCCCTGCTCGGGGTGGACAACCTGCCGGGCGCCGTCCCGCTGGAGACCGCACGACTGCCCCGCGCCTGCGTGCTGCTCTTCGGCCAGGAGGGCCCGGGCCTGTCCGAGGAGGCCCGGGACCCCTGCGCGCAGGTGTTGTCCATCGCCCAGTACGGCTCCACCCGATCGATCAACGCCGGCGCCGCCGCGGCGATCGCCATGCACACCTGGATCCGTCAGCACGCCGTCGTCGACGGCCAGGCCGAGGCCTCTGCCGTCACAGCTCCTTGAAGCAGCGTCACAGCTCCTGGAGGTAGCAGAGCATCCGGTCGTCGGTGCCGGGCTGGACGTTGACGAAGCCGTGCCGCTCGTAGAAGCGCCGGGTGTCGACGTCGGGCTCGTCGACGTTGATGTGAACCTCACCACCAGCCCGCTCACGGACCACGGCGACAGCCTCGGCCAGCAGCCGGGATCCGATCCCGTGGCCCCGGAACTGCTGCTGGACGTACAACTCCTCGAGCTGGCCGAGCGGGCCGTCGGCGTACGGGGTGGGACGCAGCGTGAGAAAGGCGAACCCACGCGACTGCCCGCCTGCCTGCTCGGCGAGCAGGACGACGACATCATCACGCGCCAGCAGCCACTCGAACCGTGCGGCGAAGTCGGCGGCGCTCGGGGTGGGCGTCCCGAACTCGACGTTGAAGTCGAACAGCAGCTGCCCGACGAGCAGCGAGTCGGCCGGGGTCGCCCGCCGCACCGCAACCCCGCTCGCCATCAGCCACCTCCCGTCCGCCGCTGGCTGAGGCCGGAGCCCCCGGTAGAGACGGGCACCCCGGCAGCCCGCGATGGCTCCGCCTCTCCAGCGTCGCCAGCCCGGTCCGCATCGCCGACCTCCCCGGCCCGGTCAACACCATCGGACCGGTCAACACCATCGGTCCGATCGGGATCGTCAGCCTCGCCGTGGGACAGCTCGGGCAGCCAGCGAAGCCAGCGCGGCAGGTACCAGTTCCGCTCCCCCAGCAGCGTCATCACCGCGGGCAGCAGCACGCCACGGACCAGCGTGGCGTCCAGCAGCACCGCGACCGCCAGGCCGACGCCGAACTGCTTGAGCGAGGCCTGGCTCAGCGAGGCGAAGATCGCGAACACCGCGACCATGATGACCGCCGCGCTGGTGATCACCCCAGCGGTGGACGCGATGCCGTGCCGGACGGCGTCCGTGGTGCTGCGACCGCGGTCGTACGCCTCGCGGATCCGGGACAGGATGAACACGTGGTAGTCCATGGACAACCCGAACAGCAGCACGAACAGGAAGATCGGCAACCAGCTGGCGATCGCGCCGGTCGAGGTGAACCCGAGCAGCCCCTCGCCCCAGCCCCACTGGAACACCGCGACCAGGACGCCGTACGCCGCGCCCACCGACAGCAGGTTGAACGCGATCGCGGTCACCGCGATCACCACCGACCGGAACGACAGCAGCAACAGCAGGAACGCGCACCCGAGCACGAACCCGAACACCGCCGGGGCGTTGCGGATCTGCTGCTCGGTGAAGTCCACGGACTGCGCGGTCTGGCCGTCCACCGCGACCTGCACACCGGGCACGGCGCCGATGGTCGCCGGGATCACCGCGTCCCGCAGCGCCGCCAACGCCGCCTCGGACGCGTCGTCGTTGCCGTTGCCGGCCAACGGCACATTCACCACCGCGACCCGCTCGTTCGGGCTGACCTGGACGTCGATGGGCTCGTTCATCCGGTCGGTGGCCAGCGCCCGGGTCCGTAGCTCCCGCAGCGCATCCTGCACCGGGGCAGTGGTGACGTCGGCGGCGAGCACGTTCACGGTGGCCGGCGACTGGCCGCCGGGGAAGGCCGCCTGGATCCGGTCGTAGGTCTGCATGATCGGCACCGACCGCGGCAGGTCCTCCACCCCGGGCAGCGCGGTGTGCAGCGCGAACGCCGGCACCGCCAGCACGACCATCGCCCCGGTACCGAGCACCGCCGAGGTCACCGGGCGACGCAGCACCCGGTTCAGCACGAACGTCCAGACCTTGCTGTCGTCGGTGGTGCGGAAGCGGTGCAGCACCGGGATCTTCAGCCACTCCACCCGGTCGCCGAGCGCGGCCAGGGTGGCCGGCAGGAACGTCAACGAGCCGAGCACCGCCACCGCGACCACCAGCATCGTGCCCCAGCCGATCGCCACGTTCGTCTGGTCGCCGGAGAAGAACAGCCCGGCCATCGCGATCAGCACGGTGATCCCGGAGATCAGCACCGAGCGCCCGGACGTCGCCGCGGCGATCTCCAGCGCCCGCCGGGCGTCGCGCCCCTTCGCCCGTTCCTCGCGCTCACGGCGGATGTAGAACAGCGCGTAGTCCACGCCGACCGCGACCCCGACCAGCAGCATGACGATCTGCGCGTTCTCGTCCACGTTGACCAGCGGGCTGGTCAACGTCAGCAGGCCGAGGGCCGCGACGAACGCGGTCAGCGACAGGATCAACGGGAGCAGAGCGGCGATCACCGCGGCGAACACCCCGATCAGGATGCCGCCGGTGACCGCGACGGCCAGGATCTCCGCCTGCTTCAGGTCGTCGCCGAGGGTCTCCTCCAGCGCTTTGTCCGCACTGGCCCAGCCGAACTGCTCGACGCGCAGGCCCGGGTGCTCGGCCTGGACGTCGCGGACCGCGTCCAGCACCGGTTGCACCCGGTCCGCGGCGGTGTCCGCCTCCCCGGTCATGTCGAAGGTGACCAGGGTGGCGCGTTTGTCCCGGCTGACCAGGCCGGCGCCCTCCTCGTCGAGCACCGACAGCACGTTGGCAACCTGACCGGTGCCCTCGACGGCCGCCACCACGTCGGTGACCGCGGCTCGCACCGACGGGTCGGTCACCGTGCCGGACGGCGTCTGCACCAATACTTGCTCGGTCGACGGCTCGTCCGGGAAGTCGCCCTGCTGGTAGATCTGGGCCGCCCGGGCGGTCTCGCCGCTGCCGTCCGCGGGCTTGTACTCCACCCGTTCTTGGGTAGAGCCGACGAGGAACACCACCACCACGAAGGCCAGCCACCCGACGATGGCGATCGTCCGGTGCCGGGCGCTCCACCGGCCGACCCGGCCAGCGAGGTTCGTTCTGGTCGTACCGGGACGTCGTGCCATGGCAGGTACCTCCGAGACGCGTGATGGGTGACGCCTGCCCCGCGGGCGCAGTTCGACCGTAGTGATCGCCGTCGGACCGCGGCCATGGGGGATGCCACCTAGTTTGTCCCTCGGGGTTTCCCCCGGACACCGGTGGGCCTGTGAGGACCAGAGCGAGATCGTCCGCGCATCAGCGACGGGAGCATCGAGCGCGTGCGATACTTGTATCACTGATCGAGAGAGGCTGGTCAAAAAGTGCCGATCTCCGTCCGATTGACCGCGGAGGATGAGCGACGTCTCGAGGAGTTGGCGCGCCGCACCGGACGCTCGAAGACGTTCTACGTTCGCGAAGCCCTGCATGAGCACCTCGACGACCTGGAGGAGCGCTACTGGGCGGACCAGGTCGTGCGCGAGTGGGAGGTCGCTGGACGACCGACCCGCCCGGCCCACGACCTGTGGGATGAGCTGAACGTGTGACCTTCTGGCAGCTGGAGACTTCACCCCGGTTCGACAAGTCCGCGCGCAAGCTCGACCCAGCCACGCTCCGCCGCATCCGCGGCTATCTGGACGAAGTCTGCGAGCTTCGGGACCCACGGCAACGCGGCAAGCCGCTCGGAGCCGAGCTCGCGGGCTACTGGCGCTACCGGGTCGGCGACTACCGGATTGTGGTCGCCATCAGGGACACCAGGCTGATCATCGTCGCGATCGAGCTGGGCCATCGCTCCGAGATCTACCGCGACCGCTAGCGCCGGGAGGACTAGCGATCGCTGGAAGGACTAGCGCGGTTGGCGAACCCGCAAGCCGCGGACCCGGTCGAAGTCACCGTGGTTGCGGGTGACCACCGCCATGCCGTGCTGCAGTGCGGTCGCCGCGATCAACGCGTCGGGCAGCCGCACGCCGCACTCTCGACGCACCCGGCCGGCGCGCTCGGCGACCGCGCGGTCCACCGGCAGCTCCCGAAAGGGGGCCAGCAAGGTGGCGACGTGGCCGGTGGCCGACGTCCCGGCGAACAACTCAGCACGGGTCACCACCGAGTAGTGCAACCGGTTCCGACCGCTGCGCAGCTGTGCGGCGCCGCGCAGGTGATCGACGAACACGTCGGTGTCGACCAGCAGATCAGCCACGGTGCCACTCGTCCCGGGCGGGTACCACGATGTCGGGATCCGCGCCGAACGTCGCGGCCAGCGCCGCCGTCGGATCCGCGCCCACCTCACCGAGGTAACGGTCCACGGCGCGACGGACGACCTCGGCGAGGGTGACCCCCTCGCGAGCCGTCACCTCGTCGATCAGCCGCCGCTGATGATCGGTGAGGTAGACCTGAGTCCGGGCCGACATACAGCACAACATACAGCATGAGAAGAGGGTGCGGCCGTCGTCGGGCGCGGCGCGAAGGGCAGCACTAGCCTCAGCGTCGTGCATGTCGAGCCCATCACTCCCGAGCCGCCGCGCTCGGTCGGGCGCACCGTCTTCACCCAGACCTGGTCGCGACTGACGTTCCTGCACTGGGCGGTCGACCCGGCGCTGGTGGTCCCGCACCTGCCGCTCGGCACCCGGCCGGACCTGTTCGAGGGCCGCACGTACGTCGGGCTCGTGCCGTTCCTCATGCGTGACCTCGGCGCCTGGGGCGGCCCGCCGCTGCCCTACGTCGGCTCGTTCTGCGAGACCAACGTCCGGCTCTACTCAGTCGACGACGCCGGACGCCGCGGGGTTGTCTTCGTCTCCCTGGACGCCGCCCGGCTGGCGACCGTGCTAGCCGCCCGGCAGGGTCCGGGGCTGCCGTACCTGTGGTCGCGGATGCGGTACGGCTCCCGTCGCCTCGGCGAGGACGTCGAGCACGCCTACGCCTGCACCCGGCGCTGGCCCGGGCCGCGCGGGATGCGCTCGCTCGTCCGAGTCCGGGTGGGCGGCGAGATTGAAGCTGGGCCGCTGGAGCACTTCCTTACCGCGCGCTGGGGCCTGCATCTGACCGACCGGCACGGCCGCACCCGCTTCTGGCCGAACGATCACCCACGGTGGTCGCTGCATGCCGCCGAGCTGACGCACCTGGCCGACGAGCTGCTGGAAGCGGGCGGGTTTCCCGGGCTGACCGCTCGGGAGCCCGACAGCGTGCTGCACGCCCCCGGCGTCGACGTGCTCTTCGGGCCGCGGCTGCCTGCCGCCCGACCCGACTAGAAGTCGAACACTCCGTTCATCGCCACGATGGCCCGCAACCTCCTGCAGGGCGAGGAACGCTCCGCCGCATTCGTGGGAGGTGAAGGTCAGCGCCAGACGCGGCGGCGGGACCGGGTAACCGGTGGCGCGGCCTGCGCCCACACCCGGCGCCACGGGGCGACCTGCGGACCAGCCGGCGACGGCGCGTCCGCGGTCCCGCCGGCCCCGCCGGCACTGGTGGTCTCGCCAGCACTGGCGGCCTCGCCGGCACTGGCCTCGCCGGCACTGGCGGCCTCGCCGGCACCGCTGACCTCCGCGGTACCGCCGGCACTGGCGGCGCCGCTGGCTGGCGCTGCAACCGCTCGGCGGGTGGCGTCCCACCAGGTGCTGGTGTCCTCGTCGAGCAGCTGCGCCACCGCGGCCTCGATCCGCGGGCCGAGCTCGCGGGCACCCTCGCCGTCGGCCGGGCGCAACGGCTGGCCGAACCGGACGGTCACCGCAGGACGGCCGGGCACCGGCCAGGCCCGACCCCGCGGCATCGCGGCGAACGCACCGCGGATAGCCACCGGTACCACCGGTATCTGGTGTCGGACGGCGAGGAACGCCGCGCCGTGCTTGAACGGCCGAGCCCAGCCGTCGGGCGAGCGCGACCCCTCGGGGAACACCACGACGTTCCACCCGCCGTCCAGCAGCTCGCCCGGCGTGGAGGACAACGAGCCGGTGCGCCGCTCGATCGGGAACGTGTTGAGCAGGATCGCCGAGCCGGTGGCCCGCCACCAGGTGTCGAAGAAGTAGTCCGCGGCGGCCGCCACCGCCGTCCGGCGGCGCCAGACGTGCGGCAGCGAGCACAGGATCAGCGGGGTGTCCAGGTGCGAGCTGTGGTTGGCCACGAACAGCACCGGGGCGGGCAGCCGATCCAGGACGTCCAGGCCGCTCACCGTCGGCGCCACCTCGTGCCGCAGCAGCGGGCCGAGCGCGAGCCGCTGGACTCCCTCCCGGGCCACCTGCGCGGCCGGCGTCCTGGCCCACGCCGTCCGGAACGGCTCCGACGGACGCGCCGGCACGAACCGCTCGGCGCTGCGCGGCACCATCGACCGGCGGCCCCAGCGCCACCCGCGGGCGACCGTCCGCACGTCCGCACGGGCCTCGCGCAGCAGTTGACCGGACAGCACGTGCCGCGCCACGTGCAGCGCTGGAGGCAGGGCGCCGCTCACGTGCCGCTCACCGTACGTCCGCGATCAGGTGCGGCGGGTTGTGCAGGTACGTGATCGACGGCGAGCTGCCGACCGTGCCCGACGCCATCTCCAGCGCGTCCTGCAACGACGACGCGGCCCGGAACCCCATGCGCTGCACCGCCTTGCGGTCCGCACCCACCCAGATGACGTCCCCGACGTGGTCCATCGCGTGCGCCGCCCAGTACCACATGTAGAACGGGTGCACGCCGTGGTAGGCGTGCGACGTCCGGTACAGGTGGATGTACCAGGGATCGGTGGCGTACTGCTCCTCGAACTTCGCCTCGATCACCGACGGCTCGGTGGAGGTGGTGAGCACCTCCTCGTAGAAGTCCACGTAGCTGGGGTGGTGCAGCTGGTTGAAGTCCGGCTCGACCGGGTGGTAGAGGATCACCGCGCCGCCCTTGCGGACCACCGGCTGGCCTCGGTAGCTGTTGAAGTAGTAGCCCAGGCCCATGCAGGTGGCCAGGATCGGGTTCATGACCGAGTTCACGTTGTACGGCCCCAGGTAGGGCACGCCGAGCACCAGCACGTCGCTCGGGCCGTCGACCTCGACCAGCTGCTGCTGGTGCACCCGCGCGGTGGTCAGCTCGTGCACCGCCTCGGTCTCCCCGGCGTGCACCCCGGTCAACCCGTACGGCGCCCGGAGGCCGTGGAACACCTTGTGCCGCAAGCCCTTCGGCGCGATCGCCATCGCCCGGCGGGCGGCCAGCATCGCCGCCTGGTCGCGCACCCCCCACTCCCACTCGCGCTTGGTGAGGAAGTCGTACGGCGCACCGAACACGTCGTTGTTGAGGGTGGTCTCGATCTGGAAGATCCTCAGGTGGTCGGCGAGGAACCGGCCCATCCGCCAAGCGCTGTGGTGCATCGCCGACTTGGTGTGGTCCATGAACGAGCGGCTGTGCACCATCGTGTGGCTGTTGTGGTGGTGCCGCAGGCTCTTGTACGACGCCAGGCCGATCGGCACCGACTTGTGGCCGCCGTCCATCGCCACCAGGTTCACGTTGACGTAGACGAGCAGGTCGCTCTCGGCGGCCCGCCGGTTGATCTCGACGTCCTCGCCGCGATCGGTCTGCCCCACGTGCAGCAGGTTGTCGCGGTCCTCCGCGTCGTGGTTGTACAACGCCCCCTGCGGGAAGAACGACCGGAACACCCGCTCACCGACGATGTCCTGCAGCTCCGCCGCGGTCAGCCTGCGGTGCAACGCGTTCGCGGAGATCAACTGGACGTCGTCCACGCCGGCCTCGGCGGCCATGGTGAGCACCTGCTCGATGATCCGCTGCCGGATGTCCGGCTTCACCATCGGCGGCAGCGGCAGCGAGACGTCGTCGAACGCGATGGTCAGCCGCATCCCGGGGCGCAGCAGCGCCGGCAACGGATCGCTGCCGACCGGCTCCAACAACGCCCGGCGGATCGCGCCGTCGACGTCCCGGATCGCCTTCAGCTTCTCCGGCGGGTACACCACCCTGGTCCCCCGGGGAAAGGTCTCCAGCCGGAACCCCTCACCTTCGTGGACGACCAGCGGCGGTGTCCGGTCGTCGACCTCCAGCACGAACCCCGGCCGACTCACGGCACCCTCCTCGCTGACTGACTGCTGCCACTGCTCGCGGACGTGGCGCGGGACCGGGCGCTCATGCCCGGCTCCGGACGTCGAAGCAGACCTTGACGGTACCCAGGCGCCCCGCGGAGTGCGCATGGTCGATCGCCTCGCGCCAGCGGTGCAGCGGGTACCGGCCGCCGACCACGTCGTCCAACGGCGCCTGCCCGGCCAGCCGGGTCGCGACCTCGAACGCGTCCCGGCAGCTGGCGTACGTGCCGGTGACCTCCAGCTCGCGGAACCACGCCGGGGACAGGTCCGCGGCGGCCGGCATCCCGGACAGCACCACCCGGCCACCGGCGCGCACCGAGCGCAGCACCGTGTCCAGCGAGGACGTCGACCCGACCGCGTCGATCCCGACGTCCACCCCGCCCAGCAGCATCTCGCTGGCCGGGCCGGCCAGGCTGCCGCGCACCCGGGCGATCGCGGGCAGCCCGTCCGGCGCCACCCGCAGCGCCCGGGTGCTGCGGCGGATCGCCCGCATCGCCTCGTCCGGTGCCGCCACGTCGCTGGCCCCGAACGCCCGGGCCAGGTCGGACTGCTTGCCGTGCTTGGCGATCACCGTGATCCGCCCGGCGTCGGTGAGCTCCCGCAGCGCCAGCACGGCGAACAGCCCGACCGCGCCCGCGCCGCACACCAGCACGCTGCCACCGGCCGGCACCCGCGCCTGCCGGGCCAGCTGCACCGCGCAGGCCAGCGGCTCGATCAGGACCGCGCGCTCGTCCGGAACCTCGTCCGGGACGGCGTGCAGCTGGCTGCGGTGCACCACCAGCCGCTCCCCCCAGCCGCCGCCGGTGCTCGCGCAGAACCCGGTCTGCAGGCCGGGCGCCAGGTGCCCGACGGTGATGTGGTCGCACCGGTTGGTCCGGCCATCCGCGCAGGACGCGCACGGCGGCAGGCCGCGGGCCGCGCAGGCCAGCACCGGGTCCACCACCACCCGGGTGCCGGCCGGCAGGTCCTCGCAGGCCTCGGCCAGCTCGCCGACCACCTCGTGCCCGGGCACGAACGGCATCGACACCAGCGCCGAGAAGTACAGCGACGTGGACCCGGTGACCGCGCCCAGGTCCGAACCGCAGATGCCGGACAGCGACGGCCGGACCGCCGCCCACCCCGGCCGCCGGACCTGCGGCTCGGAGCGGGTGACCAGCCGCAGCGGCGCCATCGGTCCGACCAGCAGGCCGGGCATCCG
>JBOFLF010000030.1:0-38414 GCA_051657715.1 Angustibacter sp. | reverse complement strand
CCGAGCATTGTTCCCGTGGCTCGGCGCTGCCAGGTCGCCCATCGAGGGCGTGCCGCGAGTAAGGTCGCGAGCAGGCCGGCGCCTAGCACGATGAGCGCATTGACGGTCATGCTGACGGCGATCTGGATTGTGCCGAGAGTGAGGCCCTGAGCGACTCGGTTGCCGGTGTTCGGGTCGATGAACTGCGGGATCAGCGTCAGGTACATGACGGCGGCCTTGGGGTTGAGCAGGTTGGTGACCAGGCCCATCCGCAAGAGCGTGCCTGGGCTGTCGCGGGGGACGTTGCGCACCTCGAAGGCTCCGACTCCTCCAGGTTTCAGTGCCTGCCAGGCCAGGTAGGCGAGGTAGAGGACACCAGCGGTTTTGAAGCCGACGTAGAGCCAGGGCACGGTGACGAAGACGACGGCGAGGCCGAGGTTGGCCATGAGCATGTAGATCACAAACCCCAGAACGGTGCCGGCTAAGGAGATCAACCCCGCGACGCGTCCTTGGCTGATGCTCCGGGACACGAGGTAGAGCATGTTGGGTCCGGGGGTGAGCACCACGGCCAGCGCGGCCAGTGCCATGCCGAGGGCTGCTGCGGTGGAGACACCGCCGGGCAGAATTCCGCTGGTCATGGTCCACAGACTGACGCCATGACGTGGTGCGGCTCAACCCGGACCATGAGCACACGTTTTCTCGTACCCGGTGATCTTCTCGTCCAGATGGGCTCGTTGTTGTCGCATCTGCGCGATCCGTGCGTCGACCTCGGCGGCGTGCTGACGCAGCAGGTCCAGCCGCTCCTGCGTGGTGGCTTCGCATCTGCTGAGCGCGGCGTACTCGCCCATCTTCTGGACGGACATACCGGTGCCGCGCAGGCAACGCACCATGCCGAGCCAGGCGAGGTGCTCGTCCCCGTAGACACGGTGGCCGGCGCTGTCGCGCGGGACGTCGGTGACCAGATCGATGCGTTCGTAGTAGCGGAGGGTCTCGACGCTGAATCCGGACCGCTCGGAGGTTTCGCTGATGGAATAGGCCATGAGGTGATGCAAGCATCCTTGACCTGGAGTGCGCTCCAGCCGCTTCGATGCTGAGCATGAGCCCATCGCCTGCACCCAGAACCCCGCTCGCACCTAGAACCCCGCTCGCACCCAGAACCCCGCTTGTTCTCGGAACCATGTACGTCGGCACCCGCCTCGCGGACGAGGACGCCTTCGCGTTGCTCGACCGGTTCGTCGAGCTGGGCGGGGTCTGGCTGGACACGTCGAACAACTACTCCTTCTGGGAGGACCCTTCCGGTCTCGGTGGGCAGAGCGAGGCGCTGCTGGGCCGCTGGCTCAAGGCCAACCCTGGTGCCCCGATCAAGCTGAGCACCAAGGTCGGTGCACAGCCGAACCGCCCCGGCGGCTTCCCCGACGATCTCGAGGGGCTGTCGGAGCGGGCGATCCGTGACGGACTCGTCGGCAGCCTGGAGCGCCTCGACGTCGACCGTGTCGACCTGCTCTGGGCGCACGTCGAGGACCGCTCGACGCCCCTGGAGGAGACCGTCGGCGCTTTCGGTTCGCTGATAGGCGAAGGAGCGCTGGGCAGGTACGGCGTCTCGAACCACCCGTCGTTCGTGGTCGAGGAGATCTCCTGGCACGCCACCAGCGCTGGCCTGCCCATGCCGACGGCCTACCAGCAGCGCTACTCCTACCTCCAGCCGCTCCCCGGCGCTGAGGTCGGTGGCCAGCCGATGCCGCTGGGGATGCTCTCCACCGACGGCCTCGAGCTGCTTCGTCGTCGGCCCGGGATCGAGGGCTGGGTTTACACCGCGCTGCTGCGCGGCGCGTACGACCACCCGGACCGCAGCCTAGGCCCGGAGTACGACCACCCTGGCAACACGCGACGTCTGGCCGCCCTCGACGACGTGGCGACCGCACGTGGCCTCACCCGTGGGCAGGTGGTGCTCGCCTGGCTGGCCGGCGGCTCGCCGCCGTTGGTGCCCATCCTCGGAGGCAGCACGGTCGACCAGCTGGACCTGGCGTGGGAGGGGGCGACGGCCGAACTCACCGGTGAGGAACGGGCGGTGCTGGACGGGATCGCGTGAAGCGAAGGAGTTACCGGCGAGAACTGCCGGAACCGGCTGGCAGCCTGCCGAACGTCCCCCACAGGGACAGGTCGATCTCCGGTGCCAGCTCCGGCAGCTCCTCGATGTCGCGGCGGTACGCGTGCTCCAACGAGCTGCGCAACGAGGGCGCGATGACTTCCTTCGCCCTGCGAGTGACGTTGACCTGCTGGTCGAAGGCCGGTGCCGGGTCCATGGCGCCGAGACCCAAGAAGCGGAAGGTGCGCTCGAGCTCCTGAGCTGGTCGCTGCCGGCACTGCTCGTACTGCAGGACCAACACCTGGGACCGCGGGAAGTGCTCGTACACCTGACGAAGCTGGGCGGCGTAGAAACCGCGATGGTACGCCTCAGCAGCGGTGTAGGCGTTCCGGGCCAGCCCGTGCACCAGGCTGTGGGTCAGCCCGGAGATGTACCGCTCGATCGGGTCACGGAGCATGACCAGCAACTTCGCGTCCGGGGCCGCTCGCGCCAGGAGCGGCATCGTCCACGGGTCGGCCATGTATCGCGGGGTCCATTCACCGGCGACCCAGCCATCCGGCCGGGGGAAGTACCGCTGATAGGCCGCGACCGTGGAGTCCGGGACCTCGCCATCCCAGAAACGGTCGAAGAAGTGCAGTTCCTTGGCGGGCTGCGGGTCGGACGCGGCCGGCGCCACGACCTGCGGGTGTCCCAGAATCAGCGCGTGCCACCAACTGGTACCTGCCTTCTGCACACCGATACCAACGAAGTCAGGGGGTGCGGTCATCCACCCAGACGGTACGGCGGGGAAGGCGACGGGTTTGTCATACCGCCGCTGGGGTCGGCCGGTGAGTGTCAACAGGCTGGTCCGTACCGATCGCGGCAGTCGCCGCCGAATCGTCGAGGCCGCACGCGCCACCCTGCACCAACTCCCCACCGTCGACGGCTGTTGCTCGCGGAACCGCTCAAAGGGATGCGACATGCACGTGCGTGATCAGCAGTCGAGACCCTCTGACCTCGTACGTTAGATCCTCTGGTCTGCCCGATCGACAGTTGGGGGCGCCTGAATCGCTCTGGCCTGCTGGACGTTACGGCGAATTCACCCGGATGGACGGCTCCCGCTGGGCTAGTCGATGACGCCGCCGCAGAGCAACGACGGCAGCAAGACCGACAACGGTCGCGGCGGTCAAGGCCCCCGGCACCCCCAACCGGTCCACGAGCTCCACCAGCCGGGACTGGACGTTCACCGCGGCGGTCACCACGGGGTCCGAGGTGGTGTCGCCGCTGAGGACGCGCAGTTCGTACCAGCCGTACCAGGCAACGTAGGCGCCCGCGACCAGCACCAGCACCGCACTGCATCGGGTGATGAACAGTCCGGCTCGGCGAATTCGCTGCACCACGGCCGTCCTGGCTCCAGCGACAGCCAATGACAGGACGCCCACGATCGAGCCCATCCCGAGGGCGTAGGCCACGAACGTGGCGCCCACAGCCCAGGGGGCGCCCTCTCGGACCGCTCCACTGGTGACCGCGAGAAAGGGTCCAATCGTGCAGGACAACGACGTGGTGGCGAACGCCACGCCGTAGCCGATGTGGGAGGTCCAGGTCTGGGTCGGCGCGCCACCGATCCGGCCCGATCGGCGTAGCGCGCCTGGAACGTCGAGCCATCGCGGAACGCGCAGGGGCCGGCCGGCCAGCATGGCGATGCCCACGGCCAGCAGGCCGACCCCCAGCGTCACCGTCAGGACCGGCAGCCACCGCTGAAACGCTCCAGCAAAGGGGATCACCAGCAGCGCGACGGTCCCGAAGACCGCGACGAAGCCGACCGTCATTCCGCTGGTGAACCGCAGGGCTTGCCACACCGGGTCGGTACCGGCGCGCGAGGGCGTGCCGGTCTGCTGCGGTGCCGCGACCAGCATGGTCAGGTACGCCGGCAGCAGAGCGAAGCCGCAGGGGTTGAACGTCGCGACCGCGCCGGCGGCGACGGCGAGCAGCAGGGTCGCAGTGTCCATGGTGTGAGTCTTACTGCGTGACGGCGGGTGAGGTGGGATTCCTGCTCATGCCGGTCCGTTCAGCTGCGCAGCGCGGCGACTCGAGCGCGGACGGCATCACCGTCCAACGCACCGACCACCCGCTCGGTGCGTCCGTCCGCGGACACGAACACGAACGACGGCTGCGAGGTGATCCCGAAGCGGCGCCACACCGTGCCGTCAGCGTCGACGAGATGCTGAAAACCGCCGGTCCCGGTGGACTCCACGAACGCACGCATCTCTGCCTGCCCACCCAAACCTGGCACCCCAAGAACGGTCGCCTCACCCGCCAGGTCGGCGGCTGCCGCGGCGACCTCCGGTGCTTCGCCGCGGCAGATCGTGCACCAGGGCGCCCAGAACCACAGCACCACCGGTTTGCCGGCCAGCGTGGCGACGTCCAACGTCGGTCCGCTCAGCGTGGTGGCGGTGAACGACAGCGGTCCGCTGGCGGCCGCCCCGGACTTCGTCGCCGCCGGCTCTGTCGAGCGGGTCGCCGATGCGGACGATGTGCCGGTCTCAGTACCGGGCGCGTCGCTCGCGGTGGTCGAGGTGCCGGTCGAACATCCAGCCAACACGAGCGCTGAGAGCGCGAAAGCTGCCACCCGGGCGCGGGCTCGGCGGGTCGGTCGGGGTAAACGGCGCATCGGACGTCCTCGGGTTCGTGGTTCAGCTGTGAGGAGGAGTGTGCTGCGCCTCCGGCCGTGCCGTCCCCCGTTCGCTCCCGGATGTTCGCGGATCGTCAGATTTACGCAGCGGGTGGTGCCGTGGAGGACATCGTGACCGCACGGCAGCGAGTCGGCAGCTCCCCCGTTGCTATCTCCATAATTCCCGCCGATCCGATAGGAATTCTGGCTAGAGTGATCAGTCCACGACCATGTGTCATACCCGGAGGACCGTATGCGTCGACTTGTCCTGCTCGCTCTCGTCGGATTCGGTGCTCAGCTGGTGGATGGCGCGCTCGGCATGGCGTACGGCGTCACCTCGACCTCACTGCTGCTGGCGATCGCTGTCAGTCCCGCCGCCGCCTCGGCCACGGTGCACCTGGCGGAGATCGGCACGACGCTGGCCTCCGGCGCCGCGCACTGGCGCTTTGGCAACGTCGACTGGCGAGTTGTCCTGCGGGTGGGTGTGCCAGGCGCGGCGGGGGCTTTCGTCGGTGCCACGGTGCTGTCCTCGCTGTCCACCGAAGCGGCCCAGCCGCTCATGGCGCTCATCCTCGTGTCGCTAGGCGTCTACCTGTTGGTTCGGTTCACTCTGCGAGGACTGGATCGCCAGCACCTCGGCAAGCCGCTGCGCCGACGGTTTCTCGCGCCGCTCGGCCTGTTCGCCGGATTCGTCGACGCGACCGGCGGCGGCGGCTGGGGGCCGGTCGGCACACCGGCTTTGCTGGCCAGCGGGCGCATGGAGCCACGACGGGTCATCGGGTCCATCGACACCAGCGAGTTCTTGGTGGCCCTGGCCGCCAGCGCCGGGTTCCTGATTGGACTCGGCAACCAGGGGGTGATCGTCAGCTGGGTTCTGGTGCTGCTGGTCGGTGGTCTGCTCGCCGCCCCTATCGCGGCCTGGCTGGTGCGGCACATGCCGCCTCGGATCCTGGGGTCGGTGGTGGGGGGGCTGATCATCGTGACCAACGCCCGCAGTCTGCTGCGCAGCGACTGGATCGACGCTGGGGATGCTGCCCGCTATACCGCCTACCTTGCGATCGCGGTGGTGTGGGTGGTTGCTGTGGCCCACTCGACGCGAGCACACCTGGCCGCCGGGCGGGTAGCGCAGTCGGCACCCACCTCCGCCGCCGTTCAGGGATGACGCCGACTGCCACCCGCAACGGGTGGCTCAACGAAGCACGACGGGGCACCGCTCCGCCGAGTGTGACGGACCACCCGATGACCGCCCGATCACTGACCGTCGCTGGGACACTGCCGGCATGACGGTTCCGCAGTCACGCAAGCTCTCCGACGTCTGCTACGACATCCGCGGGCCGGTGTTGGCCGAGGCCCAGCGGCTGGAGCGGGCAGGTCAGCGGATCCTGCGGCTCAACATCGGCAACCCGGCGCCGTTCGGCTTCGAAGCCCCTCCCGGGGTGCTCGCGGACGTCGTCGCGGCGCTGCCGAGCTCCCAGGGGTACTGCGACTCCCAGGGGCTGTTGTCCGCGCGGCGGGCCGTCGTCCAGTACCACCAGGCCAAGGGGGTGGAGGGCATCGACGTCGAGGACGTCTACCTGGGCAACGGGGTGAGCGAGCTCATCGTGATGGCGTTGCAGGCACTCGTGGACGACGGTGACGAGGTGCTGATCCCAGCCCCGGACTACCCGCTGTGGACGGCTGCGGTCGCCCTGGCCGGCGGCCGTGCCGTGCACTACCGGTGCGACGAGTCGCAGGGGTGGCAGCCGGACGTCGACGACCTGCGCTCCAAAGTCGGCCCGCGGACCCGGGCCATCGTGGTGATCAACCCGAACAACCCGACCGGCGCGGTGTACGAGCGGCCGGTGCTGGAGAGCGTCGTCGAGGTCGCCCGCGAGCACCGCCTCGTGGTCTTCAGCGACGAGATCTACGACCAGATCCTCTACGACGGAGCACAGCACGTCGCAACGGCGACGCTCGCACCAGACGTGCTCTGCCTGACCTTTAACGGGCTGTCCAAGGCGTACCGGCTTGCTGGCTTCCGGTCCGGCTGGATGGTCGTGTCCGGCCCGACGGCGCACGCCACCAGCTACCTCGAGGGCCTGTCCATCCTGGCCAACATGCGGCTGTGCGCCAACGTGCCTGCTCAGCACGCCGTCGCCACCGCTCTCGGCGGCCAGCACGGCCTGGAGGACCTGGTGCTGCCCGGCGGCCGGCTGCGCGACCAGCGGGACACCGCGCTCACCCTGCTCCAGGAGATCCCCGGGGTGACCTGTGTGCCCCCGCGAGGGGCGCTGTACCTGTTCCCCCGGCTGGATCCGCGGGTGTACCCGATCGAGGACGACCAGCGCCTGGTCCTGGACCTGCTGCGGGAGCAGCACCTGTTGGTCGTGCAGGGCACCGGCTTCCACCTCCCGACGACCGACCACCTGCGCCTGGTGACCCTCCCGCACGTCGAGGACCTACGAGACGCGCTGGACCGGCTGGCGACCTTCCTGCACGCCCGTCGGCTACCCGACTGATCGGGCGATCGCCCCGCTGCGAAGGTTCGCCTTATCAGCTGGCCGAATCAGCTGGCCGAGCGTCCGTACCTCCGTGCAGGTGCGATCGCCGCGTGTGGCACGATCCGGCTATGCCCACCTCCACCTCCACTGGTATGCGCGTCGACCACGTCTCGTACGCCGCGGAGAGCGGGGGCCTGCACGACACGGCCCGCCGGTTGGCGTCCGCGATCGGCGTTGAGCCGGTGGACGGCGGAGTGCACCCGCGGTTCGGCACCCGCAACGTGATCCTGCCGCTCGCCGATGGCCGATACGTCGAGGTGGTCGAGGTGCTGGACCACCCGGCGTCCGACAAGGCGCCGTTCGGTCAGGCGGTCCGGCAGCGCAGCGAGGACGGCGGGGGTTGGCTGGGTTGGGTCGTGGCGGTCGACGACCTCGTCCCGGTCGAGCAGCGGCTCGGCCGGCCCTCGGTGCCGGGCAACCGGCACCGTCCGGACGGGGTGGAGCTGCATTGGCGGCAGATCGGCGTCAAAGGCCTCCTGGCAGATCCGCAGTTGCCGTTCCTCGTGCATTGGCAAGTTCCGGAAACGCTGCACCCGTCCGGCGCCGCGCCGTCCTCTATCCGACTGCAGTGCCTGCAGATCGCGGGCGATGAGCAGCGCGTGACCCAGTGGCTGGGCGTCCCAGACTGCCATCAGCTCACCGGGGTCGACCTCGACTTCACCGCCCCGCACGGCACGCCTGGTTTGCTGAGCTGCACCTTCGCCACACCTGCCGGGGATCTCGTCACGGTCTGACGGCGAGCTCCTCCCGCATCCGCCGCGGCCGAGTCCTGGCCTAGCGGCTCATCTACAGCAGGCGTCGGCGCACTCCGCGAGGCAAAGTCAGCAGAACCCGGGAAGTCCCAGCCGATGCAGGCATGCAGCACTCCACGAGCCAGGTTATCGAGCTGGTCGGCAGGGTCGACGATCTGAAACCTGGCCGTCATTGCCGGGCGACCGCGGGCGGTGCTTCGACGGCACGTTCATGAAGGACTGCACTGAGCGACATTCATAGCTTGTCACGATGAGTGTGATCGGCGATGCGTATTTGAATGCCATGCGCGGTGGGCGGACACTGTGGCGTCCGCCTTAGCCCGTTCATGGTCATCACCGCTGAACCGCATCTGATCGAGGAGTACTCATGCTGTCCCGTTCTGCCGCTCCCGGCCACGCTCTGGCCGTTCTCGTGAGTGGCGTCATGCTGGTGTCTGTTTCGGCCTGCGGGGGGTCGGATGTGACGTCCGAGTCGGCGACGTCGTCGACCGCGACTGGTCCAACCCCGGAGGCGTGGGCCGCCGCCATCTGCCCCAAGTTCAAGGCCGCGTTGCAGGCTCCTACGGCGTACTCGAAGGTTGATGGCAACGCCGATCCCGAGACCATCAAGAAGGGCTGGCAGGACGCTGCCGAGGAGATCATCACGACTTACGACGCGTTCCTCGACGTCCTCGACGAGCCGACACCCCAGGTGGAGAAGGCACCCGAGGTGGTCGCCGCCCTCAAGGACACCTTCAGCCAGGTGCGGACCCGGTCGGTCGCGATCCGGGACACCGCCGCTGGACTGGACACGTCCGACTCGGATGCCTTCGCGGCCGGCGCCCAGAAGGTCGTCAAGAGCCTGGAGGCCGCCCAGGCCGATCTAAACAAGCTGGACGAGATCGACCGGATCGACCCGGACAACAAGGTCGGCGGTGTCCTGAAGAAGAACCCGGACTGCGGGTCTTTCGCGTCGTGACCCGTGATGCGGTCCCCGACCCGGACGACCGGACGAGGGTGGGGCGGCTCCTCGCCCCACCCTCGGCTGGCTCGTTCGGGTCGGTCGGGGACGTGCCTTGGTCTCGGTCGCGGCCTCGGCGGCTTCAGGCCGAGGTTGCCGACATGGCGAGAGCCGCGGTGGCTGCTGAGGTGCCAGCTCCGCCGTGGCACGCGTATTTCGCTCTGAAGCCAGGGTCGCGGAGCAGCTGAGCGGGGTCGCCGACCGGCGTGCAGTCAGACAGCAGGTACCGGCCACCCGTTTCTGGATTTGGGGCTTTGGCCGACGACTTCAGATGCGACTGGACCTCTAGCGAACCTGATGCGACTGGACCTCTAGCGAACCTGAGGATCGTCAGAGGTAATCCACGAGATCAGCGGCTCGACCGGTGTAGGAGGCCGGGGTGAGGGCGGTCAGTCGGGACTCGACATCGGGAGGCAGGCCCAGGCTGGTGACAAACGCGCGAAGTGTCGCTGCATCGATCCGGCGCCCGCGGGTGAGGTTCTTGAGCCGTTCGTACGGATCCTCCATACCGGGGGTCCCGGTGAGACCGGCGGCGCGCATCGCGGACTGGACGGCCTCGCCGAGCACCTCCCAGGTGGCGTCCAGGTCGGCGGCCATCACCTCGGGCGCCGGATCGAGACCGGCGAGGCCGCGACGCACGTTGTCGATCGCAAGCACGGAGTGACCGAAGGCGGTGCCGATGGTGCGCTGCATCGAGGAGTCGGTGAGGTCTCGTTGGAGCCGGGAGGTCACCAGGGTGGCGGCGAGGACGTCGAAGAGCGCGTTCGAGACCTCGAGGTTGGCCTCAGCGTTCTCGAACCGGATCGGGTTCACCTTGTGCGGCATGGTGGACGACCCGACGCTGCCCGGCGCCCGTACCTGCGCGAAATAGCCGAGCGAGATGTACGTCCAGACGTCGGTGCACAGGTTGTGCAGCACCCGGTTGAAGCGGGCGATGTCCGCGTACAGCTCGGCCTGCCAGTCGTGTGGCTCGATCTGGGTGGTGAGCGAGTTCCAGGTGAGGCCGAGTCCCTCGACGAACGCCCGGGAGACGGCGACCCAGTCGGTGCCTGGGACGGCGACGGTGTGCGCGGCGTACGTGCCGGTGGCACCGTTGATTTTGCCCAGGTACTCGGCCCGCTCGATTCGCCGCAGCTGCCGACGCAGTCGGTGGGCGAGCACCGCCAGCTCCTTGCCGAGCGTCGTCGGAGTCGCTGGCTGGCCATGGGTGCGGGCCAGCATCGGGACGCTACGGGTGGCGTTCGCCAACGAGACCAAGGCATCCACCGTGATCGTGGCCGCGGGGAGCCACACCGTGCGCACGGCACCGCGCACCATCAGTGCGTACGCCAGGTTGTTGATGTCCTCGCTGGTGCAGCAGAAGTGCGCCAGCTCTGCCAGGTCACCCGCCCCGGCCGCCCGCATCCGCCGCTTGAGGACGTACTCGACCGCCTTGACGTCATGCACGGTCTCCCGCTCGACCTCGGCCAGCTCGGCGATGTCCGCAGCGCCGAAGCTAGCCGGGATCGCCCGCAGCGCTGTCACCTCGGTATCAGTGAGCTTGCGCATCCCAGGAAGGGCATCGGCCGAGGCCAGGTGCACCACCCACTCCACTTCGACCCGGATCCGCTCGCGGTTCAGAGCCGCTTCCGACAGGTGCTCTACGAGGGGTGCGGTGACGGCGCGGTACCGCCCGTCGAGAGGACCGAGCGGCACCCCGGCGTCCGCGAGCGGTGTGATGCTCGCGGACGCCGGTTCTTCATGAACAGGACTGCCGGATGGTGTGGACGTCACGGGCGTCATGCTCCCAGACGCCCGGTTGGCCGAAAGCGAGCGCCGTCGCGTAAGCCGACGGGGACGATGCGCGGGGTGGTCAGTCCGACGGTCGGTGCTGCTCGCCCTCCGGCGACGTGGACATGACGGAGAACGTCTCACCCTCCAGGCCAGCGATGGTGGCCAGTCGCCCATACGGCGTGTCGGCCGGCGGGCTCACCACCCGGCCGCCGAGCTCGGTGGCACGGGCAGCGACGGCGTCCGTGTCCAGCACCGCGAAACAGGACTGCCAGTGCGCCGGCTCGTCACTCTCCAGCGCGCCGACCCCGCCGACGATCTGGTCACCCTCGTGCAAGGTGCGGTATGGCATGTCCGTCTCCGGGATGGGCTGCGTAGTCAGTCCGAAGACGGTGCCGTAGAACGCCGCCGAGCCGTCGAGGTCCGAGCTCGCCTGATCGTTCCAGATCAGCCCGCCCGGCTCGTTGACCAGCTCAGCGCCGATCATCTGGCTCGCCTGCCAGACTCCGAAGGCCGCCCCCGCCGAATCGGCGCAGATGGCCATCCGGCCCATCGTGCCCACATCCATCGGCGGCACGACCACAGCGCCGCCGGCCTCGGTGACCTTTGCCGTGGTGGCGTCCACGTCGTTACTGGCCAAATAAGTCGTCCAGGCGGACGGTTGGGACGTGTCCTGCTTGCCGCCGACACCGGCGACCGCCCGGCCCTTGACCTTCGCCATGCCGTAGCCGCCGTACTCGGGTGGCTGGACGTCGAACTCCCAGCCCAGCAGGCCGGAGTAGAAGGTGCGTGTCGCGGCCTGGTCGTCGGCCGCCATATCAACCCAGCAGGGCGTGCCCGCCGCCCAGGGGGTGCTGTGAGTGCTCATGCGACCACCCAACCACCAACCACTGACAGCTGGTGAAGGGTGGAGTGGCGCCTCCAGAGCTGGCGTCACGGGTCAGCTGACGCCGCGGGTGCGTGCCCAGTCAGTCGTCGGCTGGGTCGCCAACGACGACGTTGAGGCTGCGCGGCCAGCTCAGGTACCGCACGGACAGGTTCACCAACGTGGTCAACCGGTTGCGGTTGCCGACCAGCGTGACCACGTGCAGGCCGACCCAGGCCAGCCATGCGAGCAACCCGGTGAACCGCGGCCCGAACCCGAGCTGGACGACCGCGTCGCTGCGGCCGATCGTCGCCATCGTCCCCTTGTCGTGATAACGAAACGGCTGGGTGGGGGCGCCAGCCAGCAGTCGGCGGATCTGGACGCCAGCGTGCCGGCCGCCCTGGATGGCGGGCTGGGCGACCTGGGCCAGCGCGTCCCGAGAGCCGATCGCCACGTCCCCGACGGCGAACACGTCGTCGACGCCGTCGACCCGCAGGTCGGGCTTGACCAGGATCCGGCCGCCCCGGCCGGTCGGCAGGCCCCAGTCGCCGACCACCGGGGTTGCGGAGATGCCGGACGCCCAGACGGTCACCGCCGCCGGGATGGTCTCCGACTCGCCGTCCGACCGGGTGATCACCACGGCGTCCGCCCGCACCTCCTGCACCGAGCTGCCCAACCGCAGGTCGACGCCGCGCTTGCGGAGCTCCTCGGCGGTGTAGTCGCGCAGCTTGGGGTGGAACGGCGCGAGCACGTGGTCGAGCATCTCGACCAGGACGATCCGCACCTGGTCGGCGCGCAGCGTGCGGTACGCCACCGGCACCGCGGTGTTGCGCAGCTCGGCGAGTGACCCGGCCATCTCGACACCGGTGGCGCCGCCGCCGACCACGACCACCGTCGGGTCCGCGGCGCCCGGGCGGTGCTGGGCGGCGTCCTCCAACGCGGTCATGATCTGGTCCCGAGTCCGGATCGCGCCGCCACGGGTGTACATCGTGACGGCATGCTGCTGAGCGCCGGGAACACCGAAGTAGTTGGTGGCGATGCCCGGGCACAGGATCAGGTAGTCGTAGTCGACCGCCTCACCGGCATCCAGGATCACCTGCTTGTGCTCGGTGTCCACCCCGGTGACCGTCGCCCGACGGAAGTCCGCGTTGCCGTACCGGCTGGTGAAGGCGCGCAGGGCGTACGTGACGTCGCCCGGGTTGAGGCCCCCGGTGGCCACCTGATACAGCAGCGGCTGGAAGGTGTTGTACCCGTTGCGGTCGATGAGCAGGACGTCGACGTCCGCGACGCTCAGCTGCCGCACCGCGGACAACCCGGCGAAGCCGCCGCCGACGACCACGACTCGAGGGCGGCGTCTAGTGGTCGTGGTCATGAGTCAAGCGTAGGTGGGAGCTCGCGGTCACCACCAGGCGGTGGATCCGAGCTACCGACAGGCCACTCGAGGGCGGCCTTCGGGGCGGACGGGTGGCCAGGCGCCAAGGGTGGTGACGAGACGAGATCGCGGGCGCGCAGGCGCTCGACGAGGCCACGGCAGGCGTCCTGGATCTGGGCCAGGCAATCCGCGAATCCCGCGTCGTCACCGAAGTACGGGTCGGCGACGTCCAGCGGTGTGACACCCGGGTCGGCGGTGGATCCAACGCCGGGGGTGAAGCTGCCGGGGGTGAAGCTGCCCAGCAGCACCACCCGCTCGCGGTGGGCGGCGCTCGGCGCCAGCGCTCGCAGCGCTCGGACATGCCCGCTGTCCAGGGCCACCACCAGATCGAGGCGGTCGAACCACGTCGGGTCGAACTGCTGCGCGAGGTGCGCGGAGCCGTCGTACCCGGCGTCCGCGAGAGCTCGGATGGCGCGCGGATCGGCCCCGTCTCCGACGTGCCACGAGCCGGTTCCAGCGCTGCTCACCACGACGTCGGAGCCGAGCTCGTGGTCGGCCACCAACGAACGGGTGATGACGTCCGCCATCGGGGAGCGGCAGATGTTGCCCGTGCACACGAAACAGATCCGATAGCTCACGAGCTCGATCATCGCGTAGCGGTGGCGCACCGAGCTGAGCGGGCGACCGCCAAGGCCTCCCCAGCTGGGGTCGTCGAGCCTCAGCTGAGCTGCCGCAAGCTCCCCCCGCTGGTCACCAGCCGCCGGAACACCGGGCTCACCCGGTACCGGCCGGTGGGGTACGTCGCCGCGAGTGCGGACAGCACCGCAGGCACCGCGGCGCCGAGCTGGTCGCCCCACCGCAGCGGCCCGGACGGGTAACCGGTTCCGAGCTTCATCGCGAGGTCCACGTCCTCAGCGGCTGCCTCGCCGCGAACGGCAAGCTCCACTGCTTCGTTCACCAGCATCGCCACCGTCCGGGCCACGACGACTCCTGGGGAGTCACCGACCACGCTGACCGCCGCGCCGGCCGCCTGGCACAGCCCGATCGCGGTGTTCAGCGCCGCCGGTGGGCAGTCCGGGCTCGGGCTCAGCGCCACCCGGGTGCAGGTCCCCGGGTCGTGAGCCCAGTCCAGCAGCACGCACGGCACCCCGTTGCCCGCGACGATGGACGCCGGGGTGCCGTCGGTGACCGCCAGCACCGCGTCGCCGGCCAGTCGGGCACCTTCGACCGAGTCACCGGACGACGGGTTCAGCTCCACGACGTCCACCGGAACGGCCGCCGCGATCCGCTCCCAGAACGGCTGCATCGGGCCGAACACCCCGGCGGCTCCGGGATCCAGGCGAGGCCTGGCCATGCTGAAACCGACCCCACGAGAGCTGCCCCTGTCCGAGCTGGTCTGGGGGATGCTCGCGCTGGTCCCGGGGAAACCAGCCTCGGGGAGGATCCCCAGTCGTACCCGGTCTGGCGCTGGCCGTGACGGTTCGGTCCGCGGTTCGGCGTCCAGCGGCCGGGCGGCGGAGGCCTCGAGGTAGCGGTACATCCCGTGGCCGGTCTTGCGGCCCAGCCGGCCGCCGTCCACCAGCCGCTGCTGCAGCACCGTCGGTGCGTACCGGGGGTCGTGGAAGGTCTGCTCCCAAACGGACCGGGAGACCGCGAGGTTGACGTCCTGCCCGACCAGGTCGGTGAGCTCGAACGGTCCAAGGGGAAAGCCACCGGCCTCTCGCAGCACCGCGTCGATCGTCGCCGGGTCCGCGACCCGCTCCTCGACCATCCGCTGCGGCTCGCCGTAGAAGGGCCGGGCCACCCGGTTCACCACGAACCCGGGCGTGGACGCGCAGACCACCGGCGTCTTGCCCCAGGCCCGGGCCAGCTCGACGGCGGCGTCCACCACCGCCGGGCCGGTGGCGTCCCCGCGCACCACCTCCACCAGCCGCATCCGGTCAGCCGGGTTGAAGAAGTGCAGCCCCACCAGTCGTGCCGGACGCCGCAGGCCAGCGCTGAGCGCGGTCACCGACAACGACGAGGTGTTGGTGGCCAGCAGTGCATCGTCCGCGATCAGCGCCTCCAGCCGCGCCAGTAGCGACCGCTTGACCGTGGCGTCCTCGACCACCGCCTCGACCACCACGCCGGACCCGGCCAGCTCGGTCACCTCGGTGACCGCACGGAGCCTGTCGGCGGCGCGCTCGGCGACGCCGCCGTCCACCCGGCCTCGACCGGCCAACGCGGCCAGCTTCGTGTGCAGCCGTCGGACAGTGTCGGCCGCGACGCCGTCACGGGCATCCAGTACCCGTACCTGGTGCCCGGCGAGCGCGGCCACCAGGGCGATCCCAGAACCCATCGTGCCGGCTCCGACCACCCCCACCGACGACCTCGGTCCGGTACCGCTCACGTATCCGCTCCTCACGTGGGTCCGGCGGCGCCTAGGGTCGACGGGTGACGCCGCAGCCGCACTCCGAAACGTACGCTCCCCGAACGGACCAGGCGGTCGCCGTCCTCGCTCCGCGCCCCGTTCCCGGCTCGGCACCGGCCGCGGCCCGTGCCTTGGTCGACCAGCACCGGAGCGCGCTGGCCGAAGCGCAAGCCGCGACGACCAGTCGGGTCTACCTGTCCCGGTACCCGGACTCCCCGTCCCCGCGGGTGTACGGCGAGAGCGCCGCGGCGTCCGGGCGGCGTAGGTACGAGGCGCACCTCGGCGGGGTGTTCGAGGAGCTGGCCGACCAGCCGGCCACCGACGGTCAGGTCGGTGACGAGGTCTCACCGTTCGGCCCGGTGCTCGACGTGCGGTACCCGCACCAGGACCCAGAGCGGCTGCTGGCCGCGTCGGTGGCCGCGGTCCCGGCCTGGCGGGACGCCGACGCCGAGGTGCGGGCTGCGGTCTGCCTGGAGG
Source organism: Angustibacter sp. (assembly GCA_051657715.1). Taxonomy (GTDB): domain Bacteria; phylum Actinomycetota; class Actinomycetes; order Actinomycetales; family Angustibacteraceae; genus JBOFBH01. Next base: position 22,513 of record JBOFLF010000030.1, on the reverse strand, counting down.
CGGTGGACCGGATCCACGCCCGCTCGTTCGAGCTCGCGCACGCGGTGATGCACACCAGCGGACAGCCGTTCGTGATGGCCTTCCAAGCGGGTGGGCCGCACGCGCAGGACCGCGCGCTGGAGGCGATCGCCTACGCGCTGGCCGAGCAGCGCCGGGTGCCGGCGTCGGTGGTGTGGGAGAAGCCCGGCAAGGGTGGGCCATTGCGGATGACCAAGGACTACCGGATTGTCCCGCGTGGCGTCGCGCTGGTGGTCGGCTGCAACACCTTCCCGACCTGGAATGCCTACCCCGGCCTGTTCGCGTCCCTGGCCACCGGGAACGCCGTGGTGGTCAAGCCGCACCCGCGGGCCGTGCTGCCACTGGCGATCAGCGTGGCGGCGATCCGAGCGGCGTTGCGGGACGCCGGGTTCGATCCGGATCTGGTCACCTTGGCTGCCGAGTCGGACGGCGAGGGCCTAGCCCGCGTCCTGGCGCTGCGTCCCGAGGTCCGGATCATCGACTACACCGGCGGCCCGGACTTCGGTCGCTGGCTGGAGACCGAGGCGGCCACCGCCACCGGCGCCGTCGTCCACACCGAGAAGGCCGGCGTCAACACCGTCGTGGTGGACTCGATCGGCGATCTGCGCGGCGCCCTCGGCAACCTGGCGTTCTCGCTCACGCTCTACAGCGGCCAGATGTGCACCACTCCGCAGAACCTCCTGGTGCCACGCGGTGGCGTTGACACCGACGAGGGCCGGCTGTCCTGCGAGGAGTTCGCCGACCGCCTCGCGGCGGCGGTGACCCAGCTCACCGAGGACGACGCGAAGGCGGTGGAGTTGTTGGGCGCCACGGTGAACGACGGCGTCCAGCGCCGGGCAGCCAGCCTGGCGCCGGTGGCCGAGCAGGCCGGTGGCCGGGTGGTGCTGGACTCCCGCCGCCTCGACCACCCGGCCTACCCGGACGCCGTGGTGCGAGCGCCGGGCATCGTCGCCCTGGACGTCGCGGCGTCCAGCACCTACGCCCGCGAGCACTTCGGGCCGCTGACGTTCGTGGTGGCCACCGACTCCACGGACCAATCGCTGCAGGTGTTCCGGGACACGGTGCGCCAGCACGGCGCCATGACCGCGGCGGTGTACTCGACGTCGCAGGGGGTGCTCGAGGCGGCCCGGGACGCGGCAGCGGATGCTGGGGTCGGGCTGTCGGAGAACCTCGCGAGTGGGGTGTTCGTCAACCAGACCGCGGCGTTCAGCGACTTCCACGGCACGGGGGCGAACCCGGCTGCCAATGCCGCCTACACCGACACCGCTTTCGTCGCGGGTCGCTTCCGTGTGGTCACGGCGCGCCGCCACACCTGACCTGCAGGCAAGAGCAGGACGAGAAGCGTCGGATGCAGGAGCGTCAGTCGTCGCGGTGGTCGGGGACGAGCGCGCCCAAGATGAGGCTGACGAAGGTGACGATGACCGCGGCCGGCAATGCGCCAGACCAGAACGACCCGATGTCGAAATAGTCCCCGGCCAACCCGGCGGTGATCGCCAGCATCAGAGCGTTCACGACGAAGGCCACCAGGCCGAGCGTCAGCACGTAGAACGGCAGCGCCAACACCTTGACCACCGGCTTGATGACAGCGTTCACCAACCCGAAGATCAGGCCGATCAGCAGCAGTACCAGCACGAGCTGGACGATCGTCCCGTCGCCACGAGCCACCTTCAGCTCCGGCACCACCAACGTGGCGATCCAGATGGCCAGGGCGTTGACGCCGACCTTGATGGCGAACGATCTCATGGACGTCTCCCGTGAACAGCTGTCACCGGATCGGGATGACGCGGGTGGTTCGCCGCGCCCGGACACGACAGCAGGTGATCGTGGAACGTACCGTGGGCCGGGAGGGTCACCCCTCCCGGCCCACGGTTGATCGCTGCGATGGAACCTCGGCTACCGGGTGGACGAGATCTGCACCGTCATCGAGGTGCCGCGCTGCTTGAGGATCTCCATCCGCACGCCGGCGTTCGGGACCTTGACGCTGCTGGCCGGGGTGGCCGGGTCCCAGTAGGACAGGCGGTCGTCGAAAACCGGCTGGGCGGCGTCCCCTCGGATGTAGCTGGGTTGGCCAAGGTAGTGCAGCGGCAGGTCCTTCGACGGGCGCAGCGAGAACGGTGCGTCGTACACCTGCATCCGCGAGCGCCACGGCCGGCCGTCGATCCGGTAGTTCACCGCCGGCCGGGAGTCGACCGGCAGGATCAGACCCTCGCCGGGGTGCTGGCTGGTGTTGTTGTCCGACTGAGAACTGTCCCAGTACGTCACCAACAAGCCGGGCTCGTAGGAGAAGTGCTCCACCAGGTCCGGCTTGTCGGGGAGGAAGCCAAGGTTGTACGGGCCGGAGCGCAGCCACCGGTCGTAGGACACGTAGGAGCGGTTCGACGCGAGGTAGTAGTGGCCGTACTCGTCCGTGGCGCTCGCCTGGACCCGGGCGAACCCGGTTGCCGCCCACCCGGACATGGCTGATTCCGCGCCGTCGGTGAACACCTGGGTGCCGCCCGAGGTCAGGGTGACTTCATCGATGAAGATGCCGCTCCATGGGACCGTGGGGTCGTTGCCTTGGGTGGCTCCGTCGGTGGCGTAGCGCAGCCGAAGCTGCACCGTCTCGCCGGCGTAGGCGGACAGGTCGAAGGTCGCCGACGTGTAGCTGGTCCGGGTGCCGTCTATGCCGTTGCCCTCGCTCGCCTGAGTGATGGATCCGGCGACCGACTGCCAACCGGTGCCGTCGTCCACCTCGACGTAGGCGTAGTCGCACGGGTCCGGGCCGCAGTCCTCGATGTTCCACCGAGCTTGCAGGGACAACGTCGAGGACCCAGCACCCAGCGTCACCTGGCGGGACAAGATGCTGGCCAGTTCATCCCCCTGGCCGCTGTACCACTGGTAGTCCCCCGCCGCCGGTGCGCCCAGTTGGGTGGTGACCTGCTTGGGTGGCAGCGGGACGACCACGGCCTGCGGCTTGCGTGAGTTGTACTCGTGCGGTCCGAGCTCCAGGGTCCGGCTGGTCCCGGCTGGCACGACTTCGTAGTCCAGCCACCCCAGTTGCAGCTTGTCCCAGGCGCCGAGATCGCCAGGTCGGGTGCCGAGTGCTTCACCGGGTGCGTTCAGCCGGCTCTGCGCCATCAACGTCCAGTACTCCACGCCGTTGTCGCCGCCGGTGGTGTCGTAGTGGTCCGGTAGGCCGAGGTCGTGCCCGTACTCGTGGGCGAACACGGACAGGCCGCCGTTCTCCGGCTGGATGGTGTAGTCGCCGATCCACAGCCCGGTTCCCGCCACCTGGGTGCCGCCGAGCAGGTTGCCGGCCGGGCCGGCCTGTCCTCGCTTGTCGAAGTAGGCGTACCAGCGGTGGCTCCAGATCGCGTCCTCACCCTGCTGTGGGTCGCCATCGGCTTGGTCCCCGCCGGCGTGCACGATCTGGAAGTGGTCGAGGTAGCCGTCCGGCTCGTTGAAGTTGCCGTCGGCGTCGGCGTCGTAACGGTCCCACTGGTCGAAGGTCTTGAGCTCGGCGGTGATCTGCGCCCGGGTGCGTCCGGCCGCTTTCTGGTCGACCACCCACTGGTCAACCGCGTCCTTGATCAGCTCCCAGGTGTTGGTGCAGACAATGCTGGCGCAGGGGTATCCGTTGCTGCGGCCGTAGCGAGCTTCGTTGTATCTGACCTTGACCCAGTCGGTCACGGTGCCGTCCACCGAGTAGCGCCCTGACGACTGCTTCTTGTAGTACGACTGGACGGATTGCTCGCCTTTGCCGAAGTAGAGCTTCTGGTAGTGGGCGCGGTCGTAGTCGGACTGCCACACCGTGGTGTTGTCCGTGCTGCGGTCCGGTTCTGGAATCTTGTTGCGCAACGGACCGTCGAAGACGGTCGGGCCGGGTGTTCGCGGATCGGTGTCCTGGTCGGGGTAGTCAGGGTGCCGTTCGTTCCCGAACTCGGCCAGCACGACGAAGATCCGGTCCGTCTTCTCCCGAGCGAGCTCGACGTACTGCGCCCTTCGCCTGGCTTGGGTGCCTGAGGTGCCGGCCCGGCCAGCAGGTGTCGCCGTCAGGGGACCGGCCAGCCGAACGACGGTGCTGCCGTTCTTGTTGACCGGTTTGGCCCGGCCGCTGAGGATGTCCTCCAACGCCGCCCGGCGCAGTGCGGTGCGCTTGTCGTCCAGCGGGTGAGGCAGCTGATCGGCACTCATGGACGGCTCTGCTCCGCTGGGCGCTGAGGTTCGAGGTGCGGCGGACGCTGGTGATAGCTCCATGACAGCTCCGGCGCCGACGGCGAGCACTAGGCTCACCACCCCCGCGGTGACCTTTCGCACGTGAGGCTCCATTCGTCGGACTCAACGGGTCGGACATCACCGGGGCGCACGCAGGTACCGACAAAGATGTCCGTGGATCGGCGGCTCGCGGGCGAGCGTAGAGGCGGATCGCCGGATCGGATAGGGCTTGATAGCGGGATTTCCGCAGTCATGACGTTTTCACGGATGAACGTCGACCGGCGCTCGGTCTGTGCGGTAGGCAACCAAGCGAGAGGGGGCGGTGCCGCACCTAGAGTGGTGCCGTGGAGAACGTGGTTCGGGTGCGCCCTGCGTTGGACCAGATCCCGACATACGTGCCGGGCCGATCGGTGGCGTCCGCAGGGCAGCTGCTCTACAAGATCTCCTCCAATGAGAACCCCTACCCTCCCTTGCCGGCGGTGGAAGAGGTGATGCGGCGGGCATGCGCCTCGGCGAATCGCTACCCGGACATGTTCGCCACCGACCTGGTGACGGCGATCTCCGACCACCTCGATGTGCCAGCCGAGTGCGTAGTGACCGGGACCGGCAGCGTGGGCGTCCTCAGCCAGATCGTGACCGCGACATCTGCGGAGGGGGCAGAGGTGGTGTGTGCGTGGCGGTCGTTCGAGGCGTACCCCATCGTTGCCCGGGTCGCTGGTGCTGTTCCTGTCATGGTCCCGTTGACGTCGCACTGCCGGCATGATCTGCCGGCGATGGCCGCGGCCGTGACCAGCCGCACTGGTGTCGTGCTGATCTGCACGCCCAACAACCCCACGGGTCCAGCCGTGCGCGCGCAGGAGCTCATCGACTTCCTCGATGTCGTTCCGCGTGACGTCCTGGTGGTGGTGGACGAGGCGTACATCGAGTTCGTCCGTGATCCGCAGGTGGCGGACGCGCTCACGATCTGGCGTAGCCGACCGAACGTGGTCGTCCTTCGGACCTTCTCCAAGGCCTACGGCCTGGCCGGGCTCCGGGTCGGGTATGCGGTGGCACACCCACCGGTAGCGGATGCACTTCGCAAGACGGCGGTTCCGTTTGGAGTGTCGGCGATCGCGCAGGACGCAGCGATCGCCTCCCTCCATGAGCGCGAACAGTTGTCAGAACGGGTAGCAGTTCTAGTCCGGGAGCGCGATCGAGTGGTGGCAGAGCTTCGCGAGCAGGGGTGGTGGCTGCCTCAGGCCGAGGCCAATTTTGTCTGGCTCGCGCTGGGCGAGTTCACCTCTAGGTTTGCCCGAGCGTGTGATCAAGCCGGATTGGCTGTCCGGCCTTTTGGCGTCGAAGGCGTGCGAGTCACCATTGGCGAGCCGGTCGCTAACGATCGACTCCTTGAGGTAGCGGCAGGTTTTCGGGTCGAGGTCGGTGAGGCGAGCGGGGTGCCCGCGCTGGGTGGAGTGCCTTCGTCGGACAGTCCGGGGTGAGGCGGCAGCGTCGACGACGTCATCAGCGGCTTAAGCTGCCGTGTGGTCGTGCCGACACAGGTGCATGACCCAGGTCCGGACTAGTCCGATCGAGGCATGGCGCCTGATCGGACGAGCACTTAGCCTGGAGTGGGACAACCACGGAACGTCTACTCACGACTGCAGAGTGCCACCAGCACGTGCCTTCGTGGTCGCGGACCGACCATCGTCAGATCTATCCGACAGTGACCGTCCTCGGGGGCGTGCGATATGAGTGAGCCGGGAGGGGAACGGTCTGCGCGCGCAAGCGCTGCGACGGCTTTATACGCCCGGTCAGGCGTGCTTGCCGCCAGTGTTTCCGCGCTCTCGTCGCTCGCCCTGGTAGGAGCAGCGATCTTTGGTTTCGGTTCAACCGGGGTGGTTGCTGGGCAAGCCCGCGGCAGCGTCGTCGACCCCCCTGGCGATGTTCAGGCGATCGGAGGGCTGCGAGAAAGGGAACCGGTCACTCCTACGGAATCTGAGCCGGGCCGTCAGGGCGGCCCCACATCACAGTCCACCGCAGGAAGTTCGCAGTCTGTTCCCGATCCTGCAGCCACCGTGCTGTCTGTGACCACGCAGGCGCCCAGCCGGTCTGATGACCCTACGGCGCCTGGGGTGACACCCACTTCCGCTCCGGAGCCGACTCCGCGCCCGACGACGTCTACGTCCGAGCCGAACCCCACAGGGTCCACCCCTCCAGTGGACCCCGGGGAGGGTGAGGAGTTCTCGCCGATCCCGCAAGAACGACGGGCTCTGGTCGTGAACGTCGTTACCACCAAGGTCACGCGTGAGGTGAGGCAGGCGCTGCGGTACACCGAGGACAAACCTCGCGCCGACGAGATTGTCTCCGAACTCGAGGAAACCCTTCCTCCTGAGGTCGGCGCAGCTTTGGACGAGGCATCGCAAGCCTCCTATCAGGCAGGGCAAGCAGCGGCTGAAGAAGGCAAGTCGGATCAAGAGATCCGGGAAGTGGCGCGACGGACGTTCGACGACCGGATCGCTCGCGATCTGGCGGCGAGCGTGGAGGGGGTCATCCTGGCTGTGGTGGATGACCTGCCCAGCAAGGCGCCATCGGTCCAAGAGGCAGTCGACGCGGTGATACCCGAAGCTGCGCAGTTCGTGACGGCCAAGACGGCGGACCTCGTAGCCGACGCTGTCGTGGTGGAGGTCCAAGACGGGAATTCCACCGACCCGCCGTATCAGCCCGCCGCCGAGCCCACTTCCAGCCCGACATCGGCCGAGCCGCCCGCAGCGGAACCTGCTGCGGCGACCACCACCGACACCACGTCGCCTCCGCCCACGGTGCCAGCTACGGGCCAGCCCAACGGCGAAGTGTCTTCAGCGCCGGTGCCAGCGCCGGGAACCAGCTGGCCGCCGTATGCGCTGTGGCCGTCCCGGCCACCTGCTGGAGCGGACGAGCTGGGGATCTCGGGCGAGCAAGACTGACCACCTGTCCGGTCTCAGCGTCAGCAGCATTGGTGGTCCAGCCCTCGGCCGGTACCGTGCAGGTACGCCCATGCGCCACGCTCGATCGCGAGGCGTAGGTTCTTGCCGATCGGCGAGCCATCAGAACGTCGCTCGGCGAGCATCATCCGGCCGTGCTGGTGGCGGGCCACCCCCGCCACGGCCCGACAAAGGAGGACGCCGTGACCGACAGCGCCGTCGGTGGTCGGGTCGACGTGAGTCTCACGGAGGACGGACCAGACCTGGTTCAGCTGCTGACCCCGGCCGGCGAGCGGGTCGAGCACCCCGAGTACTCACACTTCGTTGAGCAGGTGCAGCCGGATGACGTCCGCGAGATGTACCGGGATCTGGTGCTCGTCCGCCGGGTGGACGCTGAAGCCACCGCCCTGCAGCGACAGGGCGAGCTAGGCATCTGGGCCAGCCTGCTCGGTCAGGAGGCTGCCCAGGTCGGCTCCGGCCGCGCGCTCGCCCCGCAGGACTACGCCTTTCCCACCTACCGAGAGCACGGTGTCGCGTGGTGCCGCGGAGTGGATCCGCTGAACCTGCTGAGCCTGTTCCGGGGGGTCAACCACGGCGGCTGGGATCCAACGGAGAAGAACTTCCATCTCTATACGATCGTGATCGGCGCGCAAGCCCTGCACGCCACCGGGTACGCCATGGGGATTCAGCGTGACCATGCCGTCGGCAGCGGCGAGCCGGGCCGGGACGCCGCCGCGATCGCCTACTTCGGTGACGGAGCTACCGCTCAAGGTGACGTCAACGAGGCGTTCGTGTTCGCCGCGGTGCAGAACGCGCCGGTGGTGTTCTTCTGCCAGAACAACCAGTGGGCGATCAGCGAACCAAACGAGCGTCAGACCCGGATTCCGTTGTACCGCAGGGCTGCCGGCTTCGGGTTCCCCGGGGTCCGGGTAGACGGCAACGACGTCCTCGGGGTATATGCGGTGACCAAGGCGGCGCTCGACCGAGCGCGAAGTGGCGGTGGTCCCACGTTGATCGAGGCCTACACCTACCGGATGGGTGCGCACACCACCTCCGACGACCCCACTCGCTACCGAGTCTCCGCGGAGGTGGAGGTGTGGAAGGAGCGGGATCCGATCAGCCGGCTCAAGGTCCACCTGGTGGCGACCGGCGCCGCGGACGAGGACTTCTTCGCTGCCGTGGATGCCGAGGCGGAGCGCCTGGCCGTTCGGGTGCGCGAGGGTTGCCTGTCGATGCCGGATCCGAAGCCGCTGGACATGTTCGACCATGTGTACGTCGAAGAACACCCGCTGCTGGCGCACGAGCGGGAAGGGTTCGCGGCGTACCTCGACTCGTTCGTCGATCCGGCTGTGCCCGCTGGTCGAGGAGGGCGGTGAGGATGGCTCAGATCACCTTGGCCCGGGCGATCAACACCGGGTTGCGGGCGGCGATGGAGGCGGACCCCAAGGTTCTCGTCATGGGCGAAGACGTCGGCAAGCTAGGCGGTGTCTTCCGGGTCACCGACGGACTGCAGAAGGATTTCGGTGAGCATCGGGTCATCGACACCCCGCTGGCCGAGTCCGGGATCATCGGCACCGCGATCGGCATGGCGCTGCGCGGGTATCGGCCGGTGTGCGAGATCCAGTTCGACGGGTTCGTCTACCCGGCGTTCGACCAGATCGTGTCTCAGCTGGCGAAGATGCGCGCCCGCTCCCTCGGCGCGGTCACGCTGCCGGTGGTGGTCCGGATCCCGGTCGGCGGAGGCATCGGCGCGGTCGAGCACCACAGCGAGTCCAATGAGGCCTACTTCGCGCACACCGCGGGGTTGCGAGTGGTGTGCTGCGCGGATCCGGTCGACGCGCACCTCATGATCCAGCAGGCGATCGCCAGCGACGACCCGGTGATCTTCTACGAGCCCAAGCGTCGCTACTGGGAGAAGGCCGAGCTGCCGGACGACGTCACGCTGGACCGGGCGCTCCCGCTGCACCAGGCTCGGGTGGTGCGCGAGGGTCACGACGTCACGCTGGCCGCGTACGGGCCGATGGTGCGAACGTGTCTGGACGCCGCGACCGCCGCCCTGGAGGACGGGCGCAGTCTCGAGGTGGTCGACCTGCGGTCGTTGTCCCCGTTGGACGTCGACACCCTCGTCGCGTCGGTGGAGAAGACCGGGCGCCTGGTCGTCGTCCATGAGGCGCCGACCTTCCTCGGCATGGGCGCGGAGGTCGCGGCCCGGATCACCGAGCGGTGCTTCTACCACCTGGAAGCTCCAGTCCTGCGGGTCGGCGGTTTCAACCTGCCGTACCCGCCGAGCCGGCTCGAGGACGATTTCCTGCCGGACCTGGACCGCGTCCTGGACGCCGTCGATCGCGCCTTGGCGCACTGAGGGGCCGATGATGGCCGTGCGCAAGGAGTTTCGACTGCCGGACGTTGGTGAGGGGCTCACCGAAGCTGAGGTCGTCAGCTGGAAGGTCAAGCCCGGGGACGCCGTGCGGATCAACGACGTCGTGGTGGAGATCGAGACCGCGAAGTCGTTGGTGGAGCTCCCGGTGCCCTACGCCGGGGTGGTCGCCGAGCTGCTGGTGCCCGAGGGGCGGACGGTTGCGGTGGGGACGCCGATCATCGCCGTGGAGACCGCGGGTGCCGCCCCGAGTCAGTCCGGACTCATCCCGGATCCTTCGGACAGCGGCATCTCACCGCCGGTGAACCCGGACGCGGTGGGTCAGACTCCGCAGGCAGCCGCTGCGCCAGGGCTGATCGGCGGTCCGGCGCCCGGTGGCCGGACGTCGGTGCTGGTCGGCTACGGCCCGCGGGAGACGGCGACCGTTCGGCGTCCGCGCAAGGCGAACGTGGACTCGTTCGCCGAGGGTTCCTTGAAGCCGCAGCGGCACGGCGGTTTCGAGGTGGCCCGGATGGTCGAGCAGCAGCAGACGGAACGGGTCGCCGGCCCGTCCGTGGCGCCGCATCGGACGCCACACCTGCCGCCCAGCCAGCCGGTGCCGAATGGGCCGCGGCCGGGCCGGGTGCTGGCCAAGCCGCCGGTCCGCAAACTCGCCAAGGATCTCGGCATCGACCTGGCCGCGGTCATCGCCAGCGGACCCGGTGGAATCGTCACCCGGGAGGATCTGCACGTCGTGGCGAACACACCGCCACCTGGCTCGCAGGCCCCGTCCACCCATGCGCCGTCTCCTCATGCATCGTCGACCCATGTGCAGTCGGCCAGGGCGCCAGAGCTGACCGCTGGCACCGAGACAAGCCGGGACAGCGCGGCGGTCGCTGCGGCCCGCGAAACCCGGATACCGGTCAAGGGCGTACGCCGGGTGACCGCCCAGGCGATGGTGTCCAGCGCGTTCACGGCCCCGCACGTCACCGAGTTCCTCACCACCGACGTCACCCGCACGATGAAGCTGGTAGGTCGGTGGCGCCGGGATCCCGAGTTCGAGGGCGTCAAGGTGTCGCCGCTGCTGGTGGTGGCCAAGGCGCTGCTCATCGGTGTCCGGCGGAACCCGGGAATCAACGCGAGCTGGGACGAGGCCGCTCAGGAGATCGTGGTCAAGCACTACGTGAATCTCGGCATCGCAGCGGCCACCCCCCGCGGGCTGATGGTGCCGAACATCAAGGACGCGCACGCGAGATCCGTACGAGAGCTCGCTGACGAACTGGCCGCGCTCACCGCGACCGCCCGGCAGGGGCGGACCTCGCCGGCCGACATGATGGGCGGCACCATCTCCATCACCAACGTCGGAGTGTTCGGGGTCGACACCGGGACGCCGATCCTCAACCCGGGCGAGGCCGCCATCCTCGCGTTCGGTGCTGTCCGGCCACGCCCATGGGTGCATCGGGGCAAGGTCCGGTCGCGGCAGGTCACCACGCTCGCGCTCAGCTTTGACCACCGGCTGGTGGACGGAAGCCTCGGTAGCCGCTTCCTCGCTGACGTCGCCGCCGTCCTCGAGCGTCCTGACCAGGCGCTGGTCTGGTCCTGATCGGAACTGGCGGGTGCGGCTACGGGAGTCTGCTCTGGTCTTCCTGCCGGTCCAGGTCGGGCTCGGTCGGGGCGGGAGCTGGCGACCGGGCGGCGTTGTCAGGGCCGCGCTTCGCAGCGGTGGTGTGGGCGCGTTCGGCGGCGGCGGCTTGCAGACCCGACTGGGTGCGCAACTCCCGGTGGGGCAGGAACAGCACCACCACGCCGCCGACCGCCACGATGGCCGCGGCAGCGAGGAACACCAGCTGCGTCGCGTCCGCAAAGCCCACCAGGAACGGGTTCGCCAAGCGGGGATCCAGGGTGGCGAGGAACGAGGAGTCGTTCAACGACTCCTCGCGGGTGAAGGCCCCGGATCGCAGCTGGTCAGCGAACTGGGTGTTGCGGGGCTCGGCCAGAGCGCTCCGGAACCCGGCCTCGCCCTGTGCCTGCCCGAATGCCGCGGTGAGCTTCTCCGGGAGGCTGCTGAACAGGATCGACAAGAACACCGCCACCCCGAGCGTCCCGCCGATCTGCCGGAAGAACGTCGCGGAGGCGGTGGCGATGCCGATGTCCTGGGGGCTCACCGCGTTCTGCACGGCCAGCACCAGAGGTTGTAGCGAGTTCCCCAGGCCCAGGCCGAACACCACCATCACGAGCATGGTCTGCCACAGCGGGGTGTCCGCCCCGACCTGGGCGAACAGCAGCAGTCCACCCAGCATCAGCAGCGCGCCGATCGCCGGGAACACCGCGTACCGCCCGGTTCGCGAGATGAGCCGACCGGAGACGATGGACGCGACCATGATCCCCACGGTCAACGGCACGAGCTGCAGCCCGGCTTCAGTGGGGCTGGCTCCTTTCACGATCTGCAGGTACAGCGGCAGGATCGACACCCCGCCGAACAGGCCTATGCCGAGCACCACGTTGGCCACCGTGCTGGTAGCGACGGTGCGGTCGCGGAATAGCCGCAGCGGGATCAGCGCATCGTCCCCCAGCGCCCGTTCGAGCGCGACGAACACGACGAGCCCGGTCGCGCCGACGAGATAGCACCCCAGTGACCTGCCGGCCGTCCACCCCCAGTCCCGACCCTGCTCGGCCACCGTGAGCAGCGGCACCAGGCCAGCGGTCAACGCGACCGCGCCACGCCAGTCGATGCGATGCGGTCGCGTGCGGTGTTCGAGGTTGAGCGTCCGGTACACCACGGCCAGCGCGATCGCCGCGATCGGCACGTTGACCAGGAACACCCACCGCCACCCGGTGATGGTCAGGATGGAGTCGGCGTCGGCGAGGAATCCGCCGACCACCGGGCCGAGCACGCTGGACGTGCCGAACACCGCGAGGAAGTAGCCCTGGTACCTGGCTCGCTCCCGTGGTGACACCAGGTCCCCGACGATCGCCAGCGCCAACGAGAACAAGCCGCCAGCACCGAGTCCTTGGACCGCGCGGAAGGCCGCCAGCATGTACATCGACGTCGCGAACGCGCACATCGCCGACCCGACGGCGAAGATCGAGATCGCCGCCACGAAGAACGGCTTGCGGCCGTAAACGTCGCCCAGCTTGCCGTACAGCGGTGTGGTGATCGTCGAGGTGATCAGGTACGCGGTGGTGACCCACGCCTGGACGGACAGCCCGCTCAAGTCGTCCGCGATGGTCCGGATGGACGTCGCGACGATGGTCTGGTCGAGCGCCGCCAGAAAGATGCCGAGCATCAACCCGGTGAAGATGGTGAGGATCTGACGGTGGGTGAGGTCATTCGCTGACTCGCTCACCGAGGCGGCAGGTGCGGGATCGGCAGGCATGGGTCTCCGGTCGTCAGGTCTGGTGTCGCGCTGAGGCGCATCGAGTCGGGCGGCCGGCCGCGCGCCCTGGGGTAAAGGGCCGGTTGTTGAAGGACGACCGGCCGAGCCAGACCTGTCCGAGTCGGGATCCAGCGGGGCCGCTCGGCCGGGGCAGGGCACAGATCACCCGCGGGTGATGAAACGTTCGGAATACCAGAATGTTCCACGGTGGGGCGCGGCACCGTGACGCCGCTCGTGGAACGTTAGGGTGCCTCCTACCCTGGAGTGGTGCATGCAACCCCCGCCCCGCTCGACGAGCGGGCGGACGTCGTCGACGTACCCGTCAAGTCTGTGGGGTTGCTGAGCGGCGGCATGACCGCGATCGCCGCGATCGCCGCCGTCGTCGGGCTGCTCGTCACCGGGGCCGCGGCCGCCACGCTGGTGGCCGACCCTGGGTCGGTCACCCGGTGGGGCCTGCCGCTGGTGCGGGTCGTCGTCGACATCTCGGCCAGCATCACGATCGGCCTGCTGGTGGTAGCGGCGGTGGTACTGCCGCCTCAGGGCGCTGCTCGGGCACGCCCGGCGTCCGAGACGGGTCACCGGTGTGAGACGAGCAACCTCCGTGATCCTGACCAGAACGCAGGTCGTCAGCAGGGCACCCGCTCGCCCGTGCTGGGTGGCAGCACGCTGACGGTCGTCCGGGCTGCTGGAGTCACCGGGATCGCCTGGGCGGTCGCCATGGTGCTGCAGATCGTGCTGACCTACGCGCGGATCTCGGGTCAGTCACCGAGCACGCCCGGGTTCGCCGACCAGCTCGCCCGGTTCCTCACCCAGCTCGAGCTGCTACGGGCGTTGACGATCAGCGCGTTGGTGGCCGCCGTCGTCGCCTCCGGAGCTGTGATCGCGCTCCGGCAGGCGACGGTGGGATGGCTGGCGGTGCTGGCGCTCGGAGGGTTGCTGCCGATCGCACTCACCGGGCACTCGGCCGGTAGCTCCGACCATGAACTCGGCGTCGACAGCCTGGCCGCGCACCTGGTCGCCGTGTCGGTCTGGGTCGGTGGTCTGGTCGCGGTGATCGTGCTGAGGTCGAGCGCGGGCCGAGGCCTGCCGGTGGTCGTCGCGCGGTACTCGACGCTGGCGGGGTGGTCGTTCGCGATCGTCGCGGTGTCGGGTGCGGTGAACGGATGGGTGCGCGTGGGCGGCTGGGCCGATGGCTGGGCAGGCCTGGGCACCCGGTACGGCGCGCTGGTGATGGCCAAGGCGTTGAGCCTGGCGTTGCTCGGCTTAGCCGGCTGGTGGCACCGCCGGCGGGCTGTGGCCAGGCTGGCTGAGGCGGCGGTCGCCGCCTCGACGACGGCCCGAATGATGGCGGCGCCGTTCTGGCGCCTGGTGAGCGGTGAGCTTGTGGTGATGGCGTCTGCTGTCGGCGTGGCGGTCGCGATGGCGAACAGCGCGCCACCTGGGCAGCAGGAGGAGGTACCGAGCCAGGCGCTGGTGCTCACCGGGTACCCGATGCCGGATCCGTGGACCGCGGCGTCGTGGGTGACCAGCTGGCGGATCGATCTGCTCTGGACCGGCGTCGCCCTGGTTCTCGCTGGTCTGTACCTCGTCGGTGCCCGACGGCTGGCTCGACGCGGCGATCGGTGGTCGGTGCTGCGCACCGTCTCGTTCGTCGCCGGGTGCGCCGTGCTGGTGTGGGCCACGAGCGGTGCTCCGGGGATCCACGGACGGGTGCTGTTCAGCGCCCACATGCTCGGACACATGACGATGTCGATGGTGGTGCCGCCGCTGCTGGTGCTCGGCGGGCCGGTGACGCTCGCGCTGCGCGCCCTGCCGTCTCGTCGGGACGGCAGTCGCGGTGCCCGCGAGTGGCTGCTGGCGGTGGTCCACTCCCGGTTTCTCACTACGATGAGCCACCCGATGGTCGCCGCGTCGATCTTCATCGGCAGCCTCATCGTCTTTTACTACTCGCCGTTGTTCTCGCTGGCGCTGCGGACGCATACCGGGCACGTGCTGATGCACGTGCACTTCCTGCTGGCCGGGTACCTGTTCGCCTCGGTGCTGGTCGGCGTCGACCCCGGCCCTCGGCGGCCGGCATACCCGCTGCGGCTGGTGGTGCTGCTGGCGGCGATGACGTTCCATGCCTTCTTCGGGGTCACGCTGGTCACTGGCAGCCGGCTGCTGGCCGCCGACGTCCTCGGTGCCCTAGACCGCACCTGGGGGCGGTCGCCGCTCGCGGACCAGCAGTACGGCGGGGCGATCGCGTGGGGCGTCGGCGAGCTGCCGGCACTGGCGCTCGCGGTGGGGATCGCGGTGGCGTGGGCACGCTCCGACGACCGGGAGGCCCGTCGGCGTGATCGGCAGGCCGACCGGGATGACGACGCCGAGTTGCGCGCCTACAACGATCGCCTGGCCCAGTTGGCCGACCCCGGTGATGGGGCCGACAGCGTGAGGGCGCGTCGGTGAAGGTCGCGGTGCTCCAACTGGCGTACGACGACCGCGAACCGGTCGCCCACCGGGTCGGCCGGGTGGCCGCGCTGGTCCGCGAGCAGGGTGGCCACGACCTGGTCGTCCTGCCGGAGCTGTGGGCGCCGCAGGGCTTCGCCTACCGCACCTGGCCGGACCGGGCCGAACACTTGGACGGGCCGACCGTCACGCAGATGCGGGACGCTGCCCGGGCGGCCGGCGTGGTGCTGCACGCCGGGTCGATGATCGAAGCCGCTGACCCAGTCGCCGACCGCGGGCCGCAGGGCCGCGGGTTGTGGAACACCTCGGTGCTGATCGGTCCGGACGGCGCACTCCTGGCTACCTACCGCAAGGTGCACCGGTTCGGTTTCGGTGACGGGGAGCCGCGGGTATTGGAGGCCGGTAGCGAGGTCGTCGCCGCCGAGGTGGGGCTGCCGGTCAGCGGGGGTTCGGCCCACCTGGGTCTGGCCACCTGCTACGACCTGCGCTTCCCGGAGATGTTCCGGTTGCTGCTGGACGCCGGAGCCGAGGTTTTCGTGGTGCCCGCTGCCTGGCCGGCTGCGCGGATCGATCACTGGCTGTTGCTCAGCAGGGCGCGCGCGGTCGAGAACCAGTGCTACCTGGTGGCCTGCAACACTGCGGGCACGCACAGCGGTCATGCGATGGGCGGGGGCAGCCAGGTCGTCGCACCGACCGGCGAGGTGCTGGCGGTCGCGGACAGCGAGGAGCAGGTGCTATCGGTGGAGCTAGACCTGGGCGAGCTGCAGCGGTACCGGGAGCGGTTCCCGGTACTGGCGGACCGGAGGTGGTGATGGGGCTCTACATCGTCGTCGGGGTGATCAGCGTGGTGTTGCTGCCGGTTGCGTGGCGCCGATCCGGCTCGATGACCCGCTACGTCACGATGACCGGCGCTCCGGTGGTCTGGGTGCTGCTCGCGGCTACGGCTGTGGTGTCCGCGACTGCCGAGGTGGCCGATGCGCCGTCCCTCGGGCGGGGGCTGTTCACCGGCGGGCTGATCGGCACCGCTTTCGTCCAGGTGCTCTTGGTCCGTCGCGGGCTGCGAGAGCCCGGCGGTCCTTTGCACGACCCCAGTCAGCCGGACCCGCGGTCCGACGAGGGGTGAGCGGTCAGGTCGGTGGGTCAAGAGGCGCTCTGGTGCCGGTACCAGGTGATGGTGGCGGCGAGCGCCTCGTCGAGCGGGGTCGGCTCGATGCCGAAGGTGTCGGTGGCAGCGGAGGAGTCCATGACGAACGGCCGGTCGAACTGGTACTGGACCTCTCGTAGCTCGCGGAGTACCGGCATGACCAGCCCGCCCAACCGGAGCGCACCGGCAGGGATCACGCCGACCGTGACCGGTTCGACGCCGGCCACCCGGCACAGCTCGGTGATCATCGAACGAGCCGATCGGGCGGGCAGGCTCGGCACGTGCCACGGCCGGCCCCACGCCCGCGCGTCCGCGGCGACCGTGACCAGGGTCCGGGCCACGTCGGGGACGTAGGACCAGCTGTGCGCCGCGTCCGGGTCGCCGACCACCCGGATTCCCCTGCCGCGCAACAGCCGGGGTACCACGCGCTGCCCGAGGTGGGAGTCGGTGACGCCAGGGCCGTAGTAGTCGCTGCCGCGCACCTCGACGGCGCGCACCCGGCCGGCTCGGTGGGCCGCCAGTGCGTCCTGCCACATCCGCGCTCGGACCTGGCCCTTGTGGCCGGTGGCGGCGAGTGGGTCGGACTCGCACATCGCGTGATCCAGGGGGCCGTAGCCGTAGAGGTTGCCGGTCATTACCAGGACCGCACCGGCGGTGGCTGCGGCGTTCAGCATCGAGTCGGCCAGTGGCGGCCAGTCGGTGGACCATCGGTGGTACGGCGGGTTCACGCAGTTGTACAGCGCGACGGTGCCGCTGACCACGTCGGCCAGCGCTGAGCGGTCGGCGGCATCGAGCGCGATCCGCTGCACCGCGGGGTGGTCGGGGCCGCCGCCGGATCGGGTGACGATCCGGACACGTTCGCCGCGCTTAGCAAGCAGTGTCGCGGTCGCGGTACCGACTGGGCCGGCGCCGACCACGACGTGCAACGGGCGGTGGTCATCCATGAGCGATCCTCCGATCGAGAGCAGTGCTCTCACTTTGATGGGAGCCTAACGAGAAGTCAAGAGCGCCGCTCTCGTATCAGATCAGTGATCTGGCATCATGAGAGCATGAGCGAGCCGACGTCAGCGCCGTTGACCGCCCGAGCGCGCGCCCGGGCTGAGATGACCCGGCAGATCCTCGACGCCTCCCGCCGGCACCTGGCAGAAGCTGGGGCCGCCGGGTTGTCGCTGCGTGCGGTCGCCCGAGACCTGGGCATGGTGTCGTCCGCGGTCTACCGCTATGTACCCACTCGTGACGCATTGCTCACCGCGCTGATCGTGGAGGCGTTCGACTCGATCGCCGACGTCGCCGAGCGCGCTGACGGCGCCCGACGGCGGACCGACCTGGTCGGACGCTGGCTGGCGGTGTGCCGGGCGGTGCGCGAGTGGGCGCTCGCCCATCCGCACGAGTACGCCCTGATCTATGGCACCCCGGTGCCCGGTTATCAGGCGCCTCAGGACACTGCCGTCCCGGTGCAGCGGGCGTCGGCCGTGGTGGTCGACATCCTGCGGGACGCGCACCGCCTCCGGCGATTGCGATCAGGCGGCGGACCGGTCCCGCGGCGGGTTCGCCAGGACGTGCTCGCGCTGGTGCGGCAGTTCGACGTCGACGTGCCGGTCGAGGCGATGATCGCCGGGATCATCGGGTGGACCCACCTGTTCGGTGCGATCAGCTTCGAGCTGTTCGGGCACCGCAACCGGGTGGTGGAGGACCACGACGCGTTCTTCGACCACGAGATGCGCCAGATCGCCGCCACCATCCTCAGGTGAGCGGTGGTGACGTGGCAAGCCGGTGCGGTCGAATCAGAACGCTTCTTCGGGGACGTCCATGAGTGCGCAGTCGACGCCCTGGGCGATCGTCCGCTCAGCGGCGAGCCGGGGGAGCACCGTACGGGCGAAGAAGGACGCGACAGCCATCTTGCCGGTGTAGAACGCCCGGTCGGTGGCACTGATCCCGCCCTGTCGCAACGTCCGTCCGGCGACCTCAGCCTGGCGCAGCAACAGCCAGCCGACCACCAGATCGCCGGTGGCGAGCAGGAGACGCGTGGTGTTCTGGCCGACCTGGTAGACGTTCCGAGCGTCGCCGCCGGTCTTCGGCTCGGCAGACATCAGGGTGGCGACCATGGTGTCGACGATCTCCTGGACGTCCTGGAGCGCATGGCCCAACAGCTCCCGCTCGGTGGTCAGATCGCCGTCGCCGTCCTTGGCGAACTGGAGGATCTGCTGCGCCAGGTAGCCGAGCGCCTGGCCACGATCCTTGACGATCTTGCGGAAGAAGAAGTCCATGCCTTGGATTGCCGTGGTGCCTTCGTACAGGGTGTCGATCTTGGCGTCTCGGACGTACTGCTCGAGCGGGTAGTCCTGCAGGAAGCCGGAACCGCCGAACGTCTGCAGCGACTCGGTGCCGAGCAGCACCCAGGCCCGTTCCGATCCGCAGCCCTTGACCAGCGGCAGCAACAGGTCGTTGACCCGGTCGGCTGCCTCGGCCTCCGGTGCCGGCGCCGCGGTTGGGTCGCCACTGGCCAGGCGACGGTGCAGGTCGAGGTCGACGACGTCCTGCTGGGTGGCGGTGTAAAGCACGAGGGCACGCAGGCCCTCGGCGTACGCCTTCTGCAGCATCAAAGAGCGCCGGACGTCCGGGTGGTGGACGATCGGCACCCGCGGCGCGGCCTTGTCCGTCATCTGGGTGAGGTCCGCCCCCTGAACCCGGTCCTTGGCGTACGCCAGTGCTGCCTGGTACCCGCTGGACAGGGTGGCGATCGCCTTGGTGCCGACCATCATCCGCGCGTACTCGATGATCTGGAACATCTGTGCGATGCCGTCGTGGACGTCGCCGAGCAGCGTGCCGACGGCTGGGATGCCGTCCACCTCGCCGAAGCGCAGCTCACAGGTGGTGGAGACCTTGAGGCCCATCTTGTGTTCCACGTTGGTGGCGAACACCCCGTTGCGCTCGCCCAGCTCACCGGTTTCCAGGTCGACGTTGAACTTAGGGACGATGAACAGGCTGAGGCCCTTGGTGCCCGGGGCGGCGCCCTGCGGGCGAGCGAGCACGAAGTGCACGATGTTGTCGGTCAGGTCTGACTCGCCGCTGGTGATGAACCGCTTGACCCCGGTGAGGTGCCAGGTGCCGTCTGGTTGCTGAACGGCCCTGGCCCGCCCAGCGCCGACGTCGGACCCGGCGTCCGGCTCGGTGAGAACCATGGTGGCACCCCAGCGGTGGTCGATCAGCTGCTGGGCCAGGCGTCGCTGGTCCGAGGTGCCCAGGAGGTGCAGCACCTTGGCGAAGGAAAACCCGGCCGCGTAGAGGTACACCGCGGGGTTGGCCCCGAGAACCATCTCGGCGAGTGCCCAGCGCAGGCTCGGCGGTACGACCGTGCCGCCGAGCGCTTCCGGGATCTCCAGCCGCCACCACTCGGCGTCCAGGTAGGCCTGGTAGCTGCGCTTGAAGGCCTCCGGCAGACGGACGGAGTGGGTCGCCGGGTCGAACGTCGGGGGGGTGCGGTCGGACTCCTGCAGGCTCTCGGCGAGCTCGTGCTCAGCCAGCCGGGCGACCTCGCGGATCATCTCCCGAGCGGTGTCGGCGTCCACGTCGGCATAGGGGCCGGTGCCCAGCAGGTCTTGGCGGCCGAGCACCTCGAAGAGGGTGAACTCCAAGTCGCGGACGTTGGCGGTGTAGTGACCCATGGGATGCCCTTCCCTGCGCTCCGGGGGCGCGGGCCGGCAGGCCCAAGCGGCCGGTTACTGACGAGTAACACCATCATGCCTACCGGCGAGTAACCCCCGCAACCGGATCCGGCAAACCCATGCGGAATGCCTGCTCCCGCAGAGTCAACCGACTGGTGCCCCGGTCAGTCCGAGCAGGAGGCCGAGGCCAGCGCACAGCCCCAGCGTCCGCAGCACCGACCAGCCCCGGCGGATCAGCAGCCACCCGGCCAGGGCTGCCAGGGCGAGGGCGAGCGGCCGGGCGGTGGACCACACGGGCAGGTCGACGTCCGCCGCCCATGGCCCTGGGAGCACGACCGCACGAGTGCGGGCGAAGAGCGCATGCACCGCGACGTAGGACGCCAGGTGGACGATCACCCCGACCACCGCGGCCGTCACCCCGGTGAGCGCCGCGGACAAGGACACGTTGCGGCGCAATCGTTCCATCGACGGAGCACCCAGCAGGACGAACACGAAGCTCGGGACGAACGTCACCCAGGTGGCGAGCAGGGCCGCCAGGACCGCAGCTAGCCAGGGGTTCAGGTCACCCGGCGCACGGTAGGCGCCGACGAACGCGACGAACTGGAGCACCATGATCAACGGCCCCGGTGTCGACTCGGCGAGTGCCATGCCGCGAGCCATCTCACCCGCGGTGAGCCATCCGTAGACGTCCACCGCGCGGTCGGCGACATAGCCCAGCACCGCGTACGCGCCGCCGAACGTGACGAGCGCCGTCCCGGCGAAGAACACGCCCATCTCCGTCGTGGTGTCCCGGGGGCCGAGCGCCAGTGCGACGACAGCGACCGGTCCAAGCCACAGCGGGATCCCGGCCAGCAGGATCGTCACCGCTCGGCGGCCGCCCCGACGGCCGTCCAGCACCGATGCTCCGACGACCCGTGGGGCGGTTGCGTCAGCGGCAGAGTCGACGGCGGTGGGGCGGGCTTCGGGAGCGGTGGGGCCGGCTTCCGGGGCGCTGGGGCGAGTTCCGGGGGCGGCGGGGTCGGCCTTGGAGGTGCGGGTCCGGCGTCCGCACGCCCACCCGGTGACCGCCGCCGTCGCGATGACGACCGGGTACGGGACGCGGGTGAACGTCACTCCGAGGAATGCCGCCACCGCGATGGCCACCAGCGCCGGCCCGTGCAGCACCCGGCGACCGACCCGGAGCACTGCTTGCAGGACGACCGCGAGCACGGCCGGGGCCAGGCCGGCGAACAGCGCGGTCACCGCGACTGTGCCGCCGAACCGCACGTACACCACGGACAGGGCGAACATCGTCAGGACGCCCGGCAGCACGAACAGGGAGCCGGCCACGATCCCGCCGCGGGTCCCGTTCAACAGCCACCCGGTGTAGACGGCCAGCTGTTGAGCCTCAGGACCGGGCAGCAGCATGCAGTAGTTCAGGGCGTGCAGGAATCGGCTCTGGCTGATCCATCGGCGGTCGTCGACGAGCTCCCGCTGCATCACCGCGATCTGCCCGGCGGGTCCGCCGAACGTCTGCCACGAGATCGCCCACCACGCCCGCATGGCCACCCGGAACGGCACCAAGACGTCGCTAGCAGCTCCCCCCGATGGTTTCACCGCCGTGACCCTACCGGGCGCCGACGCGTCCGCCTGCGCCGAAATGCGATCAGACACAGGGGTCTAAGAATCGATCTATGCCGCACCGCCCCCGGCCGGGCAATGCGCGTAAGGCGCGCCTCGATCTAGTACGGCCGGAAAGCGGCACGACGTTGCAGCACCTGTCGGATCACAGCAGAGACCGTGGGTGGGTTGGCGGCGACGTGATCGATCCGGCGGAGGGCTCGTGGCGACTGCTTCTTCAACTTGTTGGCGGGTCGCCATTTACTGCCCACGCTAAACAGCGCAGCGCCTTTGGTAATGAATATGCGGTCTACGTACTCATCCGCGATGGAAGGTGTCTCGCAAACACAAACTTGCCGCTTGACAACAGGATGGGAAATGATGCCCGGCCCGCCGACAGCACGCGCCCTGGACGCGGACCGGAGCGCCGTCCACGATCGGCGTTCGGGTCGGAGGCGGAGGTCACCCGGGTACGTGAGCCAGTCCCCGCCCTCTGTAGTTGTTGGCGGCTCCGGCCGGTGTTGCACCACCAGCCGGAGCCTCGATCGCACCCCTACCGAAGAGGAGCACGACCGTGAACGACACCCTGCCCGATGATCCAGGCGCCGATCACTCGGCGCTGCTGTCCGACGTCCTGGCCGCAGTGGCCGACGTGCTGGACCGCCGACCTGCACCACCAAAGGACCGGCCTCATCGGTCGTGGTGCGTGCCGTCCCAGCACACCGAGGGACGCTGCGTCAGTGCCGCGCTGGACGTCTCGCCGCAGCTGAGCTGTT
>JBOFLF010000029.1:0-6917 GCA_051657715.1 Angustibacter sp. | reverse complement strand
TGTCCTGTCCTGGTAGGTGCTTGACGGTGGTGTGTCGGTAGCTGCTTGACACTTGCCGTGGTTTCGGTGTTTCGGTCGGCGATGTTCCGTGGGTGTCGTCGGGTGGGAGGCCGGGATTGGTACTGGTTGCGTTGTCGGTGGTGGAGCAGCGGTTGGACGCGGTTCGGTTGGTGTTGGCGGGGGCGCCGGTGACTGAGGTGGCCGGGCAGGTGGGGGTTTCTCGTCAGTCGGTTCATACGTGGGTGGGCAGGTACTTGAGTGAGGTGCCGACGTCGACCTAGTGCGGGGCGCGGTGCGGGTGCGCGCGGCGTTCACCGAGGTCCGCGGGCGAGGGCTGGTGCTCGGCCCGCCGAAGTCGCGGGCCGGGATGCGCACGGTGTCGTTGCCGGCGACCGTGACCGCCGACCTCGTCGCGCACTTGGATCGGTACGTCGACGTCGACCCGGACGCGCTGGTGTTCACCGGGCCGAAGGGCGCGCCGATCCGGCGGGGCAACTTCAACCCGCTGGTGCGCTGGGGTGAGGCCGTCGCGGCGGCGGGGGTGCCGGGCTGCGGTTCCACGACCTGCGGCACACCGGCAACACGCTGGCCGCGGCGTCCGGGGTCAGCACCCGGGACCTGATGACGCGGATGGGCCACGACAGCATGACCGCGGCGCTGATCTACCAGCACGCCACCGCGCAGGCCGACCGGGCGATCGCTGCCGCGCTGGACGCCCAGGTCCGTCGGCGCGAGGCCGCGGGCAACCGGTGAACGCGATGTGGGGACGAGCCCCGAACAGCACGCCGACAGCACGGCCATCCCAGGCCACGACGTCCGGGGACCCTGCCGAGGGGTGTTTCCTCAGGTCACACGCTGGAGCGGGTGACGGGAATCGAACCCGCACTGTCAGCTTGGGAAGCTGAAGTTCTACCATTGAACTACACCCGCGAGCTGCGCTGACTCCTTGCGGTCAGGGCGGCACTGAGCATATCGGATGCCCTCAGGGCCGTGATGCTCGTGACCCGACGACCGACGCTGACGCGGCTGGGCGGTGCCGATATCCTCGGCTCGTGCTGCTCAGCGATCGTGACATCCGCGCCGAGGTCGACGCCGGTCGTGTAGCCATCGACCCGTGGGACGGTGACATGGTGCAGCCGTCCAGCGTCGACATCCGGCTGGACCGGTCCTTCCGGCTGTTCGACAACCACAAGTACGCCGTGATCGACCCGGCACAAGAGCAGCCTGACCTCACTCGGCTGGTGCACGTCGGGCCGGACGAGCCGTTCATGCTGCATCCGGGGGAGTTCGTGCTCGGCTCCGTCCTGGAACGGGTGACGCTGCCGGATGACGTCGCCGCGCGAGTCGAGGGCAAGTCCAGCCTGGGTCGGCTCGGTTTGCTCACTCACGCCACCGCCGGTTTCATCGACCCGGGGTTCAGCGGTCATGTGACCCTCGAGCTGAGCAACGTCGCCACCCTGCCGATCACCCTGTGGCCGGGTATGAAGATCGGGCAGCTCTGTTTCGTCCGGCTGTCCACCGCTGCCGAGCACCCGTATGGCAGCGATCGGTACGGTTCCCGTTACCAGGGGCAGCGGGGTCCGACCGCGAGCCGTTCGCATCGTGGTTTCCATCGCACCTCGGTGTCGTGAGGTAGTCGATATGGCCTTGTTCGAGCGCAGGACGCGGGACGATCACCACAACGAGCCGGACCTCAGCCAGCTTCGTGGCTGGCACCTCCTGCTTGTCCCCGACGACGTGCCGATCGCCCAGGTGGACGAGCTGGTCCGATACCGCTACCCCGACTCCCGGCTCGCCGAGCACGGCCGGACCGCACTCGGCCGCGGGTCGGCGATCAGCGGCCCCCACCTGCTGCAGGAGGACGAGCGGGACGACGTCAAGGTCCCGCCACCGTGGACCGTGAGCTACGCCTTGGAGGTCGAGCGCGAACCGGACCCCGAGGCGTTCGCCGACATCGCCGACCCCGCCGCTCGGGCCTGGTGGATGCGGGCGTTCCCGCAAGGAAAGCCGTTCCGTGAGGAGGCGCGTGCTGTTGACCTCGCGCTCTCTCTCGCCCGACGCCTGGGAGGGGAGCTGCGCGCCTCCGGGAGCAACGCGCTGTTGCGACCGGACCCGGAACGGCTGCTGGACCTGACGGTCTGGTCGGGGTTCTGGCTGGATCCGGATCGACTGCGCGCCCTGCTCGGGCCGGTGCTGCCCGGCGCCTACATCGACCTGGACGCCGTCGAGCAGGTGAGGCCGGGGCGTCAGGAACCCGGCGAGGTACCGTGGTCGGCCGACCCGCTGGACCCGGTCACGCTGGACCTGGAGCACGCGTTGGACGACCAGGACCGCGCCAGGGTGCACGACGTCGCTGATCAGCACGATGCCGCCGCGCTCCAGCGTCCGTTCACCATCGACGGGTACGCCCTGACCGCCGACGGCGACCTGGTGGTCGAAGTCACCCACGAGGACGCCGTTCCGGCATGGGTGCGGGCCGCCGTGGCCGACCAGCAGCCGCGTCAGCAGGATCCGTTGGTGACCTACTCGGTGCGGTGGCTTCCCGAGGAGGCGCACCTACTGGAGTCCGAGGATCCGCCCTACCGGTTCCGGATGCAGCGCGAGCGGGTCCGTTCTCGGCACCGGTCCGCGGTGCGTGCCCTTGCTGAGGCCACCGCTGGGGTGATCAGCGACTCAGCCGGGTTCCAGGTCGACCGCTACCTGCTCTGACAGACCCGCCCCACCCACACGTAATGGCCAGAAATCACGCAATGGGCAGGAATGATGTGAGCGGCCAACCGTGCTCGGCTGAGCAGGGGAGGATTCGGTAGCCAGGACAACGCGTGTCCGATTCTAGGGAATCGTCCCCACCAGCGTCGGGACCAGGCGGTTCGTGGTGGTGTTGTCTCCGAGTTGGCCTTCGGCGTTCTCACCCCAGCACCAAGCTGTGCGATCGGACTGCACCGCGCAGGTGTGGGTGAATCCGCCACCCCCGGTCGATGCCCAGGAGCCAGCGCCTGCGACCGGCCCAGGGACAGCGCGGCTCACCGTCGTGTCGTCCCCGAGCTGACCGTACGAGTTGTCCCCCCAACACCACAGGCTGCTGTCGTTGCGTCGTGCGCAGGTGCTGTAGTCCCCGCTGGCCACCGAAGTCCATGTGGTGGTCGCACTGACCTGGTATGGGCTCGACCGGTTGCTGGTGGCCACCACGCCATCACCCAGCTGGCCTGACTGTTGGGAACCCCAGCACCACAGGGTGTTGTTGCCACGGATCGCGCAGGTGTGGTCCCGGCCGGTGGACACGGCGTTCCAGGTGCCGCCCCCGTCGACGGGCGTCGGCGACAGCCGGTTGACGCCGACGGTGCCGTCGCCGAGCCTGCCCACGGCATTGGCCCCCCAGCACCGCAGCTCACCGTCCGTGCGAATCCCGCAGGTGTGCACGTTGCCGGCGGAGACGGTCGACCAGCCGCTGTTGCCGCCTGCTACGAGGGTGGGCGAGGTGTGGTTGGTCAGGGCTCCGGTGCCCAGACGTCCGCCACCACCCGGGCCCCAGCACCACAGGCTGCCGTCGGTGCGGGTCGCGCAGGTGTGTAAGTCGCCGGTGGAGACGGTCGCCCACGACGTGCCGCTGCCGACCTGGACTGGCCGGTTTCGGTTGATGGTGGTGCCATCGCCCAGTTGCCCCCAGCCGTTGTAGCCCCAGCACCACAGGCTGCCGTCGGTGCGGGTCGCGCAGGTGTGAAAACCGCCAGCGGACACGGTCGCCCAGTCGTTGTCGTTGCCTACCCGGGTCGGTTCGTCGCGTCGGGCCTGGTTGCTGTTCCCCAGCTCACCGGTGCTGTTCGATCCCCAGCACCACAAAGACCCGGTCGACCTGATGCCGCAGGTGTGCCCTAGCCCGGTGACTACCTCTTGCCAGTTGAACACGGCAGCAACCCGAGAGACCGATGTCTGCGGCAGCGACGCTGCAGCAACCGATCCGCCCTGCGGCACGCCCGTCGGGTTCGCGGCAGCGTGGCCACCACCTGGAACCACCAGGATTGAGAGGCAGCAGAGCCCCACCACGAGTGCCCCGCGCAGATGACGGAGGCAGATCATTCGGAGTCTGCTACGTGCCACGATGTGCTCCCCTGGCTTTCGTCGAATCAGGCGCCGCTGGCGCCGAAGTAACCACCCGCCGGACAGCCAACCACGGATCGATGTCACCCAGGCGACTTGCATAGCCAGTTGTTGCTGCGAGCAGATGACAAAACCCTCGAAGGAATCAGGTGAGCGGAATCCCGGACACTCCGCAGGCTCCGGACACGCCGGGAGTCACATCGCTTTGATGGGCAATCCGAGCTGGCAGGAGCCGAGGTGACAGGCTGGGTACGCCATGCGCGTGCTGATCGTCGACAACCACGACTCGTTCACCGGGAACCTGGTGCATCAGATCGCCCGCGCCACTGGGCGATCGCCGCGGGTCGTGCGCAACGACGAGTCAGGTCTGGACATCGAGCGGCTCCTCACCAGCGTGGACGCCGTGGTGCTGTCTCCTGGTCCGGGGACACCGACACGGTCGACGGATGTCGGGTGGTGTGCCCCCCTAGTCCGCGCCGGATTGGCCGGGCGGGTCCCGATCCTTGGGGTGTGTTTAGGGCACCAGGTGATCGCCTACGAAGCGGGCGGGGTGGTGGGCCTGGCGCCAGCGCCGCGGCACGGTCGCGAGTCCGACGTCCGACACGACGACGATCCGCTCTGGGCAGGTGTGCCGTTGCTGTTCACCGCGGTCCGCTACCACTCGCTCGCCGTCCAAGAGCTGCCGGACGCGCTGCGCCCGACGGCCTGGGCCGACGACGGCGTCCTCATGGGTCTGCGGCACCAGCGGCACCCGCTCTGGGGGGTGCAGTTCCACCCCGAGTCCATCCGAACCGGGTATGGCACGGCGATCGTGGAGAACTTCCTGAGGCTGGCTGCTAGCAGGTCATCGGGCAGCAGCCGATCGCGTCCCGGCGGATTACTCCACAGCGGCTCATCCCCGGGTCGGGCGGTTGGGCGGTCGTCGGTTCTGCCGATGTCTCGTTCGGGTCCGCGAGGTGGGCCGAGTGCCCGATGGCAGGTCTTGACGGACCGAGTCGAGGTGTGTGGAGGCGTGGACCCTGAAGCGCTGTTCGCCACCTGCTGGCGTGCGGACCGGTATGCCGTGTGGTTGGACCCCGCCGCTCCAGACGCCGCTGCCCCGGGCGTCGCCCCGCCGGACGTCCCGGATGATGACGGGTGGCGGTGCTCGGTGCTCGGATCAGGTGCCGGGCCGCTGGCCCGGGTCGCGCGAGCCGATCTCTCCGCTGGCACTGTCACGGTCACCAGGCATGATGCCAGCGGCCAGCAGGAGAGCACCGTGCGCAGCGGATTCTTGGACTGGCTTGCTGACGACCTGCGAGGTCGGGACGTCGAGCTGCCCCCGGCGAGCCAGCGCCCGCCCGGCTTTACGCTCGGGTGGGTCGGGTACCTGGGTTATGGGCTCAAAGCCGAGTGCGGTGGGGTGGCCGCGCACGTGTCCGATATACCGGATGCCGTACTCGTCTTCGTCGACCGCGCCTGGGTGCTGAATCACGCTGATGGCTCGGTCACCACGCTGGCGCTTGCCGACCGTGACCTCCCGGACGGCACCCCCGGTTCGGTGGCGGATGCTCGGGACTGGTTGCGGCACAGCCGAACCCAGATCGCGGAGGTGGCCGGGCAGCTACCGCCGCCCAACCCGACCGGCACGTGGGACGTCCCGCTGACCCTGCGACACAACCGGGCCGGGTACCTGGAGCGGATCGGCGAGTGCCTGCGGCTGATTACCCGGGGCGAGAGCTACGAAATTTGCCTCACCAACCAGATCACCACCGCCCCGCTGCCGGATCCGTGGGTGGGGTACCGCGCGCTACGCCGGATCAGTCCCGCACCGTACGGCGCGTGGCTCGACCTCGGTGGTCTGCAGGTGTTGAGCACGTCGTTCGAGCGGTTCTTGCGGGTGCGCCCGGATGGCGTCGTGGAGTCCCGGCCGGTCAAAGGCACCCGACCCCGCTCCGCCGACCCCGAGCAGGACCGTCGGTGGCGCGCGGAGCTGGCCGTCAGCGAGAAGGACCGGGCAGAAAACCTCATGGTGGTCGACCTGGTACGGCACGACCTGGGCCAGCACGCGGTGATCGGCTCGGTCCAGGTGCCGGAACTGTTCGGCGTCCGCAGTTACCCTGCCGCGCATCAGCTGGTCAGCACGGTGCAGGCGCAACTGCGTCCAGACCGCACGGTGGTGGATGTGGTGCGCGCGGCGTTCCCCGCCGGCTCGATGACCGGTGCCCCGAAGGAACGCACCATGGCGATCATCGACCGATTGGAGGCCGGGCCGCGCGGCGTCTACTCCGGCGCCATCGGGTACTTCTCGCTGGACGGCGGATGCGACCTGGCGGTTGCCATCCGCACCGCGGTGCAGACCCCGCGGGCGCTGCGCTACGGCGTCGGCGGGGCCATCGTCGCGATGTCGGACCCGCAGGCCGAGTGGGAGGAGGCCGCGGTCAAGGCTGAGCCGCTGCTGCGGCTCCTGGGAGCCGAGTTCCCCGAAAGCACTGCCTCCGGCTGAACGTCTTACCCGTCCGATCCGCTGACCCGCCGAAGGCCGAATGCGCTGACCGGCCCGCCCGCTGACCCCCGCAGGTGAGACCTGGGATGGGTTCGCGGGATGGTAAGCCGAGCTCGGGCTCGGGCGCCTGCCGCATCGATCGGCCGTCAGTGTGGTTTTGGCGGCTTGTGTGGTGTACCGATGAGTGGCGGGGGTGGGAACGTCTCGGGTGGACGTTGGCGGTCGAGCTCGGCGCGCAGGTTAGGGCCGAGAAGGTGGATGAAAGCGGCTGCGGGTTCGTGAGGGAAGGGGAGGTGGTCGACGAAGGAGACAGCGATGGGTTCGTCGACCTGGC
>JBOFLF010000028.1:0-26994 GCA_051657715.1 Angustibacter sp. | reverse complement strand
GTGTTGCTGTGGGTGGTCATCTGGTCTCTTCCGCAGAGGGGGTCGGCTGGGTTGGGTGCGTGGTCAGTTCGAGGCAATAGCGCGGCGGAGATTCGTTCAAGGGCGCGACCTGTGGACTTGGCGGCGGGTGGGTGTGAATCCTGAGAACTTCATGGCTGCCGCTTGTGCCGCGCGTAGTCGCCTGCGTCGCGTCGGGGTCATGCGATCGCGCCTTCCTCTGCTCGTGGATAGCACCGAAGGGGACAACCCTCAGCGGGAGCCCAGGTCCCCCAGACCCTCAGGATCCGCCTCCAAGTCGTCCCTTCCGGTGCCAAGAACCAGCGTTGCGCTGCGGTTCGCCAGCACCAAGGACGCAGTACGGACCTACGGGTGAAGCGACCCCGACGCGGGGTTGTTTGCCGGACCGCCCGTGGGCCGAGTTCGGCCCTTTCGGCTCCTCCCACTCCCAGCGGTTCCTTGGGTACAGTGGCGATCCCGGTCGCCCCGGTTTCGAGGTGGCCGAACTCATGGGAGGCTCGGCTCGGATGGCAAATACACCAGACGCCACGAACTCGGCGGACCACGGCCTCGTAGTCCAGCAGTGGACTGGCGCGGAGGCCAAGCAACTCCGGGCAGCCCTGCGCCTGAGCAGCGAAGCGTTCGCCGAGAAACTTGGCGTCAGTTCCCGTGCGGTGACCAGGTGGGAAGGTCGGGGCGCGACCCTGACCCCTCGGCCGGACACCCAAGCCATGCTCGACACGGTGCTCGCCAGAGCGAACCCCGGTGAGCGGGAACGGTTCATGCGAGGGCTTCAGCGTGGCAAGTCCGCTACTCGCCTACGGTCCGAGGAGTTGGCCGCCGGTGACAACAACGAAACGCACGAGGAACAGCTCCCTATGCTCGACACCGAAACAGATCCGTGGGGTACCGACGAGATCTACCGGCCGGCGCTTCTGCGTAGCGCGGTTGTCGGAAGTAGCGGCCCTGGCGGCATCGGACTGGGTCTTGCGGTGCCGACTTTGACGCTGGACGACATCAGGCATCTGTGTGCTGCGGTGGACGATGCGCGCTATCTCGACGGCACGGTTGTCGGCTACCTCAACGAAGGTCTGGTGCAGGCTGCTGAGCAGGATGGGCGTCAGGGGCCACGAACAGCGCTTTCGCCGGCGTTGGCTGTGGTGGGCGTGGTCGAGCAGCGGGCGCGTGAAGCCGATCCGACTGTGCGACGGGAGCTTCTGCAGGCCGGTGCACGAGGTGCGGAGTTCATCGGATGGTTGTACCGCGACCTGGGCATGCCTGAGCTAGCCGACTACTGGCGTGATCGTTCCACGGAATGGGCGCTTGAGGCGGGAGATCAGGCACTACCAGGGTATGTGCTGTTGAAGAAGAGTCAGTCGGCCTGGGACGCACGAGAGGCTGTGCGCATGCTGACGCTGGCAACCGCCGCGCAGAGCAGGTCGTGGAGGCTACCGAAGCGGATTCGTGCCGAGGCGATACAACAAGAAGCCCGCGGACTCGCCATGGTCGACGGTGATGTCCATGCCGCTCTCGGCAAACTGGATGAGGCACAGGAGCTGGTCGAGAGCGGCAGTGACGACGAGGGCCTCAACGAGAGCAACAGCAGAACTGACAGCGACAAAGAGAAGAAAAATGTCGCGCAGAATACAAAGCTGGCCGGCCACTACAACCACTCGCTACTTAAACTACAAACGGCCATCTGCCTACACCAAGTTGGGCAACCCAGCCGCGCAGTCGAGATCTACCAAGAAGTATTGGAGCCTGCGGTCCACTCGCCGCAATCGCGACTGTCCCCACTTTCGCCTCGAGATCAGGCGTACTTCCAGACCTTGATGGGGCACTCTCTCGCGGCGGCCGGCCGTCCAGAAGAAGCCGCCGAAGCTGGGCTCAAGGCGCTCCCTGTCGCGGTCGCCGCCACCTCGCTACGCACCGTTGCTGAACTCCGTCGTCTACGACACCATATGCGGCCATGGATGCACCGGCCTGCGGTTCAAGAGTTCTGCCAGGCCACCCCCGGCTAACCGCACCTGGAGAGTGTGCCCGCCCGCTAGCCCGGAACGGGTGTCGGGCACGCGGTCAGCGCAGCCACTTGACGATCTCTCCGATCACCAAGGCCTGCCACTCCTTCGTCTGCGGGTTCAGGTACTGCGGATCGTCATGCACCGCGAAGCCGTGCTGCGCGCCTTCGATCTCAACCAGGCGCGTCTCGGCGGGAATCTGCTTGGCCAACTTACGTGAGCTGTCCACTGGGATGAAGGTGTCCTTGGTGCCATGCACAATCAGGGTCGGCGTGTGGACCGATCCCATCGTCTGGTCAGGGCGAAGGTAGAACACTTCGTTGAGCAGTGGCCGACCAAGCTGGAACGACGGCGAATGTGCGAGGAAGCCCTGTTCCGCCAACTGCCGGCCAGCGTCGTCACTAATCACGTCGTCATGCCAGTAGGGCTTGTCGTCGATGAACCTCTTCTTGTAGTCCACCAGCGGGTTGAGCAGCACCAGTCGCCGCACCAGTTCATCATGATGTGCAGCAAAACACCCACAGATGCCGCCACCAAAGCTGGCCCCCACAACATTCACCGGCTGATCGCCAGCGATCGTCCTGGCCTGCGCAGCAACAACTCTGGTGTCGTTCATGATCGCCGACAACGTCAAGTCCTCCTGCCGACCTTCGCTACGGCCATGGCCACGAAGATCGAACCGCAACGAAGCGATACCGGCTTCGGCCAACGCAGCAGCCATCCGGGTGAAGAATCCACCCTCCTCACGAGTCACCCCGCCGCCATGCACAAGCACCGTCGCAGAGCGAGGCGCCACCGACGGCGTCGTCCAGGTTCCGGACAACTGGAGGCCGTCGAGGGCGCGGACGGCAACCTCGACCTCGCTGATGTCAGGCGAGCTGGCTTGCTCGATCACTATCCCTCTGCGAGCGCTGGTTCGGCCGATGGACAAGTCTAGGTTCTCACAGGGCGGCGGTCTCGGTCACAGCAGACGGCTGACCGCGCCGCGGAACAGCCTTCTTCCTGGCCTTCCTTGGTCCACAGTCGGGAACAGGCCCCGCGCTGAAATGCGGTCGGACTCCACCTGGGTCTCTGCATCAGGGCCTCGGCATAGTCAGGTGATCGGGCGTCTGGCCTGCACGTTTGGTGTCTGCTGAGACGGTGTGGCGTGTGTGACGGATGTGGTCGGTGGTACTTGGATGAAGGTGTCTAAGCCACACCAAGCCAAGGACCACACCCGCCGAGGCAATCTTCGCGTACTGCCCCTGCCCGTTCGCAACCTGTTGGCGTGTCGTCGGCGGCGGTGTTGCTCGACCTGTTGGCCTCGGTCCCCGATCCGCGACGACCGCGCGGGGTGCGGCACGCTCTGCCGGGGTTGCTCGCGGTCGCTCTCGCAGCGGTACTGTCCGGTGCCAAGTCGTTCGCCGCGATCGGTCAGTGGGCCGGCGATGCGGACCCGGATCTCCTTGCAGCACTGGGGATCCGCCGCAGCACGGCGCCCTCGGAGTCTGCGATCCGCCGTGCGTTCGGGCGGCCGGCGGCCGTGACCAGGTCGGCGGTCTCCTCGATCGTCTCGGGCCGGTTCATCTCCGACCGTGCCGCCCGGGTAGACCGGCCGGTCACGTACACCGTCGCGCCCGCGGCGCCGAGCTCGACCGCGATCCCCCGTCCGCCGCCGCGGGTGGCACCGGTCACCAATGCGACTCGTTCGTTCAGTGGTTGGGCACGTGTGTCGGACTGCGTCATGTCGAACTCCTCTCGTGGTAACTGTCGTATATACTTTTAACAGTCATGTTAATTGGAAGGTGGTGCCTGGTCAAATGGTCTTTGACAGTTACATGGATACGGGGTTGTTCGTGGCCGCCGACCTGGTCAACCATGACCGGCGCGGCACCCTCACACCCGAAACGCTCCACGGTGTGCTCGCGGTCGACCCCGACTCGATACGCCGGCTCCGAGACGAGCACCTGCCCGGCTTCGCCCGCCTCGCAGGCCAGTTTGATCCGATCTTCGTCGACCTCGCCGACGGTGACCAGGACGCCGCCGCCGAGCAGCTCAACCGCATCCTCGGCCGCTACTCCGCCCACCCACACCTCGCTAAAGAAGGCGGTCGCTGGCGGCTCCATCACCACCCCGACAGCATCGAACTTCTCCCCATGTGGGCCGCCATCTGCGCCGAAGCCCTCGCCCGCCTCCTCACTCAGGGACACGCCGCACGAGTCGGCGTCTGCGCCGCCCCGCCCTGCACCAACGTCTACATCGATACCAGCCGCAACGGCACCCGCCGCTTCTGCTCCACCACCTGTCAAAACCGCGCCAAAACCGCAGCCTTCCGCGCCCGCAACGCCACCACCTAGGCCGCCCCGAAGCTCATCCGGCCACCGCCCCGCAGACGGCTCGTTCAGCAGGGACCGCTTGAAAACGCGTAACGGACGCGTTACTAATTGAGTGTGGATGCGTTCGAAGGCCTCGCCGATCCGGTACGGCGCACGCTGCTGCTGCAACTCTCCAACGGGCCCACCAGGGTCGTCGACCTGGCTCAAGGCCACCTGATCTCCCGGCCCGCGATCAGCCGCCACCTGCGAGGTCTCACCCAAGCCGGCCTCGTCATCGCCCACGCTCACGGGCGTGAACGCCACTACCAACTCGACCACGCAGGCATCGAAGCAGTCCGCGACTGGCTCGACCAGCTCTACCAGCCCACCGGTTCCATCACCAACCAAGCTATGGACGCCCTCGCCACCGAAGTCCGACGGACCGTCCGAGACCAACCCACTACCACCCACACCCATCCCGAGGAGGAAACCGCATGAGCACGATCACCCCGACCGGCAAGGTCATCGTCCGCGATGGATCACCAGTCCTGGTCCTCACCCGCCAGTTCCGCGCACCCATCGAGGCCGTCTGGGCCGCGGTCACCGAACCCGAACGTCTCGCTCGCTGGATCGGCACCTACTCCGGCGACCCCACTACCGGGACGGTGGCGTTCACCATGCTCGCCGAAGAAGGCGCCCCCACCGACCCGATGACCATCCGCGAATGCACCCCGACCCACCACTGGGCTGCCACGGTGATCTCGGACGGTGGGCCCTCTTATGGTGAGGGTTCTATCGAGAGTGAGATCGCGAAGATGACTGCATCACGTAGGCGGTTCAGCCCGGAGTTCAAGGACGAGTTGTGCCAGGAGGTGATCTCGACCTCCAAGACGATCAAGGATGTTGCGGTTGCGTAGGGTTGGTCCTGAGACCCTGCGGAACTGGTTGGTCAGGTATCGGGCTGCGCATGGCGGTGGCGAGGCGGAGCTGACGCTCGATGAGCGGGCCCGGCTTAAGGAGCTTGAGCGTGTTGTCCAGGACCTCCGGGCCGAGACGGCGTTCCTGAAAAAAGCCAGTGCTTACTTCGCGCGGGATCAGCGACTGTGAGCAGGTACGAGTACATCGATTCCCGCAAGAACGACCCGTCTGAGACCAACCCGGTCTACAAGATGTGCGCTTGGCTGGCGGTCTCGACGTCGGGGTTCTACCACTGGTTGTCCCGGCCGGCCTCGGCTACTGCGGCCCGCAGGGAGGCGCTGACGGTGCGGGTGCGGCATTTCTTCGCTGCCTCGGACGGGACCTATGGGTATCGGCGGGTCCATGCCGATCTTGCTGGTGAGGGCACCGAGTGTTCCCCGGAGTTGGTGCGTCAGATCATGCGGGCCGAGGGGCTGGTCGCCTGTCAGCCAAGGCCGTTCCGGGTGACCACCGAGGCCGACGCGCAGGCGGCAGCTGGTATGCCGGACCTGGTGAAACGAGACTTCACCGCGGACCGGCCGGGGGTGAGGTTCGTCGGTGATATCACCTATATCGGCACCTGGGCCGGGTTCGTGTATCTGGCCACGGTGATTGACTGCTACTCCAAGAAGGTCGTGGGCTGGTCGATCGCGGATCATATGCGCACCGAACTCGTTGAGGACGCCCTGAAGAACGCGGCTGCGACGACGCTGATCGAACCGTCGGCGGTGTTCCACTCCGACCGCGGCAGCGTCTACACCTCGGCCGGCTACCGGGGCCTGGTTAAGAGGCTGGGGATGCGCTCCTCGATGGGCAGGACCGGGGTGTGTTGGGACAACGCGATGGCTGAGTCATTCTTCTCAGCGTTGAAGAACGAGCGGGTGTACCGCACTGTCTACGCCACCAAACAACGTGCCCGGCGTGACGCGATCGCCTACATTGAGAGGTTCTACAACTCCCGCAGACGTCACTCTGCGCTCGGCTACAAGACCCCGAACGACGTGCACTACGGTTACATCCAGCCGGCAACGGCAGCGTAGAAAACCCATCAAATCCGCTGTCCGAAATCACCGCAGCAGCCCAGTCGACGGCCACATCGAGTGCTCGGCGCCGCCAGCGAATGAGCCTGCCAGCACAACCGCTGGGCCGATGACTCGACCGCCTGGCGGTCAGAGCCACGAAACACGGCCGGACGCAGTCGGCCGACAAGGAGGAACCATGGAACGTGTCACCGGCATCGGCGGGGTCTTCTTGCGCGCCAAGGATCCAGTTGCGCTCAGCAAGTGGTATGCACCTGGGCATCTACCTGAAAGACGGGGATGACCCATGGTGGCCCGAACGCGGCCCGACGTTCATTCAAGTGTTCGGTTCAGCCGAAGACTTCTTCGGACTGCCCCGGCACCAGACCGTGATGCTCAACTTCCGGGTGCGCGACCTGGACGCGATGCTGGCGCAACTGCTCGAGCAGGGCGTCGATGTCGACGATGAGATATCGACGACCTCGGGTCCTGGGCGGTACGGCTGGGCAACCGACCCAGCGGGCAACCGGGTCGAGTTCTGGGAGCCTAGTGCGGACGTACTCCAAGAACCAGAACGCTACCGGCAGGGCTAATCGGGCGCCCGAATCCGTCAGGCGTTGGGGTCCACCCCGATCACAAGCCGCGACACAGGACGATCACCCGGCGTAGGACGCGAGCTGGCCGACGGTCAACATCGCGCAGTGCTTCTTCACGTGCTGGTTGAGCGACGTCCGTCCGCCACTTCTCCAGGTGACGATCAGTGGGGTCCATAGCACACCGAACTCTGCCGGTGTCGGAGAGGGCGATTGGGTCGATCAGTTGTGCAGAAGCTCTTCGATGATGCCGCTGACCAGTGTGGATGAGAGGCGGCTGAGGTTCGAGCGGCTGTCTTGGTTGCGGTTTTGGTTGGTGAGGTAGAAGACCAGGAGGTCGTGGTCGAGCAGGCGGACTAGGACGCCGTAGGACCAGGTGTTGCCGCCGTCGTGGACGGCGATCGTGCCGTATGGGCTCTCTTGGATGGTCCATCCGTAGCCGTAGGAGGTTTCTCCGTCCGGTTCCTCGCGTACGTGGGGTGTGAAGAGCCGGTCCTTGGCTTGGCGGTCGAGGATCTGGTCGCCCTCCAGGGCGAGGTGCCAGCGGAACATGTCACGTGGGGTGGAGAGCAGGCCGCCGTTGCCGCGGAGGTTCCAGTACGGGCCGTCGGTGGCCCACGGATGCTCGAAGGGTCGCCCTTGTGGGATGCCGTGGGCGTCGTACTCGACGGCGACCTGGGCGGGTGGCCAGTCCGGGAGGAGGTATCCGGTGCTGGTCATTCCGGCTGGGGCGAACAGGTGCTCGGCGAGGAATTCCTCGTAGCCGACGCCGGAGGCCTCCTCGACGATCGCGGCCAGGAGGCTGTAGCCGAGGTTGGAGTAGTGGTACTCGGCGCCGGGTGGCGAGGCCAGCCTCGAGCCGAAGGCCCGGGCGATCATGTCCTGACGCGAGAGTGGCTGGTAGTCGTCGCCGAGTGCCTCGACCAGTCCCGCGGTGTGGGTGAGTAGTTGGTGCACGGTGATGGCGCGCTTGTCGGCGGGGACCGGTCCGAGGTAGTCGCTGATCAGGTCACCGACGTTGAGGTCGCCGGTCATCTCCAGTTTGAGGATGGCTGCGGCGGTGAATTGCTTGGTGATCGACCCGATGTCGTAGGCGGTGTCACAGGTCGCGGGTACTCGGTCTTCGTGGTCGGCGACGCCGAAACCTGCGCAGTGCACCAGCCGGCCGTCGCGAGCGGCAACCAGTGATCCGTTGGCGCCGTCGGGAAGGATGTCGTCGAGAACCTTCGCGATGGCCCGATCGACGGTCTCTGCCTCGTGTGTTTCACCGGGATCGACCCGAGACGACCCGACGGCGCCCGTATCGGAGGTCGGCACGTCGCCAGAGCCGCCGCCGCAGGCGGTGAGTGTGGCGAGCAGCGCTGCTGCGACGTACCCACGGACGGCGCGGGTCACGAGTCGGTCCAGCACTCTAGGTCGACAAAGCGCCGTCCGTCGATGACCCGTCGACGTGTGGCGCAGTCCCAACCCTGGCGTTCCCTGGCCGCCGCCAGCCGCTCGACCTCTGCGCACCCACCGGCGTCGCCTAGGTCGCGAGTGGCGCACGAGTACACCTCCACCTCACCCCCGAACGGCCCGGCCAGCATGGCCGCCGAACCCGCAACGACCGTGACCGCAACCGAAACAGTGGCGGCGAGCCGCCACCTGCGGCCGCGGTGCCGCAGCCGTTCCCTGAACCCGCCGTACAGCAAAGACACCGCCTGCCCGACCACGCCGTGGTGCTCGGCCAACTCCAGTGCCAGGTCGCGCACGAAGGCGCCGTCGCTTCGTCGGCAGTCCCTGGGATAGGCCCACACACACAGGTTGAGCAGCCGCCGGCTCATGCCGTCCCCGGCCTCGGCCGAACGCCCAGCGCGACCCGGGAACCGAGCGCGTTCGCGGTGGCGTGCATCCGCGCGATCT
The DNA here is from genome assembly GCA_051657715.1 of Angustibacter sp. Lineage (GTDB taxonomy): Bacteria > Actinomycetota > Actinomycetes > Actinomycetales > Angustibacteraceae > JBOFBH01. Next base: position 18,214 of record JBOFLF010000028.1, on the reverse strand, counting down.
CCTCGCGCAGCGCAGTCTCACCGAGGCCGGTCAGCACGTAGTAGCGCCGACGCCGTCCGCTGACCTCCACCTCGCGGGTCTGCTCGATCAACCCCTGCTCCGAGAGCCGGCTGAGAACGCCGTACAGCGTTCCCACCGCGAGCCTGACCTCGCCCCCCGACAGCTCCTCCACCTCCCGCGCAATGCCATACCCATGCAGCTCACCCGCGGACAGTGCGGCCAGAACGAACAGCACTTGCTCAGTCACCCCACGACTATACATCGCAGAACGATGCATCGCCGTACGATCTACCGCCCCACCCAGTCCTGACAGCCAACAGCACCGTACGGTCCGCCACCCGATACCGCTGAGCGGTCATGGCCGCGGGCCGCGTCGCTCGGAGCCGCTCAGTTCCGGGATCTGGTGCGGCGCCTCGATGTCGCGGGGTCTCTTCCTGGGCCGAACGGTGTAGCTGATCGCCCACGTCAGGTCGATGAGGTACCAGATGCCCAACAGTGGGTAGATGTCAGTCAAGGCCTGGGTGCTGTCGGAGTCGCCTACCAACCCGGTGAGGAGCCAGAGGATGCCGGCGGTGATTCCGGTCGCGAGGGTGGTGCGGGCGAGGTCGGTCCAACGTTCCTTGGTGTGCTCTGGTCCGTAGAGCTTGACCGGTGCAGGGCCGTGGGCGAAGCGGTGGGCGAACCGGGCATCGGCCCACTTGATCATCTTGTGTCCATAGGCGATCGAGACTCCGAGGTAGAGCGCAGCCAGGCCGTGGGCGAAGGTGGCGGTTCCCCCACCTTGCAGGTTGATGACCACCGCAATCAGGAGCGCCAGGTCGACTCCGGGGGTACATGCCAGTAAGACGGCACCAGCGCGGCGGCGCCGCAGGACGTAGCGGGCCAGCAGGCCGAGGACGACGAAGACCCAGAAGCCGATCTCGCACGCGACGATGACCGCCAGGATCGGATTCAACACAAACTCCTTTCGTAGCATGATTGTGCTAGAAACAAGCTAGCACGGTAGTGCTAATATGTGTGTGTGCCGAAGACGATCGACCGGGACGCACGCAAGGCGCAACTGGCCGAGGCGGTCTGGCAGGTCATCTTGGACAGGGGTATCGGGGCTGTTTCGGTGCGCACGGTCGCAGAGCAGGCCGGTGTGGTCGTGGGCTCGCTGCGGCACGTCTTCGCGACCCGGGCCGAGCTGGTGCGGTTCTCGGCCGAGTTGATGGTTCAGCGGGCAACGGAGCGCATAGATGGCGTCCCACGAGGAGATGACGACCAGCAGTACGCGCTGGACGTCTTGAAGCAACTTCTCCCACTGGAGCCGGACAGTCGAGCGGAGCTGGAAATCAACCTCGCCCTGTTCGCCGAGAGCCCTGCGCTGCCAGAACTCGAGGCGATTCGAGACCAGGCCTACCAAGCGTTGGCGGAGGGCTGCACCCGGCTGGTGGAGCTGCTGATGCGAAGACCCCGCGATCCGCAAGTCATCGAGCTAGCACGACGGCTACACGCGATCGTGGACGGCCTCGCCCTCCACCTACTGGTACACGCCCACGCCCACGCCCACGCCCACGACAGCGACTGGGCCATCGAGATCATCCGTAACGAACTCGCCACCATCACCCGCGCGGCCTCCACGTCAGAGTAGCCACACAGCTACTCCTTGCTCACCTGCCCCGGCGTTCGTGGCGCGGTTGCGGACGCTCGCGGAGGCGAAGCCCGTCGGCGACGGGTGGTGATGATCGGCTACTGGCAACCTCGGTGGAATCTCACCAGTTCTTCTCGCTGGCTTCCGCCTGAGATCTCTATGCCGAGGACCGGGCCGACCCCTGATGCGTAGAACTTGTAGTCCAGGACTGTCGGCTCGATGCCTCGGTCTCCTTGACCAGCAGAACGTCGGTGAACTGACCGGCCGGGACCTCGACCCGTTCGTCGAGGCTGAAGATCTCGCCGCGGTCCTCGGCCACGCCCGGCGCGTTCTCATGGTCGTACTTCATGCCCACCGTGGGCTTCGCGGGCATGATCACGCCGGCCTGGGCGCCGTCGACTCCGGCCTCCCACGAGCCGTCGGTGCTGGTCGCCACCCCGTCGGTGATCTCGCGGGCCCGTTCTCCCAGATACCAGACGTTGCCGTCCTCGTCTTGTGCGTACCAGGCGGTGTTGCGTTCCACCAGCTCCCCGTCCTCGCGGACCACGGTGGACACCACCCGAGCGGTGACCCCGTTCGCGACCACCCTGGTACGCCCGGTCACGGTGGAGACGACGCGTGCCGTGGCCCCAGTCTCATCCAACACCCGAAACACGCGCCGATCGCCCGGCCTCATCGGCCAGAACGGGTTGTCGATCCTCGTGGTGAAGTCCGCCGGATCGAGAGTGACCCGCTGCCATGCAGCCGGCAGCGGCGGCGCCGTATCGTCCCCGGCGTACGACGCGTGTGACACCGGGCCGGCAGCGAGTGACGAGGCGATCAACGCCGCTGTGGCGACCAGAAACACCTTTGCGATCGGCATGGTCAATTCCTCCTACCACCGAAGAGTCAGATGCGGAGAACGGTGGCTGTCCCCGATGAGGCGACCATGAGAACAACATCGACCGGAACGACCTAGTGAAGGCGGGTATTGGCGTTGACGTCGGTGGAGAAACGAACGTGCCAGGCGAAGGGAGCCTGCATTCGACGACTCCGAACCAGACCGCCAGGAACTTCTGCTGGCGGTGCCGCCACCCGGTCCTGGGCCTTCTCGAAGGTCGCCTGGTCGCCGTTGTAGCCGCCAACTGATCACAGCCAGCGAAAGGACCCCGACGGGCGGTGGGGAGTCGTTGGCCGAGGCCGTGTCTGGTGGTCATGTCGGGGCTTGGAGTGTGGTGGGGAGTCCTAGTGGGGTGAAGGTGTCGGTGCCGAAGGTGGCGATCTCGCGGATGTGGCTGCGGTCGATGGCGAGGACGTTGAGGGCGAAGGCTTCGAAGGTGTCCGTCTCGGGCATCTGCAGGTAGGTGGCCAGTGCCGGGTGAGCGTTGACTCGGGGGGCGAGAACCGCCCGCAGCGCTGGTGGGGGAAGGTGCTCGAACAGGGGGCGCCATGCCTCGAGGACGGTCTCTTTTCCGGCGTACCACGCGGCCACCGCGTCGAGGTTGCCCCCGGCGCCCGCTTGGTGGCTGCACCGCACGTCTTGGGCGAGCAGGGCTGACAGCGCCAGCTGGTCGGCGTTCTCCACTGCGGTGATGTAGCGGCGGAGTACGGCGGCCTCGTCCGCGCGCACGTCGGAGGTTCGCGCGGACGAGGCCGCTTCGCGGCTGGGTCCGAGGCGAGCCCGCAGCCCTGATCGTCCGCGCTGGGTGGCGCTGTTCACCGCCGGCACCGACGTGGCGAGTGCGTCGGCGCACTCGGCGGCGGTCCAGCCCGCGACGTCACGCAGGATGACGCAGGCGCGTTGGACCGGTGTCAGATGTTGTAGCGCGGTGAGCACGGCCAGCTCGGCCGTCTCCTGGGCCACGGCCGCAGCCGCCGGGTCCAAGGTGCGTGCGACCGCGTCGACCCGGCTGTCGGGGCACGGCGTGAGCCAGGGCACCTCCACCGCCGCGATCACGTCCGCCGTATCAGGGGCCCGCACGGTCGCCAACCGGCGCCGGCGCCGAGTCCGGTCGATCTGATCAAGACAGGTGTTCGTCGCGATCCGGTACAACCACACCCGTATCGAGGAACGCCCCTCGAACCGGTCGAGGGCACGCCAGGCCCGCAGATAGCTGTCCTGGACGGCGTCCTCGGCGTCTTCGAGGTTGGCCAGCATCCGGTAGCAGTGCAGCACCAGCTCCCCACGCAGTGGCTCTACCAGCCGCCCGAACGCCGCCTCCTCTCCACTGCGTGCGGCCGCGACCAGGACGCTCTCCTCGGCTCGTGACCTCACGACCGGTCCCTCGACACCACCCGGTAGGCGACGTGCTCCACCCCGAGAGGCAAGGTCCGCCGAGAGATCACCTCCAGGCCGACCGGCGGAGCATCCTCGTGGAGGAGCCGCCGGCCCCGACCGCGCAGCACGGGCGCCACGATCAGATGCAACTCGTCGACGACGTCACCGGCCAGCAACGCTCGACATAGCGTCATGCTGCCCGGGACCACGAGCACCTCCCCGGCGTCTACCAGCCGCTGGGACTCCACGATCGGATCGCCGTCCAGGAACGTCGTCCCCTCCCAGACCGGCCCCGCCGGCTGATGACCCACCACGTACTTGCGCATGCTGTTCGTCCGCTCCGCCAAGGGCACATCCGGGCCCTGCGCGGGCCAGTAGGAGGCAAACTCCGCGTACGTACGTCGCCCCACCAGCATCCCCGACGCCGCGTCGATCTGCTCGCCGATCACCGCCAACTCCTCCGCACTGACAAACTCCGGCATCCACTCATGCGGCGCCTCGACCACCCCGTCCAGGGTGATGAAGTGCGACATCACAACCGATCCCATAGCCCTCTCCCTCCAGCCGAGGCACCTCCCCGGTCCCTATGGAGACCCCACGAACCGGCGAACCTCATCGCCGCACCACTGGTCCCGGAGACGGATGAGAAGCCCTCCACGATTCGGGGGGAACCACAGCCTGATCGGCGTCACTGTTAGGCGTAGACGATCCTCGGTGATCGTCCGGTGTAGGTCGCGAGCGCGACCGCCTGGGCTTCGACGTCGCGGCGGCGACCGGCGGATAGTCTCGGGTCGAGTCCCAAGGTGACCTGGGTGGTCCGTCCGGTGTTGGTTCGCTTCCACCAGCCGACGTCGGTGAGGTCGCTGATGACGACTCCGCCACCGGCCTCGGCGAAGGAGTGAGACCGCTCGCCCCAGGGATGACCCGCGCTGCGGGGGAAGTTGCTGCCGGGGTAGGTCAGGTAGGCCTCGTCGAAGACTGGGAGGAGCAACGCCCCGAGCTCGGGCGCTGCCCCTGGGGACTCGGCCGCATACCAGTGAGGCGTGTCGTCGAGGGTGAGGGTGGCGAACCGGTCGCCGAGGTCGTCGAGTGCCTCGACGATCTCGCGCTTGGTCAGGGTCGTCCATCGGACCAGGTGGGCGACCGTCGCCGGGCCGTGGCCGGTGAAGAAGCGGGCCACCAGCTCTCTGATCGCTTGGTCGCGGTCTCGCGCGAGGGTGGGCGGGATCCGGTCGTCGAGAGGCGCGTAGGTGTGTTGCCCGCGCGCGAGTGGCCCGGAGCAGATCAGGCCCTCCAGCTCGGCGATCTCCAGGACTTGGCCGAGCCGCTCGCCGCGGAGGTCCGGGCGGCCCAAGCGACCCTGTAGCTGGCGGCGGGTCAGTGGCTCGTGGGTCAGCAGGGCGAGGATCTGGTCGATCTCATGACGGAGCACCGCCGGTTGGTCGAGCCCCAACGAACGGTTGCGGCTTGACATGGTGCGCAGCACCTTGGGCGAGGTCAGGGCCAACAGCCACCGCAGGTCCTCCGCGGCGACGTAGTGCCACGTCCCACGGAGAACGTGCGTTCGGATGACCGCACCGGAGTCGAGTGCCGCACAGACACTGTCGTCTGTCGGCCGGGCGGTGCGCATCGCCAACGACCAACGAGCCAGCGCCGCGTCTTGGGCTTGCACGGCCAACAGATCGCGGACTACCGCCGAGATGTCGTGGTACGTCGTCGTGGTCAGGCCCTGTGTCGCCAACCGGCGAGCCAGCACGGCCTCAAGGTCCACGGAGCCGATCCTGCCATGGTCGCCGACGCACACCCACGGCGCATTGGTCACCGCGACCGCGGCTGCTTCGGGCCGCTCGGGCCTGAGGCTCCCGCCGGTAGTGCCTGGCGGTATCGATCGCTGAGGGTGGCTAGTTGGTCAACCAGTTCGGGTGGACCGTCGATGTGGAAGTCCAGGCCTAGGAGCCCGATCCAGACGGCGATGGTGGCGTAGGAGTCGGCGCCGGTGAGGAGCACGGAGTTGTGGTCGTCGATGGCCTCGACCAGTCCCACGGCGGGGTTGATCCGCTCACGGACTTCCTCGGCGGGTGCATGGATGCGGATGCGTGCGTGGACCGCCCATCCGGTGGATGCGACCTGGCGCATCACCAGGTCGGCATAGTCCCCACCCTCGAGCGGTCGAGGGGCGAATCGGCCGGCGTCGGGAGTGCGCATGACGAGCCAGTCGACCCGAAGCACGGTGAAGTCGTCGATACGTCGATCCCGTGCCACCAGGTACCAGCGCTCCTCCCAGGTGACCAATCGGTACGGGTCGAGCTCTCGTCCCTCGGACTCGTCGCGGTACCAGGCCCGCAGCCCTTGGTGATCCGCGATCGCGGCGCCGATCCGCGCGAGGGTCGCGGTGTCGACCGCTGGCGGTGGCGGGTGCGGACTGTCGGTGACCGGCCCGACATCGAGGTTGTCGTGCACGGCGCGGACCCGTCGGCGGAGCCGGTCGGGCAAGCCGGGCTCGAGCTTGCCCAGGACCGTTTCGCCGGCCTCGGCCACGCCCGGGACGTTGCCGACCAGGCCCAACCCCACGGCTACCGCGACCGCCTCGTCCTCCTCCAACAGCAGCGGCGGGATCTGGCCACCACGGCGCGCCCGGTAGCCGCCATACCGCCCTGGGGCAGCCTCGACCGTGTACCCCAAGTCACGTAGTCGAGCCACGTCGTTGCGGATCGTCCGCGCGCTCACCCCGGTGCGCTCGGCAAGCTCCGCGGCCGTCCACTCTCGTCGGCTCTGGAACAGTCCGAGCAGGGTCAGTAGTCGGGCAGCCGTGGTGGCCATGAGAAGTTCCTCCAGATCACTCGCGAATGCGGAAAGAGGCGTGCCGGGTACTCCTGCAGCGTAGGTCCCATGAACACGACCACACCCCGAACCGAGTCCCTGACCATCCGTCCGTTCACCATCGACATTCCCGACGCCGCGCTCACCGATCTGCGCGACCGGCTTGCCCGCACCCGGTACGCCGACGTCCCCGACCAGGACGACTGGTCGACCGGCACCCCGGTCGCCCACCTGCGCGAGATGGTCACCCGGTGGCAGGACTTCGACTGGCGCGCCTACGAGACCCGGCTCAACCAGCGACCGTCCTACACCACCGAGATCGACGGACAGCAACTGTTCTTCCAACACGTCCGCTCCCGGCACACCGAGGCCACCCCGCTGCTGCTCGCGCACACCTACCCCGGGTCATTCGCCGAGTTCGAGGACATGATCGACCCACTCACCGACCCCGAAGCCCACGGTGGCCGCGCCGAGGACGCCTTCCACGTCGTCGTCCCGTCCCTGCCCGGGTTCCCGTTCAGCCAACCACTCACCAACGGAAACTGGACCCACGCACGCGTCGCCGCCACCCTTGACCAGCTGATGCGCGGGCTGGGCTACGACACCTACGGTGTCCACGGCTCCGACGCCGGGGCCCTGGTCGCCAGGGAACTGGCCATGGTGAACCCCGACGGCTTCCTCGGTGCGCACGTCCTGCAACTGTTCTCCTTCCCCTCAGGCGACGCGGCCGAGTTCGAGAAGATGACCCCAGAGGACTATGCGGCCCTGGAGTTCGCCGGCTGGTTCAACACCGTCAACGGCTACGCCACGATGAACGCCTCCCGCCCCGACACCATCGCAGCCGCGCTCAGCGATTCCCCCGTCGGACAGCTGGCCTACCACGAACTCTTCGACAACTTCGGCAACGGCACCACGCTGGTCACCCCCGACCAGGTCCTCCAGCACAACTCGCTCTACTGGCTGACCAACGCCACCGGCGCCGCAGTCGGCTACTACCACAACGAACGCGACACCGAGCAGCGGATCAACCACGGCCCCATCGGGGTCACCGTGTTCGCCAGCGACTTCCGCTCCATGCGTCCCTTCGCCGAACGCGACAACACCAACATCCTCTCCTGGACCACCCGACCCCGCGGAGGCCACTTCGCCGCCATGGAGGCACCCACCGAGCTGACCGAAGAGATCCGCGCCTTCTACACCACCCGCCGCTAGCCCGGCCCCACGGCGCCGGGTCCAGGCTGGCCGACGGGTGGCCCGGGCCCGGCGTCAGGCTTGAGCTCACCGGCCATAGTGGCTTCAGCAGCGCTGCATCGCCACACATTCGGAACGCCGACTCCGCCGGGAGCGGCACAGGAGATCGGAGGGGGCTGACATGCAACTCGAGGACAAGGTAGCGATCGTCTATGGCGCCGCTGGTTCGATGGGCAGCACGGTCGCCCGAGCGTTCGCCGCCGAGGGAGCGCACGTGTTCCTTGCCGGCCGCACCGCCGCCAAGGTCCACGCTCTGGCCGAGGAGATCATCGCGGCCGGCGGAACGGCCCACGCCGACCAGGTCGATGTCGATGACCGTGACAGCGTCGAGCAACACGCCGACCGCGTGCTCGCCACTGCCGGGAGAGTCGATGTCTCCTTCAACGCCGCCGGGATGACCGCGGCCCAAGACGTCGCGCTGGTCGACATGTCACTCGAGGACTTCATGGAGCCGGTCACCCAGGCCAGCCGCCGGCACTTCATGACCGCGACCGCCGCGGCACGCCGGATGGCACCTAACCGTAGCGGAGTCATCGTCACCCTCACCTCCTCAGCGGCGAAGGAGTGGCGCCACCAGATGGGCGGTTTCAGCCTCGGATGCGCAGCGATCGAGGTCCTCACCCGGACCCTGGCCGGTGAACTCAAAGGCACCGGTGTCCGGGTGGCGTGCATCCGGGCCAACTTCACCCCCGAGACCGTCCCAGACCTCCCCGGCGATGCGCTCGACCCGCTCCTCGCCGACACCCTCATCCCCAGGCTGCCGCGACTCGACGAGATCGCGGCCGCCGCCACCTACCTGGCCTCGGACCGAGCCGGCGCCACCACCGGCACCGTGCTCGACCTCACCAGCGGAGCCATCGTCAACTGAGCGACCAAGTCCGCGTCGCCTTCGTCGCCGGCGGCTTCTCGGCGCAGCCGCCGCCCGGGACGATCGCACCCGCGCTCCCCACTAGAAAGGACTCCCGATGAACCACACCAACGAACTGCGCCTCACCATGACCGTCGACGACTTCGATCGCGCCCTCGCCTTCTACCGCGACCACCTCGGCCTGCAACAGCTCCAGGACTGGACCAGCGAGAACGGCCGTGCGGTCCTACTCGAAGCCGGACACGCCACCCTGGAGCTGTTCGACGACGCCCAAGCCGCCCACATCGACCAACTCGAGGCCGGCCGCCGGGTCTCTGGCCCCGTGCGGCTCTGCGTTCAGGTCCCCGACAGCGACACCACCGCCGACCGTCTCATCGCGGCCGGAGCCAACCGCGTCGCGCCGCCAGTGGACACACCATGGGGCGACCGCAACGCCCGCATCCAAACTCCCGACGGCATGCAGCTCACCCTCTTCACACCCGCCGAACCCGCGACCTGAACGTCGCCTGATGCGCCACCGTAGCTGTACGGAGTTCGGGATCTCCCTATCTGGCCGCCGCAGACCTTCAACGAGTGATTCGATGCGCAGGGGGTGGTATGGAGTTCTCCGTACTCGGGCCGGTGGCCGTAACCGCAGGCGGCCGGCCGGTCCGGCTCGGTGGACGGCGGAGGCGGTCGGTGCTGGCTGTGCTGCTCGGTTCACCGAACCGAGAGGTCTCGACGGACCGGCTGGTGGACGCAGTGTGGGACGGCCGGCCGCCGCGCACCGCCCCCGACAACCTCAGGCTGTACGTCCATGAGCTACGTCGCCTGCTGGGGTCGGACCGGATCCTTCGGCAGGGTCAGGGCTACGCCGTGGTCGTACGGGACGGCGAGCTGGACGCCGATCGTTTCGACGACCTCACTCGCCACGGGCGCCAGCTGCTGGCCTCCGGCGGGGCCGGCGCGGCCGGCGTCGTCTTTCGAGAAGGGCTGGCCCTGTGGCGGGGCGAGCCGTACGCCGACTTGGCCGACCTGGCGGCGCTGGGTCCCGAGGTGGAACGGCTAGCGGAGCAGCGGCTGGTCGCCCTGGAGTCCAGGCTGGACGCCGACCTGGTTCTCGGTCACCACTCGGCGCTCGTCCCGGAGCTGACCCGGCAGGTGGCCGAGCAGCCGTTGCGGGAGCGGCTACGGGTGCAGCTGATGCTTGCCCTCTTCCTGGGCGGACGGGCCGGACAGGCGCTGGCGGTCTATCGAGACGCCCGGCGCCGGCTGGCCGAAGAGCTGGGGGTCGACCCCGGGCCGCGGCTTGCCCTCGCCCACCAGGTAGTGCTGGCCGGCGACCCCCCGGACGTCCCAGCCGTTCTCGGGCTGGAGCCCGGCCCGGCGGGTGCGCCCGCCTGGGCGGCGCCCTTCCTGTTGCCCGCCGATGTCGCGGACTTCACCGGCCGGGCAGACGAGGTGGCCCGAGTCGTCCAGTTGCTGACCGGGCCGACCGACCCGGCCGGACGCAACGCACTGGCCGTGGTCGCCGTCGCCGGCATGGCGGGGGTCGGCAAGACCGCCCTAGCAGTGCACGCGGCCCACCGCCTGGCCGCCAGGTTCCCGGACGGTCAGCTCTTCGTGAATCTGCGCGGTAGTGAGGCATCGACCCTCGATAGCAGCGACGTACTGGCCAGGTTCCTGCGTGCGTTGGGGGTGGACGGCCGGTCCGTTCCGGCCGATCCAGTGGAGCGGGCCGAGGTGTACCGGGCTCGGTTGGCTCACCGGCGGGTGCTGGTGGTGCTGGACGACGCGGCGTCCGAGGACCAGGTCCGGCCGTTGTTGCCGGGCGGCGGTACCTGCGCCGTCCTGGTCACCAGCCGGGCCCGGTTGACCGGTCTGGAAGGGGTGAACCGGCTGGACCTGACCGAGTTCGACACCGACGATGCCGTCGACCTGCTCGCGGAGGTCGTCGAGAGCGGCCGGGGTGATGGTCGGGATGACCGCGGGTCGACCAACCCGGGCGCCGCCGGCGGCCGGGTGGCGGCCGAGCCGGACCAGGCGGCGGCCATCGTGGAACTGTGCGGCCGGCTTCCGTTGGCAGTCCGGGTAGCCGGGGCCCGGTTGGCCGCCCGGCCGGGCTGGCGGCTGGGCCGGTTGGCCGCCCTGCTGAGCGACGAGCGACACCGCCTCGGGCACCTGGCCACCGGAGACCTAGCGGTCCGGGCCTCACTGTCGCTGAGCTACGACGGGTTGACCGGCCCGGGGCGATCACTGCTGCGCCGGTTGGGGCTGTTCGACGTGCCGGACTTTCCGGGCTGGTTGGCCGCCGCCGTCCTGGACGACGCGCCGGACATCGCGGCCGGTCTGCTGGAAGATCTGGTGGACGCCCAGATGCTGTCCGTCGTGGGCACCGACTCGGCGGGTGAGGTTCGCTACCGGTTCCACGACCTGGTCCGGCTCTACGCTCGCGAGCGCGCCGCGGAGGAGGACCCCGAGCCCGATCGCCGAGCAGCACTCGCTCTCGGCCTGGGTGGCTGGCTGGGTGTCGCGGAACAGCTGGCCCTCCGAGTCCCTGGCCCCTGCTACGCGCCGGTCCACGGCACCGCCGTGCGGCCATCGGTGCGGCACGACGAGCTGGCCTGGGAAGTCGTGGACCCGCTGGCCTGGTTCGACTCCGAGCGGGCGGCGCTGCTGTCCGCGGTCGGGCAGGCCTGCAAGTTGGGGATGGACGAGCTGGCCTTCGACCTGGCCGGGTGTCTGGAGAAGTACTTCGACGTCCGGGGTATGCACCAGGACTGGCGGGCTACCAACGAGCGGGTGCTGGCGGCCTGCCGGGAGGCCGGCAACCTGCGCGGCGAGGCCGTCATGTTGCGCGGGCTGATCGACGTGGTCACCTGGAACACCCAGGACGAGCCCGGGCCGGTGGAAGCCGGGTCGGCGATGGGTAGGTTACGCGTCGACGCTGACCGTCTGCTGGCGATGTTCACCCGCGTCGGGGAGCAGCCCGGTCGCTCCGACGCCGCCGTCATCCGGTCCTGGGGGCTGACGGCGGCCGGTGAGTACGAGTCTGCCGTCTCGAGTGCCGCGTGGGCGCTGGACCTGGCCCGCCGGCACGACCACCTCGGCGGCGTAGCCCGGGCGCACGTCGCTCTGGCCCTGGCGCACAGCCAGAGCGGGCGCCTCGATCTGGCGACGACCCACCTGCAGCAGGCCCTGGTGTCGGCCCGCGAGCTGGGGAACCCCCGCTACCTAGCCACGGTCTTGCAGTTCCTCGGTATCGCCCACCGGATGTCCGGCGACCTCGACGCGAGCCACGACCTGCTCCGCGAGTCGCTCGGCATCTCCCGGGCCTACCAGGACCATTACGCACACACCTTGACCATGATCGCCCTGGCCCGGCTGTACCTGGCCCGGGAAGACCCCCGGGCCGGGCCGGCCGCCGAGTCCGCGCTCCGACTTGGACGTCGGTACCGGATGGGTCACCACCTGGCCGACGCGCTGGCCGCGTTGGGCGAGGTGGCCTTGGCCGACGGCGACCACGAACGGGCGGTCGGCTACCTCCAGGAGTCGGTAGCCATGTGGCGGACCCGCGGCTGGCCGGCCTTCCTGGCCGCGACCCTCAGCATCCTCGGCGACGCGTTGGAGCCGATCGACCCGGACGCAGCCCGGCGAGCCCGGGCGGAGGCCGGCCAGATCCGAGTCGCCCTGGCGCCCGCCACCCCGGACCTCGGACCCCGGACCAGCCGTTGATCCCGCCGGCCGCAGCGAGAACGTCTGACTGACGTCGAGCCCATACGCGTCCTATACAGGTCGCCGGAATCGTCCAGGTCACGTGCCATCCACCCGATGACTGATCAACGGAGGTAGGGAAATGCCGAACCATCTCAAGAAGGCCCGGATCGCGGTCGCCGTCGGAACGTCCGCGGCGGCTATCGGGCTCGGGGCGGTCGCACCGGCTTCGGCCACGGTGACCCCAGCTGAGCAGCCAACCGCGAAGCTGGCGGCGATGGCGAGCGATTGCCGATCGTGGATCTCCGGCGAATGGGGCCACGGCTACTGCACGAACCCAGCGACGTACATCAATGTGACCATGCACCTACACGTCGCGTGCAACGCCTTCTGGGACCCCGACGTCCACCGCACGTACGTTCTTGCTCCAGGCAGGTCCGTCGAACTGCAGGGCCAGTGCTGGTCGTCGGTCGACTCCGTGGAGGCCTACATCCAGCCCTAATAGGACCGGCGGCCACACCTCAAACGTGGTTGATACGCACCAACGGTGATGCGTATCAACCACGTCGACGGGTACGGTTCGACTGGTGGACACCGTCCAGCTAGCTGGATGCCGAGCCGATGTACGAACACTGCGCAGCAGAACAGGCGGTGTACGACTCCGCGGGAGTTTGGTAGGGCGTCGCAGTGGAAGAGATTACCCCAACGGAGCGGTCAGGCCGAAGTGAGGTGCGGGAAATGATCACAGTTCGGTTCTCCTTCGTGGACGTGTTCGCGTCACATCCACTGTCCGGCAACCCGCTGGCGGTGGTGCCTGATGCGGATAAGCTCTCGGTACAGCAGATGCGGGCCATTGCTCGGGAGTTCAACCAGTCGGAGACCACCTTCGTCCTCAAGCCCGACCTGCCGGGGGCGGACTGGCGGCTTCGCTCCTTCACCCCGATCGGAGCCGAGGTGGGCGGCGCTGGGCACAACGCGCTGGGTGCCTTGACGCGTAGCCCTGGTTGGTACCGGTAGTCCAGCGATCTGGTACCGGTGTTCGGTGTACCTGGTACCGGCCGGTGGTCGCCCGGCCTGGCGACCCCGACTGGGTTGCCGGTGTTGCCGGTGTTGCCGGTGTTGCTACTCCCAGTAGGTGTTGTGGATGCGGGTCTGGTCGTGGCGGAGTTTGCGCATGTCGATGTCGCCGAGGTTGATCGTGCGGGCTCGGTTCGCGAGCCGGTTCACGATCGAGTCGGCTGCGACCCGGTCGGGTAGTTCCGCGACCCAGTGGGCGGGCCCGGTCTGGGAGGCGATCATCGTGGGTAGCCGGTGGTCGCGGTTGGCCAGGACGGCGAACAGGTCGGCGGCGGCGTCGTGGTCGATGCCGACGGTGAGGAAGTCATCGATCACGAGGAGGTCCACGTTCGACAGGGCGTTGAGCAGTTGTTGGTGGGCGATCGCGTCAGACCGGGCCAGGACGAGCCGGCGGGCGAGGTCGTCCATGCGGAGGTAGGTGACTGTGTGCTCGTTGTGACAGGCCGCGATCCCCAACGCTGAGGCGAGGTAGGTCTTTCCGCCTCCGGTGGGCGAGATGATCAGCAGATTGACCGGGTCGGCACCCCAGTCGTGGTCGGCGTAGCGGCGCATCCGGATCGGGTTGGCCCCGCGTCCGTCGCGGTAGTCGATCTCGGCGATCGTGGCCCCGGGGATCGGGAACCCCGCGGCGCGGATCAGCTTCTCGATCTTGTTGACCCGCCGTGCTTCCAGGGCGTCGTCGACGGCGATCAGGAACAGCTTCTCCGGGGTGATGTGATCGTTGGCCTCGTCGTTGACGAGTTCCTCGAACCGGGTCGCGACGTGGGTGACACGCAGGGCACGGAACTTGTCGTAGTCGACGCTGGTGAAGTTCACCGACCCACCTCGTGTTGGCCGTCGTGCTGGCCGTCGGTGCGTAGCTCGTAGTGGGAGGGGTCGCGGACGTAGACGTCTGGCCCCAAGTCGCTGACGGCGCTCCCGGGGCCGCCGGGATCGTCGCCATCACGCGCACCGGTGCCGCTGATGGTGCTGCGTTTCCTTGTCGATGCGGCCGGGGTGATCTGGCGGGGCTTGTTGGCGTCGGAGTTGATCGCTGCCATCAACCGTTTCAGGGACGTGTAGGAGGCCTGCCCGTGGTGGTTGAGGAGTTCCTGGCAGGCGGCCTCGAGCCGGTCCCGGCTGGCCTTGCCCAGGCCGGTCAGGATGTTCTGACAGTCGAGGTACCCCTGGGCCTCGATGGCATGGCGGTCGAGGACCTGCTCGACCACAGTGACGGTCGCGGGCCCGAAGGAGCGTGCCCGGTCGGTGAACCAGCGCCTCGACCACAGCCCGTCGATGCCCTGATGCTGGGGCGGGACGTGCTCGGCCAGCGTGGAGTACTGCCCCTTCCTGCCGTTCAGCCGCGGGTGCTCACAGACCAGGTCGTGGCCCTCGAAGATCGTCACCCGACTGGTGGTCAGCCGCACCCGCAGCAGTTGACCGGCGAGTCGGTAGGGCACCGAGTAGCGCTGGTAGTCACAACTGATGTGGTAGTTCCGACCGGCCTTGACCTCCTTCCACTCCACCTCCTCGAACCTTGTCGCCGGCAGCGCTGCGAGTAGCGGCTGCTCCTCGGCGGTGAACTGCTCCCACCGGGTGGTGCCGTCGGCACGACGTAGGTCGTGGTTGACCTCCCAGACGCGTTCGTCGATCGCGTCGTTCAGCTCGGCCAGGCTCGTCCACACCTCGCCTTCGAGGTAGCCGATGACCCGCTTGTTGACCACGTTGACGGCGTTCTCGACCGCGGCCTTGTCACGGGGCTTCCTGGCGCGGGCCGGGACCACAGCGGTCTGGTAGTGGTCGGCCAGCTGCTGGTAGCGGGCGTTGACGACCCGCTCGGCTTCGCCCTTGTGACGCTGGTGGGTCGAGGTCGTCGGGTTATCGGGGACGATGATCTGGGTAACACCGTTGTAGAAGCTGAACGCACGGACATGGGCATCGAGCCACGTCGGTGACTTCATGTTCAGGTAGGCCCGGCAGAACAGGGCACCGGAGTAGGGCAGCACCGCGACGAACAACACCGCCCGGGTGACCTCGCCGCTGGCGGCGTCGACCAGATCGATGGTGTCGCCGGCCCAGTCGACCAGCATCGCCCGGGCCGGTTCGTGATGCAGCGTCGCGACCAGGTCGTTGGTCCGCACGTAGTCGGCGAACAACGCACAGAACTGCGCGTACCCGTACTTCTTCGCCGCGGGCATCGTCGCCCCCGGCGTCCCCAGTGCCGTCGTGTCGGCGTAGCGGCGCCACGCCATCAACAACGTGAAGTGCCGCGCAGCCTTCATCGCGGCCAGCACCGCCACCAGGTCCGGCTGGTCGAAGCCCGCCGACACCATCCGGCGACCGTCGGGGAACCAGCCGGCAAGGTCCTCCTCGCTCACCACCGTCGCCGCGGTCACGCCGCGCTCGTCGATGACCTTGCTGACCCGCGACACGTCGCGCCGCGAACAGCCCACGACCTCGACGATCGCGCCGTAGCTACGACCTGCGAGCACCAGCTCCAGGATCTTGCGATAGTTGGCCAACACCAGCTGCCTCTCGAATCAACGCGGCAGCGCTCGATACGCCGCCGTCTGATCGAACAGACAACCGGGCCGGTACCAACTACCCAGAACCGCGGTACCAACTACGTGGACTACCGGTACCAACAGGCCCTACGCGTCATGCCTGCCTGTGGCTAGCCCAGACCCGACTGTCCCCCGACCGCGAACACTTCGTGCAACAGATCGGCCACGAGACGCTGCCCGTGCGAATCCACAGACAGGCCGAGGTAGTGGTGGTGTCGATAGACCAGGCGGCTCCCCGGTTCGGAACTGTCGTGGAGAACCGCACGGAGCTGGCCGCGTCCCTCAACATCGCGGTCGAGGATCTCGCCGCGGACGCCCTGGTGGTCTCCACCGGAACCGGCCACCTGATGACTCCACTCCGCTCCGGCGAGGTCGTGGACCGCGTGCAGCTGGACACCGCTCGGCTCGCCGCCGTGCTGCAGGCGGTGGGCGGAGAGGGTTGCTACGCGTACAGCCTGAACAACCCACCCAGCGGCGCGCACGCCTACGCCCGATTCTTCAACCCCACCATGGGAATCCCCGAAGACCCCGCCACCGGGACCGCCGCCGGTCCCCTCGCCGCCCGGCTGGTCGCCGACGGTGTCGTCCCAGACGGCAGCACCGTGGTCATCGAGCAAGGCCACGCCACCGGCCGACCAAGCCGACTCCGCATCACCATCTCCGGCGACCTGGTGCGCCTCACCGGCGGCGGCCTGGTCGTCGCCGACGGAACCCTTCACCTCTAAAGGCAACGACGACGAACGCCCGCCTCCCACCGTCCTCGACAACGACGACCCACGCAATCCGCCCTGAGGCGATCCCGCTCGGTAACCGACAGAGAGCCACGACCTCCAAGTGACCCGCCCGACGGCTCGGCGCTCGTCATCAGCGCGGACAGGACTCGCCCCAAGCCGAACGACACACCATGGCCCGCACCTCGGCCACCCCGGACTTCAGATCACTCCGGCCGGCGCATCACCACCTCGCTGGCCGGCAAGCACGACGGACAACGATTGCGAGCGTCGCCGAGCAGCAGGTCGGGCGCGTCCTGGGGTGAGTATGGCCGACACTCGCGAAGGCGAGGCCCGTCCACGACGGGTGGTGACTATCGGCAACCGGCACCTCGGTGGAACCTCACCAGCTCCTCCCGCTAGCTGCCGCCCGAGATCTCTACGCCGAGGACCAGGCCGCCCCCCCCCCGGCGCGTAGAACTTTTAGTCCAGGACCGTCCCCTCGATCCCCTCGGCCTCCTTGACCAGGAGAACGTCGGTGAACTGGCCGGCCGGGACCTCGACCCGCTCGTCGAGGCTGAAGATCATGGAGAATCGGCGCAGTCACCGCAGCCGCGCTCGTCCTGCTCCACCTACAAAGACCAACCCGATGAGAAAACCTGTGCGCTGCCACCACGTGCGCCTGGGCGGACTACGACGGCTTCATATCGAACCCGCCGATCAACTGCCCTCAGAAGTCCCGCCGTACACCCACCTCTGGGCATGGTCCCCACGCCACCTGATCCGGGTCCGCCTGGACGGCCCCGGTAGGGTCGTCGGCGTCCTTGCCTCCGACACCCCGCCCGGCCCCAGTCGACAAGCTACTGTGCAGGTGGGCCCTCACCTCTGATCAGCGAACAGGTAACGGTCACCGAGTACACCGTCACGAACTTCGCCGAAGACGTCGGGACAACCCGACTCGTACAGGTAGTCGGTCCAATGCCGATCACCTTCGTCGCAAGGCCGTGACGGCAGCCGAACGGCTACAGACCGATGTGCAATAACGAAGGGCAGGCCAGCGCAGCCCGACTGTACGAAAGGCCGTGACATGACCGTCGCCCAGATCGGTGACGCCCTCAGCGTGAGCAGAACCATCTACCGGACCCGGCGCTGCACCGCCTTCTAGCGGCTTGGGGCGGCTGCTCCGCGTGGCGTGGGTACGTGCGTGCCGTGGGTCGGTCCTCGCGGGCTGGGGGTCCAGGACTCGTCCGTCGGCGTCGGCGACCGTGGCCTTACCGGGGGCCTCCGGGCGTGGTGGGTGATGTGGGCGACGATGTCGTGTGCGTTCGTGATGATGCGGCCGCGACCTTCTCGGATCAGTTG
>JBOFLF010000027.1:0-56858 GCA_051657715.1 Angustibacter sp. | reverse complement strand
GTGGGTGTTTCCTGGGTCAGCTGTCGCAGGCTCCTTGACGCTTGACCCAGGAAACACCCACCCCGCTCCTCCTCTCCCGACGGCGCGTCTGCTGTCAGTTCCCACCAGCGGGCGCAGCCAACGCCGCTAGCGGCAAACCCCTGGTGTCAGTACCGGTAGTGGTCGGGCTTGTACGGCCCTTCGACCGGGATCCCGAGGTACTCCGCCTGGGCCTTGGACAGCTCGGTGAGCCGGACGCCGAGCGCGTCCAGGTGCAACCGGGCGACCTTCTCGTCCAGGTGCTTGGGCAGCACGTGGACGCCGAGCGGGTACTGCTCAGCCTGGGTGAACATCTCGATCTGGGCGATCACCTGGTTCGCGAACGAGTTCGACATCACGAAGCTCGGGTGCCCGGTGGCGTTGCCCAAGTTCAGCAGCCGGCCCTCGGACAGCACGATGATCGAGTGCTCCGGGCGGTCGCCGGCCGCCGGGAAGGTCCACTCGTGCACCTGCGGCTTGATCTCTGTGCGGACCACGCCCGGCACCCGGGCCAGCCCGGCCATGTCGATCTCGTTGTCGAAGTGGCCGATGTTGCCGACGATCGCCTGATGCTTCATCCCGGCCATGTGCTCGGCCGTGATCACGTCGTAGCAGCCGGTCGCGGTGATGAAGATGTCCGCGGTGGCGACGACGTCCTCCAGGGTGGCCACTTGGTAGCCATCCATCGCGGCCTGCAGCGCGCAGATCGGGTCCACCTCGGTGATGATCACCCGGGCGCCCTGCCCACGCAGCGAGTCGGCGCAGCCCTTGCCGACGTCGCCGTAGCCAGCGACGACGCACACCTTGCCGCCGATCAGCACGTCGGTGGCCCGGTTGATGCCGTCCACCAGCGAGTGCCGGGTGCCGTACTTGTTGTCGAACTTGCTCTTGGTCACCGAGTCGTTGACGTTGATCGCCGGGAACAGCAGGGTGCCGGCCTGGGCGAACTCGTACAGCCGGTGCACCCCGGTGGTGGTCTCCTCAGTGACGCCGATGATGCCATCGGCGACCGCGGTCCACTTCCTGGGCTCGCTGGCGACGGTGCGGCGCAGCAGGTCCAGGATCACCTGGTACTCCTCGCTGTCCGCTTCAGTCGCCTCGGGGACGGCGCCAGCGGCCTCGAACTCCTTGCCCTTGTGGACCAACAGAGTGGCGTCACCGCCGTCGTCCAGGATCATGTTCGGCCCGTACTGGCCGTCCGGACCCTCCGGCCAGGTGAGGACCTTCACGGTGCAGTCCCAGTACTCGGGGAGGGTCTCACCCTTCCAGGCGAACACCGGGACGCCGCGTAGGTCGTCCGGCGTGCCGTCCGGGCCGACGACGACCGCGGCGGCCGCCTCGTCCTGGGTGGAGAAGATGTTGCAGGACGCCCAGCGCACCTGGGCGCCGAGCGCGACCAGGGTCTCGATGAGCACGGCGGTCTGGACGGTCATGTGCAGCGAGCCGGAGATCCGGGCGCCGCGTAGCGGCTGGCTGGTGCCGAACTCCGCTCGCAACGCCATGAGGCCGGGCATCTCATGCTCGGCCAGGCGGATCTGGTGGCGGCCGGCCTCGGCGAGCGCGAGGTCACGGACCTGGTGGTCGAACGACATGGGACACCTCTCGGGTCGACGTCTCGGTCAGGTGTGGCACGCGGTCGCAGCCTCGACGAGCCAGCGCGATCGTCACGCGACAGCTGGCCAGGGAGAGCACCCTGCGTACCTCCGGCGCGGCCCCTCTGGGCCGGCGGTATCACCGACGCCGGAAACGGTACGACCAACCTATCGCAGTCCTCAGCGATCGCCGTGCGGCTGGCTCTCGATCAGTGGGTCCACCGGACGGCGGATGTCAGGCTCGAGATAGATCACCCGAGCGATCGGCACCGCCTCACGCACCCGCCGCTCCGCGTCGTCGATCGCTTGCGCGACCTGGGCCGCGGAGTCCGTCGCGGAGACCGCGATCTTGGCGGCGACCAACAGCTCCTCCGGCCCCAGGTGCAGGGTGCGCATGTGGATGATCCCGCGGACGTCTGCTCCCACCAACGCGGCCTCGATAGCCGCCTGATGCTCCGGAGTGGCACCCTCGCCGATCAGCAACGACTTCATCTCCACCGCCAGCACCACGGCGACGCTCACCAGCAGCAGACCGATGAGCGCCGTACCCAGGGCGTCCCACCGGCCGTCGTCCGTGGCCAGGGTCAGCGTCACACCGAACAGCGCCAAGAACAGCCCGCCCAGGGCGGCGAGATCCTCCAGCAGGATCACCGGCAGCTCCGGCGATCGCGCTGTCCGGACGAACTGCACCCACGAACGCCGGCCCCGCACGCGATTGGACTCGCGGATCGCGGTGCGCAGCGACACCGCTTCCATGGCGATGGCGACCACCAGCACGCAGACCGGCACCCACTGCCAGGAGTCGATCGGCTCCGGCTCGTGCCACTTGTGATAGGCCTCGTAGAGCGCGAACAGCCCACCCACGCTGAACAGGACGATGGACACGACGAACCCGTAGACGTACCGTTCGCGGCCGTAGCCAAACGGGTGCTGCGGGGTGGCGGCGCGCCTGGCTCGGCGCCCACCGAGCAGCAGCAACAGCTGGTTGCCGGCATCGGCGAGGGAATGGACCGACTCGGCCAGCATCGAGCTGGACCGGGTCAGCAGGAACGCGATGAACTTGGTGACCGCGATCCCCAGGTTCGCGATCAAGGCGGCCAGGACGGCGGCCCGCCCGCCTTCAGCCGACATCAGCGGCTCCCATCAGCAAGCGCCGTCGGCGAGCCCATCAGCGCGCGTCGCGCAGGTCGGCGACGTGCGGCGAGGAGCCCGGGTCCCACCCTCGGGCCAGTGCCAGGTAGGTCGCGGCGAAGTCGGTACGGGCGACGAGACCAGCGAGCCGTTCGAGCGGGTGCCCTCGATCGGCCACGATCTCGCTGACCGCCACCCCGACCTCCTGCGCCATCGCGCGTACCTGGTCGGCCAGGTCGGCGGACTCGAACGCCTCCTGCTCGTCGACACCCGGCTCCGGAGCGGGTTCGCGCAGCAGCACCAGCCGCAACCGCGGTGCCGTCGAGCCGGGATCGTCGAGGAACGGGTCGGCAAAAACGTCCTGCTCCGCCGCGGTGAACGGTCCGTCGAAGGTGGCGACCACCTCGCTGGCGTCATCCGGAAGCGAGCCGTGCACCGCGGGGGTACGTGCGGTCCGAGCGAGCATCGCAGCGGCTCGGCGGGCGGCCACCCCGGTCACCAGCCCGTCGCCCAGCATCACCGGGACCGAGCCGATCAGCTGGGTGGCGAGCATCTTGGCCGGGTTGACGAATGACTCGGACGCCGGCCGGCAGGCCTCGGCCTCAGCGTCCAGGCGGTCAGCAACCCGGTCCAGCACCTCGTCCGGGACGTCCACGACACCGAGCGCGTCGGCCGCCTGCAGCACCGGCACGAGCAGCGACCAGAACGACGTGCGGGACGAGGTGCTCACCCGCTGGCCATCCGGTGAAAGACGGACCATCGGCACGTGCACACCACGAGCCTGGGCGCACACCGCGGCCAGCGGGGAGTCCGGGGCGCCCACGGTCAGCAGCTGAGCGCCGCGTCGGCCGGCCTCGGCGGCCAGCGCCAGCGGACCGCGAGCATGACCGGACACCGATACCGCGACCACCAGGTCCATCGGCCCGACCCACCCGGGCAGCGGCAGGCCGCGGCGGATGGTGACCGGCACCGGCGACCCGGCACCGGCCAGCAGCGCCAAGACGTCGGCCACCGCCGCCGAACCACCCAAAGACGCCACCAACACCGACCGGGGACGCCCACCGTCCCAAGCGCGGACGCCAGCCTCCGCACCGCGTACCGCGGACGAGCGGACCTGCGCACCGGCGGTCGCGAGCTCTCGCAGCACCCGGGTGGGATCGGACGCCTCGATCGCGTCCAGGTCATCTAGCAGACCGTCGCTCACCGGGCTCATGCTCACGGGTGCCCTCCAAATCGGATCGCGAACGAGGTGGTCCGGGGCCATCGAACCGACCGACCCATGAGTTCGGTCAGCTCGACAGTCCGGTCAGCTCGACGGAGCGCGCGCCTGATCGATGAGCAGCACCGGGATGCCGTCATCGATCCGGTACGCCAAGCCGCACTCGGCAGCGGTGCACACCAACTCGGGGCCGCTGCCCGGTCGGGCGTCGTCCTTCAGGACGCTGTGGCACTGAGGGCAGCGCAGGATCTCGCGCAGCCAGGGCTCGATGTCCGTCACAGGGTCAGCCTGCCAGACTGGCCAACGTTCTCGATGGCCAGCGCACCCGGCCACTTCACAGACCGACACTCCCCGAGAAGGCAATCAGATGGCGATGTCATCACCCGGGTCACCGTCCGTGGTGTTGTTCGACCTGGACGACACCCTGGCTCCCTCCAAGACCACGGTGGCCCCCGAGATGGCCGGTCTGCTGGCCGATCTGCTCGTGCGGGTCCCGGTGTGCGTGATCTCCGGCGGCCGGTTCGAGCAGTTCCGCGACCAGCTCCTCGAACCGTTGGCGTTGGTCCCAGGAGTCGACGATCGACTGCACCAGCTGCACCTCATGCCGACCTGCGGAACTCGGTACCACACCTGGCAGGACGGGCGGTGGCAGCTGATCTACGCCGAGGATCTGGCCGACGAGGCGAAGCGTCGCGTGGTGGCAGCGTTGACGGACGGCGCCCGCGAGCTCGGCCTGCAGGAGCCGCGGACCTGGGGGCCGGTGATCGAGGACCGTGGCAGCCAGATCACCTTCTCCGCTCTCGGTCAGTCGGCGCCGGTGCACGCCAAGCGGGTCTGGGACCCGACCGGTGAGCGCAAGGAGGAACTGCGTCGCTTCGTCGCCGACCGGGTTCCCGATCTCGAGGTACGAAGCGGCGGATCGACATCGGTCGATGTGACCCGCAAGGGCGTGGACAAGGCATTCGGGGTGCGACGGCTGTGTGCCGCGTTGGGAGTGGGGCTGCCCCAGCTGCTCTTCATCGGGGACCGGCTTGACGAGGGGGGGAACGACTACCCGGTCAAAGCTCTGGGGGTGCGGTGCATCGCGGTGACCGGGCCAGCACAGACCGCTGGCGTCGTCACCGATCTCTTGCGCGAGCTGGATGGCAGCCGGGTGCCCAGACCCGCACCGACAAGCGCTCAGCCGAGTGGGTCATTCCATGAGCTCGATGGTGGGCGCATCAGCCGCTAGAGGGTTGGTGGTAGGAGCGATCATCACCTGCCGATACGACATGCGCAGCTGCGGTCAGGCATGGCTGCGGTCACTTGCGAGTGCGCTCGAGCACCTCGGCGACGGTCAGTTCGACGCCGTCGTGCGACCACTGGCGACGACCGCACGTCCGGCAGGAGATGAAGTCGACCTCCGTGCCGTCCGTGAGCTTCATGACGAGCTCGGTGGTGCGTTCGGACAGGCACCCGGCGCACACCGTGCCGGCCTGAGATTCGCGTTGGGTGAGAGAACCGAGCGGGAGGGGGGAACGGGCGATGGAGCGAGCCATGGGGGACGGCCTCCTCAGGAGCGGGGATGACCTGTCCTCACTCGACCAAGCAGGCGACCACCTTGAGTCACCGGCGTGTCACGGCATACCAGACAGGCAGGTGACCGGAGCGGCCAGAGCAGATTCACACGGGCTTACCTGCGGCTTCGCGGTGCCGCCCTGCCGTTGCGCGGCATTCCTCAATGAGAGCTGTCCCGCAGCACCCGCAGGTGGCCCCGGCGACCGACCTCCACCGTGTGAGCCGGCTGCGCCGGTCGGGGGCGGGCCGCCTCGCGGACCGCGTCGGCGAGGGCCACCAGATCGTCACCCGACGGCCCGGCGTGGTCGGCGCTCGGGGCGGGCCGCAGCACCTCCCAACCTCGCGGAGCGGTGAGCCGATCCGCGTGGCTGGCGCACAAGTCGTAGCAGTGCGGCTCCGCGTTGGTCGCGAGCGGGCCGAGCACCGCGGTGGAGTCCGCGTACACGTACGTCAGCGTCGCGGCCGCCGGCGAGGTGCAGCCGGTCCGCGAGCAGCGGCGAGACATTCTCACGTGCCGAACGGTACCCCTGGCCTGCGACAGGCCGCTGGATCCCCGGCAACCGCGATCACCGTGTCGATCCCCGTAGGGTGACTCCATGGTCGCTCGTCCCCGCCATCGGGATCGCCGCGGTCGGGGCTTGCGCGGATCCCTGCTTCCTCCAGGGGTTCCCGGCCACCGCAGCCGCCGGGAACAGTTCGGGGACCACGTCCTCGACTCGGTCCGACGGCTGGAAGGTCGATGGTCACGAGAATTGACCGACGTCGAGTTCGCCGTGGAGGACGTCCCCTCACCCGATCTCCCGGCTTGGGAGGCCGGCTCGGTACCGCTCGGCCGGCTGCTGCCCGCGGCCGACGGGCTCCCTACCCGAGTCGTGGTGTATCGCCGACCGGTGGAGATCCGGGCCGATGACCAGGCGGCGACAGCGGCGTTGGTGCACGAGGTGATCGTCGAGCAGGTCGCCGGCCTGCTCGGCATGGACCCGGCGCAGGTCGATCCCGGCGGACCGTAGGGCCTGACCGGTAGCCGACCTCCGTCCTTGATACCCCGAGGGACATGCGGACAGCGACTCCCGCTTTCGTCCGCGAGGCCGTCGACAGCGGTTTGCGTCATCGAACGGGAGGCCAGGGCTAGCCGTCAGCAGGGGCGATGTCGGGCGGGTTAACCTTGACGACTGACGTCCGCACCGGCGAGGTGCTGATCAGCTGCCCGGCGTCGTCCGCGAGGCGCAGCTGTCGAGCGAGGACGGCCGGCCCGCTACCAGCCCGAGGGGTGAACCAGGTCGTGCGGTCAGGGGTCAGGGGCACCACCCGAGTGGATCCTGGAGCGACCTGCACGCTGGAACTCCGGGTCGTCCGGTCCTCGGCCACCGAGACCACATCCAGGACTGCTGCCGCCGTCCCGGTGGCAACGACCACGACCGACGCGGACGCCTGTGACGTCGGCGGGACTCCGGACAAGCCAGTCACCGGCACGGACGAAGCGGCCCAGGCGAAGTCCGCCGGCCCGCCCCAGCGTCGACGCTGCTCGACCACCCCGCCCGCCAGCACCGGCACGTCGGCGCGAACTCGCACCGCGTAGTCACCAGCCGGCACCGCAGACAGGTCGACGTCGAGCGTCGAGGACGCTGGCACCCGGACCACCCCGTCGTCCGGCAGCGCGGACAGATCGACGGGACCGCGCGGTCCGTGCAGCTGCAGCTGCACGACCGCAGCCTGCTCTCCCGGGACCGCCAGCCGGACTGCCGCCTTGCCTGGGCCAGGCCCGGACGGGGAGAAACCTGCGATGGTGGTCTCGGTCGCTGGCGGTGCCGCTGCGGTCACATCGTCGGTACCTCGCGGGACCAGACCGTCCAGCCAGGCATCGTGCAGGGTCGCCACCACCGGGGCGCCACTGCTGCGCACCCGCACCACCGGAGCCACCGCCCCTGGAGCCAACGCATCCAGGAGCACCACCACCCGAGAGTCAGCTGGTATCGCGACCGCGCTGCCCGGGCTTCGAGCGACCGCACCACTGCTGGTCAAGACATCAATGGTGACTCGAGCGGTGACGACACCGGGGTTTGCCATCACCAACCTGCCCCGGCGTCCGACCTCGCCACCGCCGCCGACGAACCAGAGATCATCCGATGGCGACCCGCACGACGTGCTGGCCAGCCCGCGCAGATCGCCGTCCCGGACGACGGTGGTCTGGTCGGCGGCCAGGCCAGGAGCCCACGGTCCGGTGCCCCGGATCACGAACGCCGAGGCACCTCGGCTGTCAGCGGTCACCGTCGTCGCCCGCGCCGATGCGGCCGAGACAGACGGGGCAGAGACAGACGGGGCCGGGGCAGATGGGGGTGACGTAGCCGGAGGCGAGCCAGACGAAGACGTGCCGGGCAGTGGTGGCGTCGACTCGGCTCGGGCTACCACCCGCCCGCCTAGGGCACGAACCGTCAACGACGCGACACTCCCCGAGTCTGAGTCAGCAGAGCCCGAGTCACCCGAGCCCTCCGAACCCGAGCCACCAGAGTCCGAACCGCGGACGGATGGCGGCGGCGAAACGCCGACAATCCGCACGGGGGCCGGTGGCGTCCTGGTCGTCTCGGAGCCGAGAACGCCGATCGTCTCTGGCCCGGGGCAGACCAACGACGCCTCCGACACCGGGACCGGCGCGGGTGCCGCAACCGATCTGCCCGCGTTCACCGGGTCTGGTCCGTTCAGCAGCGCCGCGGCGACGACACCCGCGGCCAGCAACGGGACGACCGCCCGGGCCGGCCCCGACACCAGGTGCCAGCGAAGGTTCTGGCGGGCGGTCACCGCAGCCGCCCTCGTGGGCGGCGCAGCGGTAGTGCGAGCAGAGCGATCACACCGGTGATCACCATGGTGGCCCACCACCACCTGCTCGACGTTCCCTGCCCGGAATCCACCACCAGGCGGCCACCAGCGGCGGGCACCTCGAACGCTTGCCGCCACCCACCACCCGGTCGCACAGCCGACACCCGGCCAGCGGCCAACGGCCGGCCGTCCAGGCTGGCCCGCCATCGAGGGGAGGCGACCTCCGCCAGGACCAGCAACCGCCCCTGCGGACCAGCCGGAATCACCGTGTCCACTGCGGCGTGCGGCCCCGCGACGGCAACCGCCACTGCACGGCCAGCGTCACCAGGATCGGCCCCTCGGGGGGTGATCAACCGGACCCGGCTCGCCGACATCGGCCCCTCGCCAACCCGCCATAGCTGCCCGTCGGCGGACCGACCGATCCGGGTCAAACCACCAATCCGGTCCAGTCGCTCCGCGACATCCTGGGACACCGGTGAGCGCAGCAGCACGAAACTCACAGCGAACTCGCCCAAGCCGTCGAGCACCGCGGACCCCGTGGCCGTGGGATCGGACGCCGCGAGCTGGGCCACCACGCCCCTCAGCGCGTCATCGGCCTCGCGACGCGCCACCGACCGGTCCGGCAGCGGGGGGAGGTCCCGAGCGAGCGGACCGGGCTCCGCGCCGTCCACGGCGTACCTCAGCTGACCAGCGACCTGCTCGAGCACTAAGGTTCGGGACCCGGTGGGTCCGGTAGCAGCGTCCTGGGCAACCAGAGGCAGGCCCCGAGCAGCGGTGTGCTGCACCGGCACCACACTGCCCCGCCAGGCCCAGGACCCGGTGGCCGCAACCGGGCCGACCACCGCAGCCAGGACCACAGGCGCCAGAGCCAGCTGGCGCCACCCGAAACCATGGCGGGACAGCCGGCGCCGCAGGTTGTCAGCAGCCACCACCACCGCGGCGACGAACATGAGCGTCGTGATCACGAACCCGGTCCCGGGCCACGGCGTCAACCGGGAGCCGGTGCCAGCCGCGAGATCGACCGACGGAGCAAGTGCCGCCATCGCCAACCCGCCGGTGCCGAGCACCCAGAGACCGAGCACCACCTGGCCTCGGGCACCCCGTCGCAGCAGGGCGGCCGCGGCCGGCGCCGCGACCAGCACAGTTCCAGCCAGCGCCACGGCCAGCTGCCACCCCGACAGCGGCAGCACGTCGTGCCATCCGCCTGGGACGTGTACGACCGGCTGGGCGCCAGACCCAATCCAGGGCAGGACCACTCGGGAGGACGCGCTGGCGTCCACCACTGCGCCAGAACCGGCGAGCACCAGCTGCGGCTGGTCGACGATCGCGCGCCACCACGGCCCCAGCACCGCCAACGGGCCGACGACGAGCAGACCGCCGCGCACCCGGACGGCACCTTGTCCGACCACCAGCGCGCCAAGACCCACCAGCAGCGCCGGGATCGCGAGCACCGGCAGCACGCAGGCAATCGCCGCGATCCCGAGCACAGCCGCACCCGTGGCGGTGAGCTGGCCGTCCCCGCCGCGGCTGACCGCCCGCGCGACCAACACAGTCACCACCGGAGCGAGCACGGCACCGACGACCGGGCCGATCCGCCCGTCAGCGGCGGCTGCCGCCAGCAACGGCGTACCCCCGTAGACCAGCGCGGCCCACGCGCGCAGCAGTCGCGACCGAGTCGCCACCCCGGCCGCGACGTACGCCGAGGCGCCAGCCAGCACCGGAGCGACCAGCAACGGCACCGCGAGCGCGACGGTGGGCGCCTGAGCACCCGCGACGGCCTCCCACCCGCGCACCCAGACCGCGTGCAGCGCCCCGGCCACCGATCCCGGCTGGGACGTGCCGAGGCCCGCGCCGCGCACCCCGTCGAAGGTCGCGTGCCATCGCTGTTCGCTGGACGCGCTGACCGAGCGCAGCTCCCCGCCGCTCAGGGAACCAGGCCCCCATATCCGCACCAGCACCGCGCGCCACGACCACACCGCGGTGAGGCAGAGCATGATCAACACCCAGGTCAGGGGGTGGCGAACGAGACGGACCGGCCACCTCGCCGACGCCACCACGTGGTCTTGGGCCTCGTCGGCAACCGGACCGGGCTCCGCGAGCGCACCGGACACGCCGACCCCAGGAGCCGGACCAGGTAGGACGGTCGGCTGCGACCCGACGGCCCAACCCCCGACCATCGACAGCGCACGCCGCACCGGGTCCGCGCGCGCCGGCAACAGCGACCCGATGCTCGAGCGGGGAACCCGCCGCTGCGCCCTGGATCGCCACCGCGACCCCCACCACCGCCATGGCCGACCGAGAACCCCTCCCAGCGCGAGCAGCTCCGTTACCGCCCGCCGTGGCGACTTCGCCGCTATCAGCACCAACGACGTCACCGCCGAGGAGAGCACCAGCCACACCACCAGGACGGGCAGGCTCAGCACACTGGCTCGGGCCAACGCCACGTGCATGCCGTGTTGTCGATCCACCCGTCGGATGTCACCGCTCACGGCATCCACGCGACGCAGGCCCCGCGTGCTCGCCTGGGCGTCGGCCACGACCGCGCCCGGGGCGAGCACCACCCGGTGACCGGACAGGTGCGCCCGCCAGCACAGGTCGATGTCGTCCCGCAGCAACGGCAGCGCCGGGTCGAACCCGCCGAGCGCGTCCCAGACGTCGCGGCGCACCAGCATCCCGGCCGACGAGACGGCGAGCACATCGCGTCGGTGGTCGTGCTGACCCTGGTCCCGCTCCCCGCCGTCGACGCCAGTAGACCGGCGGCCGGCGCGGCTGACCGTCAGGCCGACCTCGGTGAGCACGTCCGGATCGTCCCACCGCACCAGCTTGGGTCCGACGACACCGACAGACGCCGAGCGAGCGGCTTCGTCCAACTCGGCCCGCAGCACGTGGGTGTGGGGCTCGGCATCGTCGTGCAACGTCCAGACCCAGCCGTGCCGGCCGTCGACCCCAGTCGCGGTGCCGGTCGCGGATCCGGTCGCCGCCCCAGCCGTCAGGCCAGCGATGTGCGCCAGACCTCGGCGAACCGCCCCGCCGAAACCCAGCTCGCGGGACGCCTGCACGACGTGGTCCGCGCCCAGCCACTCGCGCAACAGCTCCACGGACCCGTCCCGGGACCCGGTGTCGACAGCGACCACGACATCCGCTGGCCGGCTTTGACCGAGGACCGCCGGCAACACCCGGGGCAGCCACGGCTCCCCGTCGTGCACCACCAGAACGGCCACCACCACCGGCTCCGAGACATCCCCGGCATGGCCATCGGCCTGGTCGACGTCAGCCTGACCGAGGCCCACCGCGCCACCCGACTGTGAGTCGCCGCCACCGAGCACCACGAGCGGCCCAGTGGTGACCGAAGCGCCCTGAACCGACGTCGTCGCGGTCACGACATCACCTCTTACCCTGGTGCGGCGGGTCGCGCTGCTGGCGACCGGCGTACGCCGGTCACCCAGCTTGCCGCTTGAGCCGGCGTCGTTCGCGTTCCGACATGCCGCCCCAGATGCCAAACCGTTCGTCGTGGGCCAGCGCGTACTCCAGGCACTCGGCGCGCACCTCACACGAGACGCAGACCTTCTTCGCCTCCCGGGTGGACCCGCCCTTCTCCGGGAAGAACGCCTCCGGATCGGTCTGCGCGCACAACGCCCGCTCCTGCCACGCCAACGCGTCGTCCGGATCGACCAGATCGACCAAGCCCGGCTGAGGCGCAGCCAACGGGATCGGCTCGGGCGGCGCAAGCGACGCCTCGCGATCGAGGAACGCGTCGAAAGATTCCACTGACACTGGGTGCTGGATGCTGGGGAACGCCCCAGCGAAAGCAGCCGAAGAGGTCGCGACAGGCCCCTCGAAGAACACCACGCCAGGCCCCTCGCCCGCCCGTGCTCCGGCTCGATCCACCGTGCTCGTCTCACGATATGCGGACACGACTGCCTGGCCCCGTCGTCCGTCCATGGGTCCCTCCTCCACGTTCGGCGCTGCCGCCACCGCTCTCCCGAGGACGACACCCAGCCACTGACATCAGCCACTGGAATTACACGCGTGTCACTCTAGCGGCATACATCGAGTAGTGGTATTCACTCGATCGGGCCAATCTGTAGCGCCCATCGAGCGTGGCCAGTGGTCCCGGTCGACGCCTTCTTGCCGCGACGACCAGGACGAACGACGGCGGCGGACTGCTGACAAACTCCTATCATGCGGATCTGCTTGATCGCCGGCGGGGTCGGCGGCGCACGCTTCACCCGCGGGCTGCTTGCCCACCTCGACCAGCACAACCCAGCACAGGCCGGAACACCACCGGACGCCACCGGCCCGCCGGCCGGCGCCGAGGTCACGGTCATCGGCAACACGGGGGACGACATCACGTTGTTCGGGCTCCGGGTCTGCCCAGACCTGGACACCGTGATGTACACGCTGGGCGGTGGCATCGACGAGCGGCAAGGGTGGGGACGCGCAGACGACACCCACGTCGTCCAGCACGAGCTCGCTGCGTACGGCGCGAGGCCGCACTGGTTCGGCCTCGGAGACCGGGACATCGCCACCCACGTCGCCCGCAGCCAGCTGCTCGGGCTGGGGATGCCGTTGTCCCAGGTGACCCAGGTGTTATGCGAGCGCTGGGGACTACCAGCCCGGGGGGTGCGGCTGCTGCCGATGACGGACGACCCCGTGGAGACGCACGTCGTGATCGACGACGAGGACGGCGGACAGCGGGCCGTGCACTTCCAGGAGTGGTGGGTCCGGTACCACGCGGCCACCCCGGCCCATCGGTTCGTCGCGCTGGGGATGGACGCCGCCCGGCCAGCCCCCGGCGTCCTGGACGCGATCAGGGATGCGGATGTCGTGCTGCTGCCACCGAGCAACCCCGTGGTGTCGATCGGCATCGTGCTGGCCGTGCCGGGGCTGCGAGACGCGTTGCGCGACACCCAGGCGCCCGTCGTCGGGGTCAGCCCGTTGATCGGTGGACGGCCGGTCCGCGGACACGCGGATGCCTGCCTGGCGGCGATCGGGGTGTCGGCGACGTCGGAGGCGGTCGCCGAGCTGTACTGCGACTTCCTCGCCGGCTGGCTGGTGGACGACTCGGACCCGCGGACCGCGAGCAGCCGGTGGACCGTCCGGCGTCGACCGCTGTTGATGAGCGACGTGCCAGCAGCCGCCGAGATCGCCGGCGCCGCCCTGGACCTGGCCCTGCAGCTCGCCCCCGACTCAGGCCGGGTGCCGTCGGGTGCCTGAACGCCGTCGGGTGCCTGAACCCGACCCCGAGCGTGGCGTCGCCGCTGGCCCGGCGCCCGCCGATGCCACGGCGGCACACACCGTGACCATGTGGGCGGTGCGTGGCATCGGCGAGGTCGACGACGGAACGGACTTGGCGATGACACTGCTTCAGGCGACCTGGAGCAGCGACCTGGAGTTACACGACGGCGACGTGCTGGTGGTCTCGTCCAAGGTGGTGTCGAAAGCGCTGGGGCTGGTCCATCAGTGCCGGTCGACCGCGGCCCGGGACGCCGTGGTCGCGGCCAGTACCCGCCGACTGGTCGCTCGGCGGCGCACCCCGCGAGGCGATGCGGTGATCGTGCGCGCGGCAGCCGGTCCGGTGATGGCAGCAGCCGGGGTGGACGGGTCGAACACCCGTCCAGGCACGGTGCTGTCGCTGCCGGCGGATCCGGACGCGGCAGCCCGCGACCTGCGGGGCCGGCTGCGCGCCGCGGGCGCGCCGGTGGTCGGCGTGGTGATCAGCGACACCGCCGGTCGACCCTGGCGCCGAGGCCAGACCGACCTGGCGCTCGGGGTGGCAGGAGTGGTCCCGGTCGACGACCTGCGCGGGGCGGTCGACGCCCATGGCGGCCAGTTGGAGGTCACGGAGCGTGCCCTGGCAGACGAGCTGGCCTGCGCGGCGGACCTGGTCAAGGGCAAGCTGGACGGCGTACCGGCCGCGGTTGTCCGCGGGCTGGGGCGCTGGGTGACCGACGAGGACGGCCCGGGTGCCGCGGACCTGCTGCGCGCACCGAGCGCGGACTGGTTCCGGTTGGGTCATGTGGAGGCGGTCCGGGCCGCGATCGGCATCCCGCCGGACGCCGAGGAGCCGCCCTCGGCCAGCCCGGAGCCGGTCGGTACCCGGATGGCTCGAGCGGTGCGGCTGGCCCGCCGATCCCTCCCGGGCTCCGTGCAGCTCTCCCACCCGGACTTGCCTGCCTCTAGCTCTTCCCACCCAGGCTCCCCTGACTCTGGAGGGCCGGGGCTGCCGGACGCAGCCGTCGGGGAGGTGGGCATCACCGGGCCGGACTTCTGGTGCGGCGTCGCCGTCCAGCGACTGCTCGCCGCGCTGTGGTCGGAGGAACTCACTGGCGAGCTGGTCCGAGACGACCAAGCTGAAGACCCGATCACCCTGGTCCGAGTCACCGACTCCGACGACGTGCTGGACGCGCTGCATCCGCAACCACCGACCTGAGCGAGCTGACCACGTGGGGCAGCGGACCGCGCACTGAACGGCGGCGCGCTCGACGGAAGAAAGCCGCGGGTCAGAAACCCGGGCGGATGCGCCTCACGGCCGGTGCCCCCGGGTCACCGGCAGGTGCCAGCGAGGGGTGGGGCGAGGCGCCCGACGCGGACGGCGCGGCGCCTCCAACTCCACCAGCCGCTGCACTCGATACCGGTGCGGCCGGTAGGGCTCGAGAAGCTCGGCCAAGCCATCGTCGTCGACTAGCTTGCCGGTCAACGCGTACCCGACCATGCCGGGAACGTGAAAGTCGCCGAAACTCACCGCGTCGGCGTCCCCGTGCGCGCGCTGCCGGGCCTCGGCCGCCGTCCAGACGCCGACGCCGGGCAACGCCCGCATCCGGCGCTCGGCCTCTGCAGCGGGCAGATCCACGGTCTGCTCCAAGCGCCCGGCGTAGCCGACCACGCGCAGCACGGTCGCCGACCGCTTGCCATCCACCCCTGCCTGCAGCCACTGCCAGGACGCCACCTGCGCCCACTGTCGGGCAGTCGGCGGCACCCGCAGCCCCCAGCTGGCTGCCGGCCCAGGCGCTGGTTCGCCGAAACGCTGCACCAACCGACGCCACCCGCCGAACGCCTCCTGGCTGGTGACCTTCTGCTCGAGAACCGCGGGCACCATCGCCTCGACGACCAGGCCAGTCCGCGGCACCCGCCACCCGGGACGCTGGCGCCACGCCCGAACCAGCAGCGGATGCCGCGGGGCGAAGCCGTCATCGTTGTCGCCCGCGCCCAGCAAGTCAGGGACATCGTCCAGCGCCCACTCGGCGCCGGCGCCCCACGCCTGAGCCAGCACCTCGCCACCGTGCACCCGCAGGTGCAGGGTGGCCGGTCCTGCCGGGGTGCGGCAAACGCGCCACAGCTGCGAGCCCACCCATCGGTGGGTGGGGTCGCCGCGCCCGCGGACCAACGTGCCCACGGTGGCGGCCAGGTCCACCGGACGCCCTGGACGCCACGCGCTGACTAACGGCGTGCCCGCAGGCCGCGCTGGGCCGTCGAGCGAACCGCTCACCGGACCACGGTGGTGTGGACCGAGCGCGGCGCTACCCGCAACGGCGGTCCGAGCGGGCGCAACGGCGACGGACTGGCCACCCACAGGTACGTCGGCACCAACGGCAGCATCGCCGTCAGCGCCGGGCCGGGCAGCCGGGACACCGGGCCGGGCACGAGGTCGTCACCGGAGAATCGCGACGGCTCTGCGAGCACCGGAAGCGTGTAGTCCAGGACGTGCCAGTCGGCGAGCAGCCGGCGCAAGCCGGGTCGAGTACGGAAGCGCTCGTAGTAGTGGTCGCCGCGGCCGGTGATGCGCAGGTACCGATCCGCAGCCGGTCGCGGCAGCCAGGACAACAGCGGCAGCCGGTAGTGCGGCTCCATCACCCCGAGCCGGTTGCCCAGGCCCAGGTACAACAGCCCGTGCGGTCGCAGCACCCGGCGCACGTCGGCCAGGACCGCGTCCGGGTCGACGACGTGCTCGTAGATGTGGTTGAAGACGACGACGTCCACCGAGGCATCCGGGAACGGCAACGCCTCACCTGCCGCGCAGCAGAACCGCACCCGATCACCGAACCGGGCATGGGCCGCGGCGAGCCCGGGCACGTCGATGTCGACGCCGTACGTCGCGACGGCGTTCGCGGTGGCCAGCTCGTCGGCGATGAAGCCCTGCGAGCAACCCACGTCCATGGCGACCAGGCCGGACAGATCCCGCCGACCGCTCACGTGCCGCAGCACGGCGAGGATCTTGGCGGCCTTGCGTCGTCGGACCGCCTCGTCGCGCATCGCGGGCATCAACTCGGAGTAGGCCAACTGGGCCTCGCGTCGCTGCGACCGCCGCGGTCGCTCTGGTGCCACCATGCCGTCATCCTCCGTCAGACCGATGTCGTCACCTGCGGACGTTTGTCAGGAGCTGGTGTCGTCAACCTCAGTGCGATCAACCCCGGTGCCAGCGCCCCTCGTGCTGGTGCCCTCGGCGGCCCTGGGGCTCTTACCTCCAGCGCCGGCAACCCGGGGACGCTGAGAGCGACGGATGCCGATCAACTGGTGCTTGCGGTCGTACATCCACCCCACCCCGGCGGCGAGCACGTCCGAAGCCGTGACCAGGAAGCGGGACAACACGACGACCGCCAGCGCGGCCGAGGGGTCCAACGGCCCAGTCAGCAACAGCAGCAGGATCCCCTCGCGGACACCGACGCCGGCCGGCACCAGCACCGCCACCATGCCGACGGACGCGGCCAATGCGTACCCGAACACCGCAGGGACCACCGCGTCCGACGGATTCGCACCCAGGTCGCGCACCAGCACCCAGACATGACCGCCGAGACAGAGCCAGGCCACCAGGTAGGAGGCCATCGTCGTAGCGATCGCCCGCCCAGACAGCCGGTGCTCCAGCGGCTCGCGGCGCAGCAGCCGCAGCAGCCAGCCGATCACCGCGTCCAGCACCCGCGGGTGCAACCCAACCAGGCCGACCGGCACCAGCAGCAGGACCAGCAGGTAGAGCCGGCCCCCGGTGCGCAGCAACTCCGGCAGCGCCACCAGACCGATCCCGAGACCCGCGAACGCACTCAGCACCACCGACAGCAGGCCGGCCACCGCCGTGCGTCGTCGCGGCACCCCGAGCGCCGCGGCCACCTCGGCCTGCACCACGACGCTCCACACCGAGCCCGGCAGGTACTTGCCGAGCTGACCGACGAACAGCACCCCGGACGCCGGCCCCGGCGCGAGCGGGGAGCCGAGGTCGGCCATCAGGGCACGCCACCCGATCAGGGTGAACACCAGGGCCAGCAGCGCTAACGCCAGGGACAACGCCAGCGCACCACCGTCGACCCGGGCCAGGGTGACCCACACCTGGTCCCACCGGGCGGCCACCGCCCAGCCGACCGCAACCAGCACCGCGACGGCAAGCAGCACCCGCCCCGCCTGGAACGCCCTGGACCACCGCCGCCGATCACCCCGCCTGACCTGTCCACCCGAGCCGACCCGCGCACCCGGGCGCCCAGCCGTCATCCGGCCGGCCCAGCGGTGCCGGCGGGCAGGTGCGGCTCCGGGTCGAGCACCGCTGCCGAGTACCGCTGCCACGGACCGGTCAGATCCGGCGCCCGCACCTGTGAGCGCAACCTCTCCAGCTCACCCGGAGCGGCGATCCGCCGCAGTCCGGCGACCATGGCGCCCTCGTCGTCCGGAGCGACGAGGACGCCGTCGACGCCGTCCCGCACGTCATCGGAGAACGTACCGGTACGGGTCGCCAGCACGGGCAGCCCGTGGGCGAACGCGAGCAGCGCGTTCTGCGACGCGGTCGCGGACCGGTACGGCAACGCGAGCACGTCGTGCTCGGCCAGCAGTGAAGCGATCTGGTCTGCCGGAACGTAACCGTCCCGGACCTCGACCCGCCCGGCGAGTGCCGGATCACCGGCGAGCCGACGTACCTCCGCACCGGCCGGCCCCCACATCTCACCGGCGACGGTCACCCGGAGCTCCGGCACCCGGCGCAGCGCACGCAGCAGCACGTCCACCCCCTTGTACGGGCGGACCAGGCCGAGCGCGAGCAGGCGCACCGGTCCGTCGTACGGCGGCCGCGGCACCGCCTGCCCCCCGGGCAGGTGCGGGGGCAGCGAGACCCGGGCGACCTGACGAGCACCCAGCTGGCGCGCCAGGGACGCCTGCTGCGCGGAGTGCACGAGCACGGTGTCGACGGTGCGCAGCAGGGCACGGACCAGCTGGGCGGCTCCCAGGTGCGGTTCGTGGGGCAGCACGTTGTGGGCCACCACCACCGTGCGCGGCCGGCCCATCGCGCCGCCCACGGCGACGTCGCCATCACTCCTGCGCGCACCAGCGGCGCCATCACTCCTGCGCGCACCAGCGGCGCCATCACTCCTGCGCGCACCAGCGGCGCCAAGGATCGTCAGGTGCGCCGGAACCACGGCTGGGACCACATGCACCACGACCAGCAGATCCACCGACCGCAGCCGGCGTCCGGTCCGCCACCAGGAGCGCGGGTCGGACCAGGACAGCGACCGACTGGTTCGGGGGTACGGCGGTACGTCTGGCACTCCGTCCGGTACTGCCTGCTGACCCGGGTACAACCGTGCCGGGTAGAGCCGGGACCACGAGACCAGCTCGACGTCGTGACCGGCCGCGGCCAGGTGGTGGGCGAGCTGCGTGGTGTGCGCGGCCACTCCGCCTTTGAACGGGTGCGCAGGCCCGACGACCGCCACCTTCACCTCAGACACCCGTTTCTGTCGACATCCACCATGTCAGCCCACCTGGCCAGGCAGCGATGTCAGGAGACAGGCGTGTCATGTTGAACGGGGAGCCGCGGCGGGACCGGCCAGGTCGCACATGCCATCTTCGTCACACGCCGTCTCGGGACCGGACCACCAGGTCGGCGAGGAGCGCGAGGGAGCCGATGAGCAACCCGCTGACCACGAGCAGCACGGTGCTCGCCGGGAAGTAGAACGGGTGCCGCACCATGTCGACGGCGGCCTTCAGCGCGCCGATCCCGGTCAGCCACAACGCCGGTGGCATCAGCACCTTGAGCGGGTCGAAGTACATCACCATCCGCAGCACCTGCAGGATGTAGCGGTAGGCGTCCCGGACGAAGTGGAACTTGGACCGCCCGGCCCGCTTGGCGTAGTCGATGTCGACATACCGGATGTCGTGCTGGTTCGACAAGAACGCCAGGGTGATCGTGGTGACGCAGCTGAAGCCGGACGGCAGCAGCCGCAGGTAGGGCAGCGCCACCTGACGGCGGAACGCGCGCAGGCCGGAGTTCAAGTCCGGGATCCGCTGGTTGCTGAGCCGCTCGGCGACCTTGCGGATCACCCACTTGGCCGGCACCCGCAGGATCTTGTGGCTGCCCTCCTCCGTGGTCCGGGCGCCGACCACCTGGTCGTACGACGGGTCGTCGCGCAGGATCCTGACCAGTTCGGGGATCCGCTCGTTCGGGTAGGTGAGGTCGGCGTCGGTCCACACCACGACGCTGCCGCGGGCCATCTGGGTGCCGATCCGGCGGGCCGTCCCGGAGCCGCCGTTGCGTCGGAACGGCACCACCCGCACCGCCGGGTGCCGCTCGGCGGCCGAACGCAGCACCGCCAGGGTGCCGTCGGTGCTGGCGTCGTCGATGGCGAGCAGCTCGTAGCAGAACTCGCTCGCGTCCATGGCCGCACAGATCCGTTCGACCTCGGCCAGGACGTGGTCCTGCTCGTTGTACGCCGGGAGCACCACCGTCACATCCGGTGTCGCCACCCGGTCGCCGACACCATCGTCCTGTCCTGCTCCATCGTCGTCGCTGGCACGATCGTCGTCAGCGACACCGGCCAAGGAGCCGGCCCCGTCGTCAGCGCTGAGCGGCGCTGGTGAGCGGACGACCGCGGCTGGATCGGCCTCAAGGGCCGAGGGCCTCGGAGTTGGATGTGCCGACAACCCCGGGAGGGGTTGGGGGGAGACGGGGTATGCGCTGGTTGCTTCGGTCATCGTGGCGCCGAGCGTACCGGGGTGCCCGCGCGGGCCGTCACCGTGGCAACCCCGCCCACAGCTGTACCGCTAGTGCTGCAGTGCCGTCGGGACGACGGGTGAGCAACCGTTGATCCTCCCGGGTGGCGACGTCGACGACAAGGACGGCCGTCACCGCGAGCCGTTGCAGCTGCAGCGGCCCCTCGGCGGCCACCAGCACCGGTCGCCGCCCGGCGGCGCGGACCGCGGCGGTGACGGCGGCCACCGCCACGGGATCGACCGGTTCCTGGCCGGCTACCCGGATGGCCACCGTCGGCACGTCGCAGACCCCGCGCAGCACCTGAGTCCACTCGTTGGCGACCCGGGAGTCCACCAGCACCGCCGTGTCGTCTGCCCGGAAGAACTGGCACGCGCCGCGCACCGCGGCCACCTCCCCCAGCTCGGTGCGGGTGCCGACCAACGGAGCGGTGGCGATCGCGGTCGGCACGAGCAACGCGCCAGCTCCGACCGCGGCCACCGTGGCCTGGACCGGCCTGATCGCCCGGTGAACAGCGTGCTCGGCCGTCCACCGGGCCGCCCGCTCCGCCACCCAGCGCACCGCGGCCACCGCGAGCAGCACGATCGTCGGAAGGACCACCGGGACCAGCCGGCGGTCCGCCCACGGGTGGTCCGGGGTGATACCGGGCCGGTAGAGCGTCAGCGCCGTGGATCCGACCCCGACCACCACCGGCCCCAGCCACCCGGGAATCGGACGGTCGTCCCGCCAGACCTGGCCAGCGCGATAAGCCACGACCACCACGGCGCCACACGCCAACAGCAATGCCGGGACGCCCACCCACCAGCCCACCCAGGCGACGGTCTGCTCGGCGTACGTGCGACCACCGTCAACGGGCAGTCCTTGTTGCGCCTGCAAACCCGCGACAACCCGAGAGCCGCGGTCGGCCGGATCCTGGCGGACGATCTGCCACCAGGGCCGGGTAGCGACCAGCACCCCCAGCGTCATAGTCGTTGCGGCCAATGCGGGCGGCAGCCACCGGCGCCACCGCCGCGGCAGCCCACGGCCACGCCGTGCGGCCACGACCACCTGCCAGGACGCCACCCCCAGCACCACCGCACCACCGACCAACGGCACCAGCGAACCGGCGATCGACCCGAGGTAGGGCAGGGTGAGCACCGCCGCGACGACCGCGGCGAACCCCGTTGCGGCCAGGGCGCCGAGCAGCAGCGGCCGGGCCGCCGGGTGCCGTCGGACAGCCAGCAGCGCAATGACCGGGAACAGCAGCGCCACCTCCCGCAACGCGTCTGCCCGTACCAGCGCGGCCCCGCCGATCAGGACGCCCGCGATCGGTGCGGCAAGAGCGCCCCCGTTGACGCGCCGCCGTACCGCATCCACGGCGGTGTGCGCTGTGGCCGACCGGATGGCATCCACCGCGAGCGCCCCACCCGCGCACACCAGCAGGAGCGCCAGCGGCTCGGAGTAGGTGGCCCGCCCGGTGTGCAGCACCGGATAGGCGGTCGCCAGGGTCGCGGTGGCGAGCACCGCCCAACCTGGTCCGACCAGCCGCCGGGCGAGCACGCCGAACGCCAGGACCGCCGCCCCCAGCACCACGCTGGGAACCAGCAACAACCCCGTCCACCCACCCCACCACCACCCGATCGACAACAACGCCGGAGTGCCGATCATGAACTGCGGGACGACGTGCAGACCGTCACCGTCCCCACGGGCGTAGAAGCCGGGCGAGCCGACCGTGACGTCCTGACGGTTCAGCACGGCCGGGTCGGCCTGGCCACCGAGCGCCGCCACCTCGACGTCGACGCGGGTGCCGCCCGTGGTGGCGAGGTGGTGGCCGAACTGCGCGTAGGTGCCGGCGTCCCGGCGTACCACGACGTGCTCGCCGTGGGTCAGGCCCGCCCACACGCCAGCGCCGACAGCTAACCCGAGCACGGCGATGGCCCACCACCGCGATCCGTGCTCGACCTCGGCCGCCGGGCTTGAGCCGGTCGGGACCAGCGCCCGCCCCAGACCCAGCCGGGCCACGACGCGAGCCACGACTACGACGACCACCAGCGCATTGGGCGCCGCCACCCAGGGCGTCCACCAACCGAACCCCGCCAGCACAGCGGCCAGCGCCACCAGCACCAGTACACCCAACGCGGCACCGACGGCGATCCGGTCCAGCCAGCCGGCCCACCGGTTCGAGTTGAATTCCGCCGAGCCGATCCCTGCCGCTGCCGGCTCGGTTGCGGCAGGGACGCTCATCCGCGCAGTCTCGCACCCGACGTTCCTTCAGCAGCCAACCGCTCCCTCGGCGCACCACCGGTGATCGTGGCTAACCCGATGAGCCGAGTTAGCCAGGAGCGTGCTCGACGACACCAGCGGCGTCAGGACTCCAGGTTGGCCATCACGTGCTTGATCCGGGTGTAGTCCTCGAGGCCGTACATCGACAGATCCTTGCCGTAGCCGCTGTGCTTGAAGCCGCCGTGCGGCATCTCGGCGACCAGCGGGATGTGCGTGTTGATCCACACGCAGCCGAAGTCCAGCGCCCGGCTCATCCGCATCGCCCGGCCGAAGTCCCTCGTCCATACCGAGGACGCCAGCCCGTACTGGACGCCATTGGCCCAGCGCAACGCCTCGTCCTCGTCGGTGAACCGCTGCACGGTGATCACCGGGCCGAAGATCTCATTCTGGATGGCCTCGTCGTCCTGGTGCAGCCCGGACAGCACGGTGGGCTGCCAGAAGAAGCCGTCCCCGAGGTCTACGACGGGGCCGCCACCGGCAGCGATCTGAGCGTGGTCCGGCAGGCGGTCCACGAAACCGGATACGTGCCGCAGCTGGTTCGGGTTGTTGACCGGGCCGAGCAGCGCGTCCTCGTCGTCCGGCAGCCCGACCTTCGCCTGGCGGGCCTGCTCGGCGAGCGCCGCGACGAAGTCGTCGTGGACACCCGGACCGGCCAGCACCCGGGTGGCCGCGGTGCAGTCCTGACCCGCGTTGAAGTACCCGGCGACCGCGATCGCCTCGGCGGCCGCGGCGATGTCGGCGTCGTCGAACACCACGACCGGCGCCTTGCCGCCCAGCTCCAGATGGACCCGCTTGACGTCTTTGGCCGCTGACTGCGCCACCTGCATGCCGGCCCGCACCGATCCGGTGATCGACACCATCGCCGGTGTCGGGTGCTCGATCAGCAACCGCCCGGTGTCCCGGTCACCGGTGACCACGTTGAGCACACCGGGTGGCAGGAACTCAGCAGCCACCTCGGCCAGCAGCAAGGTGGTCTCCGGTGTGGTGTCGCTGGGCTTGAGCACCACGGTGTTGCCCGCGGCGATCGCCGGCGCGAACTTCCAGACCGCCATCATCATCGGGTAGTTCCAGGGCGTCACCTGACCGATGACACCGATCGGCTCCCGACGGATCCACGACGTGTGACCGGCCAGGTACTCCCCCGCCGACCGACCCTCCAACACCCGCGCGGCTCCGGCGAAGAACCGGATCTGATCCACCATCGGGGGTATCTCCTCGCTCGCGGTGAGCGCGAACGGTTTGCCGGTGTTGCCCGCCTCGAGCTTCACGAACTCATCCGCCCGGGCCTGGACGGCGTCCGCGATCTTCAGCAGGGCCTGCTGACGTTCGGACGGTGTGGTCTGGCCCCAGGACTCGAAGGCGGCGTCGGCGGCGATGTACGCGCGATCGACGTCCTCGGCGGTGGAGATAGGCGCCTTCGCCACCACCGCCCCGGTCGACGGATCGACCACGTCCACACTCGGACCAGTCGCGTCGACATACGTCCCCCCGACGAAGTTGCGCAGCGGGCGGGGTGCGGCGGGAGCGCTCACGGGGATCTCCTGGATCAGCGGACGACAGGACACGAACCGATCACCTGGGCACGTTCCGCGTTCTCGGAACGACGACGCGGTCGACACAGGTTGCCGAGTTCAACCCTATCGACTGGCGCACGGTATCGACAGCGTAAGGAACCTCTATCGCAGGAATCAGTGGAAACAGTGGCGACGAACGACGGAATCGCTTGCGTTGGCTCATGTTGATGGGCCACGATCGAACCGTGGGCTCCCGCAACGGCACCGGTTCCATCCTGGACGACGTCTCGAAGCAGATCATCGAGCAGCTGCAGGAGGACGGCCGTCGCCCCTACGCGAGCATCGGCAAAGCGGTCGGGCTGTCCGAGGCGGCGGTACGCCAGCGAGTGCAACGGCTGCTTGACGCCGGCGTGATGCAGATCGTCGCGGTGACCGATCCGCTCCAGGTCGGGTTCAGCCGCCAGGCGATGATCGGCATCCGGGCCTCTGGGGACCTCACCGTGGTCGCCGACCGGCTGGCTGAGATGTCCGAGGTCGACTACGTCGTGGTGACCGCGGGCAGCTTCGACCTGCTGGCCGAGGCGGTGTGCGAGGACGACGACGCCCTGCTCGACCTCATCAGCACCAGGATCCGCACCATCCCAGGGGTCACCAGCACCGAGACCTTCGTCTACCTGAAACTCCACAAGCAGCTCTACAACTGGGGTACCCGATGACCAGCACGCCGCAGGATCTCAATCCGACGACCAGCACCGGGCCGGCCAGCTTCACCGGTCAGCCGAGCTCGACCACCCCCCGGGGCACCGACCGAGCCCAGGCCGCCCGGGACCACCTGTGGTTGCACTTCTCCCGGCACTCGGTGTACGAGGGCGGCGGGTCGGTCCCGGTGATGGTGCGCGGCGAGGGCGCGTACGTCTACGACGACGCTGGTCGTCGCTACCTGGACGGCCTGGCCGGGCTGTTCACCGTGCAGGTCGGCCACGGCCGACGGGAGCTGGCTGAGGCCGCCGCCCGCCAGGCCGGCGAGCTGGCGTTCTTCCCGTTGTGGTCGTACGCGCACCCGAACGCCATCGACCTGGCGGAACGGCTGGCCCAGCTCACCCCGGGCGACCTGAACCGGGTGTTCTTCACCACCGGTGGCGGCGAGGCCGTCGAGTCCGCGTGGAAGTTGGCCAAGCAGTACTGGAAGTTGGTCGGCAAACCCACCAAGCACAAGGTGATCAGCCGGGCGGTGGCCTATCACGGGACGCCGCAGGGCGCGTTGTCCATCACCGGGATCCCGGACGCCAAGGTGCCGTTCGAGCCGTTGGTGCCGGGTGCGCACAAGGTGCCGAACACCAACCACTACCGAGCTCCGGAACACCTGCGCGGCGACGTCAAGGCGTTCGGTCGCTGGGCGGCGGACCGGATCGCCGAGGCGATCGAGTTCGAGGGGCCGGACTCGGTGGCCGCGGTGTTCGTGGAACCGGTGCAGAACTCCGGCGGGTGCTTCCCGCCGCCGCCCGGGTACTTCGAGCGGATGCGGGAGATCTGCGACGAGTACGACGTGCTGCTGGTCAGCGACGAGACGATCTGCGCGTTCGGCCGGATCGGGGAGATCTTCGCCTGCAACGACTTCGGCTACGTGCCGGACATCATCACCTGCGCCAAGGGCCTGACGTCCGGGTACTCGCCGCTCGGCGCGATGATCGCCTCGGAGCGGCTGTTCGAGCCGTTCAAGCAGGGCTCCACGTCGTTCCTGCACGGCTACACCTTCGGCGGGCACCCGGTCTCCACCGCGGTGGCGATGGCGAACCTGGACATCTTCGAGCGCGAGGGCCTGGTCGCGCACGTGCACGAGAACGCACCGCGCTTCCGGGCCACCCTAGAGCGGTTGCTAGACCTGCCGATCGTCGGCGACGTCCGCGGTGAGGGGTACTTCTACGGGATCGAGCTGGTGAAGGACAAGGAGACCCGCCAGACCTTCGACGAGGACGAATCCGAGCGGTTGCTGCGCGGGTTCTTGTCCAAGGCGCTGTTCGAGGCCGGTCTGTACTGCCGCGCTGACGACCGCGGCGACCCGGTCGTCCAGCTGGCGCCGCCGCTGATCATCGGCCAGACCGAGTTCGACGAGATCGAGCAACGACTGCGCGGCGTGCTGACGGAGGCGTGGAGCCGGTTGTGACGGGGCGATCGTGACCCGGACCCGGGTGCGGCGGTTGCCGGAGAAGCAGTCCCACGACCGCGTGGCGCTTGACGACTTGCTGGACACCGCCCTGGTGGCCCACGTCGCGGTGCTGGACCACTCGGACGACGGGGCTGTCGCGACGCCTCAGCCGTTCGTCGTCCCGATGGCGTTCGCCCGGGACGGCGATCGGCTGCTGATCCACGGCAGTTC
The DNA here is from genome assembly GCA_051657715.1 of Angustibacter sp. Lineage (GTDB taxonomy): Bacteria > Actinomycetota > Actinomycetes > Actinomycetales > Angustibacteraceae > JBOFBH01. Next base: position 30,415 of record JBOFLF010000027.1, on the reverse strand, counting down.
CGGGTCGCGGCTGATGCGCACGCTCGCGACCGGAGCGCCGACCTGTCTCACGGTGTCGATCGTGGACGGGCTGGTGCTGGCCCGCAGCCAGTTCGAGTCGTCGATGCACTACCGCAGCGCCATGGTGCTGGGTCGATGCACCAGGTTGGACGGCGCGGGCAAGCAGGCGGCGCTGGCGATCCTGACCGAGCGGCTGATGCCCGGTCGGTCGGCAGATGCGCGGCCACCGTCCGGCAAGGAGCTGGCCGCCAGCCTGGTGCTCGCGATGCCGCTGCACGAGTGGTCACTCAAGGTGTCCGCGGCCCCTCCTGACGATGACGATGCGGACCTCGACCGACCAGTGTGGGCCGGCGTGGTCCCGGTTGAGCACCGATTCGCCACCCCGGTACCCGCACCGGATCTAGCCGAGCCGTATCCAGTCCCCGCGTACGTCGCCGCCTGGCCGCACGGACGGACCTGACCGGCGACTCCCACGCCGAGCCGTTCACCACGGCCTGCGCCACCCTGGAAGCGTCAGGCTGACGGGCGGCGTCGGGCGCGCAACACGATGTCGTCGACGTGGTGTGCAGCAGCGGCGGCCCCAGGCGGGCGGGGCCGCTTGTCGTGGACCTCGATGTCCCAGCCGGGTGAGTCGACGAGTGCTGCGACGACGTCCGCTACCCGCACGTAGGCGTCCGGGTCGAACGGTCGGCTGTGCTGGTGCGTGTCGATCGGAGCACGCATGGGTTCGAGGTCGTGGCTGACGACGAGCAGCGTGCCGCCGGGGGCAACAGCGTTGAGCAGGTTGTCGACTCCACGGCCGTCGGGGGTGCGTGGAATCGACGCGTAGTGCGCCGACACCAGGTCGAAGCCCGCGGTCTCGAAGGGCCGGTAGGCGTTGGCGTCGACATGCAGACACGCGACCACCAGGTCGCGGTCGTTGGCTGCGGCAGCGATGCGGTCCAGTGCCCGCTGGGAGATGTCCGTGGCTGTCACCTGCCAGCCCTGCTCGGCCAACCAGATCGCATCACCGCCTTCACCGGCCCCGACGTCGAGCGCGCGGCCCGCGGCCAAGCCGCCGATCTCGTTGACGAGTGTGCCGTTCGGGTTGCCGCTCCACATCTGGTCTGCGCTGTAGCGGTGATCCCAGTCAACCTGGTGGGACGACGGGCGGTCGACCGATGCGATGTCGTCGTAGGCGAGGCTGGAGCTGATCTTCGCGCCCACCCAACTGCCATGCGCGGCAGCCTGCGGTACCTGGTGGAGTGGATCGGTGACGTTGCCGGCGGCATAGAGTCCGGGAACCGAGGTGGCCCCGGACGGATCAGTGACGACAAGGTCTCCGAGTCCGGTCGGGTGCTCGGCAATCGTGATGCCAAGCGGGGCGAAGATGTCAGCTCGGACGCGGAATCGACCACCGACCACGACCACATCGGCCGCGATGTGCCTCCCGCTGGACACCTCAACTGACCTCACTCGTCCGTCGTCGCCCGAGACGATGCGCTCAGCGCGATCGTCGACGACGGCCACTCCAGCGACTCGCAGCGCTTCGAGCTCTGGATCAGCGGCGCTGATCCCGTCGTGCAGCACGACGGTCAGCTCCGTGCTGAGCTGGCGGAACAGAGCAGCCGAGTGAAGACCGGTCGGGTGGGCGATGATCTGGACGATCCGCAGATCACGGACCTCGTAGCCGTGGCAGAAGGCGCAGTGGATCACATCGCGGCCCCAATGCTCGCCAAGCCCGTCGATGTCAGGAAGCTCGTCGACCAGGCCGGTCGCCGCCAGCACCCGGCGCGCGATCACCGTGTGCCCGGCGGTGAGATCGACACGGAAGCGATCGTCGTCCACTCGGGAGACGCCGACGGCACGCCCGGCGAGAACCTCCCCGCCATAGCTGCGGACCTCCTCCCGAGCGATCGCCGCCAACTCTGCCGGCGCGATGCCTTCATGGCCGAGGTAGCTGTGCAGGTGTGCGGCGGGAGCGTTGCGGGGCTCGCCCGCCTCGACCACGACCACCGAGCGGCGCTGGCGGCCGAGTTGCAAGGCGGCGGCAAGGCCGGCGGCCGAGCCTCCGATGACAGCGACGTCGCAGTGCCGTTCAACGGTGCGCACCGGGTGCTCATGCATGACGACCACGCTACTGTCTCTTCCCGATGGAGCAAACTATCTTGCAGAATACGCAAGCACACCATGGATCGGATTCGGCATGAGCCAGGAGCACGGGGTCGAGCGGGTGATCCGCACCCGGTTGCGCAGCTTGCGCACCACACTCGGCCTCTCCCTGGATCAGGTTGCCGCGCAGACGAACCTCAGTCCCTCCACCATCAGCCGTATCGAGACCGGCCAGCGGACGATCAGCCTCGACGTGCTCGTCTCACTCGCTCGTGTCCTGCAGGTCGACTTACACTCCCTCCTCGATTCGAGTCAGGGCGAGGACGTGGTCATCCGCCCGACACCGACCAGCTCAGGTGGGCTCACCACGTGGATGCTGAGCCGACCGACCGGCAACACGGTGGCGATCAAGATGCGGCTGATACCTACCCAGCCGCCCCCCAGGCAGCGCGTCCACTCCGGTCACGACTGGTTCTTCGTCATCGAAGGCCGTGTCCAGCTGCTGCTCGGTGACCGCGAGTTGATCGTCGAGACCGGCGAAGCCGCCGAGTTCGCCACGATGACCCCGCACGCCTTGGCTGCCATCGACAGTCCCGCAGAACTCATCATGATCTTCGACCGCGACGGCCAGCGCTCCCATGTCCACCGCTCGCCTTGATGACCTGATGCCCCACAAGCTTTCGTAGGACGTCACCACGGAAGCCACCTGAAATGCGCCGGTTCGCAGCCAGCACAGGAAGCGACGCATGAGACGCTCAGGCGCACGCCGTCGGACCAGCGCCACCTCGACGACTCGCACACCTGTTGGTGCGCGTGAATGCTCCCTGCCCCACCGACCATCTGGATGATCGATCTCATGAGCCCGGTGACCGCGCCGATCGTTCCCTCGCTGTGGTGGGACACCTTGCCCCTCGCCGACCGCGCACCGCAGCGCCCCGTCTTGGACGGCAACACCCGTGCGGACGTCTGCATCGTCGGCGCGGGGTACACCGGCCTGTGGACCGCCTACGAGCTGCTGCGCCGCGAGCCGTCGCTGGACGTGCTGGTGGTGGAGGCCCACGCGGTCGGGTTCGGGGCCAGCGGTCGCAACGGCGGCTGGTGCTCCGCGCTGCTCCCCCAGCGGGTGGACGCGATGGCCCGCCGGCACGGCCGACCGGCGGCGCTGGCCATGCGGACCGCGATGCAGCGCACCATCGACGAGGTCGGCGCGGTGGTCGCACACGAGGACATCGACTGCCACTGGGCCAAGGGCGGCACGATCGTGGTGTCCCGGCACCCGGCGCAGCTGGAACGCGCGGAGGCCGCGGTGGCGCACGATGCGTCCTGGGGCGGCGTAGACGACCTGGAGCTGTTGGCCGGTGACCAGGTCCGGGACCGGATCGGCGTCCCGGACGCGATCGGGGGGACATACACCCCGCACTGTGCGCGACTGCATCCGACCCGGTTGGCGCGCGGACTGGCCCGCGCCGTCGAACGGGCCGGCGCGCGGATCGTCGAGGGCACCCGGGCGACCTCGATCAGACCCGGCATGGTGGTCACCGACCACGGGACGGTGAGCGCGACGCACGTGGTCCGGGCCACCGAGGCGTGGACGCCGCAGCTGCCGGGCGTGCGCCGCGAGGTCGTGCCGGTGTACTCGCTGATGGTGGCCACCGAGCCACTGTCGGCGCAGTTCTGGGCACAGGCCGGGCTGGCCCGGGCCGAGACTTTCAGCGAGCACCGGAACGTGATCGTGTACGGCCAGCGCACCGGCGACGACCGGCTGGTCTTCGGCGGACGCGGGGCGCCGTACCACTTCCGCTCCGCGATCCAGCCGGAGTTCGACGACGAGCCGCGGGTGTTCGCCGGCCTGCGCTCGACGCTGGTGGAGCTGTTCCCGGCGCTGCAACGCAGCGGGAGCGGTGGCGGCTCCCCGGCCCGGTTCACCCACCGGTGGGGCGGCCCGTTGGGCATCGCCCGGGACTGGCACGCCGCCGTCCGCTACGACCCAGCCACCGCGCTGGGGTCGGCCGGCGGGTACGTGGGCGACGGCGTGGGCGCGTCCAACCTCGCCGGGCGGACACTGGCGGACCTGATCACCGGACGAGACACCGACCTGGTCCGGCTGCCCTGGGTCGGGCACCGGTCGCGGTCCTGGGAGCCGGAGCCGGTGCGCTGGCTGGGGGTGAACGCCGGCCTGCGGGTGGCACAGCTCGCCGATGTCGCCGAGCGCCGTCGAGGCCGGCTGACGCCGCTGAGCGGTGTCCTGGCTCGCCTGACCGGGCATTGATGGCCGACTCGTCATGGGTGCCACCAGTACGAGCGGCGACCCGTCGCCGGGAGCCGCTAGCACGAACGACGACGTATCACCGACCTTCGTCAAGCGGGGCAGCACCTCAACGTCGGCCGCCGCCGCAACGGGCGGCGAGTCCATACCGGCCGCCGAGACGGACGGCGGTGCGACGTTGACCGCCGAGACGGGCGGCGGTGCGACGTTGACCGCCGAGACGGACGGCGGTGTGGGTGAACCCTGGCCGCGGGTCCGAACGGTACGGCGGCGGGCCAGAGCCGGGTCCGGTCGGCGCGTGCTGGACGAGCTCGGACCGCGATACCGCATCAAGCTGCCGACCCCGCCGACGATGCTGGACCCGGTGACCTGCTTCGGGCGGGACGCGCCGCTGGTGCTGGACATCGGCTTCGGCGACGGCGCAGCCACGCTGCTTGCGGCGCGGGCGGATCCAGCCCGGGACGTGCTGGCCGTCGAGCTGCACCGGCCAGGCGCGGCGGCGCTGGTCACCGGGCTCGAGAAGCAGCGGCTGGGCAACGTCCGGGTCGCGCTGGCGGACGCCCGGGACGTCGTCGAGGCGCTCGCCGGGTCCTCGGTCGAGGAGATCCGGGTGTGGTTCCCGGACCCGTGGCCGAAAACCCGGCACCGAGGCCGCCGGCTGCTGAACGCCGGGTTCCTGCACCAGCTGGCGGTCACTCTGGTACCCGGCGGACTGCTGCACGTGGCCACCGACTGGACGCCGTACGCGCAGCAGATCAGGGCCGCGGTGTGCGCCGAGCCGTTGCTGGACAACCCGTCCGGAGGGTCCTGCCGGCACCCGACGAGCCGCCCGTCGACCCGCTTCGAACGCCGCGGCATGGCTCTCGGGCACCCCGTGCACGACATCCTGGCCTATCGGATCGTCGAAGCCCTCGGTCACCCGTCGACCAGGGTCTGACATGGTGGCCCGGTGCGGTTCGATCCTGGCGCGCTGCCCAGCACGGTTCTCGACTTCCTCACCGAGCGGCACCTCGCCACGCTCACCACGTTGCGAGCCGACGGGTCCCCGCACGTGGTCCCGGTCGGCTTCACCTTCGACCCGGCGGACGCCGTCGCCCGGGTGATCACCAGCGGCGGCAGCCAGAAGGCGCGCAACGCCGCCCGAGGAGGCCGGGCTGTGGTGTCGCAGGTGGACGGCCGGCGCTGGCTGTCACTGGAAGGCGTCGCGGCGGTCCTGGTGCACCCGGACGCGGTCCGGGACGCCGAACGACGCTACGCGGGGCGGTACCGCGAGCCCCGGGTGAACCCGACCCGGGTGGTCCTGGCCATCACTGTGGACCGGGTCCTCGGCTCCGGGTGACCCGACCGCCCGCCCTCGTGGCGGATCGGTCGACTCCGGTGGCCGCGAGCGCGAGCAGGGTGCGAGGGCGCAGCAGACCGTCGCCGAGCCCGAGCTCGACCAGGTCGTCGAACACCTGCTGGCGGTGGACGGCGGCGCGCAGCGCGGCGTCCACGACGATCGGAGCCCGGGCTAGGCGGGTCGCAGTGGTGGTGTGCCGCAGGTGCCGACCGAGTGCTCGCGCGAGCGTGCTCCGCAGCTGGCGGCCAGGGTCGAGCGTGCCGCTCTGCCCGGTGCTCATCCGGGTATCCGCCAGGCTGTCAGCGGCGGCCTCGCCGGCGAGCCGACCGGACAGCACCGCGTAGTAGATCCCCTCACCGGTCATCGGGTTCACCAGGCCGGCCGCGTCGCCGGCCAGCAGCACCCGGCCATCCGGCTGGCCAGGCCGGCCCGAGGACAGCGGCAAGTACGCGGCCCGCAGTCCGCGCACGCCATCGGCGGCTCGCGGCAGCAGCTCCTCGAGCCGCTCCAGCAGGTGCGCCCGGGTGAGCCGGTGGCCGGGTCGCAGCACCTCGCCGTACCCGATGTTGGCCGACCCGCCACCAACCGGGAATGACCAGGCGTACGCCGGCCACCCGGTGTCCGCGAACACGATCCGCTGGCGACCGGCGGCTGCCAGGTCGGCGCCCCGCGGGTCCATGGCCCGGACCGGATCCGGCAGTGGCGCGTACCCTCGGATGGCGATCGCCCGGTGCCCGTCCGGATGCGCCGGCAACCCGAGCGCTCGCCGGACAACCGAATGCACGCCGTCCGCACCCACCACCACCCGCGCGTGCACCTCGCCGTCGATCAGCACACCGCCCGGCACCAGCCGCAGAGCGCGCACCGCCCGACAGCACGCGATGGCGCCAGCCGCCAGGGCGGCCCGCCGCACGCGGTCGTCCAGGACGAGCCGGGGCACCACGACGGTCGGCCGGGCCATCCGGCGGGCCACCGCATGCCCGCCCGACCGGGGACGACCGAGCTCCAGCACCTCGACCTGGGGGTAGCCACGCCCCGGGTCGGCGACGCCGAGAGCGGCCAGGACGTCGAGCGCGTGCGGTGCCACCCCATCGCCGCAGGTCTTGTCGCGTGGAAACCGGGCCCGGTCGATCAGCAGCACTCGTGCGCCCAGCCGTCGTCGCAGCGCCGCCAGTGCGGCGGCCGACCCGGCCGGACCGGCCCCCACCACCGCGACGTCCACCTCGGTCAGGCCCACCGGTGGCTCCTCCCGGTCGGAATGCTGACACCAGCTGATACCGCGCCGACAGCTCCGGCAACTCGAACCCGGTTCGAGTGCCGGCGATGCTGATCCGCGAGCGTCAGGCGCCGCCGTCGCGCAGGATCAGGTCACCCGGCTCATCACCGCGACCACCCGGTCGATGAACCGGTCCACCGCCCGCTCGCTGTAGCCGCGCGCACCGCGCCGCGGCGCGAACACCGCCGATCGCAACGTGTCCGCGGCCAAGGAGCGGGCGCCATCGAAGTACTCCGCGATGTCGTCGCACAGCAGGTCCACCTGCTCGACGTCGTAGGCCCGCTCCCACATGGTGCCGCGGGCGAACCGGTCGCCGTGCGGACGGGCCAGCCTGGTCCGCAAGACCTGGGCCTGCGCGGTGATCTCCTGCACGAAGACTTGGTCGCCGAGGCCGCGGCGCTCACCGTCCCGCTCCCGCACCGCCGCGTCGTCCTCCAGGCGATCCAGCATCTCGTCGATCGGGCCGATCTCGTAGCCACCGAACCGCAGATCGAACCCGACGCTGCGGATCTCCGCCGAGCGGGCGCCCTCGACGCGCACCCGGTCCAGGAAAGCGTCCACCTGCTCGATGTCGTAGCCACGGGCGAAGGTGCCAACCCGCCGGAACCTCGTGCTGCTCATCGCGTCCTCGTGATCTCGTACGGTCTGCGCTTGTCGCTGTTCCACGTGCCCGGCCCGCTAGGGATCCGCTGGCACACCGACGCTACCGGCGGCCAGCTGACCGCAGGCACCGTCGATGTCCCGGCCTCGGGTGTCCCGCACGGTCGTCGGGACGCCGTGGGCCTGCACTCCCGCCACGAAGGCGTCGGTCGCCGACGTGGTGCTCGCCGTCCAGCGCGAGCCCGGGGTCGGGTTCAGCGGGATCAGGTTCACGTGCACCCACCCGCGGCCCCGGGCGCTCAGCAGCGTTCCGAGCGAGTCCGCTCGCCACGCATGGTCGTTGACGTCCTTGATCAGGGCGTACTCGACGCTCACCCGCCGACCGGTCCGATCGGCGTACCGGCGCGCCGCGTCCAGCGCCTGCGCCACCGGCCACCGGGCGTTGACCGGAACGAGCTCGTCACGCAGGTCGTCGTCTGGAGCGTGCAGGCTCAGCGCCAACGTGACCGGCAGGCCCTCGCCGGCCAGGCGGTCGATCGCCGGCACCAGGCCGACCGTGGACACCGTGACGCCGCGAGCACTCATCCCGAGCCCATCCGGCACGGGGTCGGTGAGTCGTCGAACCGCTCCGACGACCGCACCGTAGTTGGCGAGCGGCTCACCCATTCCCATGAAGACCACGTTGCTCACCCGCCGGGCCTGGTGATCGCCGGCAGCCAAGCTCCGGGCGCCGTCGACCACCTGGTGCACGATCTCGGCCGTCGAGAGGTTACGGGTCAGCCCGGCCTGACCGGTGGCGCAGAACGGACACGCCATCCCGCAGCCGGCCTGGCTGGACACGCACATCGTCACCCGGTCCGGGTACCGCATCAGCACACTCTCGACCAGCGCGCCGTCCGCTGACCGCCACAGAGTCTTGACGGTCGCCCCGCCGTCCGCTTGCTGAGTTCGGACCGGGGTCAGCAGACGCGGAAGCAGCGCGTCGACCAGCGAGCCTCGCTCAGCGGCCGGCAGGTCGGTCATCGCCCGAGGGTCGTCCATGAAGCGACCGAAGTAGTGAGTGGACAACTGTCGAGCGCGGTATCCGGGGTACCCGAGATCCTGCACGGCGGCTACTCGCTGCGCGGGGGTGAGGTCCGCGAGGTGCCGAGGAGGCCGAGCACGGCGGGCCGACCGGGATTGGACGGTCAACGGGACACCTGCCATCACGACCGGCTCACCCCGCTCACTGCTCACCCGACCCACAGGTGCAGCAGCAGCCACGCCATCGGCGCGGTCAGCACGAGCGAGTCCAGGCGGTCGAGGAAGCCACCGTGGCCGGGGAGCACCGACCCCATGTCCTTGATGCCGAGGTCCCGCTTGATCATCGACTCGGCAAGATCGCCGAGCGTGGCGGTGGACGCCGTCGCCGCCCCGAGTAGGACACCCAGCCACCACGGACCGTTCAACCCCAGCGTCACGCACACAACGCCGACCACCACACACGTCAGCACCGACCCGCTGAACCCCTCCCATGACTTGCGTGGGCTTACCGAGGGCGCCATCGGATGCCGCCCGGCTAACACCCCGGCTATGTAGCCGCCCGTGTCGCTGGCGATCGTCACCGCGATGTACGTGAACACTCGCCAGGCACCGTCGTCGGTCGCCAGCATCAACGAGACGAAACCCGCGAGCAGCGGAAGGTAGGCCGAGGCGAAAATGCCGCCAGCGACATCCCCCAGTGCGCCGTCCACTCCCTCGGACGTGCGCCACAGGGCCACACCCACCGCGGTCAGCATGAAACACACCGCCAACGCCTGACCGCCAGCGGAGTAGCCCGCGACGATCATCGCCACGGCACCGATCAGCACCGGAACGACCGGGACGGCGATCCCCCGCTCACCCAAAGCCTGAATCAACTCCCACAGGCTGATCCCGATCGCGATCGCGAGGACGGCGACGAACGCCTCCTTGCGAATGAACAACGCGAGAACCACGACGATCGCGAGCGCCGCGCCCACGGCGACGGCGGCTGGCAGGTTGCGGCCCGCCCTCCCGTGCCCCTTACGGTCGGCGTGCCGTTGGTCGGCGTGCCGTTGGTCGGCATGCCGTTGACCCGCATGCCGTTCGCGGGCTCGACGCGCGACCCGGGTAGCGGGCGGCAGCTCGTCATGATCGGCGCCGGTCGTCCACGGTTGCGGCCGCGGCCCGGCGAACGATGGCCGCGGCGCCGACGGCTCCCCGAACGACACGTGCTCGACAGACGACTCACCGAACAGCGCTCCCGGGAACGCGCCGACCGCCGGCGGTCCACCGGGGCCAGCGTCGGCTGGCTGACTCATGGCTGACCTGTCACTGGTTCATCTCCACCTGCGAGCCGCTCAGACCTCGAGCAGCTCGGCCTCCTTGTGCTTGAGCAGGTCGTCGACCGAGTCGACGTACCGCTTGGTCGTGCCCTCCAGCTCCTTCTCCGCCCGGCCGCCTTCGTCCTCGCCCACCTCGCCGTCCTTCACCAGCCGATCGAGCTCCTCCTTGGCCCGTCTACGGACGTTCCGGATCGAGACCCGCGCCTCTTCCGCCTTACCGCGGGCGACCTTGATGAACTCCCGACGCCGCTCCTCGGTGAGCTGTGGCAGCACCACCCGGATCACGGTGCCGTCGTTCGCGGGGTTGGCGCCCAGGTCACTGTCCCGCAGGGTCTTCTCGATCTCGGACAGGACGCTCCGGTCGTACGGCGTGATCAGGACCGTGCGCGCCTGCGGCGTCTGAAACGACGCGAGCTGCTGCAACGGGGTGGGCGTTCCGTAGTAGTCCACGGTGAGCTTGCTGAACATGGCCGGGCTGGCACGCCCGGTGCGGATCGTCGCGAAATCCTCCTTGGCAACCTCGACAGCCTTGACCATTTTCTCCTCGGCATCGAGGAGGGTGTCGTCGATCACTCGATCTCCCTGGCTGCGGCGCCCTGCGGCGCAACGGTGGCCGGCACACTGAACGACGTCGCGAGTCGAGACGTCGTCACAGCCGCCGGTACGGGCCACGCGCCCCCGACGGCCGGCGCCCTGGAGGACGTCAACCGGCAACGACGCGCGTTCCGATCCTCTCACCCAGGATCGCCGAGGTCAGGTGCCCCTGCCCCGCCATGCCGAAGACCACCATCGGGATGCCGTTCTCCATGCACAGCGCGAAGGCCGTCGCGTCGGCTACCCGTAGACCCCGGCGAAGCACCTCGCGGTAGCTGATCTCCTCGATCCGAGTGGCTGTCGGGTCCTGGTTGGGGTCGGCGCTATATACACCGTCCACCCCGTTCTTGCCCATCAGGACGACGTCACACCGGGTCTCCAGCGCCCGCTGCGCGGCGACCGTGTCTGTCGAGAAGAACGGCAGCCCAGCGCCGGCACCGAAGATCACCACCCGACCCTTCTCCATATGCCGGATCGCTCGACGAGGAATGTACGGCTCGGCGACCTGCCCCATCGTGATGGCGGTCTGGACCCGGGTCTCGATGCCCTCCTTCTCCAGGAAGTCCTGGAGCGCCAGGCAGTTCATCACGATGCCGAGCATGCCCATGTAGTCGGCACGAGCCCGATCCATGCCTCGCTGCTGCAGCTCCGAACCCCGGAAGAAGTTCCCTCCGCCGATCACCAGCGCCACCTGGACGCCGGTCCGAACGGCCTGGGCAATCTGCCGGGCGATGTCCTTCACGATGTCCGGGTCTACCCCCACACGACCACCGCCGAACGCCTCACCGGACAACTTGAGGAGTACCCGGTCGTAGACCCGGTCGCTCTCCCAGTCGACCTTCAGCTCGACAGACGCCTGGCTCGTGGTGCTCTCCACCTGATGCGCTCCCAGTCGTGACGGCGGACGAGATCGGTCATGGTGCTGGTGCTGCGCATGGTGCTGGGGGCACCCGGTGCCGACCGGTAGCGGCTGCTGTGACAGCCGGAGTCAGTGTGCCCTACCCGGATCACCGTCGCTATCGGCGGACGGGTGAATCGTCACGCCAGGTCGGATCAGACAGGGCGATCTGGTCTCGACCGGCGGCGCGGCGGCTCGATCAGACGCCAACCCGGAAACGAGCGAAGGCCACCGCGGTGATGCCTGCTTCGTCGAGTACGGCGCCCACGGTCTTCTTGGAATCCTTGGCGTATGACTGCTCCACCAGGACGGCCTCCTTGAAGAACCCGTTGACCCGACCCTCGATGATCTTGGGCAGAGCCGCTTCAGGTTTGCCCTCGTTCCGCGAGGTCTCCTCGGCGATGCGGCGTTCGGTCGTCACGACGTCCGCGGGCACCTGATCACGGGTCAGGTAGGTCGGGTTCATCGCGGCGATGTGCATCGCCACATCCCGAGCGACCGGGGACTCGCCGTCCGTGGCCAGCAGCACACCGACCTGCGGCGGCAGGTCCGGGCTGGTGCGGTGCAGGTACGAAGCGACCGTGGCGCCCTCGACCCGGGCGAGACGACGGGCCACGATCTTCTCGCCGATCGTGGCGTTCGCCTCGTCCAACACGTCTTGGACGGTCCGGCCGTCGATGCTGGAGGCCAGCAGAGCCTCCACCTCGGCGGCTCCACTGACGGCAGCCTGGGCGAGCACCTGACGACCCAGCGCTTGAAACGTCTCACCCTTGGCCACGAAGTCGGTCTCGCAGTTGACCTCCACCATGGTGCCGACGCCGCCCTCGACATGCAGAGCGACCAAGCCGTTGCTGGCGTCGCGGCCCTCCCGCTTCGCGACGCCCTTCTGGCCCTTGACCCGCAGGATTTCCACGGCCTTCGCGCGGTCGCCGTCGGCCTCGTCCAGTGCCTTCTTGACATCGAGCATGCCAGCGCCGGTCTGCTCACGCAGCGCCTTGATATCGGCGGCGGTGTAGTTCGCCATCGGGGTGTGCTCCCTCCTCGGAGGCTGGGTCAACTCATCAGAATCGGATCAGGACTGAGTGCCGCTGGCCCCATCTACAGGAGAGGCACCAGCCTCGTCAGCCTGGTGAGTGGCACTGTCCGCCTGGCTGGCGACGTCGTCGGCTTCGGCGTGAGTAACGTCGGCGACATCGGGAACGTCGGCGTCGTTGCCGGGGGGTTGCTCGGCATCAGCATCAGCATCCTGCACATCGGAAGCTTGAACGTCCGCGGGCTCGGCGCCCGAGGGCTCGCCGATCTGGCTCTCGCCGGCCAGCAGCTCCCGCTCCCACTCGGCCAACGGCTCGTCCGCGGCGACGTCCGCGGAGCCGATGCCAGCACCGACTTGGGACCGCGCCATCAAACCGTCCGCCACCGCGTCCGCGACGACCCTGGTCAGCAGGGTCACGGACCGGATGGCGTCATCGTTGCCGGGGATCTTGTACTCGACCTCGTCCGGGTCGCAGTTGGTGTCCAGGATGGCGACCACCGGGATGCCGAGCTTCTTCGCCTCGTCAACGGCCAGGTGCTCCTTCTTGGTGTCCACCACCCAGACCGCGCTCGGCACCTTGGCCATGTCCCGGACGCCGCCCAGGGTGCGCTCGAGCTTGTCCTTCTCCCGGCGCAGCATCAGCAGCTCCTTCTTCGTCATGCCGCTGCCCGCGACGTCGTCGAAGTCGATGAGCTCCAGCTCCTTGAGCCGCTGCAACCGCTTGTGCACGGTCTGGAAGTTGGTCAGCATCCCGCCCAGCCAGCGCTGGTTGATGTACGGCATGCCGACCCGGGTGGCCTGCTCCGCCACCGGCTCCTGGGCCTGCTTCTTGGTGCCGACGAACAGGATCGTGCCGCCGTGCGCGACCGTCTCCTTGACGAAGTCGTAGGCGGTGTCGATGTACCCCAGCGACTGCCGGAGGTCGATGATGTAGATGCCGTTGCGCTCGGTGAAGATGAACCGCTTCATCTTCGGGTTCCATCGTCGGGTCTGATGCCCGAAATGCACGCCGCTCTCCAGGAGCTGGCGCATGGTGACGACAGCCATGGCCGGTATTCCTCGCCGCTCGGTTCCTTGCAACGGCCGGATGACCGTCGCACCTGGCGACCGCGACGCACCAACCAGGCGACCGCATCGGGATGCGACTGCTCTGGACCGAAAGTGCGCCCCGGCCTCACGGAAACGGACCCGTCATTTGGCCGGCGTGCGGACGCGCGAATTGGCTGGCTCGCACCAGCGACTCCAGTGTAGACCCGTGGGTGAGGTCGCCGTACCACCTACGGTGGCAACGTGACGTCACCCTACGACCAACCCCACGGCGGGCCTGGCCGCACTGTCCGAGCGACGACCGCACCCCGGGCTTCAGCCGCGAGTGCCGCGTCCCGGCTGGCCGGAGGCTGGCGGCGGGTGGCCGACGCTGCCCGGCTGATCAAGCCGGACGGAACCGTCGCCGCCACGGTGTTCGCGGAGATGTCCGCGCTGGCCACCAAGACCGGCGCGCTCAACCTGGGTCAGGGCTTCCCGGACACCGACGGCCCACGGTCCGTGCTGGAGGCAGCTCGGACCGCGATCGCCGACGGTCGCAACCAGTACCCACCCGGGCGCGGGGTTCCCGAGCTACGGCACGCGATCGCCGAGCACCAGCACCGGTTCTACGGACTGGAGGTCGACCCTGAGCATGATGTGTTGGTCACCGCTGGCGCCACCGAGGCGGTGGCCGCAGTCCTGCTGGCGCTCATCGAGCCGGGCGACGAGGTGGTGTTGTTCGAGCCCTACTACGACTCCTACGCGGCTGGGGTCGCGCTGGCCGGCGGGGTGCGGCGGACGGTGGTGCTGCGAGCTCCTGACTTCGCGGTGGCCGAGCACCAGCTGCGAGCTGCCATCACCGACCGAACTCGGATCGTGCTGCTCAACAACCCGCACAACCCGACGGGTCGGGTGTTCACCGCGGAGGAGCTGGCGGCGGTCGCCCGGGTGGTCGTGGAGCACGACCTCGTGGTGCTCAGCGACGAGGTGTACGAACACCTGGTGTTTGCTGACGGAGGCGGCCGGCACCTGCCGATCGCCGGGCTCCCCGGCATGGCCGAACGCACGCTGACTGTTTCATCGGCTGGCAAGACGTTCTCGGTGACCGGGTGGAAGGTGGGATGGGTGCACGGCCCGCAGGAGCTGATCACCGCGGTCACCGCGGTCAAGCAGTTCCTCACCTTCGTCACGTCCGGGCCCTTCCAGCCAGCGGTCGCGCACGGCCTGCGACTGCCCGATGAGGTGTTCGCCACTCTCGCCTCGCAGCTGCAGGCCGGTCGAGACCTACTCTGCGAGGGGTTGCGGGCGGCCGGGTTCCACCCCTTCGTGCCAGCCGGGACATACTTCGTCCTGGCTGATGGCGCAGATCTCGGCTATCAGGACGGGATGACCCTGTGTCAGGACTTGCCCCGGTTGGCCGGGGTGGTCGCGGTACCGGTGAACGCCTTCCACGACGACCCGATCGCCGGCCGGTCGCTGATCCGATTCGCCTTCTGCAAGCGCCCGGAGGTCTTGGAACTGGCCGCCGAGCGGCTGTCGCTGCTCCCTCGTGCCCGATGATCGTCGAGTGCCCGACCCGTCATCCTCCACAGGCGACTGACGCTTCCCGGCGTCCACACCCTGGCGAGATCACCTGGGCCTTCGACGTCTTGCCCAGCAGGGTGGGGTCATGGTTCGAGCAATCCTCACGGCCCTGGCATGCATGCTCCCCGTCGTCCCCGGGGTGGCGGCACCACCACCAGCAGCACCTCGGCCTGCCAGCAGCGGGGCCGAGCCGCGGTGGGCCTGGCCGCTCGATCCACAACCCGCGGTGGCCGCGCCGTTCCAGGCTCCCCCCACGCCATGGAGCGCCGGCCACCGCGGGGTCGACCTGACAGCACGCGTCGGCCAGCCAGTGCTATCCGCGGCGACCGGCCGAGTCAGCTTCTCCGGGGTGATCGCCGGCCGGGGCGTGCTCGCGATCACCCACTCTGGTGGTCTGCGCACGACGTACGAGCCGGTCACGGCCCGGCTCCCGATCGGCACCACCGTTCAGGGTGGCCAGCAGGTCGGCAAGCTTGCGGCGACCCCGGGGCACTGCGCGCCCCAGACCTGCCTGCATTGGGGACTACGTCGGGGCGAGCAGTACCTCAACCCACTGGCCATGATCTCGGCCGGCCCACCCGTCCTGCTTCCGCTCAGTCACCAGCCCCGGCCCGAGCGCTTGCTGTCCCACGGGTTCGTCCCCTGCATGCGGCCTGGTTGCACCACCTGAATCAGTGCCGCTGATATGACCGGCCAGATGATGTGATCAACCCCGAAGCGACCGACACCTCAACCGGGAGCCGGTCACGGTCAGCCGGCGGTTACCTCGGTGATCTTGGCCCGCAGCTGCAGCACCGCCTTGGTATGCATCTGACAGATCCGCGACTCGGTGACACCGAGTACGTGACCGATCTCAGCGAGAGTCAGGCCCTCGTAGTAGTAGAGCGTCACGACGATCTTTTCGCGCTCCGGCAGCTGGTTGATCGCTTGCGCGAGCAGGTACTTGGTCTCCTCGCCCTCGAAAGCGAGCACCGGGTCATCAGCGCCCTTGTCCTCCAGGGTGTCGCCGAGCGTAAGCGAGTCGCCTTTCTCGCCGCCGACATTGAGCAGCTCGTCGAGGGCCACGACGTTCACGTACGACAGCTGGCTGAAGATGTGGTGCAGGTCCCCCACCTTGATACCGAGCCGATCGGCAACCTCGACCTCGGTCGGGGTCCGGTGCAGTTGCCCTTCCAGTTCGGCGTACGCGCGTTCGACTTCTCGCGCCTTGTGCCGCACCGACCGAGGGATCCAGTCGATCGAGCGAAGCTCGTCGATGATCGCGCCGCGAATCCGTGAGATGGCATACGTCTCGAACTTGATCGCGCGCTCGATGTCAAACTTCTCGATGGCGTCGATGAGCCCGAAGATGCCGTATGACACCAGGTCTGCCTGCTCGATGTTGGGCGGAAGACCGACACCCACCCGACCAGCGACGTACTTAACCAGGGGCGAGTAGTGCAGGATCAGCTTCTCCCGCAGTCGCTGATCCGCGGTGGCCTTGTACTCACGCCACAGCTGGGCGATAGCCTCTGCGTTGATGGCCGCCTGGTCAGCATCGTCGGACTTAGCTGCAGAGGTTCCACCGCCAGACCCGGCGGTGGGGCGTGTACCGCCAGCGCGGTGAACACCTAAGCGTGTTGAGTCGCGCCTGTCCGCGCCGAGATCGGCGGCACGATGCTCGGCGCCCTGTTGTTGAACGCTGGTGCTCGTGGCCTTCTGATCTTCAGGGGTGTCCGAAGGTTGGGCACCAGCGCCACGCCCCCGGGGGGCGGGCAGGACCTGGAGATCCTCCGACGGAGAGGACTCCGAATCGGCGTTCGCCGTCACGGAGGTCTCAGGCTCGCGGGTGCGCCTGCTCATAAGTCGCCTTCAGCCTCTCAGCGGTGACGTGGGTATAAATCTGGGTCGTTGCGAGCGTAGCGTGACCAAGCAGTTCCTGAACGGCTCTGAGGTCGGCGCCTGCTTCCACGAGATGAGTCGCCGCCGAGTGCCGCAATCCATGCGGCGAGACCTCCCCGCGCTCTACCCGTGCCGTCCACGCATGGACGGCAGCGCGGACCTGCCGCTGATCAACCCGGCCACCTCGGCTGCCGAGCAGTAGCGCTGGTGGGCTATGTGCCGTCACCAGCAGCGACCGCCCGCCGACCAGCCACTCTCGGGTGGCGTGGGCGGCCGGCACCCCGAATGGCACGACCCGTTCCTTGCGTCCCTTTCCCAGCACGCGAACGAGCCGACGACCAAGATCGAGGTCGTCGACGTCGAGAGCGACGAGCTCGCCTACTCGGATGCCGCTGGCATAAAGAAGCTCCACGGCAGCCCGATCGCGAAGAACGAGTGGGTCGGCATCGACGCGGCAGGCATCGTCCAGGGCGGCCATCATCCGCTCGATCTCGGAATGCGTCAGGATCGCCGGCAGTGGTCCAGCACGACGCGCCGCCACGAGACGGCTAGCCGGATCCTGCCCGAGTTGGCCGGTCCGCACACACCAAGCGAAGAACGTCCGAGCAGCCGCCGCCCGGCGAGACATGGTCGACCGAGCGCACCCCTGACGAGCCATCGAGGCAAGCCATGATCGCAACGTGCTGAGCGTGATCGCAGGCAAGTCCGCGTCCTGGGCGTCGGCGAACCGCAGCAGGTGCCGTACATCCCCGAGATAGGCGCGCACGGTGTGCTCGGATCGACCAAGCTCGGCACCTAGGTGTCGACCGAAATCTTCAAGCAGGTCGGCGTGCTCGCGGCCATCGGGCAGGTGACCAGGGCACGACATCACGGCCACGCCAACCTTAGGCCTGCGCCAACGCTGCCATGACATACCCCGGCCACCTCTGCACCGTACGCCTGCGTGCAGTTGCTCGGACTACGACGCCACCGGATATGACGGCACCCGGCGCAACAGCCCGTCATGACTCAGGCCCACATGACTCGAGCGAAGAGCGTTCGCCGGTTAACTGTGGTCGGTGGGTGCCGGTGATCCAGACGGGCGCCCGAGGCGACGTCGAGGCGTACGCGCCAGCCGCCAGCCCCCCTCGTGCCGCTGAGCCAGACCGAGGAGAGCCAACCGGCCGATCGCGGCTTGGACCGTCGGCGGATCCAAGCCGGCAGCAACGCACAGGCGATCCAGCGGTCGCCCCCGCCGGACTGGAAGAGCGTCCAAAACCCGCAGAGCCGTGTCACCGAGTCCGTCGGTGTCATCCGCTTCCCCGTGCCGAATCGGCGCCTGGTCCTCCCCTATTCGGCCAACCAGCTCGACCACCTCAGCAGCGTCGGTGACCACGGTGGCGCGACCGTCCCGCACCAGCTGATGACACCCAGCGGAAGCGGGAGAGGTGACCGGGCCAGGGACCGCCCCGACCGGTCGGCCCAGCATCCCGGCTGTGCGGGCGGTGTTCAGGGCTCCGCTGCGTAGAGCCGCCTCGACCACCACGGTGCCGGCAGCGAGCGCCGCGATCAAACGGTTGCGCTGGAGGAATCGGCTCCGGGTGGGGGCTGAGCCTGGCGGCATCTCGCTGACCACCGCGCCCTCGGCGACTAGGCGGCCCATCAGCGAATCATGCCCACGGGGATACGCGCGGTCCGCTCCCCCGGCGATGACCGCCGCAGAGGAGCCAGCACTCACCGCGGCTCGGTGGGCCGCCCCATCGACCCCATACGCCAATCCGCTGACGACGATCAGCCCGTGCGCGGCGGCCCCGGCCGCGATCTCGCCGGCCATGTGCTCGCCATAGGCGGTGGCCGCACGTGCTCCGACAACAGCGACCGAGCCTGCATCCAGCAGGTCAAGCGACATCGGCCCGCGCACCCACAAACAGATCGGAGGCGCGCCCAACACTCCCAAGGCAGCCGGCCACTCGGCGTCAGCGGGAGTGACGACGCGGCCGCCAAGTCGAGCGAAGGAATCCCGGTCGCGCTCGGGTTCGAGCTCAGGTAGGCGCACCCGGTAGCGGGCCATCCACGGAACATCCCGCTCAACAAGGGCATGCAACGCGACGCCCGGCCCCACCTGCTGCACCAGAGCGGCTAGCCGCTGGTCTCCAGGCTCGGCCAAACGGCTCCACGCCATCCGCGCGACCCGGTCGTCGTCCACGTCGAAACCCCACCCAGCCGTCGTGGTCATGCCGCGGCCCTCTCGTGGTGCCGCATCGTGAACGCCTGCTCGACCTCGCACTGGGCAGGACCAGCGCGGCCAGCCAGGTCGGCCAATGTCCACGCCGCGCGCAACACCCGGTCGTACCCCCGGACGGTCAAGGTTCCGCGCTCGACCGCCCGGTCGAGACACCGGGTCACGGCGGCCGGACGCGCCCAGGAACCGCGGCGCAGGACGTGCCCCGGCACGTGCGCGTTCAGCCGCCACGGCGTGGCCGCCCAGCGTTCTGCCTGAGCGTGCCTGGCCTGGGCGACCCGCCCGGCAACCACCGCGCTGGGCTCCGGAGCTCGACTATCCGCCAGGGCCGCCCGACCGACCGGAAGCATGTGCATCTGGAGATCGATCCGGTCGAGCATCGGACCGGACAACCGTTGCAGGTACCGGCGCCGGGCCATCGGGGTGCAGGTACAGCCGGTCCCGTGACCGACCGATCGCCCGCAGGGGCACGGGTTGGCAGCCAGGACCAGCTGAAAGCGCGCCGGGTACCGGGCCACTCCAGCAGCCCGGTGCAGGACGACCTCGCCCACCTCCAGGGGTTGTCGCAGCGCGTCCAACACCCGAGGGTCGAACTCGGGCGCCTCGTCCAGGAACAGCACACCGTGATGGGCACGAGACACGGCGCCTGGCCGCGCCAGGCGAGCACCACCACCGACGATCGCCGCCGCAGTGGCGGTGTGATGCGGATCGACGAAGGGCGGACGGACGACGAGACCACCCCCCGCCGGCAACATCCCGCACAGCGAGTGGATGGCGGTGACCTCGAGCGCTTCCGGCACAGGAAGGTCCGGCAGCAGCCCGGGCAACCGAGCCGCCAGCATCGTCTTGCCGGCACCGGGCGGGCCTAGCAGGAGCAGGTGGTGCCCACCGGCCGCCGCCACCTCGACGGCAAGCCGCGCCTCCGTCTGACCGAGCACCTGGAGCAAGTCCGCGTCCGTCACCGATACCTCCGCGGGTGGTTCAGGCGCCCCCTGGCTGATAGGTGACACAGCGTTGCGCGAATCACCTGCCGAATGCCTGAGATGAATCCGCCCGTCGGCTGTTGGCACACCGGAACCCACCGGATCGGCAGCTGGCAGGAACGTCGGAGCGACCGGGCTGGGCTCTGCGCGGTAGTCGGCGACCAGCTCGGCAATCGTCCGGACACCTGTGATCTCGACATCGGGGACCAGCCGCGCCTCCTGGAGATTCTCCGCCGGCACCACGACCCGCTCCACCCCGGCGCGAACCGCGGCGAGCACGACCGGCAGCACACCCCGGACTCCTCGGACGCGTCCGTCCAAGCCCAGCTCGCCCACATGCACCACCCCACAGGCCAGCGAGCCTGGAACGACCTCGGCCGCCATCAGGACCGCGACGGCCAACGCGAGGTCGAACGCCGTACCGGTCTTCGGCAACGACGCCGGCGACAAGTTCACCGTGATCCGGCGGGGTGGAAGCGGAACCCCGGAATTGGCGCATGCCGCACGCACCCGGTCTCGTGCCTCACCGAGAGCGGCATCGGGCAGACCGGTGATGGTGAACGCGGGTAAGCCGCCGGCGACATCCGCCTCCACATCGACGAGATGGCCAGCCAGACCGGTCAGCGCAACCGCCCGGGTGAACCCAAGAGCCATCAGACCACCGCTCGCACGTGCTCCACCTGCGCCGGGCCGGACGGTGGCCGGAGAACGGCCACCACGTCGATTCGCATCCGGGTAGGACGCAGACCTACCTGCTCGACCAGACCTGATTGCTCGACCAGGCGGCCTGCCAGTCGCCGCAGGCGAGCAGCCTTGCTCGCCGTGATGGCGTCCAACGGGTGACCGCAGGCGCCCGAGCGCCGTGTCTTGACCTCACAGATGACCAGACAGTCGCCATCACGGGCAACGATGTCGATCTCGCCCAGCTCACACCGCCAGTTGCGGGCGAGCACCTGGAACCCCAGGCTCTCCAAGTGCCGGACCGCGATCCACTCGCCGTACCGGCCTACCGCCCTTGTCGCGTTCGTCGCCACCGTGATCACCTCCACGCCGACCGTGCCCGGTCAGCGGAGGTGGTCACAGGGACCGACCTCAGGCTGTGGACGGTGATGCGATCGGCTCCCTGTGGAGGACGTCATGCTGCGCTCGGCCGGCTCTCAGCACGAAGTAGGTGCGCGGGCCATGACACACCTCAGCAGGCAGTCACGGCACTGACCTGGTCAGGTTTGACGTCCGCCGGCCGCTCGACCGGGCGTCGATGGTTGACCAGGACCGATCCGGCGACCACGCACCCGAAGCCGGCGGCGGTCCACCAGGTCACCGGCTCGTCCAGCACCACCGCACCCGCGACGACGGCGACCGCGGGGTTGACGTACGTGATGGTGGTCGCCCGGACCGGTCCGATCTCCGCGACCAGGGCGACCAGCAGCAGGAACGCCCCGGCCGTGCAGATCGTCGCGAGCAGGACGACGCAGGTGATCACCCCCGCCGACGGCGGCTCGACCACCACCGTGGCCAGGCCGGGCAGGGCGAACGGCAGATAGCCGATCGCGGCCGCGGTCAGGGCCACCGCCACCACACCTGGGCCGGGCAGGTCGGCAAACCAGCGGGCGAGCAGGGCCGCGCCGACCGCATAGCCCACCACGACCACCCCCATCTGGGCCACCGCCGACCAGGCACTGCCGCGCACATCCACCCCGACCAGCAGTGCGACGCCGGCCATCCCCACGAGCAGACCGACCACACCGCCGATCCCGAGCGGGTCAGGTCGCCCGATCACCAGTGCCACCGCCACGGCGACCAGCGGCACCGCGGCGATCAGCAACCCGGTCAGCGAGCTGCTCAGGTGCTGCTCGGCACGGGTCAGGAGCAGCCAGGGGGCGGAGATCTCCACCACGGTGAACACCAGCAGACGGGGCCACTGCCGCAACACCGGCCGCACCCAGCCGCGCGCCACGGCCACCGGCAGCAGGAGCACCGCACCCAGGAAGGTCCGCAGGAACACCAGCGTGATCGCGTCCAACTCGGTGATGGCGATCTTGATCAGCAGGTAGGGAACCCCCCAGGCGATCGACAGGCTGACGAACAGCAGCACGGCGCGACGGCTCATGCTTCGATCCTCCCCGCCAACCTGGATTCAGTCCATCTAGTCTTTTCTCATGGAAAGCATCAGCTCTGACTTCACAATCGATGTACGCCGGCTCCGGGTGCTGCGGGTGCTCGATCAGCATGGCACGGTGGCGGCGGCCGCTGGCGCGCTGCACTTGACGCCGTCCGCCGTCTCGCAGCAGATCGCCGGACTAGCCCGGCAGACCGGTGTGCAGCTGCTGGAAAGGCGCGGTCGTGGGGTGCGGCTGACCGACCGGGCTCGGCTGCTGTTGGAGCACGCCACGGTCATCGAGCGCCAGCTGCAGCAAGCACGAGCGGACCTGGCCCGCTGGAGCGCCGGCGAGACCGGACAGGTGCGGGTCGCCGCCCTCGGGACCGGGATCACCGCGATCGTGGCACCGGCCGCGGGCTCGTTGCGGGCGAGCCACCCCAGGCTAGCCATGACGGTCACCGAGTCCGAGCCGCCGGAGCTGTTCACCGCCCTGGACCTCGGCGAGGTCGACGTCGCGGTGGCGGTCCACGACCGGCCGGCGCCCCCGGTGACCGACCCGCGCCACCACCGCGTGGATCTGCTGGTCGACCCCCTGGACGCCGTCCTGCCGGCGGGCCACCCGCTGACCGACCCCGATGGTGTCCGCCTGGTCGCGCTCGCCGACCAGCCCTGGGTCGCGGGCTATCCCGGCGGGCCGTGCGCCCAGCTGACCGACGCGGTGTGCACCAGCGCGGGTTTCGCCGCCGACGTCCGGCACCACGTCGACGACTGGGTCGCGCTCGGCGCCCTCGTCGCCGCCGGGCTGGGGGTGGCGCTCGTGCCGCGCCTGGTGCAACCGTTGCCGGTCACCGGGATCGAGGTGGTGCCGGTGGTGGGCTCCCCGGCCGCCCGGCACTTCTACGCCGCGGCCCGGGCCGGCTCGCAGACCGACCCCACGATCGCCCTGGTCCTGGACAGGCTGCAACAGGCAGCGGCCGACTGGACGGCCCGCTCCGGCGGGCCGCGGACGATGCCCTGACCCGAACGGCAGCCAGGCCGGGCACTCGACGGTCCGGGGCGCCACCAGCCGGCACGGCCTGGATCAGCAGCCGACCAACCGGGTGGCCAGGTAGGACTCCACCTGGTCCACCGCGACCCGCTCCTGGTGCATCGAGTCCCGTTCCCGGACCGTGACGGCCTGATCCGTCAGCGTGTCGAAGTCCACGGTCAAGCAGTACGGCGTCCCGATCTCGTCCTGCCGCCGGTAACGCCGACCGATCGCCTGCGAATCGTCGAACTCGACGTTCCAGTGCCGGCGCAACGTGGCCGCCAACCCCTGGGCCTGAGGCGACAGATCAGCATGCCGCGACAGCGGCAGTACCGCGACCTTGACCGGGGACAGCCGGGGATCCAGCCGGAGCACGACGCGCTTGTCCACCCCGCCCTTGGTGTTCGGCGCCTCGTCCTCGGCGTAGGCGTCCAGCAGGAACGCCATCACCGACCTGCTCAGGCCGGCCGCTGGCTCGATCACGTACGGCGTCCACCGCTGCCCGGTGGCCTGATCGAGGTACGACAGGTCGTGCCCCGAGTGCGTGCTGTGGGTCTTGAGGTCGAAGTCCGTGCGGTTGGCGACGCCCTCAAGCTCACCCC
Organism: Angustibacter sp.; assembly: GCA_051657715.1. Lineage (GTDB taxonomy): Bacteria > Actinomycetota > Actinomycetes > Actinomycetales > Angustibacteraceae > JBOFBH01. The sequence goes on along the minus strand of JBOFLF010000027.1, from coordinate 6,548 downwards.
ACTCGGCACCAGCGAAGTGGAACCGGTACTCGATGTCCACCGTCCGGGTGGAGTAGTGGGACAGCTTCTCCTTCGGGTGTTCGTGGTGCCGCAGGTTGCCCGGGTCGATACCGAGGTCGACATACCACCGGGTGCGCTCATCGATCCACCGCTGGTGCCATTCCTCGTCGGTGCCCGGCTCGACGAAGAACTCCATCTCCATCTGCTCGAACTCACGGGTGCGGAAGATGAAGTTGCCGGGAGTGATCTCGTTGCGGAAGCTCTTGCCCACCTGGGCGATCCCGAACGGGGGCCGCTTGCGCGCCGATGTCATGACGTTGAGGAAGTTGAGGAAGATGCCCTGCGCCGTCTCCGGCCGCAGGTAATGCAGACCGGAGTCGTCGTCCACCGGGCCGAGGTAGGTCTTGAGCAGGCCGCTGAACGCCCGCGGCTCCGTCCACGCGCCGCGGGTGCCACAGCGCGGGCAGGCGACCTGGGTCAGCTCGACCGTGTCCGGGTCGGCGATCCCCTTGCGCTCGGCGTACTCCTCCTGCATCTGGTCGCCGCGGAACCGGCGGTGGCAGTTCTGGCACTCGATTAGCGGGTCGGTGAACGTCTCCACGTGCCCCGACGCGACCCAGGTCTGCATCGGCAGGATCACCGAGGAGTCCAGGCCGACGACATCGTCCCGGGAGGTGACCATCGTCTTCCACCACTGACGCTTGATGTTCTCCTTGAGCTCGACGCCGAGTGGCCCGTAGTCCCACGCCGAGCGGGTCCCGCCGTAGATCTCACCGCAGGGGTACACCAACCCACGCCGCTTGGCGAGGTTGACGACGGTGTCGATGCGGGACTCGGGCTTGGCGGCCACGGGCGCTTCTCCTGTACGTGATCGGTTGCTAGGTCGCAGGTTGATCGTGGGTCAGACGTCAAAGTCGGGGATCGATATCCAAGAGTGCGGCTTGCACCGAACCTGATGCCGGATAGCTGGTGGTCGCATGGCCGGGACGACATCTGCCGGGGCGGGTCCCACGCTACCGGCCGTCGCGCCGCCCCAGCGATGTCGTCGCGGCGCCCGGGTCGCGGTCCGACGCGTGCTGGAGAAGACGATCTGGGCCAGCCTCGGCGAGCACCTCGAAGGCGGTCGGCTCGTCGACCGCGTGGTACATCACCGGCACGGCTCGCACCTTGACGTCGTGGTGTGACAACGCCCGCCGGTAGTCCCCGACGCCATCCCACTCGGTCTGCAGCAACCACCGGCTGGGCTCGTCGATGGACCGGCCTAGGTGCCCTCGACGACATCCGGGCCGGCCACGCAAGGCATCGAGGGCGTCCCGGGCCTGAACGGCGAACGCGTCGATGTCGTGGTCGGGGACGATGTACCGGGTGACCACCACCAACGGCACGCAGCCTCCTTGCCGGGAAACCTCATGACTGATCACCCGCCAGTCATCCGGCTGTCATCGTGACAGACGCTTGGTCGTGGGCCGGGCTGCGGGCGGTGGGCGGGCGGCTTCGGCTCTGAGCCCGCGGTGCGAGGATGGGTCGTCCCCTTCTTCTTCGGAGCCGTCTGTGTCGCCCTCTTCCCCGTCTCGCCCTCCCCGACCCTCCTCGCAACCCCCGCCCCGTGGCGCACGTGCTGTTATCGAGCGAGCCAGCCTGCCCGCGTTGACTCGGCTCAGCCGAATGCCGGCGGCGGTGCCGTTCCTCGTGCTGCTCGGCTTGTTGATCGTCGGCGTGGTGGTCGGCGGCATGCTCGGGGCCGTGTGCACCGCGGCGGTGACCGTGGTCGTCGCCTGGCTGCTGTACCTGGGCTGGCCCCGCCTCACCGGCGTCGAGCGGTTGGGACGGTCCGCGGTCCTGCTGCTGGCCGTCGGCATGACCATGACCCAGGCGCTCGGTCCCTCCTGATGAACGCCCTTCGACAGATGCCCTGGCGACCGACGGGCGCGCGGCCTCGTCGACCCCATGCGCTGTCGCGCCCCGACGAGTCCAAGCAACCGCACGAGCTGAGCCCCGTTTCACGGATTTGACCTGACTCACCCCCTCATCGAGAATGATTGTCATGAAAAAGCCTCTATCATTCGCCGCCCCGATCGCCCTGGCCATGCTCGGCCTCACCGCGTGCGGTAGCACCGACGAGAGCGCCTCGAGCGGCCAGCAGGCGGGGGCGGACACTGGACGCCTGCAAGTGGTGACCAGCTTCTACCCGTTGCAGTACCTGGCTGAGCGGATCGGCGGCGACCAGGTAGAAGTCACCAGCCTGACCAAGCCAGGCGCCGAGCCGCACGACCTGGAGCTGACCCCGCAGGACGTCGCGGGCCTGCAGGAGGCCGATCTGGTCGTCTACCTCAAGGGCTTCCAGCCCTCGGTCGACGAGGCGGTCTCAACCACCGCTCCGAAGGCGACCTTCGACGCCGCGGGCAGCGCCCGGCTCACCCTGACCTACACCCCGATCGAAGAGGGCAAGGAGGAGACGGAGGAGGCCGGCAGCACCGACCCGCACTTCTGGCTCGACCCGACCCGGATGTCCGAGGTGGCTGCCGCTCTGCAAGCCACGATGGCCAAGGCCGCACCGCAATCGGCGTCCCAGTTCGAGTCCGCCCTGGCCTCGCTGCGCACCGAGCTGACCGCCCTGGACACCGAGTACCGCGAGGGCCTGCGCAGCTGCACCAGCCGGGACCTGGTCACCAGCCACAACGCGTTCGGCTACCTCGCCGAGCGCTACGACCTGACTCAGGAGGGCATCACCGGACTGTCCCCGGAGGCCGAGCCGAGCCCGCGGCAGCTGGCCTCGGTGGCGGACTTCGTGAAGAAGAACGACGTCCGGACGATCTACTCCGAGACCCTGGTCAGCCCGGCGATCGCGGAGACGGTCGCCAAGGAGACCAGCGCCAGGACCGCGGTGCTGGATCCCATCGAGGGCCTGACGGACGACTCGGCCGGCGAGGGCTACCGCGAGGTGATGCGGGCCAACCTCGAGAGCCTGCGAAAAGGCCAGTCCTGCTCATGACCTCGACCACGGCCCCGCCGCGGCGGTCTGCTCCGGCTGGAGCTCCAGTCGTGCGGCTGCGCGGCGTGGCGGTGGGGTACGGCGACCGAGCGGTCGTCGAGGGCATCGACCTGACCATCGAGGACGGCGAGGTGGTGGCGCTGGTCGGCCCCAACGGATCAGGGAAGACCACCTTGGTGCGTGGGCTGCTCGGGCTGGCGCCGGTGTTGTCCGGCGCCGTCGAGGTGCTGGGCCGGCCAGTCCGGCACCGACGGGACCGGTCGTGGATCGGGTACGTGCCGCAGCGGCACACCGTCGCTGGAACGGTGCCGGTGAAGGTGCGCGAGGTGGTCACCTCCGGCCGGTTGCCGCGGATGGGGTGGCACGGTCGACCACGAGCCGCCGACCGGGCCGCCGTACGGACGGCGATTGCCGCGGTGGGGCTGCAGGACGTCGCGGAGTGCGATCTGGGACGGCTGTCCGGGGGGCAGCAACGACGCGCGTTGATCGCCCGGGCGCTGGCCGCTGAGCCAGCCCTGCTGGTCATGGACGAGCCGACAGCCGGTGTCGACCGCGGTAGCCAGCGGGCGCTCGCCAAGGCGATCCGCGGCTTGGCCGACACCGGCGTCCCGATGCTCATCGTCACCCATGACGAGGCGTCCCTGGCCGACGTGGTCACCCGCACGCTGACGTTGCAGGAGGGGCGAATCGCCACCCCCCCGACGGCCCTGGACCCAGCCGCAGACCCGACCCGGGCCGCCGCGCAGCTCCCCGTCGGCCCACGATCGGGCGGATGAGGAGACACCCGTGTTGGAGATCCTGCAGTACGAGTTCATGCAGCGGGCGCTGCTCGCCGGCCTCCTGGTGGGCCTGGCCGCACCGGTGGTCGGGGTTTTCCTGGTGCAACGCCGGCTGGCGTTGATCGGTGACGGCATGGGCCACGTGGCACTGGTCGGGGTAGCCGCAGGGGTGCTCACCGGCACCGCCCCGGTGTTGACCGCGCTGGTGGTCGCGGTGCTTGCCGCGGTGGTGCTGGAGCTGGTTCGGGCATCGGGGCAGACCAGCGGGGACGTCGCGCTGGCTGTGCTGTTCTACGGCGGGATCGCCGGCGGGGTGATGCTGATTTCCGTTGCCCCGTCCGGGACGCCGGCCAACCTCACCAGCTATCTGTTCGGCGCCATCACCACGACCGACCGCCAGGACCTCATGGCCTTCACGGCGCTGACCCTCGCCGTCCTGGTCCTGGTCCTGACCTTGGCCCCCCGGCTGTTCGCGGTGGCCAGCGACCCGGAATACGCACGGGCCGTCGGGTTGCCGGTGCTCGCGCTGAACCTGGTGCTGGCGGTGCTGGTCGCGGTGACCGTGGTGGTGTCCATGCGAGTGGTGGGCCTGCTGCTGATCAGCGCGCTCATGGTGCTCCCCGCGGCGATCGCCCAACAGGTCAGCCGTAGCTTCCGGGCCAGCGTGCTGATCGCCATGCTGGTGGGGGTGGCGGTCAGCCTCACCGGGATCACCGTCAGTTTCAGCACCGGGACGCCGTCCGGGGCGACCATCGTGGTGCTCGCGGTCGCGGTGTTCACCGCGACCACCGGCGGCGTGGCGGTGCGCGGCTGGTGGTCGGCACGGCGCCACCGCGCGGCCGAGCACCACCACAACCACGAGCACGGCGCCGATTGCGGTCACCCCGCCGTACCGCATGCCGGGCACGTGGACTACCTGCACGACGGCCATCGGCACGCGCCGCACGGCGACCACTACGACGAGCACGACCAGTCTGCGGACCGAGCAGCAGCCAGATCCTGATCCCTGCCCGGGTCGGACGGAGCCACGACCGGCCGCGGATGGTGAGGCCGCAGACACGTCCTGACAGGGGCTGGAAGAAGTCCTGACAGAATGACCGGATGACTACCTCTGGCGCTGTGGGCACCCGCCGGCAGACCAGGCAACGTGAAGCGGTCAGCGCCTTCCTGGGCGAGCAGCAGGTGTTCCGGTCCGCCCAGCAGGTACACGCCGCGCTCCGGGAGCGCGGCAACGGGATCGGCCTGGCCACGGTGTACCGCACGCTGCAAGGTCTGGCGGAGGACCGCATCGTCGACGTCATCCGCACCGACGACGGCGAGCTGGTCTACCGCTGGTGCCGCTCGCCCACCCACCACCACCACCTGGTGTGCCGGGTGTGCGGGCGGACCGAGGAGGTCGAAGGCCCAGCGGTGGAACGCTGGGCCCGGCAGGTCGCGGACGCCCACGGCTTCGTCGACGTCAGCCACACCATTGAGCTCGTCGGCACCTGCGACCAGCACTGACCACCAGCCGAGTCGTTCTGGCGCAACTCCCTGCGCGGCCCGTCACCGCCACCCTCACGTCTGACCCTCATCGCCGCCGACCGTACGAGCAGTGACGCCTCATCTCCCTACTTTGCGCGTCAGCAAGGCCGAGACGCCAGCCAGAGTTAGGTCAGCGAGCACAAGAAGTAACCGACTTGCCAGCGCGAGAACGAGAACGCTGCCGTGGTCCAGCACCGGTGACATCGATACAGCGAGAGCGGCGTCGCGTCCGCCGGCTCCGGCAGGCGCAACAAAGACAACAAACCCGATCACCCATGCCAGCGCGAAACCTCCGACCGCCAGCGCTACGGTCCGCACCTGCACCTGCGCGCCAAGCCCGACCGCCAGGACCAGAACCTGCATGCCGACAGCTATCCACGAGAAGATCGCCCATACCGCCACGTGAAGAGTAGAGGCCCAGGAGGCCGCTGGCCCAAGGCCGGGACGACCCAGCCGCCTCAAAAGAAAGTTCACAGCGAAGTTGAAGATTCGCGGATGCAGAATGCTGCACAGTAGTGGCAGTACAAGCAGAACTGATAAGAGGAGTCTGCCGTTCGTCGAGACAAACGGCACAGAGAAGAGAAGAATGATCAATGCCGTGGTAATCGTCATTGTCAGTTGCAACGCCACCGCGGACGATGTCTTCCGCCTTGCTGAACCACATTCGTGAGCCATCTCCACTTGGGAGAGTATCTGAAAAAAACTGCCAGGGATGTATTTTCCAAGTTGCCCGACGAAAAATATGCGGGCAGCTGCACGTATCGGCAACCTGGCACCTACAGCCACCATCGACGAATGCCATGACGCTCCTGCTAACGCAACATTTAGCACTGACAAGAAAAAGCCTAAAAAAATCGATATAAACCGAGTTGCTTTACTGCTACAGCCACTTTCGCGTACTCTGAAAAAACTGCCCCAACCGCCAGAAGCAAGGCGAAGAAGAGCACCGACCGCCGCAAAGAGCGAGAACGCAACCGCTCCAGAAAGGCACCGAAATTTTTTTTCATCAGCATCGAAGGGAGAGATTCAGCACTGAATCAAGCAGAGATCTGACCTCTTTACGGGAACTGCAGCTCCTCCAGAAGACCGCCGAACAGCTAACCCTCCATCGAAGTCTACTAGTAAAATTTCGATTTTCTGTGTCTCTAGTCATGTCAGCACCGAATCCAGCCCTGATACGTGACACTCCTGAAGGAATTGATGCCGACTCTGTCAACAGAAGAGGAACGAGTGCTTCCATAAACAACGGTGAC
>JBOFLF010000026.1:0-9285 GCA_051657715.1 Angustibacter sp. | reverse complement strand
CGGACTACCGGACTACCGGACTACCGGACTACCGGGGGGCCCTGTGCAGTAACCGGCGCATTTTCCTGGTTTCCTTACTCTAAGAATGCTAAGTCACTGGTAGATTCCTTCCAGTACAGAAATCACGAAGTAACGTACTATGGAACTACAGACTTTCGAAGTACGGAAGTTCCAGAGTAAGGAGGGTGCGATGGCTGCAGGAGACCGGGTGGTTGCGGTCGTGAACGGCAAGGGCGGAGTCGGCAAGACGACGATTACTGCCAACATCGGCGGCCTACTGGCCGCTAGCGACCAACGCATCCTGCTGGTCGACATGGACCCGCAGGGCAACCTCGCCGAGGAGCTGGGCTACACCCAGTCCGAGGCCAACGACGAGGGATCCGCCCTAGCGCAAGCGCTGACCTTCGGTAGTCCGCTGACTCCACAGCCCACTGGTCGCCCACGTCTGGAGGTCATCATGGGCGGCGACGAGCTGCACACGGCCAGTGCCGGGCTGGCCGCCAAAGCCAACAAAGATTCGGCCAGCGCGAAGCTGGCCTTGGCGCGCGCCTTGGCGCCCCTGACAGCCGACTACGACCTGATCTTGGTCGACTGCCCGCCGGGGGAGGAGACCCTCCAGCAAGCTGCGCTGGCCGCTGCCCGGTGGGCGCTGATCCCGATCAAGTCGGACAGCAGCAGCCGCAAGGGACTCTCAGACGTGGCGCGGCGGCTGGACTCAGTGCTGGACGTCAATCCCGGCCTAGACCTGCTCGGGGTGGTGCTGTTCGCCGTCGGCACTAGCGCGCGGGTGGTCCGGGAAACTGCTCGCCAAGGGATCATGGATGTCCTCGGCAGCGCCGACGCGCTGTGCACCTCGACAATCCGCCATGCCGAAGCGCCCGCGCAGGAGTCCCGTGAGCTCGGCCTGCTGACCTTCGAGCTGGAGAAGCGGGTCCTGGCAGGTCCCACTTGGTGGCAGCGGCGTCAGAACAGCGACTTGGACCCTGACGCCCCGCGATCGCGCAGCGCGGTGCGGGTGAGCGACGACTTCCAGGCCCTGGCCCAGGAACTCATCGCGCGGATCGGCATCGCCGAAGAGGCCGCCATGTCGCCCGAGGTCGCCGTGACCACAGACATCGGCGTGTATCCGCCCGTGGCGTCCGCCATCCTCACCGTCGCGCAGCCGGTGTTGTAGTCGTTATGGCCGACTCCTCGCGGCGAGTGCAGGGCCTACCCTCGCGTCGGCCTGCGGCCCCGTCACGCCTGATCGCGGCCAACCGCGCTTCAGTTGCCGCTCCGCCACCCGCCACCTCAGACCACGTGCACAACGAACCCGCGATCCCGGAGCTGGCATCCCCACCCGCCGCCTGGTCACCAGCTGCTGCCCAGGCGGCGGCATCAACCGTCCAACCGCCGGAGCCGAAACGGCCAAATCCCGACAGCACCGGTCCACGATGGCAACAGATGGTGCGCCGCGAAGCTCGGCTCAGACCTACCCAGAGTGAGGAGCTATCGAGGTTGCGCCGTCAGCTGAACCGTCGCCGACAGCACACAGGAGGCGAACGAATCACTGACAACACGCTGCTGAGGGTTGCCGTCGATCTGCTTCTGGCATACCAAGACCGGCTGTCCGGGGCCACCGAGAACGAACTTCTTACGAGCCTGCGTCTACCGCCGGCCGCTCCGTGACCTGTTCTGTGCACGGCGGGCTCCTTCTGTGACTTCATCCTTAGGTACGAAGAGCCCGATACAACCGCAACCGCCCGGGTCGAGCGCGAAGCTCGCGGCGCGGAACCTGTGGCAGACCAAGCTCTTCCGGCAGCTCCAGGACGGTTCAGCATCCAGGTCGCGCTTGTCCAGCCTCGTTTCCGGGAGCGGGCCTGGCCCGCCGGCCGACCGCGCCGACGTCGTCATCGAGGGGCTACGTCCACGACGAACGACAACGACCGCACGGAAGTCCAGCGGTCCGGCGCGGCGCGGGGCGGGGGGATCGCGTCGCCGTTGGTTGCAGCGGTGGAGAGCACCTGGGCGGCGATCCGCACCCGGCACCCAGACGTTCCGGCGGTCATGGTCACGGTCGGGTCGGGCACCATCGGCGTGCCCCGCGGCACCGTCAACCTCGGCCACTTCGCCGCGCACCGCTGGGTGCACAACACCCCGGACACCGAACAGCCTGACGACGTAACCGACGACGACGCGCCCGTCGCTGCCCAGAACGACGCTGAGCGAGCCGGGGGACCGGCACCACCACCTGGACCCGGGCCGGTTGGTCCGGGAGATGCACGAGGACTTGAGCGGGATCCGTTGGGAGACAACGCGACCGGGTCTGTTGGGCCAGGTGATGACGCTGATACTCCACCCTTTCGCATTGCAAAACCTTAGGTTTCGCACTACAATAGTGGTATGGTTCGGAGGTCAGGGATCGAGTGGGCGCCGAGCGCGGCCAAGCATGGGATCGACCGCGCGGATGTGCTGAACGCGGTCCACCACGCCTACTGGCGAGTCGAGGAGTTCGATGAACCACGAGTACCCGGTGGGGTGCGGCCGGACTTGTTCATCGGCCCAGCTCGAAGCCACCGACTCGGAGACCTGTTGATCGAGGTGATGTTGGAACGTCGGCCTCCCGCGGGGTTGTTCATCTTCCACGCGATGCCGGCGCGGCGGAAGTTCATGGACCAGGCCCTTGCAGGAGACCTCGACGACGACAGCACGTAGCGCGGCGAGCAGCACGAGCAGGGGCAGGCGATGTCGCGGCTGCGGAGGAACGACCGCAGCCGCCGCTTAAGGACGCGGGAGAGCACCCATGAGCAACCAGCAGCACGACGACGGCAGCAGCCACGCCGATGGCCGGGCCGATGTCTACACCGATGCCGCGGCGTGGGCCGAGGAGCACCTGCCCACCGCCAGGCTCGGCAAGATCACCCGGGGGCAGGCCGCTGCGGACGCTGGTCGCCGGTTGTTGGCCGCCGCGCTGGGGGAGGACCCCGCCGCCGATGACCCGGCCGAGGCCCACGCCCGGACCCTGCTACGGGGTGGGCGGCCCAAGCTGGACCCCACCGCGCGGCTCGGTGAGCACGCGTCTACCCGGCAGGTGCGCCTACCGGCCCAGCTGGACCGGGCCCTGGACGCCGTCGTGGCCGAACGCCACAGCACCCGCTCAGCGATCATCCGCGAGGCCGTCGGCTACTACCTGTCCCAGCACGCACCCGGACAGGCCGTGACGCACCGGCAGGCGGGAGGAACAACCAGGACCAGCACGAGGTAGGCGGCTCCAGCCGGTGCGCTAACACCGGCCGGAGCCTCGATCGCACCCCTTCGCTGACAAGGAGACGACCGTGGACAACAGCCTGCCGTACCCCACCACACCCCACTCGGTGCGGGTAGCACTGGCCCAGGTCCAGGACCAGCTCGACGCCGCACGCAGATGCCTCGATGACGCCATTGATGCCGTCGATGCGATCGCCGGCTGGTTGAGTGAGCCGACGAGCGAGTCGGACGACGAACCGAGCAGCGCGAGCAGCGTCGACGAGATGACCACTTGGACCGCAGACGCACCGGCGGGTGGCGCCGTCGAGGTTGGGGTCCACCAGCTGTGGTGCGTGCCGGCCCAGCACGCCGAGGGGCCGGTGCGTCAGCGACGCGCTGGACGTCGGTGATCACTTGGCCTGCTGGCTGATCGACGACGGCACCACCCGCCTGGTCGTCGACGTCGCCCAGGGCAGCGTCGAGCTGCCCATGAGCCGGGCGTGGGACCTGGCCGCCGGCGTCTTCGACCTGATCGACGCCGCCGGTGACGCCAGCGCCGCAGCCCGGGCGGACCGATGACTAGCGCGCCCCTCACGCGCCCACGGGTCGCGCGGGTTGCTCTGGAGGCAGCCGTGCTGGCGTGCCGGATCCAGCTGTCGGTCACGGGCCCGCCGGCCGACCGCGCCGACGTCGTCATGGAGGGTCTGCGTCGGGCCTTGGCCCTGGTCGACCCGGTGGACCGCTGCAGCTGGCCGGACCGAGGTGGCGACGGCGGCGTCGACGGCCTCCCGGCAGTGGCGGAGGTGGGTGTGGACGGCGCGTACGGCCCAGACTTGCAGGCAGCGGGGGCAGGTGGGGTCGGCGTGCCCGGGTCGGGCGTGCCAGATCAAGCTCGGGTAGGTGGCCCTGGTCGCGGACCTGGGCGCCGAGTAGGTCCAGGACGGCGGCGATGTCGGACCAGCGCATCTGGTCGTGCTGGGTGATCAGACCGGCGCGGGCGCCGTGGACGTCATTGGCGGCCAGGACGGCGTCGGCCAGGGACGCGGCGATCATCTCTGGTTGTGGACCTGTCCACGGCGCCATCCCGGCCCGCTCCAGCTCGGCCCGCGCCACGAGCACCGCACGTACGGCCGCGGCTGCGCGAGGTCGTGCCGGCGGCCGATCAGACCTCATCGGGCGATCGTACAAGTGTTCGATTGACGCGCAACGGTTGAACGCAGCGACACATTGACACTTGAGTGTCAATGTGTCTTGACTTGACTGTGTCTAGGTAGCTAGTATTCTGCTCAATGACGCCGAGTCAGCCCACGCGGCTAGTGGTGAAGCAGTTCAAGGTCGCGGGGTGGACCCGGGTGGGTGGACGTGGGTCGCACAGCAAGTGGGTGTGCCCGACCGGGCAGCACAAGTTCCAGCTGACCGACGGGCACCGCTCGATCTCCCCGGGCGTGTACGACAAGGCGGTGAAGGCGCTAGCGGCGTGCGCAGCAAGCCACGCGCCGTAGGCCAGGGAGCGTCGAGAAGTTGAGTGGAAGTCCAGCTGGAGTCGTAGGAGGTTCGGGATGAGCACCGAGAACACCAGCACCACCGCGGGCACACAGTGGCATGTCCGGGTGGTTCGTGAGGATGGGTGGTGGATGGTCCAGATCCCCGCGATCGACGGGCTCACCCAGGCCCGCCGCCTGGCCGACGTCGAGATCGAGGCGGCCGACTACATCGTGCTCGATCAGGACGCGGCGCCCAGCTCGGTGCGGGTCGTGGTCGACGAGGTGCTCGTCGAGGGCCGCGACATCCTGGCCGACCGCACCGAGCAGGCCCAGCTGCTCGCCCAGGCCCGGACCGCTGACCAGCAGCTCGCCGAGCACGCCCGCGACGTCGCGGTCCGCCTGGCCCGGCACATGTCGATGCGGGACGTCGGGGCGATCCTCGGGGTCACCCACCAGCGGGTCCAGCAGCTCATCGACCCCGCCCAAGCCGACCGGATCGGGCCGGCCAAGAACCGCATCGCCGAACGCGACGCCACGACGGCGACACCACGAATGCGGAAGGCCACCACGACGACCGGTTCGAGGACCACCACGAAGAACGCACGCCATGCTGGACGGGCGGCCACCAAGGTCGCCGCGGCGGCAGGCGCTCCTACCGCGGACAAGACGGCCGCGAGCCGAAAGGCGTTGACCGCCGGAGCCGGGAGGCGGCGGCAGTACCAGTAGCCAGCAGGATCAGTAGGACCCCACCGCGGCCGGACGTCGCAGTGGGCGGCCCCGACCGGTGCTACCAACACCGGCCGGAGCCTCGATCGCACCCTTCTGTGACAAGGAGACGACCGTGGACAACACGATGCCGTACCCCGCCACCCCGCACCTGGTGCGGGTCACCCTGGCCCGGGTCCAAGACCACCTCGACACCGCCCGCGAGTCTCTCGACGGCGCCATGGACGGCGTCGACGCGATCGCCACCTGGCTCAGGCCGCACTGACCGCCGCACAGTTCAGCCGGCGAGACGTCGGGGCCCTGCTCGGTGTGAGCCACCAGCGCGTCTCACAACTCGCTGGGCCCGTCAGCGCCGACGCGCACACCGGACCCGCCGCCTGATCGACGGCATCGACGGCATCGACGAGTAGGGGTGCCTGACCTCGCGCAGCGCGCGCCTGGCTGCGGCGCCTGGACGCCCCTCCAGGCGCCGGCCGGCTCGACAGATGTGTTCTGGGGTCAGGCGCTTTGGTTGCGGGCGAGGTAGTCCGCGATCGCGTCGCGCATCACCTCGGATGCGGCGCGGCCCTGCGCGGCTGCTAGCTGGTCCACGCTGTCGCTGAGCGCTTGGGGCAGGCGCACCTGCCGACGAGGGAACGGCCGGTGACCGCCTCGGTGGGGTCCAGTCGGGGTCGACCGGCGCCGGCCCGCTCCAGCATCGTGCGGCCGAACTCGGCTGCGGCCTGGCCGCGCAGGATCGGCGGGTCGTCGGTGGCGATGGTCATGTCGTGCTCGGCCCAATCGGCCAGAGCCTCATACCGATCCTTCCGGTCCTTCTCACTCATCACGCCCTCCTCCACTCATCGAGTCCAGGTGCTTTCGCCGTGCCGGCATCAAATGGAAGATCACCACCGTCGAGGGCGGCACGATCTCGACCATCACCTCCAGCAGTGGGTGCCGTGGATCTCGAGAGAGCCCGATGTACAACGTCGGCCGCGCCCGACCAGGCACCCGCGACTCCTCGAACTCCGGCTTGACCGCGCAATGTATGAGAGCAAAGCCAACGGCAGGCGGGATCCTGATCAGTCTTCGGTTGTGTTGCGTTTGTCTTGATCAGACCGGCTCCTGCCGAGCAGAGCTTGGCTTTCCTGCTCTCGCACTGACACGACCAGCCGGGTCTCGGGCGGCGCCGGCACGAACCGATAGGTGGCCACCGGTTCCACGGAGCGAGGGACTTAGGAAGCCAGCCAGGCGGTTGGTGGCGCTCCTCGGCCGTGCAGGTCAGGTGCTCTGACCTGGGCTTTCGTGTCTGCCGGGTCGCCCGTGGCCGCCCTGTGCGGCCTGATCCCCGGGAGCGCGGATCGCACGCAGATAGCACGACGACCGAGCTGGACGGGAGGAGGTGATCGACGCCGCGCCTGTTGTGCGCGACGAGCTGGGCGGTCCCGGCCGGTGCAGCAACACCGGGCCGGGACCTCGATCGAACCCCTACGCAGAGGAGTACGACCGTGGACCACAGCCTGCCCAACCCCGGACACCCCGTCGACCCTGGCCCCGCTGGCGGTCCGTACCGCCTGGCGGACGTGATCGCCGAAGTGGTCGATGCCTACCTGCTCGGCCTACTCACCCGCCGGGACCGGGCGTCCGGTCGCCACCGCCCGTGGTGCGACGTCGCCCAGCATGACCCGCTGGCCGATCGCTGTGTCAGCTCCGCTCGGGATGCCTCGCCGTCCCTGTCGACCTGGTTGGTCGCTGCCGCGGACCAGGACCCGCGCCTGGTGGTCGACGTCCCGCTCGGCGGTGCCGAGCTGACCGTGCGCGAGGCCCGGTCCCATGCCCGCCAGGTCGTCGAGCTGCTGGCCCTGGCGGTGGGGGGTGTGCCGGGCACAGGTGAGCCACCGATCCGATAAGCAGAGCGAGGACGGTGCGCAGGTCCGGGTCCAGGGTGGGCGCAGCTCATCGCGCAGCGACGCCGCAGGCGCCCTGGACGCGGGCCGGAGCGCCGCCCACGATCGGCGTTCGGATCGGCAGCGGAGTGCACTGTCTCGCTGGGTCTGCACTCGCGACCGAGCGTCCGATCCGATGCTCGTAGCCGAGGTTGAACTGGTGAAGCTAGCGTGACGTCTCGTGACTGAGGGTCCTCCGCCTGCTGCCCTGGTCCTGCGCTTCCCTCCAGGGGGATCGGATGAGGTGAAGAAGGTGATCAAGGAGGCGAAGTATGCTGATCGTTACCAGCGGCCGGCCGGGGAACAGTCCTGGTTCCGGGTGTCCGTGTGGGCGGACGTAGCCAGGCAGGACGAGTCGGAAGACGAGCTGAAGCTGCGCCTCGTGCATGCAGCAGGCCTGGCTGGCATCCGGCTGGAGGATGTTCGGAACGCTGTCTTCTACTGGACGAGGGCTGGCACACTGTACGACCTGGGGTTCGACCTCAAGAAGGACGGCGATCACGACGAGAGAGAAGAGCACTACTCTGTCGACTTCGGGAGTGATCCAGCACGGCCCGTCGTTGAGAGGTTCGTACAGGCCTTGAAGGGTCCTGAGCAGACGGGACAGGTGAGATGACTGCGACTGCAAGGGTTCAGATCAACCCCAACCTGCGTGTTGACCGCGAGTGCACCATCGCCGACCTGGACGAGGACGTCACTGGCACCGTCCAGGTCGCGGACGAGGTGGACGTCTACGAGCCCGTCTCTGGGCTGGCTGGTCACGGTCGTGTCGAGCAGATCGACGTGCAAGAGCGTGAGGTCAAGCTCTGGGTGGCATGGTCGACGCTGAGGGTGAGCGCCACCCGCGCCGCCTCGATGGTGAGTCGCAACTCGGCGGTTCCCTACTCTGTGTCATCGACAGATCGCCGGTTGATCACCACCTGATGGCTTCGCCCATCGAGGCGGTCATGTTGCTGTGTGACGCAGCTACCGCAGACCCATCGGGCAAGCTTCACATGCTTGGGGCTGGCTGGTCACTGACAGTCACACCAACGATTCCATCCGCGGTAGCCATCCTGTTGAAGGTTCCCTGGGACAGGACCAACCAGCAGATCCCGCTGGTTCTCGCTCTGGTAGACGCCGACGGGCACGAGGTCGTGCTGCCGGGTGGGTCGGAGGGACTGAAGATCCAGCAGACGCTCGAGGTCGGTCGACCGCCCGGAGTCTCGCATGGCACTCGGCTGGAAGCGTCATTTGCCTTCTCAGTGCCGTCCCTGCCGCTCCAGCCAGGTAGGTACGAGTGGCGGCTGGATGCGGGCGACAACCGGTTCACTGCGTCGTTCGAAGTGCGTGGCCCGGCCGCAGTGGTTCCCACCGGCCAGCAGTAGGTGGACAGGTCTGCCGGCCCACCGTCGTGCAGCTGCGCAAGGCCGCCCGGCTGTACCGACGATCGCTCGGCGTGTTCTTCCTGGCTGAGCCACCCGAAGGTTTCGACACTCTCCGGGACCTCCGCCGACACGAGGGTGCAGCGGCGGGACCGTGGTCGCCTGCCCTGCATGCGGACTACCGGCGTGCGCATGAACAACGTGAGTGCGTCCTCGACCTAGCCGAGGTCGAGGAGATCGCCCCCCCGAACACCTGGCGCATCGAGGGCCTTCCAGACACGAACGATGACATCGCCGCCGCCGCTCGGGGCCGGCTGCGGGAGGTCGCGCCGCTACCGCTGCCGACCGGCGCCGTCTACGAGCATCTGAACTACTGGATCGCTGCCTTGGAGGCCGCCGGCGTGCTGGTGCTCGCTACCGCCGGCCGCTGTTGGAGGTGATGCTCGTGGTGATCCCGCCACGGGGTCTGAGCATCTTCCACGTCATGACGTTGCGGGAAAAGATCCTCAAGCGAGCCAAGGAAGCAGAGAAGGGGCCGAGATGAACATCAACAACGAGGAA
>JBOFLF010000025.1:0-13756 GCA_051657715.1 Angustibacter sp. | reverse complement strand
TGATGTCGCCTGCGACGTGGAAGCGGGTGTCGTTCGGGACGTTTGGGGATGACTACGTGGTGGGTGCGTGGAGTCGGGGTGGGATCCAGACCCCGGGTTACGCGCGCTCGCGCAGCTTCTTCTGGCGTACTGGTCTGGAGAGCGGGTCATCTAGCGCGGGAACCGTCTACGACTACCGCTAACCCCGGCACCGGTTCTGGGTTATCCCGCCGTTACCTCGACGGTGCCCTCGCTCACGGGGCGCCGGCCAGGACGGTCACCTGTTCTTCGGTCCACCGGGCGTCCAGCTCGGGGTCCGTGCTCCGGCAGGTGACGAGCACGAGGGAACCCTCGATACGCCACGCCGCAAGTGCCACCTGGAGTGCCTCGGCAGGGTCGGCGTCACCGTCCACACGTAGACCGACACGGGCGCCCAACGGCCAGCCTGAGCGTTCGGCCAGGTCCGCGGCCTCGTCCACCAGGTCGGCCGCCGACCGAACGCCGGCCGCCGAACGTAGCGCCACCTCGCCCGGGCTAGGCGGCTGCGGGGGCTCGAACACGTCCGGCTGCCCGGGCAGGTCCGCGGCCTCGTCCACCGCTCCGGGCGGCAGCGGCGACCCGGCCCAGGCACGGGCCAGTGCTGCACGGCTCACCGCCACCACCGGGACGCTTTGCGCTGTCGGCGCGGTGGTGATCACCGCGGCCGGCGGGTCGCCGGTCGGTGACCGACCCAGCTCCACCGCGGCACCGACCTCCCAGGCGGCCAGCGCCCAGTACACCGTCCGCCAGTGCGTCGGCAGGTCCAACCGGACGAGGTCGCCGTGCTGGACGTCCAGCTCGTCGACGAGCAGCCCAGCCGCTTTGGCCACCCAGGTCCCGAGCACCCGCCCGGACAGCTCGATACGCTCGCCCGCGGTCGGGCCGGGCAGGTCGTCGTACCAGGTGATCCGCGGCCGGGTGGGGTCGGTGGTCGTGATGGTTCGCAGCAGCTGCGACGGCGTCCGTGGGGCGCGTTCCCGCATGGCCTGCCTCCTGACTGAGCCGGCCTCGGGTGTACCCGGGCCGACCGCAGGCTAGCTGCCCCGGCCCTGCTCCCGGTTGCCCTGTCGAATGTCGTACGCCAGCAGCGCGACGTGCAGGGTGAGGCATACCTCGGCATCGTCCAGGTCGACCCCGAGCAGCCGGTGCAGCCGGGTCATCCGGTCGTACAGCGCGGGGCGGGACAGGTGCAGCGCGACCGCGGTCGCGCTCTTGTTGCGTCCGGCGGCAAGGTAGGCGCGCAGCACGTGAGCCAGGCCGTCCTGCCGGTCCAGCAGGGGTCCGAGCTCGCGCTCCACGAACAGCTCCACCCGAGCGTCGTCGCCGAGCAGCGCCAGCAGACCGCGGACGCCCACGTCCGGCAACCGCCGGAACCGGCTGACCGACGGCAGATGCTCGGCGGCATCCGCCACCTGCCGGGCCTCCAGCACGCTGCGCCGCGCGTCCCGCACATCGCCCACCACCGAGCCAGCGGTGCGGATCAGGTGCTCCGGGGTGGACCCGGGCAGGCGGTAGCGGACCAGCCGCTCCACGGCTTGGGCGAGCCGGTCCAGCACCGCACGGTCCTCGTCCTGGCGCTCCAGGGCGATCACCATGCCGACGGTCCGATCGTCCAACGGCCCGACCAGGGCGCTGATCCCGGCCTCTCGTGCGGCGTGCGCGACGACGTCCGACAGATCCCGCAATCGGGCTTGACCGGCCAAGGTGGGACCGGCGCGGGACTCTCGTCGGCGGACCAGGGCACCCAGCAACCGCCGCCGCTCGAGGTGCACCCCGAGCGCCCGGGCACGCACCGCGATCTCGGCGTCCGGGTGCTGATGCTCCAGCAGCGCGGTGAGCAGGGTGCGATGGGTGGCCCGTTCCAGGCCCTCCCGGTCGCGGTCGATGAGCCGTTGCAGGGCCAGGGTGGTGGCGGTCCGCTCGAGCAGCATGAGGTCGTGCGGTCTCAGCTCACCCGGCCGGCGGACCAGCACCAGCCGGCCCCAGTCCTCGCCGCGGGCACCCACCGTGGCCACGACCCACCCGGATGCTGGGTCCACCCCGGATCTTCCGGCAACCTGCACCGTCCGGGACCGCTGCTGCCATCGCGACAGCAAGGCCGTCTCGTCGGTCCCCGCCGGGTCGTGCGCTGCCACGAGGTGCCCGGGTGTCTCCAGGACCACCGGCGCTCCTGCCATCCGGGCTGCCTGCCGGACCACCTCGGCGGTGTCGGCGCCTTCGACGGCAAGTTCAGTGAAGGTGTCGTGCAGCGCTTGGGCCTGACGCAACGACTCCACCTGACCGTCGAGCACGCAGGAGTGCACCGCCTCGGTGACCTCTACGAACGCCACCGGGTGGGTGAGCTCGATCAACGGCAGGCCAGCCTGCGCAGCGGCCCGCACCATGGCTGCCGGCAACCGGCCGCGGAACGCTCGACCGAGCTCGACCACCAACCCGGCCACCGGCAGCAGCGCCAAGCCGCGCACGAAGTCGGCCAGCCCGTCATCTGAGCGAGGTAGCGCGACACCGGTCGTGAGGACCAGCTCGTCTCCGCGCAGCAGCTCGCCGATGTCCGCCACCTCTGCCGCGTGTGCCCACCGGACCGGGTGGTCGAGGTGATCCGCGCCGGCGACGACTCGTGGCTGCCCCGCTGCCAGCACTGGCAGAGCCAGCACCTCGGCCACGGTCGGGAGCGTCATGCCAGCCTCCCGTTATGCTCCTGATCGTCATGGTGTCAACCGCCTGCTGAGCACTCAGGGTAACGCTGCCGATCGTCGCTGTGACAAGCGGACCTCATGCTCCACGAGCACGTTAACCGAGGATTTCGTTGCGACCGTGCAACAAACCAACGGAATCGATCGGTTTCCCTTGAAGCTCGAAACGGCGTCATGTCAGGATCAGTCGCCACCAGAAACTCGCGGTGACCGGTCCACCAGGACGTCGCTGCCGCTGGTTGACTGGCTGGCACTTATCAGACCTGACCAGCGCCTGGGAGCGCGTGATCCGAGACGCTGGCAAGCGGAGGTGACATGGCGGACTCCGTGCACCAGTGGATCGGTGGCCGGCGGGTCGGACCGGCCAGCACGGACAGCGGCTCGCACGACGTGGTCGACCCGTCGACCGGCCAGGTCGTGGAGCAGGTGCAACTCGCCGGCCCGGCGGATGTGGACGCAGCGGTCCAGGTGGCGGCACACGCACAGCGAGACTGGGGATCGGCGACGCCCGCCGAACGGTCCGCCGTGCTGTACCGCTGGGCACAGGAGCTCGACACGATCGCCGACGAGCTGGCTCGGACGGAGACCGCGCAGACCGGCAAGCCGATCCGGTTGAGTACCGAGTTCGACGTTCCGGGCACGGTGGACAACACCGCATTCTTCGCCGGCGCCGCCCGGGTGCTGGAGGGCCGGGCGACCGGTGAGTACTCCGCTGACCACACGTCCTCGGTGCGCCGGGAGCCGGTCGGGGTCATCGGTTCGATCGCCCCGTGGAACTACCCGCTGCAGATGGCCGCCTGGAAGGTGCTGCCGGCAGTGGCCGCTGGGAACGCGATCGTGCTCAAGCCCAGCGAGCTGACCCCGTTGACCACGGTGATGATGGCCGAGGCCGGCCAGCGCGCCGGGCTGCCGGACGGAGTCTTCAACGTCGTCGTCGGCACCGGACCGGTCGTCGGCGAGCACCTGGTCGCCCATCCCGGAGTGGCGATGACCTCGTTCACCGGTAGCTCGGCGGTCGGACGCCGGGTGATGGAGCTGGCCGCGCGCACCGCGAAGCGAGTGCATCTGGAGCTGGGTGGCAAGGCGCCGTTCGTGGTGTTCGAGGACGCCGACCTCGACGCCGCGGTGGCTGGGGCGGTCGCCGGTTCGTTGATCAACACCGGCCAGGACTGCACGGCGGCGACCCGGGCGATCGTGCACCGGTCGCGGTTCACCGAGTTCGTGGACGGGGTCGCCGATCTGATGGCGGCGGTGCGTCTCGGTGCTCCGCTCGACCCGAGCACCGACCAGGGGCCGCTGATCGGCCGGGTACATCAGCGGCGGGTGGCCGACCACGTGGACCGTGCCCGAGCCGCCGGAGCGCGCGTGGTCCGCGGTGGGCAGGCCCCGACGGGCGACCTCGCGGCGGGCGCCTACTACGAGCCGACCCTGATCACCGGCATCGACCGGACGGCGGCGATCTGGCGCGACGAGGTGTTCGGGCCGGTGCTGGTCGTCGTCCCCTTCGACACCGACGACGAGGCGATCGACCTGGCGAACGACACCCCCTACGGGCTCGCGGCATCGGCCTGGACGACCGACGTCACGCGAGCCGCACGAGCCAGCCGGCAGATCCAGGCGGGGTGCGTCTGGATCAACGACCACATCCCGATCATCAGCGAGATGCCGCACGGCGGGATGAAGTCCTCAGGTTTTGGCAAGGACATGAGCGTGTACTCGATGGAGGAGTACACCAACATCAAGCACGTCATGACCGACATCACCGGTGCGGCAGCCAAACCGTGGCACCGCACGATCTTCACCCTCCGGAAGGACACCGCATCATGAGCAGCACCCGCCCTCCCTTGTCGCCGCAGGCCCGGGCGATCGTGCGCGCCCAGCTGTCCCGCCGCTCGCTGCTGGCTGGCGGGCTGGCCACGGTCGGTGTCGGCGCACTGGCCAGCTGCGGAACCAGCGGTACCGGTGGCGGTGGTACCGCGTCGGACAAACCCACGGCGGCCGTCGACCGCAGTGACACCGAGAAGGTAGTCAACTGGGCGAACTGGACGCTCTACCTGGACTACGACGACAAGACCAAGACCTACCCCACGCTCGAGGCGTTCCAGAAGAAGACCGGGATCAAGGCGACCTACGCCGAGGACATCGAGGACAACGACTCGTACTACGGCAAGGTGTCCGGTCAGCTGAAGAACGGCCAGGACATCGGCAAAGACGTGATCGTGCTCACCGACTGGATGGCGGCCCGCCTCATCCGGCAGGGATACGTGCAGAAGTTCGACCCGGCCAACATGCCGAACAAGAAGAACATCGGCCCCTCCTTCGCGAACGTCGACTACGACCCCGGCCGCAACTCCAGCCTCACCTGGCAAGCCGGGTTCGCCGGTCTGGCGTGGAACAAGGAGAAGGTGCCCGGTGGGCTGAAGTCCGTCGACGACCTCTGGAAGCCCGAGCTCAAGGGCCGGGTCGAGGTGCTCACCGAGATGCGGGACACCGTCGGGTTGATCATGATGGCCCAGGGCGTGGACATCTCGAAGGACTTCACCGAGGACCAGTTCATGGCGGCGATCGACGTCCTGCAGAAGCAGTTCGACTCCGGTCAGATCCGTCAGGCCAAGGGCAACTCCTACAAGGAGGACCTGATCAGCGGAGACGCCCTGGCCGTCATCGGGTGGTCCGGCGACATCACCCAGATCAACTTCGAGAACGACGACAAGTGGGAGTTCGCGTTGCCCGAGTCCGGCGGCACGTTGTTCGCGGACAACCTGCTCATCCCGATCGGGTCGCCGCACAAGAAGAACGCCGAGAAGCTGATGGACTACTACTACGACCCGGCGGTGGCGGCCGAGGTCGCGGCATACGTCAACTACATCTGCCCGGTGCAGGGCGCGCAGGCCGAGATGGAGAAGATCGACAAGAGCCTCGCGGACAACCCGTACATCTTCCCGGACGACGCGTTCTTGACCCAGGCCCGACTCTTCCGCAGCCTCAAGCCGCAAGAGGAGAGCACCTTCACCGCGGCATTCCAGAAGGTGCTGGGCAACTGACGTGGCCGCTAGCTCGGGTGGCAGCGGCAGCGCCACGTCCGGGGCGGACCTGCGCTTGACGTCGGTCACCAAGCGGTTCGGCGACTTCGTCGCGGTCGACGACCTGACCTTGACCATCCCGGCCGGGTCGTTCTTCGCCCTGCTCGGGCCGTCAGGGTGCGGCAAGACGACAACGTTGCGAATGGTCGCCGGGCTGGAGGAGCCCACCGCGGGCACCATCCACCTCGGCGCGGACGACGTCACCTACACCCGGCCCTACCGGCGTCCGGTCAACACGGTGTTCCAGAACTACGCGTTGTTCCCGCACCTGGACATCTTCGAGAACGTCGCCTTCGGTCTGCGGCGTCGTGGCGTGAAGAACGTCACGTCACGAGTCACCGAGGCGCTCGACCTGGTCGAGCTGGGGCACCTGGCTCGGCGCAAGCCGGGACAGCTGTCCGGCGGTCAGCAGCAGCGGATCGCGTTGGCCCGGGCCGTGGTCAACCGGCCGTCGGTGCTGCTGCTGGACGAGCCGCTGGGGGCCTTGGACCTCAAGCTGCGCCGGCAGATGCAGGTGGAGCTCAAGCGGATCCAGGTCGAGGTAGGCCTCACCTTCGTGCACGTGACGCACGACCAGGAGGAGGCCATGACCATGGCCGACACCATCGCAGTGATGAACGGCGGACGCATCGAGCAGCTCGGCGGACCGCAGGAGCTGTACGAGTCCCCGAACACGACGTTCGTCGCGAACTTCCTCGGCCAGTCGAACCTGGTGGCGGCGGGTGACGTGGTCGTCGAGGGCGACGTGCTCCGACTCGACGTGCACGGGCACCGGGTGAGCATGCCGGTGGCCCGCGCTCGAACCGGCAGCTCCACCGACCTGGACGCCGGCCCGTCGACGACCGGGCCGACGTTGATCGGCGTGCGTCCGGAGAAGATCCAGCTGGTGCCCACGGACCAGACGACGAGCGGGTGGTTGCCGCATCCCAGCGGCGCGGTGAACAGCCTGCGCGGCGGGGTGGTGGCTGACGTCAGCTTCTTCGGTGTCTCGACGCAGTACCTCGTCGACATGCCCTGGGGGCAGCAGCTGACCGTGTTCGTGCAAAACCTCGGCACGGGTGGTCTGCTCCCCGTCGGATCCACCGTCGACCTGACGTGGGCGCCCGAGCACACCTTCGCGGTGCGAGGAGACGCCACGGCCGGCGTTAGCGTCGACGACGGGGTCGATGGCGGGGCCGGCGCCGCCGACTCCGGCGCCCTCGCGGGCGCGGGCTGAGGGGCACCGATGGCCATCGTCAGCGCCGCACAGCCGCCGAGCGGGGGGGCAGCCGCCGGGCCGGGCGCCACCGGACCGACCACAGCATCCCCGGTCGGACGACGTCGACTCACCCCGTACCTGCTGTTGCTGCCCGGGTTGCTGTGGCTGGGCGTGTTCTTCCTCGTCCCGTTGCTCACGCTGGCCGGCACGTCGACCCAGACGCCGGTGGTGGACGGCGAGATCGGGGCGTACGAGCAGACTCTGCGGTTCGCCAACTACTGGGACGCCTTGCAGGAGTACGCCCCGCAGTTCGGGCGGTCCTTCGGCTACGCCTTCATCGCCACGGTGCTGACCCTGGCCATCGGGTACCCGCTGGCCTACGCGATCGCGTTCAAGGCTGGCCGCTGGCGCAACCTGCTGCTGGTGCTCGTCGTGGCCCCGTTCTTCTGCAGCTTCATCCTGCGCACCATCGCCTGGCGGCAGATCCTGTCCGACGAAGGGGCCATCGTGCGGACGTTGAAGTCCGTCGGGCTGCTAGGGGAGACGACCACGCTGACCGCCAGCGCGGTCGCGGTGGTGGCCGGCATCACGTACAACTTCCTGCCGTTCATGACCTTGCCGCTGTACGCCAGCTTGGAGCGGATCGACCCGCGCCTGTTGGAGGCCGGCGCTGACCTGTACGGCAACCCGATCACGGTGCTGCGCAAGGTGACCGTGCCGCTGTCGATGCCCGGCGTGGTCGCCGGCACGTTGCTCACCTTCATCCCGGCCGCGGGGGACTACGTCAACTCGGCGCTGCTGGGTAATCCCCGGACCTCGATGATCGGCAACGTGGTGCAGAGCCGGTTCCTCAACGTGGTCGACTACCCCACGGCGGCCGTGTTGTCGTTCCTGCTGATGGCCGCCATCCTCGTGCTGGTCGCGTGGTACGTACGGCGCGCCGGCACCGAGGAGCTGGTATGAGCACCGACTCCGCATCGCCTGCCGGGCGGGTTCCGGTCGCGGCACTGAGCCAGGGCGCCGGGCGTCGGGTCCGGCGGTGGCTCGGCCGCAACGCGTTGCGGCTGTACGCCTGCCTCGCATTCGCCTACATCTTCCTGCCGATCGTCTACGTGACGGTGTTCTCGTTCAACGAGTCCGGCCGTAGCAACCTCACCTGGCGCGGGTTCACCACCGGCAACTGGACCGACCCGTGCGGAGCGCCGGACGTCTGCCCGGCAGTGGGCAACAGCCTGAAGATCGGACTGCTGGCGACGGTGATCGCCACGGTACTGGGCACCCTGATTGCGTTTGCGCTGGCGCGGCACCGGTTCCGCGGTCGTAGCGGCACCAATCTCCTGCTGTTTCTGCCGATGGCGACCCCCGAGGTGGTGCTCGCGGCGTCGCTGCTCACGTTGTTCCTCAACCTGCGGGTGCCCCTGGGGTTCTGGACGACCGTCGCGGCGCACGTGATGTTCTGCATCAGTTTCGTCGTCGTGACCGTGAAAGCCCGAGTGGCCAGCCTGGACCCTCGCCTGGAGCAGGCCGCCCAGGATCTGTACGCCAGCGAAGCGCAGACCTTCTGGCGGGTCACCTTCCCGCTGGTCGCACCGGGGGTCGCGGGTGCGGCGCTGCTGGCGTTCAGCCTGTCCTTCGAC
This sequence comes from Angustibacter sp., assembly GCA_051657715.1. GTDB lineage: Bacteria > Actinomycetota > Actinomycetes > Actinomycetales > Angustibacteraceae > JBOFBH01. The sequence continues at coordinate 5,127 of JBOFLF010000025.1, read as the reverse complement.
GACTTCATCATCACCAACTTCGTCAGCGGCGACGTCAACACGTTCCCCAAATTCGTGTACGTGTCGGCGCAGCGCGGCATTCCGGCGGAGGCGTACGTGATCGGTGCGGCGATGTTCTTCATCGCCCTGATCGTCACCCTGCTCGGTGACACGTTGCGCCGGCGTCGCCCGGGCCAATGAGCTACTGGTGAGTCAGCCGGCCGGCCCCACGGTGTCCGGGGCGTCCCAAGGGCCGACCGGTGCTCACGTCGTGCTGGACGGGGCAAGCTCCACGCCGTACTGGTTGGACCGGCCGGACCGCCCCGCGGCGCGGCCCGCGCTGGCCGGCGACGCCACCGCGGACCTCGTGGTCGTCGGCGGTGGGCTGACCGGCATGTGGGCGGCGTTGCTCGCGGTCCAGGAGCAGCCGGGTCGGGACGTCGTCCTGCTCGACGGTCACCGGCTCGGGTGGGCGGCCTCCGGGAGGAACGGCGGGTTCTGCGCAGCCAGCATCACCCACGGCATCCTGAACGGCCTGGACCGCTGGCCGCGTCAGATGCCGACGCTGTTGCGTCTCGGTCAGCAGAACCTGGACGCCATCGAGCGCACGGTCGCGGAGCTGGGCATCGCCTGCGGTCTGCACCGCGGCGGTGATCTGAGCGTCGCGGTGCGACCGTGGCAGGTGGAGCAGCTGGCCCGGACGCACGAGCAGGCGCTTCGGCTGGGCCTGTCCTCGCGACTGTTGGACACCGAGCGCACCCGGCAGTTGACGAACTCGCCGATGTACCTCGCCGGACGTCTGGACACCGATGGGGTCGCGCTGCTGGATCCCGCCCGGCTGTTGTGGGGCTTGGCGGACGCAGTCGAGCGGATGGGCGTGCGGGTCCACGAGTCGACCAGGGTGCTGGATTTGCACGACCTCGGCGACGGCATCGTGGTGCGGACCCCGCACGGGTCGGTGCGTGCCCGGCAGGTCGTGCTCGGCACCAGCGTGTTCCCGTCACCGGTCAAGCGGTTGCGGCCATACGTCGTCCCGGTGTGGGACCACGTCCTGGTCACCGAGCCGCTGTCGTCGCGGCAGCTGGCGGAGGTCGGATGGCATGGCCGGCACGGTGTCGGCGACGCCGGCAACCAGTTCCACTACTACCGGCTGACCGACGACGGCCGGTTGCTGTTCGGCGGCTATGCCGCGGTCTACTACTACGCCGGCGACCTGAGCAGTCGGCGGATGCGCAACCCGCGAGTGGAGGCGATGCTGGGCGAGCACCTGGTCGAGACCTTTCCCGCGCTTCAGGGCATCCAGATCACCCACACCTGGGGCGGCGCGATCGACACCTGCAGCCGGTTCAGCCCGTTCTGGGCGCTCACCCACGGTGGACGAGTGGCCAGTGTGCTCGGCTTCACCGGGCTGGGCGTCGGGGCTAGCCGATTCGGCGCCCAGGCGTGCCTGGACCTGCTGGCCCAGCGGGAGAACGAGCGCACGTCGTTGGACATGGTACGGCGCAAGCCGGTCCCCTTTCCGCCTGAGCCGGTCCGGTGGGCCGGCATCCGTGCCACCCGCCGGGCGATCACCCGGGCGGACGAGCGGGATGGCCGGCGGGGAGCGTGGCTGCGCACCCTGGACAGTTTGGGCGTCGGTTTCGACTCGTGACCGCCCCGTTGCCTCGTCCGGCGGGTGCGACGTCACCGTCCGGCGCCGGGCAGCGTGCGTGGGCCGGGCAGCGTGCGCGGATGGGCTGGACAGGTTGTGCGGGTGGGCGCGTCGACGGCCACAAGGTGTCGGGCGTACGGATGGCCGGCCAGGGCGCAGACTGACGGGATGACAACTCGGATCAGGCATTGGATCGACGGCAAGCCACACGAGGGCGTGGCCGGCTCCGGCCCGGCCCGGACCAGCGAGGTCTTCGACCCGGCGACCGGGCAGGTGACCGGGCAGGTGGCGCTGGCCGACGTGGCGACCGTGGACCTTGCGGTTGCCGGCGCTGCTGCGGTCGCGCACGAGTGGGGTCGAAGCTCGCTGGCCACCCGTAGCCGGGTGGTGTTCAGGTTCCGTGAGCTGCTCGCTGCTCGCGCCGCCGACGTCGCCGCGGTGATCACCGCGGAGCACGGCAAAGTTCTCTCCGACGCGGCCGGCGAAGTCGCCCGCGGCCTCGAGGTGGTCGAGTTCGCCTGCGGGGCACCGCACCTGCTGAAGGGCTCCTTCACCCAGAACGCCTCCACCTCGGTGGACGTGCACTCGGTGCGCCAGCCGTTGGGTGTGGTCGCGGTGGTCTCCCCGTTCAACTTTCCCGCGATGGTGCCGCTGTGGTTCGTGCCGGTGGCGATCGCGGCCGGCAACGCGGTGGTGCTCAAGCCCAGCGAGAAGGACCCGTCGGCTTCCCTGCTGCTCGCCGAGCTGTGGGCGCAGGCCGGGCTGCCGGACGGGGTGCTCACCGTGGTGCAGGGCGACAAGGTGGCCGTTGACCGGTTGTTGGAGCACCCGGACGTGGCTGCGGTGTCTTTCGTCGGGTCGACGCCGGTCGCCCGGTACGTCTACGAGCACGGCACCCGTGCGGGCAAGCGGGTGCAAGCGTTAGGCGGGGCGAAGAACCACATGCTGGTGCTCCCGGACGCCGACCTCGACCTGGCCGCGGACGCCGCGGTGAACGCCGGGTTCGGCTCGGCCGGGGAGCGCTGCATGGCGATCTCGGCGCTGGTTGTCGTCGACCCGGTGGGTGCGGAGCTGGTCTCCCGGATTGCCGAGCGGATGGGCACGCTGCGGACCGGGGACGGTCGTCGTGGCTGCGACATGGGTCCGCTGATCACCGCCGCGCACCGGGACGTGGTGGCTTCGTACGTGGACGCGGGGGAGCAGGCCGGGGCCACCGTCGTGGTGGACGGCCGCGATCCGCAGGTGGATGGCGAGCCCACCGGCTTCTGGCTCGGACCCACCCTGCTAGACCACGTCACCCCGGCGATGAGCGTCTACACCGACGAGATCTTCGGGCCGGTGCTGTCCGTGCTGCGGGTGGGTTCGTACGACGAGGGGCTGGCGCTGATCAACGCCAACCCCTACGGCAACGGCACCGCAATCTTCACCAACGACGGCGGGGCGGCCCGGCGGTTCCAGCACGAGGTGCAGGTCGGCATGGTGGGCGTCAACGTGCCGATTCCGGTGCCCGTCGCCCAGTTCTCGTTCGGTGGCTGGAAGGACTCGCTGTTCGGCGACTCGCATGCATACGGTCCGGACGGGATCCACTTCTACACCCGCGGCAAGGTGGTGACGACCCGCTGGCTGGACCCGAGCCACGGCGGCGTCGATCTCGGCTTCCCGCAGAACACCTGAGTCTGACTTTTCGATCTGATAGATTGCTCTATGTGAAGCGTACGACTATCGCGATCCAGATCGACACCCGGGCTCGGATCAAGGCCGGCGCCGAGAGCGAGGCGAAGACAATCGACGCCTTCCTGCGGTCCCTCCTCGACGAGCACCAGCGCAACCGGTTCTGGGGATCGTTCGAGGACGTGACCCCCAGGTCGTACGCGGCGGCGGTCGCCAGCGACAGCGACCAACTTGACGAGGGGTATGCCGTCGAAGATCGCGCGCTCGATACTTCGGGTGCCTGATGAAGAAACCCCCCGGCCGGGGGGATGTGGTGTGGCTGTCGTTGGACCCGACAGAAGGTCACGAGCAGCGTGGACACCGTCCCCACCTGGTGCTCTCGGACGAACGGCTGGCGACGACGATGGGGCTGGTCATTGTGGTCCCGATGACCAGCGCCCACCGGCCCTGGGCCACCCGTGTTGAACTCGCACCGGACTCCTACGCCATCGGCGAGCAGCCACGCACGGCCTCGACGTCCCGCATCACCCGGATCGACCGCCGGAGCCTTGACGTCGGGCCGGTCGTCCGGGTCGTCACGACGTTGATCGGAGGCTGACCCGAGGCGGTCGGCCGGGTCAGGCCACTTTTCGCGGAACTCGGTGAACCGCGTGGCCGCCCGCGCATCGTCGGCCGCGGGCCGCCGGTCCGGCAAGACGGCGCGCAGATCCCGCAGCACCCAGTCCATGTCGAATGCCGAGCTCTCTACCCACAGCTGCCCGGACACCTCGATGTCCCGATCGGACCGGACGACGCCCAGCCGCTCTCACAGCCGTTGGCATACAGCCGGCTGGCGACGCTCAGGCGAACAGCTCGGTGGCGCAGTCCCGGAACGCCTCGGTGGGCCGGTCGACGTCCGCCTCGGTGGTCGCCGGGCTCATCAACGCCATGTTGTGGAACGGGGTGAGCAGCAGGCCGCGGTTGAGCGCGTGCAGGTGCAGGTACTGCTGCAGCGTGAAGTCGTCCGCGGCGGCCGCCTGCGCGCCGGTGCGCGGTGGTGTGGGGGAGAACGCGTACTCCGCGCGGCTGCCGATCCGGGTGACGTGCCACGGGGCGCCGGTGTCGTCCAGGACGTCCTGGACGCCGACGGTCCAGCGCACCGCGAGGCGCTCGGCGTGCGCGGCGGCCTCGTCGGTCAGCACCTCGGTCAAGGTGGTGGCCACGGCGGCGAGCGACAGCGCGCTGCCGGCCAGGGTGCCCCCGATCCCGCCGACATCGATCTCGGCCAGCTCCACCGATGCTTGGATCCGCTCGGCGAGCTCGGCCGTGAGCCCGAAGGCGCCGGTCGGGATGCCGCCGCCGATGGTCTTGCCGACCACCACCACGTCCGGGTCCAGGCCCCAGGCTCGGGTGCAGCCGCCCGGCCCGGCGCACAGGGTGTGCGTCTCGTCGAGCACCAGCAGCGTCCCGTGCTCGCGGGTCAGCCGGCGCAGGGCGTCGTGGTAGCCGTCGTCGGGGAGCACGATGCCGATGTTCGTCATCGCCGGCTCCAGCAGGGCGCACGCGACATCGCCGGCGGCCAGCGCCCGCTCCAGGGCGTCGATGTCGTTGAACGGCACCACCACCGTGGTCTGCGACGGTGGCACCGGCGGGCCGATGGCGCCGCGGCGGGGCACCACCTGGCCGGTGTCGTCCAGGGTGGCGAAGGTCTCGTCGACGGTCCCGTGGTAGCACCAGTCGACCACCAGCACCTTCGGTCGGCCGGTCAGATGCCGGGCGTACCGGATGACGTGCCGGTTCGCATCCGTGGCGGACAGCGTGAACTGCCACTGCGGCAACCCGAACCG
>JBOFLF010000024.1:0-10957 GCA_051657715.1 Angustibacter sp. | reverse complement strand
CAGCGCGAGCGGGAGCAGCAACCGCGCACGCCACGGCAGGCTGCGGCCCACCGCCACGGAACCGGCCAGCACCACCGCGAGGTAGCTCAGCGGCAAGGCCAGCGCCCACGGCTGCCAACCAGCGACCAGCAATCCGCCGAGGCTACCGACCACGGCAGCCGGAGCGGCCAGGTAACGCCAGGTCGTGGTGCCACGGTGCCGTCGGCCGACTACCCGCCGCCAGCGCCCGTACAGGAAGTACTGCTCCGCCAGGGCCGTGACCGTGGCCCGAGGCCGATAGGTCACCTTCAGGTCCGGGGTGAACCAGACCAGGCCACCGGTGGCCCGGATCCGGTGGTTCATCTCCCAGTCCTGAGCCCGTTGGAAGTGCTGGTCATACCCGCCGACGCGGGCCAGCGCCGACCGGCGGAACACCCCGAGGTACACCGTGTCGGCCGGCCCGGCGACCCCGCCGACGTGAAAGCTGGCCTGCCCGACGCCGATCCGGCTGCGCATCGCGCAGGCCACCGCCTGCTCGAACGCACTGACCCCCCGGGCGTCCATCACCCCACCGACGTTGTCAGCTCCGGTGCGGCGCAGCTCCGCCACCGCGGTGCGCAGGTAGCCGTCCGGCAGGATCGCGTGCCCGTCCACCCGGGCGATTACCTCGCCGCCGCTGGCCGCCACCGCGGCGTTCAGGCCGTGCGGGGTGCGCCCGGTCGGGTTGGCGATCACCCGGACCCGGCGGTCCCGGGCGGCAAGACCCTGCGCCACCTGCACCGTGTCGTCCTGGGAGGGACCGACCGCGACGATCACCTCCAGCGGTCGCGGGTAGTCCTGGTCCAGGATCCGCGACACGGCCTCGGCGAGGTGCCGCTCCTCATTCCGGACCGTCATCACCACGCTGACCGACGGCCACTGCGCGTCCTGCGGGTCCGATCGCCGATCGGTGCCAGGGGGTGGAACTGCGGTCACCCGCGCAGGCTATCGGCGGACACTGGACGCCGAACACACCCGGGACCGGACTGATCACGCGGCAGCGCACTCTGCCCGGGGCGGGTCTGCACCGACTGCTGAGCGCCCGCCCGGCGAGCTCCCGGACGGCGAGCGCTCCGCCGAGCCGGGTGCCGCGCCTGGGGTAACCGGAGTGGACGCGCTGGCGCGAGCCGGCGTCGGCCTGGCGCCCCCAGCACGTGTCGAGTCCTCGATGGCCGTGCGGACCATGACGCGCACGCGGTCGTAGTCCGGACGGGCCGGCGTGATCAGCGGCGGTGCGAACTGCACGCTGGTCACCGGCTGGGACTTGGCCGCCGACGCGAGCTCGGCGAACGTGCCCAGCTCACCCACCGGGATGGTCGTGCGCACCAGCCCGGTGGACGCGGCGGCGATCCGCTGGAACCGGGTGAGCACGGTGCCCGGATCCAGCTGGTCCACCATCGCCGTCATGACGCACCGCTGCCGGGCCATCCGGGCGTAGTCGCTGTCGGCCGACCGTGATCGGGCGTACCAGAGGGCGTGGTAGCCGTCGAGGGTCCGCGTCCCCGCCGGCAGCACCTGGCCGCGGCCGCCGATCGGCAGCGGTCGACGGACGTCGATCCGCACCCCACCCACGGCGTCCACCAGATCCCGAAAGCCCTGCAGGTCCACCAGCACCATGTAGTGCACGTCCAGGCCGGAGATCGCGCTGACCGCCTCCGCGGTGGCGCGGGCACCCGGGTCGCGCTCGTCGCGGCCGTACACCTGCGGGTGCGACTGCGCCCAGGTGTAGACGGAGTTGAGCAGGCAGTCGTCGCCACAGTCCAGGCCGCGGGGCAGGGCACGGTGCATCGGGGAGCCGTCCGGGAACGGCACGTTCTGCAGGTTCCGCGGGAAGGACAGCAGCACCGTGCGTCCGGTCGTGGCGTCGATGCTGGCCAGGGTGATGCTGTCCGGGCGCAGTCCCACCCGATCTTCGCCCGCGTCGCCGCCGAGCAGCAGCACGTTGTACCGACCGTGGGAGGCGCTTGCCTCCTGGCTGCCGGCGAACACCTGCTGCAGCAGGGCGTTGCCGGCGGACGCCTGCCGGGCAGCCCATCCGAGCGGCACCACGGTCGCAGCGACCAGACCCGCTGTGGTCAGCGCCACCAGCCGCCGCCCGCCCATGGTCAGCAGCGGCGGCCGGCCCAGGCGCCAGGCATCCAGGAACAACCCGACCCACGCCACGGCCAGGACCGTCAGCAGGGACGGCAACCAGCCGAGCACCCGCATCCCGACCGCGAGGCGCAGCGCCAGGCCGCGGTCCACCCAGGCCACTAGCACCGCCGCGGCGACGACCAGCCACAGGACGAGCCAGACCCGCAGCGCCACCCGGCCGATCCTGCGCCGTCCGACGGCGAGCTGCGCGCTCCCCGGCGCCACCACGGTGACCCCGAGCAGCATCAGAGCCCGACGCCGACATCCGGCAGGAGTGAGATAACGCGGGTCCGCTAGCTGGCGCAGGCTCCCGTTCCGGCCTCGGTCGGACCCGCCGACCGAGGCGAGCACCCGCCGAGCCGTGGGATCAGAGGTGGACGACATCGGCGTCCAGTATTCGCCGGGCGGCACTGGACCACGGGATTCACTCCAGCGTGTCGCTAGGTGACTACACAAAGTATCTATCTCGTAGCCGCCCGCGGCTGTAGGGCCGCTCCAGTCATCCGTCGCTCGCCACGCTGCCGCCGGTCAGTACGGCGACCACGGTGCGGCCGGCGAAGCGTGCGTCGCCCAGGGCCGCCCGGATCCCAGCGGCGGTGATCCGCGGCGCCGGAGCGCGGTCGTCCGTGCGCGACAGGCTCACCGCTGGTCCCGGTGCGATCGCTGCTGGCGCCTGCTCGACGGCGGCGCAGGGTGCGCGGTGGTGCGGTATCGAGCGCGGAACCCGGCCAGCAGGTCGTCGGTCGCCACCGCGCCGCCCGTGACTGCGGCGTGCACGTCGCGGAAGTACCCTTCGTACCCGGCTGGGGTGTACAGGCACAGCGCCTGGACGACGGAGCCGCCGGCGTTGCGGAAGCCGTGCGGGGTGCCCCGGACGGCGGCTACGAGATGGCGCGGGCCAGCCACCACCTCGCCGTCACCGGTGTGCACGGTGAGCTCGCCGTCCAACACGTAGAAGTACTCGTCGTGCGCGTGGTGAACGTGCGGACGAGCGCCGAGCGTGCCTGGCGGCACGGTGAACACCTCGAGCGCGAACGCCCCGCCGGTGTCCGCGCCGGTGAGCTGGAAGAGGTGGTCCACCCCGGCCACCGTCAGCAGCTCTCCCTCCCCCGGTGCTCGCACCAGCGCACGTGGGATGCCCGGCACGAGGCGATGAGTGGTCATGGACCAATCATCGGTGGTGAGATACATCAGAACAAGGTCGCTGGAACGCGTCGGCCGCGGCGTTCAGTTGACTGAGCAGGGGCGGATCCTGGTGCGGCACAGCGAGATCGTGCTAGCTCAGCTGGAGCAGGCGGAGGCAGAGCTGGCCGGTGCGCGGACCACGGTGGCCGGCACAATCAGGGTGGCGGCGTTCCAGACCGCGGCGCTGGCGCTGGTCCCCCCGGCCCTGTCGCTGCCGGCCGAGCGCCACCCGCAGCTGCGCATCGAGGTGGTCGGCCTGCCTGGACGACCGGCACGCCGCGTGCTCACCGCCGTCCGGGACGGCGCCGGCCGACACCCGTCCATCGCCGCCGTGCGCCGGGCGTTGCGCGACGCCGTCAGCTCATGAGCATCAACTAGCTCATGAACCTCACCTGTGCAGCAGGTGGCGGGCCATGACCAGGCGCTGGATCTGGTTGGTGCCCTCGTAGATCTGGGTGATCTTGGCGTCCCGCATCATCCGCTCCAGCGGGAAGTCCTTGACGTAGCCGGCGCCGCCGAGCAGCTGCACGGCGTCCGTGGTCACCTGCATCGCGACGTCCGAGGCGAAGCACTTGGCCGCGGCACCGAAGAACGACAGGTCGGCGTCGTCCCGCTCGCTCTTGGCGGCGGCCACGTAGACCAGCTGACGGGCCGCCTCCAGGGTCATCGCCATGTCCGCCAGCATGAACTGCACACCCTGGAACTCGGCCACCGCCTTGCCGAACTGCCGGCGCTCCTTGACGTAGCCGAGCGCGGCGTCCAGCGCGCCCTGCGCGATCCCGACCGCCTGCGCACCGATGGTGATCCGCGTGTGGTCCAAGGTGCGCAACGCGATCCGCAGTCCCTCGCCGGGCGCGCCGATCATCCGGTCCGCGGGGATCCGGCAACCGTCGAAATGCAGCTCGCGGGTCGGGCTGCCCTTGATGCCGAGTTTGCGCTCCGGCTCGCCGAAGCTGAAACCCGGATCCGACCGCTCCACGACGAAGGCGCTGATCCCCTTGCCACGTGGAGCATCAGGGTCGGTCACCGCCAACACCGTGTAGTACTCGCTCACCCCCGCATTCGTGATCCACGACTTCTGCCCGCTCAACACGAAGCTGTCACCGTCCGGGACTGCCCGGCACCGCATGCTCGCGGTGTCGCTGCCGGCCTCCCGCTCCGACAAGCCGTAGCTGAACATCGCCTCGCCGCGAGCCAACGGCGGCACGTACCGGGCCTTCAGCTCCTCCGAACCGGCTAGCAGCAGGGGCAGGCTGCCGAGCTTGTTCACCGCCGGGATCAACGAGGACGACGCGCAGCCGCGAGCCACCTCCTCGATCACCAGGCAGACCGCGAGCGCGTCCGCGCCGACCCCGTCGTACTGCTCCGGGACGTGCGGGGCGTGGAAGTCCGCCGCCACCAACGCGTCATGCGCGGCCCGCGGGAACACCCCCTTGTCGTCCACCTCGGCGGCGTGCGGGGCCACCTTCGCCTCGACGACGTCCCGCACCGCCTGCCGCAACGCTTCGTGATCCTCGCTCAACCGGAAGGAGTCGACGTCAGCCATCCCCTGATGTTACTGGTCAGTCACCTCGCCAGGCTGCCCGAGACTGGAGGTGGGACGGCCTCCGGCGACATCCCGCCTAGGCCGCTCGACTCACCGCAGCGCGGGGATGACCTCGCACTCGAACAGCTCCATCCCGGAGGTGTCGTACGCGGCCTCCGGGAAGTTCAGGATGGCGTAGGTCATGCCGGCCTGACGCAGCACGGACAACCGCTCGACGATCCGCTCCGGCGTCCCGCGCGCGGCACTACCGCCGAACTGCTCCGCCACCCGCTGGCGCGCCGCCGACGCGCCGATGAAGCTGGCGTAGTGGTCCTCGATCCACCGCGTCCGGTCCTCGACCTCGGACTCGTCCCGGCCGATCACCACGTTGAAGTTCGCCGACCGGGTGATCGCCTCGACGTCCGTGCCGACGTCCCGGCAGTGGTCGGCGAGCACCCGTGACTTGTGCTGGAACTGCTCCAGGTCGTCCCCGGCGAAGTTGGTGTACCGGGCGTACTTGGCCGCGGTCCGCAGCGTCTTCTGCTCGCCGCCCCCAGCGATCCAGAACGGAATCCCGCCGTCCTGCACCGGTTTCGGCCGGCAGATCGCGCCGTCCACCTGATAGTGATGACCGGCGAACGTGGCGACCCCGTCCGCCCAGGCCTGGCGGATGATCTGCACGCCCTCGTCCAGCATCGCCAGCCGCTCACCCGCTCGAGGGAAGCCGTACCCGTAGGCCCGCCACTCGTGCTCGTACCAGCCGGCGCCGATGCCCATCTCGGTGCGACCGCCGGACACCACGTCGACGGTGGCCGCGACCTTCGCCAGATACATCGGGCTCCGGTACGCCATGCAGGTGCACATCTGTCCCAGTCGCACCCGTGCGGTGGACGCGGCGAACGCGGCCATCAGCGTCCACGCCTCGTGCGTCGCCTCCTGGGTGGGCACCGGCACGGTGTGGAAGTGGTCGTAGACCCAGATCGACTCCCACGGGCCGGCGTCCGCCCGCTGGGCCAGCCGCTTCATCGTGGCCCACTGCTGCGTTGGGTCGATGCCGACGAGGTCGAGGCGCCAGCCCTGCGGGATGAAGACACCGAATCGCATGATCGCCACCCTAACGAGATCTGGCCCGGCTGCCGCGGACACGGACCGGGGCGCAGCCGTAGCAGAGAACGGATTCAGTAGCAGTCGTCCGGGGCACGCATCCGCGGGCGGATACCCTGGCGGTCATGTCACTGAGCCTGTCCGTGATCGGAACCGGGTACCTGGGTGCCGTGCACGCCGCCGCTATGGCCGACCTCGGCCACACCGTCGTCGCGATCGACGTCGACGAAGCGAAGGTCGCCGCCCTGGCCACCGGTCGGGCACCGTTCTACGAGCCCGGACTGCCGGAGCTGCTGGAACGTTCGCTCGCCAGCGGTCGGTTGACCTTCACCACCGACTACGCCGCGGCGGCCGACTCCCAGGTGCACTTCGTGTGCGTCGGCACCCCGCAGCGGCGGGGGGAGAACGCGGCCGACCTCACGTACGTGGACGCGGCGTTCACCGAGCTGGCCAAGCACCTGCACGGCGCCACCCTGGTGGTGGGCAAGTCCACGGTCCCGGTGGGGACGGCGGCCCGGATGGCCGACCTGCTGCGCACCACCGCACCGGCTGGTGACAACGTCCTGCTGGCATGGAACCCGGAATTCCTGCGGGAGGGTTTCGCCGTGCAGGACACCCTGCACCCGGACCGGTTGGTCTATGGCGTCGAGGCCGGTCCGCGCGGCCAAGGCGCCCGCACACTGCTGGACGAGGTGTACGCCGCGACGATCGCCGATGGCACTCCGGTGGTCGCCACCGACTACGCGACCGCTGAGCTGGTGAAGGCATCCGCCAACTCGTTCCTGGCCACCAAGATCTCGTTCATCAATGCGATGTCCGAGGTGTGCGAAGCGGCCGGGGCGGACGTGGCCGCGCTGGCCGAGGCGATCGGCCACGACGACCGGATCGGCGCCAAGTTCCTGCGCGCCGGGGTCGGCTTCGGCGGCGGCTGCCTGCCGAAGGACATCCGGGCGTTCATGGCCCGAGCCGGCGAGCTGGGCGCCGACCAAGCCCTCACCTTCCTGCGCGAGGTGGACGCGATCAACATGCGTCGCCGCTCCCGGATGGTCGACCTGGCCCGAGAGCAGTGCGCGGGCACCTTCATCGGCAAGCGGGTCGCGGTGCTCGGCGCCGCGTTCAAGCCGGACAGCGACGACATCCGCGACTCCCCCGCGCTGTCAGTGGCCGCCCAGATCCGGCTGCAGGGCGCGCACGTGACGGTGCACGACCCGCAGGCCCTGGACAACGCCCGCCGCGCCTGGCCGGACCTGTCCTACGCCGACGCGGTCATCGACGCGGTGCGGGGGGCGCACGTGGTCCTGCACCTCACCGAATGGCGGGAGTACCGCGAGCTGGACCCGGGGGTCATCGGCGAGCTAGTTGCCAGCCGGCACGTCCTGGACGGCCGCAACGCCCTGGACGTCGAACGCTGGCGCTCCGCCGGCTGGACCTACCGCGCGCTCGGCCGCCCCAAGGTCTGAACCGGCCTGCTCGCCATGCCGCTCCTGAAGGCGTATCTCCGTGCCAGCTTCACTGGCTGCCTGAATACCCGGATCTGCCCACTTCTTATGCCACGCTGAGATGCTCGTGCCCGCGAGAGCCGTATGAGGCTCTTTCTGCATAGCTTCACACGCTGTTACGGCCTCGTCCCAACATGGTCAAGATGGCCTCGGCTCGCCCGTCCGCGCCAAGGAAGCTGACGATCAGGGCGACTTCCCGCTCCACGGTTCGGTGCGAGATGCCATAGCGCCGGGCGATCGTGGAGTCCTTCATGCCACGACACATAGCTCCGGCGACATCTAGCTGCCGCTCGGTGAGCAATCTGCCGCCGGGCGGTGGCGGCACGGACTCGGAAAGCTTCTCGACCATGAACCACAGGTCGACCGCACGGCGGACCAGAGCGGGATCGTCTGAGATCCACGCTGTGAGGTCGCCGTGCGTGGTTCTGTGCCCATCAGTGACGAGAATCTCGGCGTCGGCGATGAGCATCCGGTGGTAGACCGGAGCAATTCGTAGCCCCGGCAACATCGAGGGCAGCAACGGGTGCTGCGCGATAACCCGCGCTGGGACTCTCATCTGGAGGTCGACGCCTCGTCGGCGTGATCGCCGGTCGAGTTCGCGAGATTGATCTTCCGGGTCGTGATGCAGCGCTGGCTGCATGTTCCAAATCGTGCGGCGAACCCGTCGCTCCAACGTCGCCAATCCGCGGGAGATCTCGTCCATGCCGCGACCCAGCAGACGTATCGATTCCGATGCGCCGCCGAGGATGCGATCGTCCACGAGATCTCGAAGCGCCCGACTGGCGACCAGCACAGTAGCGGCGTCAGAGTCTTCAGTCGTCGCGATGATGCCCTGGGCACACATGAAACCAATACTGCCAGGGGCAGTCTCGACGGATCAACACCAGACAATCACTCGCTATGATCACGCGACAGGACTCACGATGAGACACTTTCAGCGCAGGGTAACCGCTACGAGGGATCTGCCCGCACAGGCCAGAAAGCCGACTAGGCCAGAGCAGGAGTCGATGACGTACTGGCCGCTGAAGACCACGCCCTGGCTGCGAATCCACAGTGGCATGTGTACTTTCCCATCTGCGCCTTCATGCAACCCCGACAATCCTCTTCGTAGCGCTCCAGAATTTTCTTTAGTGAGCCCAGCAGTTTCGCCTCTCAGCCAATCAGAAACCGGAGGTTAGGATGGGGAAGGGAGTCTACCTCGACTCTAATGTCACTAAATTTACCGCCCAAGGCTACCTCAAGGCGGCAGACTTGTTCGAAGCTATAAGTAAAGAAATTAGCGGCTATATCGGGCCAAGTGCAGCGGACTTCGGCAGCGGCTCGAATAGTGCCCAGTTAGCTTCCTATTGTACGGATCTAATTGAGTACTTGACTAAGCAGAATCACATGTTTGCAGAACAGAGCAAGAAAGAAGCTGCGCGGTTAGAATCTCGGCGTGCCAAACTGTCCGATGCAGATGAAAATTTCGCCCAAGGAATCTCTTCGCTCTCCCAGAATCTCCTGGCGTGACGGAATCATGACATGACGCAGCCCAACGCCCATCGAATATTTGAATTCGCCGACGCTCTTGAGCTATGGGGACGGAAGCTACACGATGTAGCCAAGAATATTGAGGCTGGTCCAGGGAAGTATATCCGTGAAAATCCTACCCACAATGGCCTACCGGGTGGCACGCCTCTCTTCGCCCCTATCAACAAAGAGGTCTACGAGTTCCTCTTTAACAACGCTTCGATCTTGGCGAGAAATCTCCATCTCGTCGCGAATGTTTCCGCTCTTACCCAAAGAATTACAACGATCCGATCTACTCTCCTGAAGGCGCCCAACAGTATCTTTGCGATCAAATTATTCGAGTCCCCAACATACTGTCCTGGGACACCATCATCAAAGCCGTAGCCGAGTCCCGTGATCTATTCAATGAATGGCCTCATGCGCCAGGTGAGCGCTGAATTGCATGGCAATCTCATGCGGTCAGTGTCTGCTGGAGCCGCCGTTCACCAAGATCGGCTCGCTCAGAACGTCACAGCTTGCTGAGCGCCATCGGCTTAGCATCACCTGCCGAACTGTCCGATGCTAACGTGGCAGGTCACGGTCTTCGTGGTGAAGGTTGCGGGCCTCGGGGTGGCGGTGTAGCCAGCCGGCCCAGGCGGACTCGACCATCTCCCGCAGGTCGTGCCGGGCGGACCAGCCGAGGTGGTGCGCGATCGCGTCCGCGCTGGCCACGGTCTGCGGCGGGTCGCCGGGACGGCGGGCCACCACGTCCGCGGTGACGTCCATGCCGGTCACCTGACCGACCATCGCGATCACCTCACGCACCGACGAGCCGACCCCGCGGCCGATATTGAGCCGCAACGACTCCCCGCCGGACTCCAGGTGCCGGGCGGCCGCCACGTGCGCGGTCGCGATGTCGTCCACGTGGATGTAGTCCCGGATGCAGGTGCCGTCCGGGGTCGGGTAGTCGTCGCCGAAGACCTGCGGACGCTCGCCGCGGGTGAGCCGGTCGAACACCATCGGGATCAGGTTCAACACCGCCGGGTCACCCAGCTCCGGCGTCGCGGCACCCGCCACGTTGAAGTACCGCAGGCAGACCGACCGGAC
Source organism: Angustibacter sp. (assembly GCA_051657715.1). Classification (GTDB taxonomy): domain Bacteria; phylum Actinomycetota; class Actinomycetes; order Actinomycetales; family Angustibacteraceae; genus JBOFBH01. Next base: position 898 of record JBOFLF010000024.1, on the reverse strand, counting down.
GCCGTGCGCGGCCTCGGCGTCCCGCGCCAGCCACTCCCCGACGACCTTCGTCTGCCCGTACGGCGATGTCGGCTCCAGGTGCGCCTTCTCCTCCACCAACGCGGTCTCCGGTGCGCCGTAGGTGGCCGCCGAGGAGGAGAACACGAACAGCCCGATCCCGTTGTCCCGCATGGCCTCCATCAGCTCGAGCTGGCCGAGCACGTTCTGCCGGTAGTAGTGGTACGGATCCGCGACCGACTCCCCCACCTGCTTCTTGGCAGCGATGTGCACCACCCCGTGCACGCCGTGGTCGCGCAGCGCGGCGCTTACGGCGGGCCGGTCCAGCAGCGACGCCCGCACCAGCGGCACCCCGTCCACCCGGCCGGCATCACCGGTGGACAGGTCGTCGACGACCACCACGTCGGCGCCGTCCTGGTGCAACGCCCGCACCACGTGCGCCCCGATATACCCGGCCCCGCCGGTCACCAACCATGTCATCCGGCAACCCTAGCCACGACCCTCATCCGGTCGAGTTCTTCACCTCGTCCATAGGCTGCTCACCACAGTCTTCCTGTTTCGTCGGCGTCTGCGGCGGCAAAGAGGATCAGCCAAGTCGCGGCCCTTCTTTGTCACGAAGTGCTGCTACCTCGCAGGGCGGCAACAGCGTCGTCAACCGAATGCACCAGGTGCTGCCACGCGTCCAGCTGCGACACCGGGCCATGGATATCCAGCTCTTGGAGGAGCTGCCTTCGGTGGAGAGTGAAACGCCTACCGAGTCGCTCGCGACGCCGGCCGGTCACGTTGGCGGCCTGAGAGATCGCCTCCCGCAGCACGCGTTTCGGGTCGGCGCACCGTTCGACCTCCCGTGGGCCAGGAAGATCCAGCGTGGACCTGCTCTTCGGGTTCCCGGCGACCATCC
>JBOFLF010000023.1:0-6794 GCA_051657715.1 Angustibacter sp. | reverse complement strand
CGCTGGTGCCGGCGACCGCCAGCTCCTCGCCGACCGCAAACGAGGTGCCCACGACGGGGATCGTGATGGACGGCTCCCCGAGGGTGCCCTGGAGCACGTCGGTGCGGCCCGGTTGACCCTCGTTGAAGATCAGCACTGCCGCGTTGGATCAGCGCGACACCGCCGACGGCGAAGCCGGCGAAGTCGCGCTGGTCCTTCGTGGTGTTGGACGCATGGGTGCAGGTCCTTCCGCGTCCGGGCGCTGCTCGCAGCGCCGGGAACGCCGTCGATCGGACGGCGATACTGAACCTAGGGCACCGATGACGCTGGGTCGATGGCCCATCAGCAGCTCGTCGACCAGCAAGCGCTGTTCATCAGGGGTCGCCGTCGCGCGCACCGTCCTGCGCACGTCGTCCTGGTCGCGGATGTCGTCGTCGCCTCACAGCCAGTCGCCGTCGCCTGTCGTCGCTGGTCGTCGCCATTGCCGCGGTCGCGACGTCGCCATTGCCGCGGTCGCGACGTCGCCCGCGCGGGTCGTACCCTGAAGCAGGAACAGTCGACACCGCAGCCAGCGTTGACAGTCCTGTGTCGCTGACACCTCGCATTGCGGCGACACCCCTGTACCGCTAGAGCCGAGCAGTTGGGATGCACGTGAGATGACCGACACCGCACAAGCCGACACCATGCCAGCCGATGCCATGCCAGCCGACACTCAGCCCAGCGAGACCACCGGGGCCAGCCACGGCGTAACGCTCACCGACGTCGCCGCCGGCAAGGTCAAGAGCCTGCTGGAGCAGGAGGGGCGAGACGACCTTCGATTGCGAATCGGCGTTCAGCCTGGTGGGTGTTCGGGCTTGATCTACCAGCTGTACTTCGACGAGCGGAGCTTGGACGGTGACCAGGTCCAGCAGTTCGGGGAGGTGGAGCTCGTCGTGGACCGGATGAGCTCGCCATACCTCGGTGGGGCCACCATCGACTTCTCCGACACCATCGAAAAGCAGGGATTCACGATCGACAACCCGAACGCCGGCAGCAGTTGCGCGTGCGGCGACAGCTTCGGCTGATCGCCGTCCACGCTTCGGCTGCTCTGCTTGCCAGGCGGGCTGAGACGGACGGGTGGCGGCGGCCGGTAAGGTCCGGCTCGTGCTGATCGCCGTCACCGGGTCCATCGCGACCGACCACCTGATGACCTTCCCTGGGCGCTTTGCCGACTCGCTCGTCGTCGAGCAGTTGGACAAGATCTCGCTGTCGTTCCTGGTCGAGGAGTTGGACGTGCGGCGCGGCGGGGTAGCCGCGAATATCGCGTTCGGTCTGGCCAACCTCGGGCTGCGACCACTGCTCGTCGGCGCGGTCGGCGCGGACTTCGTCGAGTACCGCGCATGGTTGGAGCGGCACGGAGTCGACTGCGGTGGGGTGCACACTAGCGAGTTGCGGCACACCGCCCGGTTCGTCTGCACCACCGACGCCGATCAGGCCCAGATCGCGTCGTTCTATGCCGGGGCGATGAGCGAGGCCCGCGAGATCGAGCTCGGCCCGCTTGCCGCCGCCCACGGTGACTTCGACCTGGTGCTGATCGGCGCCAACGACCCGGAGGCGATGCTCCGGCACACCGAGGAGTGCCAGGTCCGGGGTTATTCGTTCGTCGCTGATCCGTCCCAGCAGTTGGCGTTCGCCGATGGTGGCGCCATCCGCCAGTTGATTGACGGTGCGGCGTACCTGTTCAGCAACGAGTACGAAGCCCACCTCACGGAGCAGAAGACCGGGTGGACGGCGCCGCAGATCCTCGCCCGAGTTGGCACGCGCGTCACCACCCTCGGTGCCAAGGGCGTGCGGATCGAGCGGACCGGGGATGCCCCGATCGAGGTGCCAGTGGCCCGCGAGCTGCGCAAGGCCGACCCGACGGGAGTCGGGGACGCGTTCCGTGCCGGCTTCCTCGCTGGCCTGTCATGGGACCTGGACCACATCGTGTGCGCCCAGCTGGGCTCCATGCTCGCGGCGTACGTGATCGAGACGGTCGGCACCCAGGAGTACGAGCTGGGCCGTGGCGGTTTCCTCACCCGGTACGCCGAGGCGTACGGTGAGTCGGCGGCGGCCCTGGTAGAGCCGCACCTGGGGATCACGCGTCGCTGAGCGAGCTGTGAGGGTCCAGGCGTGGTGCATGGTGCGTGTGGTCGGCGCGACGTGATGGGACCACGATGACCCCGAGCGAGCCGCCGCCCACGTCGTGGTCGATGGACGCGCTCCAGCCCGGGGTGTCGGACCTCGTCGCGATCGGGGCCGACCTGGAGCCGGGGACGTTGCTCGCCGGCTATCGACGGGGCCTGTTTCCCATGGGCACCGGCCCGGCGGGGAGCCCGCCGCTGGGGTGGTGGTCCCCAGACCCGCGCGGGGTGCTTCCGTTGGCAGGTCTGCACGTCAGTCGCTCGTTGCGGCGGTCCAGCCGCCGGTTCGAGACCACGGTGAACCAGGCGTTCGACGACGTGGTCGCGGCCTGTGCCGACCCGGACCGGCCCGGTCGATGGATCACCGACGACATCGCTGCCGCCTACCGGCGGTTGCACCTGTTGGGGTGGGCGCACTCGGTGGAGTGTTGGCGGGCCGGGCGGTTGGTCGGCGGTGTGTACGGCGTCGCCATCGGCGGTCTGTTCGCCGGGGAATCGATGTTCCACCACGAGAGCGACGCGTCCAAGGTCGCGCTGGTCGCGCTGGCCGACCTGCTCCGGGCTGATGACGGCGACCAGCTGCGACCGCGGGTGTTCGACGTTCAGTGGCGCACCGAGCACCTGGCCCGGCTCGGGGTCGTCGAGGTTGCGCGCTCGCAGTACCAGCGGCAGCTCGCGCTGGCGCTGCACACCCCGTTGCCGCGTGCCTTCACCCGCGCTCGGTCCTGAGCGCGGGTGGCCTCGTGAGCCACCGGTTCTGGTGCTCGCCGCGGAGCTGATCGAGCGAGCGTCACTGTGGCCGGACTACTCTGCTGTCTCGTGGCCAACGTCGCGTCGACGTACCCCGCGCACTGGGAGGCCGATGTCGTGCTGCGGGACGGCGGCGTCGTGCACGTCAGGCCGATCCGGCCACACGACGCGCCAGCCGTCGAACGCTTCCACGCCAGTCAGAGCGCCGAATCGATCTACCTGCGGTTCTTCGCGCCGGTGCAGCGGTTGTCCCACCGGGACCTGCAGCGGTTCACCACGGTGGACCATGGGGACCGGGTCGCCTTGGTGGCCACGCTGGGGTCGGACATCGTCGGCATCGCGCGGTACGACCGGCTGCCAGCGGGACCCAACGACCCGACTGAGGGCGACCAGACCCACGGCGGCCGGATCACCGACGGCCGGGTCACCGACGGCCGGGTCACCGACGGCCGGGTCACCGACGGCCGGGTCACCGACGGCCGGGTCACCGACGGCCGGGCTCACGATCTGCGGGCTGACCACGGCCGGTCGAGAGCCGACCCAGCTGAGGCGGTGGCCGAGGTGGCGTTCAACGTGTCGGACGCCCACCACGGTCGAGGCATCGGCTCAGCGTTGCTGGAGCACCTGACCGCCGCCGCCCGAGAACGAGGCATCGGCCGTTTCGTTGCTGACGTCCTGCCGCAGAACCAGCGGATGGTGGAGGTCTTCGAGCAGGCCGGGTACGCGGTGAGCCACCACTACGAGGACGGTGTCCTCGTCCTCGGATTCGATATCTCGCCCACCCATCGAGCGGGTGAGGTGCGTGAGTCCCGGGAGCAGCGGGCCGCGGCCCGCAGCGTGCGCCGGCTGCTGCACCCGCGTGCGGTCGTGGTGATCGACGACCACCGCACCAGTACGCGGGACGGGGGCCAGCGCACGCACGGCCAACTCGTGGCAGAGCACCTGGTCGCGTCCGGATACCCCGGCCCGATCCTCACCGTCGGGGTGGCGGTGCCGCACTCCGACACGGTGCTGGCCGAGCGGATTCAGCAGGTCGGGCGGCTGTCCGACCTGACCGAGCCCGTGGACCTCGCCGTCCTGGCCGGACCGGCTGAGGTGTACGACGACGTCGGGATCGACGCGCTGATGCAGGACTGCGCCACCATCGGCGTGAGCGGCCTGGTCGTGCTCGGCGCCGGGTACGCCGAGGCCGGCGCCGCGGGACGTCGCCGGCAACGGCACCTCGTCCAGCAGGCGCGAGCACACGGCATGCGGGTGATCGGGCCGAGCTCGTTCGGCGTGCTGACCACCGAGCCCAGCGTGCGGTTGAACGCGTCGCTGGCACCCACCATGCCGCCGTCTGGTCGGCTGGGGCTGTTCACCCAGTCCGCTGCCATGGGCGTCACCGCGCTCGCGGGTGTGGCCGGACGCGGCATCGGGGTGTCCAGCTTCGTCTCGGCCGGCAACCGCGCGGACGTGTCGGGCAATGACCTCATGCAGTACTGGCTGGACGACCCGGCGACATCCGCGGTCGGCCTGTACCTGGAGAGCATCGGTAACCCGCGCACCTTCTCGCGAGTGGCCCGCCGACTTGCCCGGACCAAGCCGGTGCTGGTGGTCAAGTCCGGGCAGTCACCGCGGGGCGCGCCGCCCGGGCATGCGGTCCGGCCCTCGCTGCTGCCGCACCGCACGTTCGATCAGGTGCTGCAGCAGGCCGGCGTGATCCGTTGCCAGGACGTGCACCAGATGTTCGACGTCGCCCAGCTGGTGCTGGACCAGCCGCTGCCGGCTGGTCCCCGGGTCGCGGTGGTCACCAACTCCGGCGCGCTCGGCGCGCTGGCCGCGGATGCGTGCGACGCCTGGGGCCTGGAGGTCGCCGAGAGCCCGGTCATCATGTCGGCGCAGGCCGACGCACGGGAGTTCCGGGAGGCGTTGGGTGTCGCCTTCTCCGCGGGTGTCGACGCGGTGGTCGCGGGTTTCGTGCCGTCACTGATGACCGCCGACGAGGATGTCGCGGCCGCGCTGGCCCAGGCCGCGGCGGGCACGGACATCACCTGTGTGGCGACCTTCGTCGGCATGCGCGGGGTCGCTGAGGTGCTGTCGACCGCCATCCCCACGGTGCCCGCGTACTCGACACCGGAGGAGGCCGTGCGAGCGCTGGCCCTGACCGTCCGGTACGCGCAGTGGCTGGCTCGGGACCCGGGACCGTGGGTCGCCGTCGGCGGCGTGCGATCGGACCAGGCGCGGGCCATGGTCGAGGGCTGGCTGGCTGAGCTACCGCCGCAGGAGCCGGTGCCCGGTGCCGAAGCAGAGCCGAGTGGCACGTCTGCGGTCGCCGGGGCGCCGGCTGATGGCCGGTGGTTGTCCGCCACCCAGGCCACCCGGCTGCTGGACGCCTTCGGGATCCGGCTCTGGCCGGCGCATGCGGTGCGGACCGCGGACGAGGCGGCGCGGGCCGCCGCGTTGGTCGGGTATCCAGTGGTGCTCAAGGCGGCCGCGTCGCACCTGCGGCACCGAGCTGATCTCGGCGCCGTCCGGCTGGACATCGCGACGGAGGTCGAGCTGCGCGAGGACGTCGACGGCCTGCGAGCGCGGCTGCGTCCCGACGACGGCGGTCTGCTGGTCCAGGCCATGGCTCCGGTCGGCGTGGGGTGTCGGGTGCGGTCGGTGGAGGATCCGCTGTTCGGCCCGGTAGTCGAGTTCGGCATCGCCGGGACCCCCATCGATCTGCTGGAGGACGTCAGCCGGCGCAGTCCGCCGCTTCGGGAGGCGGACGTCGCCGACCTGGTGCGCCAGGTGCGGGCGGCGCCGCTGCTGTTCGGGTATCGAGGTACTGAGCCGGTCGACATCGCGGCGCTGGAGGATGTCCTTGCTCGGGTGTCCCTGTTGGCCGATCAGCTCCCGGAGGTTGCTGAGCTCGAGCTCGACCCGGTGGTGGTGGCGCCGCAGGGCGCAGCGGTGCTGGGCGCCCAGGTCCGGATCGCCCGCCCACCCGACGGCCTTCCCGGTCGTCGTGAGGGCGACGCCCGACGGCTCCCGGGTTGAGCTGTCAGCCACAGGCCGAGCGGCTCGCCCGGGATGAGTCGGTCGAACGATCTAGGTTCAGCGACCTAGGTAAGCGACCCGTCTGGATGATCTGAGCCGGATGAGATACTCGACCGCATGCCGGAAGCTCTGCATGACCTGCCCGCAGCGCTGCGCAGTCAGATCCAGCACGCCGGTTACTACCCGGACCTGGTGACCGACGTGTTGGACGTCGCGGTCGGCGGCGAGCCGGTCGTCGCGCACTTCGTGCACGCCGAGACCACGTTCGACGCCGACGTCCGCCGGCACATCACCGCTTTCGCGCTCACCCCGACCCGGTTCGTCGCGGTGCACGCCGACGACCACGCGCCGGACGGCCCGGACGGGCCACCGCATCCGTACGCCACGGCGTCCAGTGAGGCGGTTCCGATCGCGGCGATCCGCTCGGTGGTGGTCAACCACGTGGTTCCTCGTCCGGAGGGCTACCGCAGCGGCTCCGGGACCAGGGATCTCACGCTCACCATCGGGTGGGGTGCGGTGAGTCGGCTGGACTTGCAGCCAGCTGGTTGCGCGGACCCGGACTGCGAGGCAGATCACGGGCACACCGGGACGGTCAGCGCGGACGACGTCTCGATCCGGGTTTCGGTGGATGCCGACGGTCCACAGGTGGTTCGAGCCGCCCTGGACTTCGCGCGGGCGTTGTCCGCGGCCACCGGGCCTGGGCTCTCGGGCGCCTGAGCCGCCGGCTCAAGCATGCGCGTGTCCGGTTCGGAGCCGACCTCGGGGGTCATCCCCATCACGGTGCCGTCGTACGGCCGGGACACCCTGGCCGACGTGATGCCGGCGGTGGCGACAAGTCTCGGTGTCACCCACCTGACATCGAAGGACCCGACGCTGGGC
>JBOFLF010000022.1:0-20687 GCA_051657715.1 Angustibacter sp. | reverse complement strand
GCCGCCTGGAACTGCTCGACGTAGGAGTCCATCCGCCCGGCGGTGGTCGGCCCGAACGACCCGGACGCGTAGCCGGCCGGCGTCTTGGCCGGGCCGGCGTAGTAGACGGCGTGCTCGCGCAGGTACGCCGGCATCGGCTCGCCGGCGTCCAGCCGCTCTTTGATCTTCGCGTGCGCGATGTCCCGAGCTACCACCAGTGGCCCGGTCAGTGACAGCCGGGTGGTCACCGGGTACCGGCCGAGCTGTGCGCGCACCTCGTCCATCGGCTGGGTCAGGTCGATCGCCACGACATCGTGGCCGGACGTCGAGTCCACCCGGGCACGCTCGGTGAGTTGCTCGTCGGTGACGTCCGGCAGGAACCGCGCCGGGTCGGTCTCCAGCTCCTCCAGGAACACCCCTTCGGCGGTGATCCGGCCGAGCGCCTGCCGGTCCGCGGAGCAGGACACCGCGATCGCCACCGGGCAGGAGGCGCCGTGCCGGGGCAGCCGCACCACCCGCACGTCGTGGCAGAAGTACCTGCCGCCGAACTGCGCGCCGATGCCGAAGTGCCGGGTCATCTCCAGCACCTCGGCCTCCAGCTCCACGTCCCGGAAGCCATGCGCCGCAACAGATCCGGAGGTCGGCAGCCCGTCCAGGTACTTCGCGGAGGCGTACTTCGCGGTCTTCAGCGCGTACTCCGCGGACGTGCCGCCGACCACGATCGCCAGGTGGTACGGCGGGCAGGCGGCGGTGCCGAGCGCGCGCAGCTTCTCGTCCAAGAACCGTCGCATCCCGGCGGGGTTCAGCACCGCCTTGGTCTCCTGAAACAGGAACGACTTGTTCGCCGACCCGCCGCCCTTGGCCATGAACAGGAACCGGTACTCGGCCTCGTGGCCGGGCGTGGTGTCCGCGTACAGCTCGACCTGGGCCGGCAGGTTGGAGCCGGTGTTCCGTTCGTCCCACATGGTCAGCGGGGCGAGCTGGCTGTACCGCAGGTTGAGCCGGGTGTACGCGTCGAACACCCCGCGGGAGACCGCCGCCTCGTCCGGCCCGGATGTGAGCACATGCTGACCACGCTTGCCCATGACGATCGCGGTGCCGGTGTCTTGGCACATCGGCAGCACCCCGCCGGCCGCGACGGCCGCGTTCTTCAGCAGGTCCAGGGCGACGAACCGGTCGTTGGCGCTGGACTCCTCGTCGTCCAGGATCGCGCGCAGCTGCGCCAGGTGCGCCGGCCGCAGGTAGTGCGCGATGTCGTGCATCGCGGCCTCGGTGAGCAGCCGCAGCGCCTCGGCGTCCACCTCCAGGAACCTCCGGCCCGCTGGCCCGTCGACGACCCGCACGCCGTCAGCGGTGAGCAGCCGGTAGCTGGTCTGGTCCAGGCCGGTGGGCAGCATCGGCTGGTACGCGAACTGGGGCTCGGCCATGACGTCCTCGTCGTCGGGTGCCGCGGGCCGGTGCCCGACCGGCACATCGTGATGCCCCGGATCCGCACCGACGGAGCCCATAGCTCGGCGTGCGGAAAGCCCAGGAGCGCTGCACAGTCAGGGTAGCCAGTGGCCCGGACGCATGACGGACCGAGATCGATGACCTGGCACGGCGACATCCACCTGGAGGAGTGAGGACACCCACCCGCAGGAGTGAGCGCGAACGGATCGGGTAGGGACGGCGTGGGGTCAATGACGATCACAGAACGGGGCGGGCCGATGAGACGTCGCAGGCGGCAACGAGCGGGCGCGGCGGCGCTGGCCCTGGCTTCGGTACTCGGACTGGTGGCGTGCGGGGATGCCGGCGACTCCTCCCGTACCACGCTGACCTGGTACATCAACCCGGACAACGGCGGCCAGGCCGACCTGGCGGCCAGGTGCACCCGGGACAGCGGCGGTCGCTACCGCATCACCACGACGATCCTGCCCAACGACGCCGACAGCCAGCGCGAGCAGCTGCTGCGCCGGTTGTCCGCTGGTGACAGCTCCATGGACTTGATGAGCCTGGACCCGGTCTTCGTCGCGGAGTTCGCCGAGGCCGGGTTCCTGTCCCCGGTGCCGCGGCAGGATGTCGCCGAGGTGACCCGGGACACCGTGCGCCCCGCCGTCGAATCCTCCACCTGGAAGGGCCAGCTGGTCGCGGCGCCGCTGTGGGCCAACACCCAACTGCTGTGGTACCGAAAGTCGGTCGTCGAGGCCGCGGGGCTGGACCTGGACCGGCCGGTGGACTGGCAGCAGCTCATCAGGGCCGCCCAGCAGCAGCGCAAGACGGTCGCGGTGCAGGCGGCCAAGCAGGAGGGGTACACGGTCTGGCTCAACGCGCTGATCGCCGGGGCCGGCGGGCAGGTGGTGGACAACCCCACGGCGTCGGCGGACCAGATCAGGCTCGGCATCGACACCCCGGCCGGGCGGGACGCGGCGGACGTGATCAGCGAGCTGGCCCGCGCCGACGTCGGCGGGCCATCGCTGTCGACCAGCGCCGAGGAGGAGTCCCGGGCGCTGTTCCAAGGCCCGGTCGGTGGCTTCATGGTCAACTGGATCTACGTCTGGACGGCGATCGGCGAGCAGGCCCCGCAGGTCCGGGACGACATCGGCTGGGCGCCGTACCCGCAGACGGTGGCGGGCCGCGAGTCCCGGCCACCGTTCGGCGGTATCGAGCTGGCCGTCGGCGCGGACAGCCCCCGCAAGGAGCTGGCCCACGAGGCCGTCACGTGTCTGACCTCGCAGCGGAGCCAGACGGAGTACATGCTCTCCTCCGGCAACCCGGCGGCCAAGCGCGCGGTGTACGAGGACCCCGAGGTGCGCGAGGCGTTCCCGATGGCGGCCGACATCGTCGCCTCCCTCGACCGGGCGGCTCCGCGTCCGATCACGCCGTACTACGGCGACGTCTCGCTGGCCCTCCAGGACGGCTTCCACCCGGCGTCCGCCGTCGACCCGGGCAGCACGCCGGCGAGCACCCAACTGTTCCTGCAGCAGGTGTTGAGGGGGGAGAAGCTGCTATGACCAGCGCGGTCACCCACCCCACGGCCGGCCGCGTCGGCAGCGCCGAGGACCGGCCCGGACCGGCGTCCGACCGAGTCCGAGCCGAGCGCAGCTTGGGCTGGCGGCTGGCCGGGCCGGCGTTCGTCATCATGCTCGCGGTCACCGCGTACCCGATCCTGAACGCGCTGTACCTGTCGCTCTTCAGCTACCGGCTCACCGACCCGGACAACCGCGAGTTCGTCTGGTTCAAGAACTACCAGGTGATCCTCGGCGACGGCGTCTGGTGGCAGGCGGTCGGCGTCACGCTGGCCATCACCGTGATCACCGTGGCCGTGGAGCTGGTGCTCGGCTTCGCGCTCGCCCTGGTGATGCACCAGGCGATCAGCTTCCTGCGGCCGGCGCTGCGGACGGCGATCCTCGTCCCCTACGCGATCATCACGGTGGTCTCGGCGTTCGCCTGGCAGTTCGCGTTCGCCACCGACACCGGGTTCGTCAACCGCTGGTTCGCGTTCCTGCCGTGGGTTGGCGAGCAGACCGACTGGTTCGGCGGGTTCTGGAGCTCGCTGGCGGTGATCTGCGCCTCGGAGATCTGGAAGACCACCCCGTTCATCTCGTTGCTGCTGCTGGCCGGGCTGGCCCAGGTCCCGCGGGAGCTGCAGGAGGCCGCCCAGGTGGACGGCGCCACCCGGTGGCAGCGGATGTACAAGGTGACGATCCCGAACATGAAGGCCGCGATCATGGTGGCGGTGCTGTTCCGCACCCTGGACGCGTTCCGGATCTTCGACAACGTCTTCGTGATGACCGCCGGGGCACAGGGCACCGAGACGGTGTCGTTCCTGGCCTACCGGCAGACCATCACCCGGGTGGAGATCGGGCTCGGCTCGGCGCTGTCGGTGCTGCTGTTCCTGTGCGTGGTGGTGATCAGCGTCGGGTTCGTCAAGGGGTTCCGGATCGACCTGGCGCAGGCAAGGGGGGAGCGCTGATGGGCATGCTCAGCACCCGAGCCCGGATCGGCTGGCTGGCAGCCGCCGCGGGGATCTTCCTGTACGCGTTGCTACCGGTGGCGTGGATCGTCTCGTTGTCGTTCAAGTCGGTGGCCGACCTGACGAACCAGCGGTTCCTGCCCACCGAGTTCGTCTGGGACAACTACCAGCAGATCTTCACCGGCGGCGCCCAGGAGCTGTTCCTGCCGGCGCTGCGCAACTCGATCGGGATCTCGCTGATCGCCACGTTGCTGTCCGTGGTGCTGGCGATGTTCTGTGCGTACGCGATCGCCCGCCTGGACTTCCCCGGCAAGAAGCTGGTGCTCACCACGGCGCTGGCGGTGTCGATCTTCCCGGTGATCTCGATCGTCACGCCGTTGTTCAACCTGTGGCGCACGATCGGGTTGTACGACACCTGGCCGGGGCTGATCGTCCCGTACCTGTCCTTGACGTTGCCGATCTCGATCTGGACGCTGTCGGCGTTCTTCCGCGAGATCCCGTGGGAGATGGAGCAGGCCGCCCAGGTGGACGGCGCGACGTCCTGGCAGGCGTTCCGCAAGGTGATCGTGCCGCTGGCCGCGCCTGGGGTGTTCACCACCGCGATCATCAGTTTCTTCATCGCCTGGAACGACTTCGTCTACGGCATCTCGCTGACCTCCACCAGCGCCGCACGCCCGGTCCCGGCCGCACTGGCGTTCTTCACCGGCGCCTCGCAGTTCGAGGAGCCGACCGGCGCCATCTCGGCGGCCGCCGTCGTCGTGACCATCCCTGTCGTCGTCCTGGTGCTGCTGTTCCAGCGGCAGATCGTGGCCGGTCTGACCAGCGGTGCCGTCAAGGGCTGAGCGCCCGCAGAAGGAGACCCCTCATGGCAGAGATCACCCTCGACCACCTGGTGAAGAAGTACAGCGACGGCTTTCCCGCGGTCAACGACGTGTCCCTGGACATCCGGGACGGCGAGTTCGTCATCCTGGTCGGCCCGTCGGGGTGCGGGAAGTCCACGCTGCTGCGGATGATCGTCGGGCTGGAGGACATCACCACCGGTGAGCTGCGGATCGACGGCGCCCGAGTGAACGACAAGGCTCCGCGGGAGCGGAACCTGGCGATGGTGTTCCAGAACTACGCGCTGTACCCGCACCTGAGCGTGCGGGAGAACATCGCGTTCCCGTTGCGGCTGGCCAAGGGCCAGCACAGCGACGCGCAGATCCGGGAGAAGGTGGATCGGGCCGCGGCGATGCTCGAGCTCACCGAGCACCTGGGCCGCAAGCCCGGCAACCTGTCCGGCGGGCAGCGGCAGCGGGTGGCGATGGGCCGGGCGATCGTCCGGCAGGCGGACGCGTTCCTGTTCGACGAGCCGCTGTCGAACCTGGACGCCAAACTGCGCGGCCAGATGCGCACCGAGATCGCCCGGATGCAGCGCCGGCTCGGGGTGACGACGGTGTACGTCACCCACGACCAGACCGAGGCGATGACCTTGGGCGACCGGGTCGCGGTGCTGCGCAAGGGAGTTCTGCAGCAGGTGGCCAGCCCGCGGGAGCTGTACGAGCAGCCGGTGAACCTGTTCGTGGCCGGCTTCATCGGGTCACCGCCGATGAACTTCCTGCCGGCCCGGGTGGTCGGCGACCGGCTGCGGATGCCGTTCCTGGACATGCCCGTGCCGGCGTCCGCGGCGGGCCGGATGCCGGACGACGTGGTGGTCGTCGGGGTCCGCCCGGACCACGTCGAGGACGCCTCCATGCTGGAGGAGGACCGGCGGGCTCAGGGCGTCGTCTTCGAGGCGCTGGTCGACCAGACGGAGTGGCTGGGCAGCGAGAAGTACGCGTACCTGCCGTTCGAGTCCGACCCGCAGGTGCGCGCCACGCTGGAGGAGCTGGATCGGGAGCTGGACGGCGAGGGCACCCGCAGCCAGATCGTGGTCTCCCTGGACCCGAGCAGCCGGGTCCGCGACGGCGAGACCGCCCAGCTGTGGTTCGACCCGCGCCGGGCGCACGTCTTCGACCCCGCGACCGGCCAGTGCCTCACCCGGGACGAGGACGCGGCGGCCCGGATTGGCGCGGAGAACGAGGCCGAGCGCCGTCGCCAGCTCGAGCGTGCCGACGATGTCGCGCATCACGTCCACGCGTCACGTTCAGACGGCCACGGCCACGGCAACGTCACCTACGGCGGATAGCACGCCGGAAGAGCAAGCGGGGCGTAGGTCGCTGAGTCGGTGCCGTCGGCATGGGCCGTTCGGCCAGAACGGTGGCAGGTCGTTGTGCCGTGTGCGCTGACCGGTTGATGGAGGGTGACGCCTGATGGCCGCAGCATCGAGTGGCCCGGTCACCGGACCGGAGAGTCCTCCACCCAACGGTGTCACCCGGGTGCCCGTCGATGAGGTTCGTGAAGCGACGAAGGTCGTCAACGATATGGCGGGCATCATCAAGGAAGCCCTCAACGTCATCCACTGAGCAGTTGAATGCTTTTCGAGAATGAATTGCGCGCCGCCCCAACCCCCGAAGATTTCGATAAAGCCTGTGGAGAGGCCGCCAGATTCGCTCGAAATGCACACGACATATCAGAGCAAGAAGCGAAGCGACTCGACCGGAACGTGGAAAAGTTCAACGACAAGATGTCCGCACCCATCCCCCCACCCGGTCATCACTGTGAGGCGACCTGGCCCCCTGCAGCGGTCAGACTTGCTGGGGCGGCGGCCTGGGTCAAACGTTGCACCCGCGTGACCTGAGCGCCGATTCTCCGCCGGAGTAGCGGTCGCCGCATGCGCTGATCCTCGACCGGGCGCGTTCCCAAACCATTCGGGCACAGGACGTTCCGAGGGTTCAACGGCCAGTAACCTGACGGAGAGTTCAGGGGAACTCACTCAGGACGGAGACCGGCTTCGATGATCGCCCTGGTGGCGGGTGCGACGGTGTACCTGGCGATCGCTGGCTACGTGTTCCGGCACCGCCGGTCCGCTGGCGGTCGGGCGCTCGTGGTGCTCACCCTGGCTGCCGGGGTGTGGACGGTGTGCGGCGCGGCGGAGGTGGCGGCCGCGGACCCGGCGGTACAGGAGCGGTGGGGCGAGGCCAAGTACCTGGGTGTGGTCGTGTTGCCCCCCGCGTTGCTGGTGTTTGCGCTGGAGTACACCGGGCGTCGCCGACGCGTAGGCCGGCGGGCGGTGACCATGCTGCTGGGTGAGCCGGTACTAGTCCTGGCGGCCCTGCTGGTTCCGGCCACCCACCACCTGGTTCGGTACGTGCCCGCCGGTGCGCCGTACGGGCAGTATGCGGTCGCCAAGGTCGGCCCATTGTTTTGGGTGCACGCCGGCTACAGCTATCTGTTGGTGTTGTCCGCGGTAGCACTGTTGGTGTCGAGCGTGCTGCGGGCAGCACCGCGGTCGCTTCGCGGGTGGTCGCTGATCGTCGCGTGCGTGCTGCCGCTGTTGGCGAACGCGGCCTATAACGCGGAGCTGATCAGCGTCGAGGTGGATCCGACGCCGTTGGGCTTCAGCGTCGCCGCTCTGGTGCTGGTGTGGGGCTTTTTCCGGTTCCGGTTGCACGAGCTGGTGCCAATCGGCCGCCGGCAGGTGGTGGACCGGATCCCGGACTCGGTGCTAGTCGTCGACACGCAGGGCCGGGTGGTCGACGCGAACCCGGCGGTCGCCCGGCTGCTCGGGCAGCCGGTCGCCACGGTGATCGGCCGTGACCTGCCGGACGTGCTGCCGCAGGTGCAAAGGCTGGTCGACCCCGTGCTGGGGGCGGCTGGTCCTCCGGCGGTCGGCAGCCACCGGTCGGACACCATCCGGGTGCCATCGACCGAGCCGGACGGCAGCCGGTGCGACCTGGACCTGGCCGTGACGGTCAGTCCGCTCCCCGACGACCTGCGAGCACCGACCGGGCTGCTGGTGGTGCTGCGCGACATCACCGTGCAGCGGAACGTCGAGCGGCAGCTGCGCGAGCTGGTGCGGGAGCGGAACGCGATCATCGAGACGCTGCGTCGTGGTCTGCAACCGGTGCGGATGCCCGCCATCCCCGGGATGGAGGTAGCGGCGCTGCTCGACCCCGCGGAGGCGGACACCAGCATCGGCGGGGACTTCGTCGACGTCCGCCCGAGCGGCCCGTCGCGGTGGACCCTGATGGTCGGCGATGTCGCCGGCAAGGGCGCCGAGGCGGCCACCCTGACCGCGATGGCCCGGCACACCGCGGTGGCGCTGTCCGCCCTGGGTTGGCGGCCGGCGGCGGTCCTGGCCCAGGTGAACCGGGCGATCGCGATCGAGGAGCAGACCGCCAGCACCGACCTGGAGGCACGGTTCTGCACCATCGCGCTGGCCACCGTCGAGCCCGACGGCGACGGCGCCCAGGTGGTGCTGTCCCTCGGCGGGCACCCGCGACCGCTGCTAGCGGACGCCGCCGGTCAGGTACGCGAGGTGGGGGTGCCCGGGAGTCTGCTGGGGGTGTTGGCCGAGCCCGAGCTGCACGAGGTGACGGTGCGCCTGCGGCCCGGCGAGTGCCTGGTCATGTTCACCGACGGGGTCGTGGAGGCCCGGGACCAGGGCGAGGCCTACGGTGATCGCCGGCTCGCCGAGGTGGTCAGCACGTTGAGCGCCTTGTCCGCGGGGATCGTCGTGGAGGAGCTGGTCGCCGACGTCCGCCAGTACACCAGCCAGATCAGGCACCGCGACGACGTCGCCGTGCTCGTCCTGCGCGTCCCGCCCCGTCGTCCTGGGCAGCCGCCCGGTCGATGACCGACCCCTGCCGGTGTCCATCACGCGGCCAGCCGAAGAGCTGCTGCGGATCATCCACGCCGATCGATCGCGACTGAAGTTCTACGACTACCTCAGCTGGTCATCGTGGCGGTGAAACAACGCAACAGCCGGACCGGCCTACAGGTGGAGTTGATCATGGTGTTGCTTCAGGCTCGGCGAGTTCGCCGACGAGCTCGTGGCGCCATGGGGGGTCAGAGCCGGCGCGGGTGCAGGTGATGGCCGAGGTGAGGGTCGCCCAGGCCAGCGCGGCCTGCAGGATGCCCGCGTCCGCGGCGTCCAGCACGGGGCGGCGTCCGACACCGAGCAGACCGGCGTCCAGCAAGGCGCACAGCAGCCCAGACATGAACGAATCCCCAGCGCCGACCGTGTCCACCACCTCGACTCGACGTGGGGGCGTCCGGTATGGGTCGTCGAGCGCGGATCGACGCCAGGCCGTGGCGCCGGCGCCGCCGCGAGTCACCACCACCAGGGCTGGACCACGCGAGGCCCACTGCCGAGCGACGTCCTCGACCCCCGCGTCGGGGTAGAGCCAGGTGAGATCCTCCTCGCTGACCTTCACCACGTCCGCGGCGGCGACCAAGGCCTCGACGCCGGGTCGCTCGGCGTCCGCGGCGGCGATGATCGCCGGCCGCAGGTTCGGGTCGTAGGACACGGTGGTGCCGCGCTCCCGAGCGGCGCGGACCGCGGCGTGCACGGACGCGGCACCGGGCGGCACGTTGGCAGCGATCGAGCCGACGTGCAGGTGCCCGGCCCCAGACACGTCCGGCGTCGGCAGGTCCCAGGTCAGGTCGAACGCGTAGGTGGCGATTCCGGCCTGGTCGATGGTGGCGATCGCGGTCGAGGTTCGACCGGACGGCGCGGACTCCGGCGCCAGTCGGACGCCGTCCGCGCGCAGAAGCCGGGTGATCAGGTCGCCGTCCGGGTCCGCGCCGATCCGCGCCGCCAGGGTCACCACGTGGCCCAGCCGGGCGAGCCCGCCGGCCACGTTCGCGGGGCTGCCGCCGACGTGCCGGGTGGCGGTTGCCGGATCGGAGCCCGCCTGGATGACGACGTCCACCAAGGCCTCGCCGATCACCAGTACCGGGGCGGCGGGGCTCTGGTCCGGCAGCGCGTCCGAGCTTGGTGCCGGGGCGGTGGCCGCGTCCGTGCTCATCGCTCGACCTGCGCGTAGGCGTCGAGCTTGCTGAGCCGGTGGTGGCTCTCGATCACCCGGATGGTGCCGCTCTTGGCGCGCATCACCAGCGAGTGCGAGGTGGCACCGCGGGCGCGGTAGCGGACGCCGCGCAACAGCTCGCCGTCGGTGATCCCGGTGGCGGCGAAGAACACGTTGTCGCCCCGCACCAGATCCTCGGTGTGCAGAACCTGGTCCAGGTCGTGCCCGGCGTCCAGGGCGCGTCGGCGTTCGGCGTCGTCCCGTGGCCACAGCCGGCCCTGCACCGTGCCGCCCATGCACGTGATCGCGCAGGCGGCGATGATCCCCTCCGGTGTGCCGCCGATGCCCAGCAGCAGGTCGACGCCGGTGTCTGGGCGGGCGGCCGTGATCGCGCCGGCCACGTCGCCGTCGGAGATCAGCCGGATCCTGGCGCCGGTGGCCCGCACCTGCTCGATGAGCCCGGCGTGTCGGGGGCGGTCCAGGATCACCACGGTGACGTCCTGAGGGTCCTCGTCCTTCGCTCGGGCCACGGCGCGCACGTTCTCCGCCGGCGTCGCGCGGATGTCCACCACGTCCGCGGCCTCCGGCCCGGTGACCAGCTTGTCCATGTAGAAGACCGCGCTGGGGTCATACATCGCTCCGCGTTCGGTGACCGCCAGCACCGCGACCGCGCCGGCCTGGCCCTTGCTGGTGAGGCTGGTGCCGTCGATCGGGTCCACCGCGACGTCGCAGTCCGGCCCGGTGCCGTCGCCGACCCGCTCGCCGTTGAACAACATCGGCGCGTCGTCCTTCTCACCCTCGCCAATCACCACGACACCGTTCATGGACACCGTGCCGATCAGCTCACGCATCGCCTGCACCGCGGCGCCGTCAGCGCCGGTCTTGTCGCCGCGACCCACCCAGCGGCCAGCCGCCAGGGCGCCGGCCTCGGTGACCCGGACCAACTCCAGCGCGAGGTTGCGGTCCGGTTCATCAGGCGCGACCTGCAAGCTGGCCGGTGCTGTCGTCGGAGGGTGCGTGTCGGCGGCCGGTGGGTGTCGGTCCGTCGATCGGCTGCGCTCCGGTGCCATCGGGCTCCTCGGTGGCCGTGGGTTTGCTGGACGTCGTGCTGGTTCTGGGTGGCGTGGGTTCCGGGTTCGCGGTGCTTCTGGGACGCGAGGCAAGTCGGTTTCTGTCGAGGCCCGCCGATGGTACCGAGCGAGGCGGTGCGGCGATCGGTGCCGGGATCGGCCACCATGGTCGGGTGCAGGATGCAGCCGGACGGGACAGCGTGGACATGGCCCAAGACGAACAGACTCGCCGCCCACGCACCGACGACGAACGGGCCGACGACGCGCAGACCGACGACGCGCAGACCGACGACGCGCAGACCGACGACGCGCAGACCGACGACGAACGGGTCCGGCAGGAACGTGCTGCGGCCGGTGTGCTGGCCACTGAGCGCGCACGGCGCAGGATCCGCGCGCCGTGGCCGTCGATGGTGCTGTCGTTGGGCGTCGTGCTGAGCATCGTGCTGTTGCTGTTGCTCCTGGTCCCCCGGGTCAACAGCGTCACCCAACCGCCGGTGGACGTGGGGCTCGGCGCCCGGGCGGCCGCGGAGCGGGTGTCGTTCACGCCGTCTCAACCGCGCGGTCTGCCGGCCGGGTGGCGACCGACCAGCGTGCGCACCGCCCGGTCCAGCGCGGGAGTACTGATGTGGCACGTCGGGTACCAGACCCCCAGCGGGCAGTACGCCGCCGTCCAGCAGGGCATCGACGCTCCGTTCGAGTGGGTGCGAGCGCAGGTCAACCGGGCACCCCGGCAGGGCGACCAGCCGGTGGACGGTGCGGTGTGGCAGCGCTGGGTCCGCACGGACAAGGTGCAGAACAGCTTGGTGCGCATCCGTGATCGCGTCACCACGGTCGTCACGGGCACCGCGCCGTTCGACGAACTGGCCCTGCTCGCTGCCTCGCTGGACCCGCCCGGGTGACGGGCTCGATCCGGTCCTGATGCAGACCACGGTGGGGGCGTCGGTGCGCTCGACAACGCGTGCCCGGCCGTCTTCGATCGCCTGGTACGCAGCCTGTGGACGACGACAGCGCCCGATCGCCGACCCCCGATAGCGTCCAGTGGTCGTCGTCGAGCAGGGGGTGTTGGCCATGTCCCGCATGGTGATCCGGCTGGCCATCGGCCTGGTGGTCTCGGCGCTTGCGCTTGCGCTGGCCGGGTGCGCGGGGGCCGGGGCTGACCGCGCCCAGCCGAGCGGTGCACTCTCGGCTGGTGCTCCCGCCTGGTTCGCATCCGGGTTGCGTGCGGTCAGCAGCCCGGTGATCGAGGGCGATCGGGTGCTGATGTACGCCGCGAACGGCGACGGCGCACTGTCGGTCGTGGCGCTGGATGCGCGTACCGGGCGACGAGCATGGGCGCTGTCAGCGTCCGACTCAGCCGTGACTCAGGGGGTGGCGCCGTCGTTGCCGGTGGCCGGCGGCCGGGTCTTCGTGTTGCGCGAGGCGTCCGAGTACGGGCCGGTGGCGGCGCGGCTGACGGCGGTGCAGGTGCGTACCGGTGACCAGGTGTGGGTCGACCGGCCCCGAGCGTGGATCGACTGGCCCGAGGTCTGCGCTCAGGAGGTCTGCGGGTCGACCTCTGATCGCGAGCGGCTGGCGCTGGACGTTCGTACGGGGGCCGAGCGGGACCGCGTCGCCAGCCTCGGTCGTGAGATCGGCCCAGGTCTGTTCGACACCGGCCGACGTGATCCGGACGAGCTGGCGAGGCAGGCCGACGATGGTCGGGTGCTGTGGCGTCGCCTGGTGCCGGAGCTGTTCGGTGGGCGGCGGCTGTCCAGCGACGGTGGCTGGTCGTTCGATGAGATCGATGGGTTGATCGTCGGTCACCTCGGAGCGACGGGCGGCCGGAGTCGGTACGACATCGACCTCAGCGCGTTCACCATGGCCGGGTTCGATGCCGCCACCGGCCGTGGGCGGTGGATCAGCGGGGGCCGCTATGCCGGCTGCCTCTACTTGATCACGTGGGGCCGCGACCAGCCGGTCTATGTTCGTTGCCGACTGCGCGGCACGGTGTCCGGCCCGGTGGGTTCGCCGCGCTTCCGCGGTTTGGACGTCACGGTCGAGGGCTTCAACCCGATGACCGGTCGGACCACCTGGTCGGTGCGGCTCGGCCCCGCGGCGTCCGTCGTGGACTCCTCACCAGCCGGGCATGCTGTGCACGTCGTGTCCGACGACGTGGTGATGGTTCCGGACGCCCGGGGTGGGCCGACGCTGGTCGACGTCCGACAGGGTCGGTCCTCCCCGGCGCCGCGCGAGCTGGTGAGCTGGTGCGGCCGGGACAACACCGTCCTGCGAGGCCCCGGCGAAACCCGAGCCGGTGTTCCGCTGCACGAACCGTGCCGCCTCGATGGGACGGCAGCCGCACCGCCGGGGTTGCCCCCGCGTGCAGTTAGTGAACAGGCCGGTGACCTGGTGGTGTGGGCGGGTTTAGACGGCGTGCACGCCATCCGGCGCTCATGAACCTGCCTCATTTCAGTCCCATGACCCTGGCTGTCGAAGATGTGATCGGCCCGTGTGAGACGACGTCGTCATCAAGGGGCAGCTACCCCGATGGTGCTCCTGACCCGCCACCACCGGCTTGCGCCGAATCGGCATCGGCGACAGCGTCCAGCCTGGCCTGGGCGCCATCCAGCCACGCCTGGCAGCGCGCCGCGAGAGCCTCGCCGCGCTCCCACAGCGTCAGCGACTCCTCGAGGCTGGTGCCGCCGGACTCCAGTCGCCGCACCACCTCGACCAGCTCGTCGCGGGCCTGTTCGTAGCTCAACCCGTCCTGGCTCACATCGAGACCGCTCGACTCGCCGCTGGGCTCCACCGCTGGGTTGTCCTCGGCCACGGAGCACGACCCTAGTGCGGTCGCGCCGCAAGGCCACCCGGCGGTAGCTGGATGGCTCAGCTCACCTCAGCCGGCAGCTCACCTCCGGTGACGCGGATCCGCAGCTGATCGCCGCGGCTGACATGGTCGGGGGAGCGCACGACGAACCCGTCAGTCCGTTGCACCACGGCGTAGCCGCGCTCCATGGTGGCCGCCGGTGACAACGCCCGCACCTGAGCGGCCAGGTGCCGGATGTGATCACCGGACCTGGCCAGGTGAGTACCGAGCGCCCGTCGTCCACGCGCCGTGACGGCGCTCACGTCGTGTCGGCGACTGTCGACCAGCGACACCGGCTCGGCCAGCGCCGGCCGGGACCGCAGCGCGGCCAGGAGGTGCCGTTCTCGGTCCAGCCGGTGGCGGATGGCGCGTCGCGACCGGGTCTGGACGCTGGTGATGGCGGCTCGCTGCTCCTCGACGTCCGGGACCACCAGCTTGCCGGCGTCGGTCGGGGTGGAGGCCCGGACGTCCGCCACCAGGTCCAACAGGGGCGTGTCCACCTCGTGGCCGATGGCGCTGACCACCGGGGTCCGCAGCGCCGCGACCACCCGCAGGAGCGGCTCGGCGCTGAACGGCAGCAGATCCTCCAGCGATCCGCCGCCCCGGGCCACCACGATGACCTCGACGTCCGGGTCGGCCTCCAGCTCCCGCAGCGCGTTGGTCACCTGCTCGACGGCCTCCGGACCTTGGACCGGCACGCACCGGACGACGAACGCGACCGCCGGCCAGCGGCGTCGGGCGTTCTCCACCACGTCCCGCTCGGCGGCGCTCGCCCGGCCACAGACCAGGCCGACCCGGCGGGGCAGGAACGGCAGCGGCCGCTTGCGCGCCGGGTCGAGCAGGCCGTCCGCGGCCAGCTGACGCTTGAGCTGGTCGAGCCGGGCGAGCAGCTCCCCGACGCCGACCGGGCGGATCGCGTCCGCGGACAGCTGCACGCTGCCGCGCTTGGTCCAGAAGGTGGGCCGGGCGTGCACCACCACCCGGGCGCCGTCCAGTTCTGGGGTGGCGAGAGCGTCCACCAACCGGGAAGGCGCGGTGACCGGGAGCGAAAAGTCCACCTCGGCGTCTCGCAGGGTGAGGTACGCGGTGGCGGTGCCGGGGCGGTGCACCAGCTGCACCACTTGGCCTTCCACCCACACTGACGGCATCCGCTCGACGTACTGGGCCATCTTCGCGGACAGCAATCGCACCGGCCAGGGTTGCTCGGCCGTGGTCTGCGCGGCCCGCTCCGGAACCCGGCTCGGTGGTGCTTCGGCGTCGAGTGCTGGTTCCTTGCCAGTCATCGCTGCAGCGTACGGGCGAGATGTGTGGCATGGCGGACGTCCCGGGGGCGCAAGCGCCGGCACCTGCTCCCGGGCATACCATGGCCTGGTGACGTCACCGGCCAAGCGTGTCCTGCTCGCCGCCCCGCGGGGCTACTGCGCCGGGGTCGACCGGGCCGTCATCACGGTGGAGAAGGCGCTCGACCTGTACGGCGCTCCGGTCTACGTGCGTAAGCAGATCGTGCACAACAAGCACGTGGTGTCGGCGTTGGAGGGGCGCGGCGCGGTCTTCGTCGAGGAGACCGACGAGGTGCCGCGCGGCGCCACGGTGGTGTTCTCCGCCCACGGTGTCGCACCGACGGTGCACGAGGAGGCGGCCCGGCTGGAGCTGCGGACCATCGACGCGACGTGTCCTTTGGTGACCAAGGTGCACCAGGAGGCGCGCCGGTTCGCCGGGGATGACTTCGACATCCTGCTGATCGGTCACGAGGGTCACGAAGAGGTGGTCGGTACTGCTGGTGAGGCACCGCAGAACATCCAGCTCGTCGACGGCCCGGACGACGTGCCGAACGTCCAGGTGCGCAACCCGGACCGGGTGGTGTGGTTGTCGCAGACCACGTTGTCGGTGGACGAGACGATGGAGACGGTGCGGCGGTTGCGCGAGCGTTTCCCCCAGCTCCAGGACCCACCCAGCGACGACATCTGCTATGCCACCCAGAACCGCCAGGTCGCGGTCAAGCAGATCTCGCGCGAGGTGGACCTCATGGTGGTCGTAGGGTCGCGCAACTCGTCCAACTCAGTGCGGTTGGTCGAGGTCGCGTTGGAGCACGGGGCGTCCGCGGCTCACCTGGTCGACGACGCCACCGAGCTCGACGAGGCTTGGTTGCAGGACGTCACCACGATCGGGGTGACCAGCGGTGCCAGCGTGCCGGAGATCCTGGTCCGGGACGTGCTGGCGTGGCTGGCTGAGCGTGGCTATGGCGATGTCGACGAGGTGGTCTCCGCGAAGGAGAGCCTGTTGTTCTCGCTGCCCCGTGAGCTTCGCCGAGACCTGCGGGCCGCGGAGGCCCTGCAGCCCGCGGAAGGCGCCCAGGCGCTGACCTGACTGTCGGGAGCGCTGCGCAGTGCGGGCTCGAAGAGCAGCCCCCGATGACGCAGAGCAGCAGCCAGGCAGTCAGTCAGCGTTGGGGCGTCGCTCAGCTGGCGTCCCGCCGTTCCCGCAAGCTCGCCGGTGACGGATCGCCCGCGACCAGACCAGCGTCGTCCAGCAGCTCGACGGCGGTCAGGCCGCGCGGGACGGACTCGATGGCGGACAGCTCGTCGATCGGCGCGTCGGTGAGATCGAGATCCTGCATCCGCCGGGCGGTGACCAGGACGCGGCGCTCCAAGGTGCCGACCATCGCGTTGTAGTCCTCCACGGCGCGCTGCAAGGTGCGGCCGAGCTTTCCGGTGTGGCTGCCAAGGGTGCCGAGCCGCCCGTACAGCTCCCGCCCGACGTCGAACAGCCGGCGAGCGTTGCCGGCCAACGCGTCCTGTTGCCAGGTGAACGCGACCGTACGCAGCAGCGCGAGCAGGGTGGCGGGGGAGGCGAGCACCACCCGGCGGGCCATCGCGCCCTCGTGCAGCGTCGGGTCGGCCTGCAGCGCGGCCGCCAGGATCGCGTCGCCGGGCACGAAGCAGACCACCATCTCCGGCGTCGGGGTGAAGGCCTCCCAGTACTCCCGACCAGCGAGGACGTCGACGTGCCCGCGCAGCGCCTTCGCGTGCGCCGCCATCGCCCGCCGGTGCGCCGCGTCGTCGGTGGCGTCGCCCGCGGCGGCATCGAGGAACGCGGACAGCGGTGCCTTCGCATCCACTACCAGGTGCTTGCCGCCGGGTAGGTGCACCACCAGGTCGGGGCGGACGGTGCCGCCGTCCGGGGTGGAGCCGGTGGGTTGCTCGGTGAAGTCGACCCGGGCCAGCAGGCCGGCGTGCTCCACCACCCGGCGCAGCTGGGTCTCGCCCCAGGTGCCTCGGGTGGTGGACGAGCGCAGCGCCCCCACCAGGGACGCCGTCTCGCCGCGGAGCGTCTCGTTCGCTCGGGCGACCGAGGCCAGCTGCTCACCGAGCTTGGCGTACTGCTCGACCCGATCCCGTTCCAGCACCCCGACCTGACGCTCGACCCGGGTCAGCGTCTCGCGCAACGGGCCGAGCGCGGTGACCAGCTCGCGGTCCTGGCTGGCGTCGGTCTGCAGGTCGGCGACCCGCTCGCGCAGCACGTCCCGCTCCGCGGCGACCGCGGCGAGTCGCGCGGAGATCTCAGAGAGCCGCTCGGTGCTCCCAGACAACCGGAGCGTCAGGTCGTCCACCTGCGCGGTCAGCGGGGCGCGGGCAGCGACCGCCCGCCGGCTCGACCCGACGGCACCGGCCGCGGCCCCGACGCCCAGACAGAGCAGGGCGAGCAGCATGGTCGCGAGGATCTCCATGTCGATCACGGTGCCAGGGGCCACTGACAGTCCGCGGGAGGTGGGACGCGTGTCGGCGTCAGACCATCCGCGGGTAGGCTCCGTGTTCCGTGGCCCTCACGATCGGCATCGTCGGACTCCCCAACGTCGGCAAGTCCACCCTGTTCAACGCGCTCACCGACAACGGTGTGTTGGCGGCCAACTACCCGTTCGCCACCATCGAGCCGAACGTCGGCGTGGTGCCGTTGCCCGACGAGCGGCTGCCCCGGCTGGCGGAGCTGTTCGGCAGCGCGAAGGTGGTGCCGGCCACGGTCTCGTTCGTGGACATCGCCGGCATCGTCCGCGGCGCCAGCAAGGGCGAGGGGCTGGGCAACGCGTTCCTGGCCAACATCCGCGAGGCAGACGCGATTTGCCAGGTGATCCGGGCGTTCGACGACCCGGACGTAATCCACGTGGATGGCCGGGTGGATCCGGCGTCCGACATCGAGACGATCAACACCGAGCTGATCCTGGCCGACCTGCAGACCTTGGAGAAGGCGGTCCCACGGCTGGACAAGGAGGTCAAGGGCAAAAGGACCGACCGGGCCGTGCTGGACGCAGCGGTTGCGGCACAGGGCATCCTGGAGCGCGGAGAGACGCTGTACGCAGCGGCCACCGGATCCGGCCGCGAGCTGGACCCGGCGCCGATCCGAGAGCTGTCGCTGCTGACCACCAAGCCATTCTTGTACGTGTTCAACCTCGATGAGGCAGGTCTGGCCGACGAGGACCGCAAGGCGTCGCTGCGCGAGCTGGTCGCCCCCGCCGAGGCGATCTTCCTGGACGCGCAGGTGGAGTCGGAGCTGTCCGAGCTGGACGCCGCCGAGGCCGCTGAGCTGCTGGCCGGCATCGGTCAGGCCGAGTCCGGGCTGGGCCAGCTGGCGCGGGTCGGCTTCGCCACCCTCGGCCTGCAGACGTTCCTGACCGCCGGCCCCAAGGAGTCCCGCGCCTGGACGATCCGCCGCGGCTGGACCGCGCCGCAGGCCGCCGGCGTCATCCACACCGACTTCCAGCGGGGGTTCATCAAGGCCGAGGTGGTCTCCTACGACGACCTGCTCGCCGCCGGCTCGATGGCC
The DNA here is from genome assembly GCA_051657715.1 of Angustibacter sp. Taxonomy (GTDB): domain Bacteria; phylum Actinomycetota; class Actinomycetes; order Actinomycetales; family Angustibacteraceae; genus JBOFBH01. Next base: position 2,132 of record JBOFLF010000022.1, on the reverse strand, counting down.
GAGGCGAAAGCCCGCGGCCAGCTCCGCATCGAGGGCAAGGACTACACCATGGCCGACGGCGACGTCGTCGAGTTCCGCTTTAACGTGTAGGTGACACCATCGGCTTGTATGCCGACTGGCGCACATACGACTGCGGTTGCGCCGATCTCGTCGCCGAGCGTCTCGATAGACGGGCCAGACATCACGTGTGGCGTGAAGCGCAACGCGCTACACTAGGTCGAGTGATCAAGTCGTTTAGGCACAAAGGCCTGCGGGATTTGTTCACGAAGGGCAAGGCAGCTGGTGTGCAGCCAACGCATGCCCGCCGCCTCAGAATGCAGTTGGCGGCGCTTCATACGGCGAGCAGTATCAATGACATGGATGTGCCCGGCTACCGTCTGCACTCGCTCAAGGGTCAAGGCAAGGGACGTTGGTCCATCACAGTCAACGGTAACTGGCGGGTGACGTTCGAGTTCCGGGATGGGGACGCGTACGTCTTGGACTACGAGGACTATCACTGATGGCTTCCACGATTCAGATGTATGACCCGCCACACCCGGGTGAGTTCATCGTGCAGACCTATCTGGTTCCTTTCGGGATCAGTGGTCGCGAACTGGCCCATCACCTCGCGGTCTCACCATCGACGCTGGCGCGCGTCCTGAACGGCTCGAGCCGGGTGACTCCGGAGATGGCGCTGCGGCTGGCCAGGGTGATCGGGCGTTCTCCTGAGAGTTGGCTCGCCATGCAGGACGCCTTCGACCTGTGGCAGGCGCGGTCGAGGGTCGATGTCGCCAAGCTCGCCCCGGTGACGTTCGCGGTTGCGTAGCGAGGGGCCGCTGGTTCGCAGTGACGCTCCATTGCTAAAGCGTGCGGTCATCGACCGTGGCCTTTCCGCCCAGCGGCCGACCTACCATCGACGTATGACCGCTAACGACGTTATCGCGCACGGCTACCGGCCGATGACGATCGCGCAGCTGGGCAGCTACCTGCGCGACGGCGAGGTGCGTCTGCGATGGCGGTACATCGCCGAATTTCTGGAGGAGTTCTCCTGGGAGCCGCAGGTGGAGAGGCTTCATGTGCTGGACGACGCGCCGGAACCGACGGGGGACGAGCGCTGGGACGCCTTCCTCGCGGCGTTAGCCGAGCACCTGGCGGCTAAGGACGGGCGGGGGGCGCCTGGCTGGGCCGGGTTCCGCCCGCTGCGGCGCCTGTGGTTTCCCTTCAACACCCCGGCGTCCCGGGCGGACGCGATCGTTCACGCACCCGCTGCCTTTCGCAGTCGCGGGATTTACCTATCGCCGCAGGAGCTGGAGGTCGCGTGAGTCCGGGTGCTCCACTGCTCGACCGTGCTGCGATCGAGGTTGCTTTCGGCCGGCTCGGGGATCGCCTGGCCCGGCGCGGGCTCACCGCCGACATCTATGTCTTCGGCGGGGCGGCGCTGGCCATGGCATACGACGCGCGACGCGCCACTCGAGACGTGGACGCGGTCTTCGAGCCTCACGGGGCTGTCGTCGAGGAGGCCTGGGCGGTAGCTGACGAGCTGGGTCTGCCCCGCTGGTGGCTCAACGACCAGGCGAGCGCTTACGTCACGCGAGGCGGCGATGCTCAGGCGCCCAGGGTCTTCGACCATGCCGGACTTCGGGTGTCGGCCGCGTCGCCGGAACACCTGCTGGCCATGAAGGTGCTGGCTGCCCGCCGACGGGATGTCGACGACATCAGGTTGCTCGTCGGCACGCTCGGTCTGACGACCGTGGATGCTGTCCTCGCGGTGTGTGCCGATGTCTTCCCGGACGAACCGGTGCCGCCGCGGGCCAGACTCGTCCTCGAAGATGCGGTGGACAATGTTTCTTCACCTGGCGGGTGACATCACGTTTCCGGGCTTGGTCAACGTGGGCCTCGCCGCCAACTCCGCGACAGCGTATTGACGGCTACCAGCACCTGGCGCGGGATCCTTGACCATGGCCTTCTCGTTCCGCATCCGAGGCGACGTCGCGCCTCGCGTCCGACTTGAGGTCGACGCTCACGAGGTGGTGCTGCTCGACAACCCACCGCAGCGCGTGGTTCTGCGGGCCTGGCGTGAGGGCGAGTCCATTCGAGACACGCGCTGCTACGTCATCCTCGGTAGCGGGTACCCCGACGAGGCCGTGGCGCGC
>JBOFLF010000021.1:0-25738 GCA_051657715.1 Angustibacter sp. | reverse complement strand
GCGGCGGCGTGCCCGGCACGGCCGATCGTGGTGCGGTTCGCCGGGTCGGCCCGCAGCGCGAGCACCACGGCCGCCGTCGCGTCCGGGTCGTCGAACGGGACGACCACCCCGGACCCGGTGCGCCGCACCAGGTCCGCCGCCAGCGGCAGCGGGGTGGTGATCGCCGGGACGCCGGAGGCCAGGTACTCCACGACCTTGGTCGGCATGCTCACCCGGTAGTTCGGTTCGTCGCGCAGCAGGCTCAGGCCGGCCAGGGCGCCGTCCAGGTGCCGGCGTGCCACGTCGGACGGTTGGAACCCGTGCCAGGTCAGCGCGCCGTCCGCCTGGGCCTGGCGCAGCAGGTCGGTGGTCGCCTCGTCCGCCGGGCCGATCAGGTGGGTGCGGACGGCGCCGTCGGTCGCGGCGGTCAGCCGCTGCGCGACCTGCGTCATCACCGCGGCGCCCCGGGCCCGCGTCAGGTGCCCGATGTACACCACCCGGTCGTCGCCGGGTGCGGTCACGTCGTCCGGGGCCACCACGGTGTTCGGTATTACCGGGTGCGACCGGGCGAACCGCGCGGCGTACGCCTCCTCGGCGAGCAGCAGGTGCACCCGGCGCTCGGCCAGCCGCTCCACCGCGGACACCGAGGCCCGCACCGGTCGTCGCAGCGGCCGGGGCAGCCACGGCTTCAACGACGTCGCCGCCGCGGTGTCCTCGTGCACGTCCCACGCCACCGGCGGCAGGCGCAGCCCGGGTAGCGCGAGCAGCAGCTCCGGGTCGTGCAGCAGGACGACGTCGTGACGCGGACCCGCCGAGCGCAGCAGCCGGCGGGCCGCTCGCAGCGCCCCGGTGCGGTGCCGGCCCGTAGCCCGGGGCAGCGGCAGCTGCTCCAGCCGGTCGGGTGCCGGCTGCTCGCATGAACCCGGGTAGCCGTCGAACGGAGCGGCATAGCTCACCCGCCACCCGGCCTCCAGCAGCGCGGCGATCTGGCGGTGCCGGATCCTCGCGTCCTGCGGGTGGTGCACCACGGTCACCACCAGAACGCTGCGCTCGGGCACGGTCAGGACGCCGCCGTCGAACCCGCGGAGGATGCGGTGGCGGCAGCCTCGGTGGTCGATCGGGCCGTGGCCTTCTTGGCTGCTTTAGGGCTGACTTTCTTGGCCGTGCCTGGCCGCGGGCGGTTCGTCTGCGCGTAGGCGTCGCACACCTCGTCGACCGGACCGTCCATCCGCAGCACGCCCTGGTCCATCCACAGCGCTCGGGTGCACAGGTTGCGGATCGACATCAACGAGTGGCTGACCAGGAACACGGTGCCGGCACCCTCGACGATCTGGGCGATCCGAGCGGCGCTGCGCGCCTTGAACTCGGCGTCTCCGGTGGCCAGGGCCTCGTCGATCATCAGCACGTCCGGGATCGCCGCCGTCGAGATCGCGAACCGCAAGCGTGCCTGCATCCCAGACGAGTACGCCTTCATCGGCAGGTAGACGAAGTCGCCGAGACCGGCGAAGTCCACCACCTCGTCGAAGCGCTCGCGGACCTGGGCCGGCGTCAGGCCCAGTGCCAGCCCGCCGATCATGATGTTCCGCTCACCGGTGAGCGTGCTCATCAGCGCCGCGTTCACCCCGAGCAGCGCTGGTTCGCCGCTGACGTAGACCGCTCCGCGGGTCGGCGGGATCAGCCCGGCGACGGCCCGCAGCAAGGTGCTCTTGCCGGATCCGTTGCGCCCGACGATGCCGATCGCTTCGCCGTGCCTAGCGGTGAAGGACACCCCCTTCACCGCCTCGATCTCCACGACCGAGCCGACGTGGGACCGGGAGCGTCCGAGCAGTCGCTGCACCCGGCTGAGGGTCGGCGCCGGTGCGTTGCGTCGGCCGCCGAGCACCTTGTACGTGATGGCCACATCATCGACGATCAACGACGGGTCGCCCACCGCCACCGGTGGATGTGGCCCATCGGCGGCGCCGGCCTCAGCCTCGAAGTCGACCTCGTCCAGTACCGGCTCAGTCACGGCCGTAGGTCTCCTCGCCGCGCCAGAAGTACAAGAATCCTCCGATCAGGAACACCATCGCCCACCCGGCACCTGCCAGCCACTTCGCCGGATCCGGATCGAAGATCGTCGGGTCGCCGAACGTCGCTGGAGCCGCTTCTATCAGGCTGCTGCGGGCCAAGTCGAGGTAGACGGCCAGCGGCTGCCACTCCAGCACACTGCTGAGCCAGGGCCACGGCAGATTCGCGGCGTAATGGCCGACCGCGAAGAACACCCCGGACGCGTACATGAGAATGCGCAGCGCGAACGGCAGCAGGTTGTTCAGATCGGGGATCCGGTCGCCGAGCCGGGCCATGATGAAGCCCACGCCGGTGTTCCACAGCCAGTGCAGCAGCACCAGCGGCATCAGTAGCAGCCACTTCCACTGCGGCGCCTGCCCGGTGGCGACGACGATGCCCAGCATCACCACCAGCGCCGGGCCGAGCGTGGCCAGCTCGCTCAGCACGGTCGCGGTGGGCAGCACGGCCCGCGGGAAGTGCAGGGACCGCAGCAGCGGCAGGTTCTTCGTCATGCACCGGGCGCCGGCGGTCAGCGAGGAGCTGCTGAACCGGTAGAGGAACACGCCGATCACCAAGAACGCCGGGTACACCCCTGGGGGCAGCCCGCCGTCGGCGCTGAGCAGCAGCCCGAAGATGACGTAGTAGACACCGGCGTTGATCAGCGGGGTGAGCAACGCCCACAGCTGGCCGAGGTAGTTGCCCTGGTTGCGGGCATACGCCTTGGAGGTGGCCAGGGTCCGGATGAAGTGCCGCCGGGACCACAGCGCGCCCAGGTAGCTCGACAGGCCAGGACGCACACCCATCCGGGTCAGGCCATACCGGGCCGCCAGCTCCGCCGCCGGCATCGACTCGAGCTGGTCGGCTGGCACGTCGGCAGACCCGGTGGACCTTGACGTCCCGGTGGCAGAAGCGGGACGGGTGCTCACAGGCGGTGCGCACCGTCGGTCGTGGACACCCCTCGGGTGTCGAAGAACCGCCGCGACGTGCCCGCCAAGGTTTCGACGTCGTACCCGCAGTGGTGCTGCAGCAGCACCACCAGGTCCGCGGACGCGATCGCGGCGTCCAGGTCGTCGACCCGCGACACCCCCTTGCCGTCCACCAACCCGTCAACCCGCCAGTCGGTCACGTGCGGGTCGTGGTACGACAGCTCGGCGCCGAGCGCGGCCAGCTGCCGGGCCACCGGCACCGCTGGGGACTCCCGCTGGTCGGCGATGTCCGGCTTGTAGGTCACGCCGAGCAGCAGCACGGACGCCCCGTTGATCGCGATCCGGTCGTCGTTGAGGATGTTCTGCGCCCGGTGCGCCACGTACGCCGGCATGGTGGTGTTGATCTCCTGCGCCAGCTCGACGAACCGGAACGGATAGCCGAGCTTCGCCCGCACGTTGTGGCTCAGGTAGTTCGGGTCGATCGGGATGCAGTGGCCGCCCACACCCGGGCCGGGATAGAACGCCTGGAACCCGAACGGCTTGCTGGACGCGCACCGGATCACGTCCCACAGGTCGATGCCGAGCTCGTGGCAGAACCGGGCCATCTCGTTCACCAGCGCGATGTTGATGTGCCGGTAGGTGTTCTCCAGCAGCTTCGACGTCTCCGCCTCCCGGGTGCCCCGGGCCCGGACCACCGTGTCCACGAACCGGCCGTACAGCGCGACGGCCGCGTCGGTGCACTCCGGCGTCTGACCGCCGACCACCTTGGGGGTGTTGCGCATGCCGAACCGCGGGTTGCCCGGGTCGATCCGCTCGGGGGAGAAGGCCAGGTGGAAGTCCCGGCCGGCGAGCAGCCCGCCCTGCTCCAGGATCGGTCGCACCACCTCGTCCGTGGTCCCCGGGTAGGTGGTCGACTCCAGGACGACGAGCATCCCCGGGTGCAGGTGCCGGGCGACCGCGCCGGTGGCGGACTCCACGGCCCGAAGGTCCGGGCCGCTGTCCTCGGACAGCGGGGTGGGGACGCAGATGACCGCGGCGGCGGCGTCATCCAGGACGGACTCGTCGGTGCTGGCGCGGAAGCCGCGGCCGAGCATCTCGGCGACGTCGGCGCCGCTCAGGTCGTCCACGTGCGAGCGTCCGGAGTTCAAGCCGTCGACGACCGGCGCGGACAGGTCCAGGCCGATCACCGAGAGCCCCGAGCGGCTCGCTTCTTGGGCGAGCGGCAGGCCCACGTACCCCAGTCCGATGACCACGAGGTCGACGTTCACCGATCGGCTCCTTCTGCTGAGGGGGACGGCGGCCGGGTGACGCCACCGTGGTGCGGTGACCGGCTGGGCTGACCGACCGGCGGCGCCGCTGCTCGGTGCAGGCGCTCCGCCATGCGCTCGACCACCTCGTCGTACAACGATCCGTACCATTGTGCCGACCGGTGCCAGGTGCGGTGCTCCAGCACCCAGGCTCGAGCCGCCTGACCCATCCGGCGTCGGGTTTGGGAATCGTACAGCAGGGGCGTCAGCGCCCTGGCCAACGCGGCGGCGTCCTGAGGCGGCACCAGCAACCCGGTGACGCCGTCCTGCACCGTCTCGCGCAGCGGGGGCAGATCGCTGGCCAGCACCGGTCGTCCGCTGGCCATCGCCTCCAGCGGCTTGAGCGGCGGCACCAGCCGGGTCACCGGGGTGTCCTGGCGGGGAACGCAGAACACGTCGGTGGCCAGGTGAGCACGGCGGGCCGCGTCCCGGGGCACCCGTCCGGTGGCCGTGACGTGCCGATCGAGGCCAGCGCGCCTCGCCTGGTCCAGCCACGACTGCCGCGCCGGGCCGTCGCCGACCACCAGCAGGTGCACCGGCGCGCCGTCCCGGACCAGCATCGCCAGCGCGTCGACCAGGGTCGCGCCGCCCTCGTAGTCGTTGAGCGTGCTGATCATCCCCAGCACGACGGTCCCGGCGGCCGGCAGGTCGAGCTCGGCGCGGGCGCTGGCCGCCGCACCCTCGGGGTCGTCAGGTTCGGCCAGGTACGTGTCGTCGACGGCGTTGGGCACCACGTGCACGTGCTGCTGCGGCACGCCACGGGACAGCAGGTCCGCGCGCATCGCGGACGAGAGGGTGACCACCGCGTCCGCCTGCCGCGCGCACCAGGTCTCGGCGTCCCGGGAGAGCCGGTACACGTCGTGGGCCGGGTCGCCGCCGCGACTGCGCCAGGTCTCCTCCAGGAACCCGCGTACCTCATACACCACCGGCAGACCGCGGCGACGCCCCACGGCGAGGGCCACCTGGGCGTTGAGGTGGTTGCTGTGAGCGTGCAGCACCCGTGGGCGCAGCCGGCCGACCAGCGTGTCGGTGGCCTTGATGTCCGCGCGCTGCCTGCGGTCCGCCAGCACCGGCAACGGTCGGGGCGGCAGCAGCCGGTGGTACGGCACCTCGTCGACCTGGACGCTGGCGGCTGGCCCCAGCGCGCCGATGATGACGGGGAACCCGAGGCGGGTCGCCACCCGCGCATCATCACCGAGCGCGCGTTGGGCGCCGGCGATGCCCTGGGTCCGCACCGTGTACCCCGCCTGGACCTCGGGCAGCGCGTTCGTCACCAGGTGCAGCACGCCACCGCGGTCCGGTCCCACCCCACGGGGGTCATCCGTCCGCGAGGACGTGCGGTCGGCGGCTGCTCGGGCCGGGGTGAGGACGGCCAGCTCCGCCTCCAGACGCCGGGCCAGCCGGGTGCCACGTCGGCCGGCACGGCGGGCATGGTCTCGGGCGTCCACCAGCCGACCCTGCCGGGCGGCGACCAGCGCGGCCAGCCGCTCCTCACGGGTCGGTGCGGGTGCCGGGCGGTCGGCACGCACCTGTCGCAGGAGCCGCTCGGCCAGCGGCACGGCGTCTACCGCACAGGCGACCGCGACCAGGTGCTCCAGTTGTCGGCGACGCGCCAGCCGGTGTACCCACCGACCTCCTCGCCCCTGCTCGGAGCTCGAGCGGGCACGGGCGCCGCCCGCAATGCCTCCTGCGCCGTCGGTGCCGGCTGCGCTGTCCGCGACGGCGACGGCGACGGCGACGGCGCGGTCGCGGTGCCCGACCGCAGCCAGTGCCAGCACCCGGTACGGCGGCGAGCCCGTCCGGGCCAGCAGCCGAGCGATCGGCCGGGGGAGGGCTCGCAGGAGCAGCGAGGCGGCATGCCAGCGATCCCAGGTCAGATGTCGCCACCCGACCGATGCGGCCAGTGGCAGGTCGCGCACCATCCGCGTGGCCCGGCGTACAGGTGCCAGTGCTCGGATGATCACGGCCTGGTTGATCGTCGACACGGATCTCCTGGCCGAGCTGGGTTGGGCTCCTGCCCGGCTCACCCTAGGGTTGGCGGTGCGCGGAGCCTGCATGATCGAGGGCACCGCCAGCCTACCGAGGCCCGTAGCGCTCCCCGTGCTCCCGGTGGAGATGCCGCGGTGCTCCACAGCGGTCACGTCGAGAGGTCTTCATGTCCGACTATGTCCTGCACGTCACCGGGGCACGCCCGAACTTCCCGAAGGCGGCACCGGTGATCCGGGCGCTGGACGCACGAGGGGTGGCCCAGCAGCTGGTGCACACCGGGCAGCACTACGACGATCGGATGTCCGACGTCTTCTTTCGCCAGCTCGACCTGCCCAAGCCGGACATCAACCTCGGCGTCGGATCCGGCAGCCATGCCCATCAGACCGCGGCGATCATGACCGGTCTGGAGGATCTGATCCTCGCGAGCCGTCCTCGGATGGTCGTGGTGTACGGCGATGTGAACTCCACGGTGGCAGCGGCGCTGGTATGCGCCAAGGTCGGGGTGCCGAGCGCGCACGTCGAGGCCGGGTTGCGCAGCTTCGACCTGACCATGCCGGAGGAGATCAACCGGATGGTGACCGATCGTCTCGCCGACCTGCTGTTCGCGACCAGCGCCGACGCCGTCGCGCACCTCGCCCGGGAGGGCGTGGCGGCGGAGCGGATCCACCTGGTGGGCAACCCGATGATCGACACCCTGCTCGCGCACCTGGACCAGTTCGACGTGGCCGCCGCACGTGCCGGTACCGGAGTCGCTGACGAGCGCTACGCGGTCGCCACCCTGCACCGCCCGGCCAACGTGGACGATCCGGCGGATGCCGCCGGGCTGGTCGCCGCGATGCACGCGACCGCCGATCAGGTTCCTGTGGTGCTGCCGCTGCACCCGCGTGGTCGTGCCAGCCTGCAGGGCGCCGGATTGTTCGACCACCCGGGCGTCCGCGTGGTGGACCCGCTGGGGTACGTGGAGTTCATGGGTCTGGTCCGCGGCGCGGCGCTGGTGGTCACCGACTCCGGCGGGGTTCAGGAGGAGACGACGATCCTCGGCGTGCCGTGCCTGACCGTGCGGCCGAACACCGAGCGTCCGGTGACCATCACCCACGGCACCAACCAGCTGGTCACCCGGGACGGCTTGCCGGCCGCGGTCACCGTCGTCCTGGCGACCGAGCGTGCCGCGAGCTGGCCGGTGCCGCCGCTGTGGGACGGTCAGGCCGGTCCGCGGATCGCCGCGGTCATCGAGCAGGCCGTACGCGACAGAGCCGACCGGTGACCCCCACGGCTGGCGCCGAAAACGACCTGGGAGCCGCTGACCGCCAGGAGTCCACCCTGGAGGTGGCGGCGTTGCGTCGGCGAGTAGCGCAGCTGCAGGCCCAGCTCGCAGTTCCCCGGCAGTCTCGGCTGGCCACCGCGGTACGTGTCATGCGGGCCGCGGTCAAAGAGCCCCGCCGCCGCCGGGCGTTGCCCCGGGACTTGGTCAAGGCGGTGGTGGAGCCGCCCGAGCGCACGGTGCACGATCGCGACCTCGGCCGGCCACCCCGGGTGGAGCCGCCGGATGGTCCGGTGGCCCGCCCGAGCTTGGTGGTCGCCACCATCCTGGACACCTTCTCCCAGTTGTGCTTCCGCTACGAGTGGGACCAGGTCGAGTTCGGCCCGGACGACTGGCGCGAGGTGCTCGGTGCGCGTCACCCCGACCTGTTGTTCGTGGAGTCTGCGTGGAACGGCAACGACGGACGTTGGCGCCTGCACATGACCGGCGACTCGCGTCCGAGTGCGCAGCTGCAGGAGCTGGTCGCCTGGTGCCGTCAGCAAGGCGTGCCGACGGTGTTCTGGAACAAGGAGGACCCGCCGAACTACGGCGTCTTCGTCGAGACCGCGAAACTGTTCGACCGGGTGTTCACCGTGGACGCCGAGCGAATCGGTGACTATCGCCGCGACCTCGGCCACGAGCGGGTCGACCTGTTGCCGTTCGCCGCGCAGCCGCGCATCCACAACCCGATCCAGCGTGGTCCGGGCCGGGTGCACGAGCTGGCTTTCGCCGGTAGCTACTTCGTGGCCAAGCACCCGCAGCGGCGTGCGCAGATGGACTACCTGCTCGGTGCCGCCACGGACTTCGGGCTGCACATCTACTCCCGCCTGCAGCACGACGACCCGCGATACCGGTTCCCGGGGGACCTCGTGCCCTTCATCGTCGGTAGCCTGGACTACGACCAGATGATCGCCCAGTACGCGGCGTACCGGGTGTTCCTCAACGTGAACTCCGTGACGGCCTCGCCGACCATGTGCTCGCGACGGTTGTTCGAACTGTCCGCGGCGCAGACCGCGGTGGTCTCGGCGCCGGCCGCGAGCATCCGGCCGTTCTTCGGTGACACCGTCCGGGTGGTCGCTGACCGGGAGGGCGCGCGGCTGGAGATGGCCGCGCTGGTGCGGCACCGGGAGCTGCGCGACCGGGTGGCGTTGCGGGCGCACCGGCGGGTCTTCGACGAGCACCTGTACCAGCACCGGGTGGACGCTGTCCTGGACGCGGTCGGCATCCCCCGGGTACCGGCGGCTGGCGGGGAACCGTCGATCAGCGCGGTGGTCGCCACCAACCGGCCACACCAGCTCGACCACGTGCTGGATGCCATCGCCCGGCAGCACCACCGGCAGCTGCAGCTGGTCCTAGTCCAGCACGGTTTCAGCTCCGACGAGGCGGAGCTGCGCCGTCGCGCCGCTGAGCGGGGGGTGGGGGAGAACACCGACCTGGTCGTGGTGTCCGCGGACGCCAGTCGCACCCTCGGTGCCTGCATGAACCTCGGCGTGGACGCCGCGGACGGCGCCCTGGTGGCCAAGATGGACGATGACAACCACTACGGCGCGCACTACCTGTCGGACCTGGCCCGGGCCTTTCGGTGGACCGACGCGCAGGTGGTCGGCAAATGGGCGCACCTGGTGCACCTGGAGGGCCCGGACGCCGTCCTGCTGCGCTTCGGCGCGTCGGAGCACCGGTACACCAGGCTGGTCCAGGGCGGCACCTTGCTGACCAGTCGGGAGACGGCGCGCGAGCTGCGGTTCGAGGATCTGCCGCGGCGGGTGGATACGACCTTCTTGGAGAAGGTGCACGCGAACGGTGGCCGGGTCTACAGCGGCGACCGGTTCAACTTCGTCTCGGTCCGTCGCGCCGATGCCGGCAGCCACACCTGGACGATCTCCCAGGAGCAGTTGCTCGCCGGCCAGGCGCAACTGCTGTTCTACGGCGACCCGCGTCGACACGCCGACGTCTAGCCGGCAGCGGTGGCGCGTGGTCTCGTCCTGCTTGAACGTTCCCGTTACGGTGGGGACCCGTGACCGCTGAAGCCCATCGCCGTGTCTCCGTCCGTCCGCGCCGAGTGGCGAGCCGAGTCGCCGCTCGTGCCGTGCGCGGCGTCGCGGGCCGCCTGTCTGCGCCTCGCCGCGATGCCACCCTCGCGCTCGCCCGCGCCGCTCGTGACCTGGCGCGCGGCCGGGTCACGGCTTCTCCTCGTCCCTCGAACGCCACGACGCGTGATCTCGGCTTCAGCTTGCCGGTCCTGCCGAAGTTGCCGCCCTCGGCCTCGGTGCCGCCGGTCGGTCGGTGGGCCACGGCGCCTCCGATCGACCGCTCGTGGGTCGTCGACAGCGCGTACGAGACCGGCCCGGGTGCCACCGTCTACGACGTCGACCTGCTGGAGGAGCTCAACGCCGAGTACGCCGACAAGCCGCTGGTGCCGAAGCCGCGTTCGTACCAGACCGACAAGCTCGGCCGCGCCTCGCTGTACCGGGTGCGGCAGGTGCACCGGGAGGTGGACCTGAAGGACACCAAGGTCCTGGAGATCGGCTGCAGCAACGGCTACGAGGTGTGGACGATGGCGCACAACCTCGGCTGCGACGCCTACGGGGTGGACGTCAACCAGCTGCACGCGTGGGAGCATCTGCGTGGCGACCGGGTGCACTTCACCCAGGTGGATCTGACCGAGCAGCAGCCGTTCGAGTACGGCACCTTCGACCGGATCGTGTCGTTCACCGTGTGGGAGCACGTGGTCCGGCCGTTCGAGCTGTTGGACGAGACCTACAAGCTGCTGAAGCCCGGTGGCCGGGCGTGGATCCAGGCCAACCTGTACGCCGGGCCGAAGGCGTCCCACCGGTACCGGGACATCTTCTTCCCGTGGCCGCACCTGTTGTTCTCCGACGACGTGGTGCGTGCGTGGGACGTCAAGCACGGCCGCCCGCCGAAGGGCCTGTCGTGGGTGAACCGGTTGTCCTGGGAGCACTACGCGCGGCACCTGGCCACGCTCGGCTTCCACGTCCGTAGCCTGCGGTTCAAGGAGTGCGAGTGGGACGAGGAGTTCTACCAGCGGTTCTCCAACGTGCTCGGCCGGTTCCCGAAGGAGGACCTCAAGCGCGACTTCTTCACCGTCGTGCTGGAGAAGCCTCGCTGAGCCGGCCGTTGGTATCGGGAGCTGGGCGGCTGGTGACCGGCCGCGGTCGTCTGGCCGACGCGCCGCTTTGACCGGCGGTTCCGCCGCTCCGTAGACTGTCAGACCGCATGGGGAGCGCCGCCGCGTTGCTGGTGCGCCGACCTCCGATCGACGTCCATCCCAGGGAGTGAGCCAGTCGTGTATGCCATCGTCCGTGCTGGCGGCCGTCAGGAGAAGGTGTCCGTCGGCGACGTGCTCCTCGTGGACAAGCTGGATGCCGGGGCCGGCGACACGGTGCGGCTCACCCCGGTCCTGCTGGTCGACGGTGATGCCGTCACCACGGACGCCGCCACGCTGGCCGCCGCGTCGGTCACCGCGGAGGTGGTTGAGCGGGTCAAGGGTCCCAAGATCATCATCATGAAGTTCAAGAACAAGACCGGGTACCGCAAGCGGCAGGGGCACCGCCAGCAACTCACTCGGATCAAGGTCACCAGCATCGACGCCTGACCGGACGTCCACGTCCGGGCGTAACCCGCCCGACACTGGGACTGACCACCTGGAGTGACTGACCACCTGGAGTGGAACACCATGGCACACAAGAAGGGCGCGTCCTCGACGCGCAACGGGCGTGACTCGAACGCCCAGCGACTCGGCGTCAAGCGGTACGGCGGCCAGCTCGTCGGCGTCGGTGAGATCATCGTGCGCCAGCGGGGCACCCACTTCCACCCCGGTGACGGTGTGGGCCGCGGCGGGGACGACACGCTGTTCGCCTTGGTCCAGGGCCACGTCACGTTCGGCAGCAGGCGGGGCCGGCGCACCGTGAGCGTGCTGCCGCAGTCCTGATGGTCCGGGTATCACGCACGCCAGCGGGCCACTAGCACCGCGCAGCCGGACCCGCGCAGTCCGTCCGGTCACTTTGTGGTGTCGCCCCGTACCTCGAGGAGGGCACGGTGAGCTCGTTCGTCGACCGGGTCGTAGTGCACGTGGCGGCCGGCGACGGCGGGCACGGGTGCACGTCGGTGCGCCGCGAGAAGTTCAAGCCGCTCGGTGGCCCGGACGGCGGCAACGGCGGGCGCGGTGGGGACGTCGTGCTGGTCGTGGACCCCAGCACCACGACCCTCCTGGAGTACCACCACCGCCCGCACCGCCGGGCCGACAACGGTCGTCCTGGTCAGGGCGGGGGTCGGCACGGTGCCGCTGGGGCGGACATCGAGGTGCTGGTGCCGAACGGCACGGTCGTCACCGACCTGAACGGGACGCCGCTGGCCGACCTGGTGGGTGCTGGCACCCGGTTCGTCGTGGCCCGAGGTGGTCGTGGCGGGCTGGGCAACGCGGCGTTGGCGTCGCCTCGTCGCAAGGCACCTGGTTTCGCGCTGCTCGGTGAGCCGGGGCAGGCGCGGGACGTCGTCGTCGAGCTGAAGTCGCTGGCTGATGTCGCGTTGATCGGGTTCCCGAGCGCCGGTAAGTCCAGTCTGATCGCCGCCATGTCGGCGGCGCGACCGAAGATCGCGGACTACCCGTTCACCACCCTCGTGCCGAACCTCGGTGTCGTGCAGGCCGGTGCCGAGCGGTTCACCATGGCCGACGTCCCGGGTTTGATTCCCGGCGCCAGTCAGGGGCGCGGTCTGGGCTTGGAGTTCCTCCGCCATGTGGAGCGGTGTTCGGTTCTCGTGCACGTGATCGACTGCGCCACACTGGAGCCGGGCCGCGATCCGCTGTCCGACCTGGACGTCATCGAGGCAGAGCTGGCTGCGTACGCGCCAGGTACGTCTCTAGGGGGCATCCCGCTCGCCGAGCGAGACCGGGTCGTGGTGCTGACCAAGGTCGACGTCCCCGACGCCCGGGAGCTGGCCCAGCTGGTGGTCGATGACCTGCGGGCTCGTGGCGTCCCCGTCTTCCTGGTCTCGGCCGCCTCCGGCGAGGGATCGCGGGAGCTGGGGTTCGCGTTGGCCCGCCTCGTTGCCGCTACCCGGGCGGCACGTCCGGCCGAGGACGCCGAGCGGCCCGTCCTGCGTCCCCGTCCGGTGGATGACGCGGGATTCGAGGTCCGGGTCGAGCGCAGCGTGGACGGCCCCCGCTATCGCGTGGTCGGAGACCGCCCACAGCGCTGGGTGAGTCAGACGGACTTCAGCAACGACGAGGCGGTCGGTTATCTCGCGGACCGGTTGGCACGTCTCGGCGTCGAGGACGCCTTGTTCGCCGCCGGTGCGACCGCAGGCGCTGAGGTGCTGATCGGCCCGCAGGACGATGCGGTGGTTTTCGACTGGGAGCCCACCATCGTCGGTGCTCGAGCGCTGTCCGGAGCGCGGGGCCAGGACGACCGGGTGGTGGCGGGCGCCCGCCCCAGTCGGCAGGCTCGACGTGCCGACTACGTCCGTCGTCGTGAGGCGCGGGACGCCGCCCGGGCTGAGCTGGCGGCAGAGGGGAAGACCGGGCTGTGGGCAGATCCGGCAGACACGGCAGACACGGCTGGGTCGACGCAGGCGCCTGAACCAGCCGCGCCAGCTGGCCAGGCGGTGCCAGCTGGCCAGGCGGTGCCAGCGGATCAGGCGCCCGATGTCACGACGTCACCGCGGGGGAGCCGGTGAACCGCTCGACGACCAATGGGCCTGTCGGGCGGTCCCACCTGGCTACCGCGCGACGGCTGGTGGTCAAGGTCGGATCCAGCTCGCTGACTACACCGAGCGGCGGCATCGACGACGCCCGGCTCACCTCGCTGGTCGAGGTGCTGGCAGCGCGGCGGGCGGCCGGCACGGAGATCGTGCTGGTCTCCTCCGGTGCGATCGCTGCTGGTCTTGAACCCCTCGGCCTACCGCAACGACCGCGCGACCTGGCGACCCAGCAGGCGGCGGCCAGCGTCGGGCAGGGGCTGCTGCTCGCCCGGTATGCGGCGACGTTCGGTCGCCTCGGCCACCGCATCGGCCAGGTGCTGCTCACCGCGGACGACGTCGTCCGCCGCACCCACTACGCGAACGCCCGGCGCACCCTCGGCCGGCTACTGGAGCTGGGCACCGTCCCGGTGGTCAACGAGAACGACACGGTCGCCACTGACGAGATCCGGTTCGGCGACAACGACCGGTTGGCTGCGCTCGTCGCGCATCTGGTGCGGGCCGATGCCTTGGTGCTGCTGACCGACGTTGATGCGTTGTACGACCGGTCACCGGCGCATCCGGGAGCGAACCGGCTCGCCGTGGTCACCGGGCCGCAGGATCTGGACGGCGTAGCGCTCGGATCATCCGGGAGCCGGATCGGCACCGGTGGCATGGTGACCAAGGTCGAGGCCGCGTCCATCGCGACGACGGCTGGCATCGCCACGGTGCTGACCAGCGCCGACCTGGCCGGTCCGGTGCTGGCCGGCGACGACGTCGGCACCTGGTTCAGCCCGACCGGGTCGCGGCGGGCCAGCCGGCTGCTGTGGTTGGCGCACGCGACTCGTCCGCGAGGCCGGTTGGTGCTGGACGATGGTGCCGTCACCGCAGTGGTCGATCGTCGGTTGTCGTTGCTGCCCGCCGGGGTGATCGGGGTGGACGGCTCGTTCGAAGCCGGCGACCCGGTCGACCTGTGCACCGGAAAGGGCCGCGCGGTGGCCCGCGGGCTGGTGAACTATGGAGCGCAGGAGCTGCCCGGGCTGCTCGGGCGGTCCACTCGGGACTTGGCGCGTGAGCTCGGACCGGCGTATGAGCGCGAGGTGGTCCACCGGGACGATCTCGCGCTGCTGCGCGGCTGACGTGCTGCAGGATGTGATCGACGTGGTGGGCAGGCACAACGAACCGGCATGGTGATCGGCAATGAACGGGGCCGACGTGGCTCACACGGGAGGACGAGCGTGGTGAACGGCGACGAGGCGCCAGCGATGCCGTTGTGGCATGTCACCCTCACGGTGTCGGGTGAGCCGGTGAGCGGTGATGCCTTGCGCGCCGGGCTGGAGCGGTTGGTCGGTGAGCGGCCATTCATGCTCGCCGTCCGGTACGCGCTGAACCGCGCCGAGCTTCGCTACTGGGATGAGGCGGAGGACGTCGATGACGCGGCCGCTATCGCCCTGCGGCTGTGGGGCGATCACCGAGCCAGCTGCGACCTGCCGCCCTGGCGAGTGGTCGGCATCGAGGTCATCGATCGGGACACGGTGCACAGCCGCGGCGTCGACCGACCGCAGACCCCGCTGATCAGCGCGGGGGTGGCTCCGCTGTGACCGCGCCGACCGTCCCCTCGGCCTCCGTTGTGTCTTCTGCGGCGTCGACGCCCGCGGTCGAGGTCACCCGCGACGACGTCCTCGCGGTGTGTGCCCGGGCGCGCGAGGCTGGGCAGGTGATCCGGCTGCTCACTCGGGCGGACAAGGACGCCGTCCTTTGCTCGATGGCCGATGCCCTGGTCGCCGCCACCGCACAGGTGGTGGAGGCCAACGCCCGCGACGTCGAGGCCGGTCGTGTCGGCGGGTTGTCCGACGGCCTGCTGGACCGGCTCCACCTCGACGCTGTGCGGGTCGCCGGCGTCGCGCAGGCGTTGCGCGAGCTCGCCGCGCTCCCCGACCCCGTCGGCGAGGTGGTGCGCGGCCAGCGGCTGGCCAACGGGGTGGAGGTGCGCCAGACGCGGGTGCCGATGGGCGTGGTGGCGATGGTGTACGAGGCTCGACCGAACGTCACCGTGGACGCCGCCGGTCTGGCCCTTAAGGCTGGCAACGCGGCGGTGCTGCGCGGCGGGAGTGCCGCGGCCCAGACCAACCGTGCGTTGGCCGGGGTGCTGCGCTCGTGCCTGACGGACGCCGACCTGCCCGCGGACGCGGTGTCGCTGCTCGATGGCGGAGGCCGGGACGTCGTCCAGCACCTGATGACGGCTCGGGGTCTGGTCGACGTGCTGATCCCGCGTGGCGGCGCGGACCTGATCCGCACGGTCGTCGAGGGGGCGACGGTGCCGGTGATCGAGACCGGCACCGGCAACTGCCACGTCTACGTGGACGCTGCCGCGGACCTGAGCCAGGCGGTCGCGATCGTGCTGAACTCGAAGACCCACCGGGTCGGGGTGTGCAACGCGGCCGAGACCCTCCTGGTGCACCGAGACGTCGCCGAGGAGTTCTTGGCCCGGGCGCTGCCCGTGCTGGCCTCGGCCGGTGTCCGGCTGCACGGCGACGACTCCGTGCGCACGGCTGGCACCACGGTCGGGGTGAGCGTGGCGCCAGCGACCGACGCCGACTGGGCCACCGAGTACCTGTCGTTGGACCTGGCGATCCGGGTCGTGCCGAGCTTGGACGACGCCCTGGCGCACATCGCCCGCTGGTCCAGCGGTCACACGGAGGCGATCTGCACCCGTGACCTGTCGGCGTCCCGCCGGTTTGTAGCCGGTGTTGACTCGGCGGCGGTGATGGTCAACGCGTCGACCCGGTTCACCGACGGCGGTGAGCTGGGCCTGGGGGCGGAGATCGGGATCTCCACCCAAAAGCTCCACGCCCGCGGCCCGATGGGTCTGGCCGAGCTCACCACGACCACCTGGGTGGTCACCGGCGACGGCCACGTCCGCCGGTGAACCTGCCCGTCCGCTCCCTGCGGCCTGCGGCTACGGGACCTGCACGTCCGGGATGGACGTTCAGCGGGAGTTGAACCTCAGCGCCCAGTCCGCGTTGAGCTCATCAGCCTGCCGGCGGTGCCCCACTGCCAGCCGCCGGCCCGGCGGAACCTCGAGATCGAGATGAGCGAGCACCTGTTGCGCCGTCCCGGGCGGATCCGCCGCCAGCTGCTCTTACGTGACCTCGAGGGGAACCACCTGGTTGGTTGCGAACCAGGTGGCCCACCGCCTCTCGAAGGTCTCGATCGTCACAACGAGCTGGCTGATCTGCTCCTCGTCGTATCGGGGCTCCCGGCCTCCAGGGGCGACCTCCTCCCCGGGATGCCAGAAGCGGGTCTGCTCCGACCTCGCCCATGACACCGCCTGAGCAACGATGTCGCGACGTCCAAGGTGAACGAACGCGAGTCGGCCCATGTGCTCGCCCAGCAGATCCAGATCGGCGACTTCCGGTCGCTTCAGGCCGGCCTCCGATCGGCGGTGGCCCCGGCGGTGGTTGGATGGTGGCCTGTGGAGGCGACCGAGGTCCGCAAGCTGGCGCAGGTGGAGGACCGGCACTGGTGGTACCGGGAGCGCCGGCAGCTGCTGGCCCGTGAGCTGATGGGGGTACGGCCAGGGGTGGCCCTGGACGTCGGTGCCGCCGGCGGCGGCAACACCCGGGTCCTGCGTAGGCTTGGGTGGCAGGCGGTCGCGGTCGAGTACGGCGCGGACGGCGCCCAGGTGGCCCACGAGCGGGGGCTGGCCACCGTGCGAGCCGACGCGACCGCCCTCCCGGTGGCGGACGGGGCGATCGACCTGGTGGTGGCATTCGACGTCCTGGAGCACCTGGTGGACGACGACGCGGCGGCCCGTGAGGTGTACCGGGTGCTGCGCCCGGGCGGTCACTTCCTGGTGGCAGTGCCATGTGACCCGCGGCTGTGGTCGGCGCACGACGAGGCGGTGGGGCATGTGCGCCGGTACACCCGGGGATCCTTGGCGGCGCTGTTGACCCGCACCGGGTTCGCGGTCGGGCCGTTGCGGTCGTGGAACGTGTTGCTGCGCCCGGCGGTGGCGCTGCGTCGGCGATTCAGCGACGGCAGCGACCTCGACGACCCATCGGCCGTCGTCAACGGTGCGTTGCGGGCGGTGATCACCGCCGAGCGGTACCTGCCGGTGCGCTCACTGCCCGGTGTGTCGCTTCTGGTGGCCGCTCGCCGTCCTTGAACAGCCTGTCAGGCAGAGCCCGCTGCCGCTGTCAGAGCGGGGACTGGCCCACTTCCCTGGTGGCGGCTTCGGCGGCGTGAGCGGAAGGGCCGGCAGGAGAGTCCGCCTCGAAGGAATCCACCGGAGAAGAGTCAGCGGTGCGGCCCGGCGCGTCGAGGGAGTCGTAGGCGACGAAGTACGACGGGCGTCCCTGCAGGTGGGTGTACATCCGACCGACGTACTCGCCCAGCACCCCGAGGCACAGCAGCTGCACCGCGCCCACCGCCGCCACCGCGAGGAAGGTGGACGTCCACCCCGGGGTGGTGCGGCCGGTGACGAAAGCCCCGAACGCGTAGAGCAGCAACCCGAGCGCGGCGAGGCCGCCGAGCAGGCCGAACCAGGTGGCCAGCCGAAGCGGGGCGATCGAGAACCCGGTGAGGCTGTCGACGCTCAGCCGCAGCATCCGGGCGAGCGGGTACTTGGACCGGCCGGCGGCCCGCTCCTCGCGCCGGTAGCCGACCGACGCGCTGGGGAACCCCAACGCCGGCACCACCAGCCGCAGCACGCGGTGGTGCTCCGGCAACGCGTTCACCGCGTCCACGGTGGCGCGGCTCATCAGCCGGAAGTCCCCGGCCTGAGCCGGCCCGCTCTGCCCGGCCATCCGACCCATCACCCGGTAGAAGAGTCCCGCTGTCCACCTCTTGAGCCTGGAGTCGGTGCTGCGATCGGTGCGGACGCCGTACACCACGTCGGCGCCCTGTGCCCGGGCGGTCTGCAGCATGTCGCCGATCGCCTCGGGCGGATCCTGCAGGTCGGCGTCGATGCTCACCACCCATGCGCCGCGAGCGCGCGCGAGGCCGGCGGACAACGCGGCCTGGTGCCCGCTGTTGGCGCGCAGCCGCAGCACCCGCAGCTGCGGCCACTCCCGCCGGAACCGTTGCAGCAGAGCGGGTGTGGCGTCGGTGCTGCCGTCGTCGACCGCGACCACCTCGTACCGCGCGGACATGTCGTCAGCCAGGTCGTCGAGCACCGGTCGTAGCCGACGTACCAGCGCCGGCAGCACCTCGACCTCGTCGTACATCGGCACGACCACGGACAGCAGGGGGGCGTCGATGGTGCGGCTCCGTTTCTCTGACGGGACGGTCCCGCAGGACGTCCTGGACATGGCGGTCAGGTCAGGGTCTGCAAGACTGTACGAGCCCGTCTCGTCCGTCGTCACCCGGGAGCACCGCATGTCACAGGCCCTGGTCGCAGCCGAGGAGGCCACCCGGGAGTTGCCCATGGAGCCGGCGATGTTCGGGATCGTCACGCTCATCGTGCTCGTCTGCCTGCTCGGCCTCACCTGGACGTTCCGCGGGTCGTCGAGCAAGCGTCGCTGACCTCAGGTGGCCGGTCAGCGAACGGGGCCGCCGGCTGATCCGGCCGCCGAGCTGGCGATCGGGCCGCGGGCCGGTCCCGATCACGGATCTGGTCGGCGTCGCGTCGGGGTGATGGGTGGCACCTTCGACCCGATCCACCACGGTCACCTGGTCGCGGCCAGCGAGGTCCAGGCCGTCTACGGGTTGGACGAGGTGGTGTTCGTCCCCACCGGTCGCCCGTGGCAGAAGGCCGACGTCGTGGTGACCGATCCGGAGCTGCGGTACCTCATGACCGTGGTGGCCACGGCGTCCAATCCGGGCTTCCGGGTCAGCCGGGTGGACGTCGACCGGCCCGGGCCGACGTACACCATCGACACTTTGCGCGACCTTCGCGGTCGTCTCCCGGACACGGACCTGTTCTTCATCACCGGTGCTGACGCGCTGACCCAGATCTTCACCTGGAAGGACGTCGACGAGCTGTTCGACCTGGCTCAGTTCGTCGGGGTGACCCGGCCTGGGCACGAACTGCTGGCCGAGGAGCTGCCGGACCACCGGGTGCAGCTGCTCGAGGTCCCGGCGATGGCGATCTCCTCGACCGCGTGTCGGGAGCGGGTGCGTACCGGGCGGCCGGTCTGGTATCTCGTGCCCGACGGGGTGGTGCAGTTCATCGGCAAGTACCGCCTCTACCGAGGGGCGAGCTCGGGGAGCACCGCTCAGCAATCGTGACATGAGCGGCGCGTGACACGGGGCAGCCGTGTCAGCAGGTAGGTCATTCAGGATGAGATGGGCGGCTCAACGTGAGAAGGGGCGCTCAACCGAACGGGTGAACCTGCCGACCAGTGCCAGGTGGATCAGCGTGAGCGCCGTCCGTTTCCCCGTCCGTGGGCCCCGAAGTCCGCGCCCGACGACCGTCAGGTGGATACCCGAGATCCGGGTGAGCTTTCCGCCCCGGACCCTGGTGAGCTCTCGGCGTCGTCATGGCCCGGGCCACCGGTAGGCCGAGATCCGGAACCGGACCGGGTGGTGGTCGCCGGCCGGACCAGCGCCGCCGACCGTGAGATGCCGGACTGGGTGGTCGCCCAGGTCGACCAGGTGGCCTACCCGACGCGGATGGCCCGCCGCCGTGCCCTGGAGGCGGCTCGGGTCACGCACGACTGGCACCCGGACCCGCAGGTGACCTCACCGGTGTTGGCGCGTATCGAGTCCGACCTCGCTGAGTTGCCGGCGGCGCCCAGTCCCAGGGCCGCTGGTGTCGGATTGCCGGGGCCGGGGCCGTCCCGGCTGGCGTCGACGGCGCCCGCGCCTACCGGGTCGACCGTGGCCGAGGGCCAGGCGCCGGCCTCGACCGCCGTCACCCCCGCAGGGCCTTCGCGGCGAGTGCCGGTGCGGTGGATCGCCATCGGCCTGGTGCTCGCGCTGGTCGCTGCCGCAGCTGGGTGGGCGGTCCTGCGCTCGGCAGGGCAGGCGCCGGAGTCCAACCGGCCGGCGTCGACCTCCGCGGCCCCGCAGCGCCTCCTCGCGGTGGTGCTGTCCGCCGAGCGCCAGGTGACCGGCGTCTCGCTGCTGGCTGCCGGACCAGGAGGTGCCCAGCACATCCTGGTGCCCAGTCGTCTGCTGCTGGACGTCCCTGGTGCGGGCCGGATGCCGCTGAGCCAGGCGCTCGCCGTGGGCGCACAGGCCCCGACGGCGGCGGTCGCGGACGCGCTCGGCGTCCGCGTCGCTGGCTCGTGGCAGCTGGACTCCGACGCGCTGGCTGCCCTGGTCGATGCGGTGGGCGGGGTGGACGTGGACGTGGACGTCGACGTGCCGGCCTCGCGGTCCAAGGGCGCCGCGATCCTCGTCCCGGCCGGCGACGGTCAGAAGCTGGAGGGCGAGCTCGCGGCCCGGTACGCCGAGTTGCTGCTGGACGAGGAGCCGGAGACCTCCCGGTCGGCTCGGCAGGAGCGGGTGCTGACCGCGGTGCTGGCCGCCCTGCCTGTCGACGCGGGGGCGCGCCGCACGCTGCTCGCGCGGTTGCCGGACGCTCCTCGTGGCCCGGCGCTGGACCTGGTGGTCGCGCTGACCGGGCAGCTGCGGGACGTCGCGGAGTCCGGTGCGCTCCCGGCCACCGGTGTGCCGGTGCGGGAGATCGATGCCGGCGGCGCTGAGGTCGCGTACGGCCTGCAGACGGACGCGGTCCGGAAGCTCACGCAGGATCGGTTGGCGGGCGCGGCGATCGCCGAGCCCGCCGGGGGCCGCCTGCGCGTCCTGGTCCGCAACGGTGTGGGTGCCCCGGGTCTCGGCGAGCAGGCACGCACCCGCCTGGTCGCCGCTGGGCTGCAGTACGTCGGTGGGGGGAACGTGGCCGGTTTCGGAGTGCGTACCACGGTCGTGCTGATCCCGGACGCGGGCTCGCAGCAACGGATCCGGGCCTTACGGGTAGCGACCGCGCTCGGGCTGGATGCGCGAGCGCTGCGGACCACCGAGCAGTTACCGTCGGTCGCCGACGTGGTCGTGGTACTCGGTCGGGACTTCGCCTCGTGAGGTGGCTCGGTCGCGTCCGCGACCAGGCGTGAGGTCGCGTCCGCCGCCAGGCGTGAGAGGGTGATCGGCGACCCGTCGTCGACCTTGGGGAGCTGGTGTGCCCGCGTCCGACCGTGCGCGCGAGCTGGTGATGGCGGCGGCGCACGCTGCGGCCGACAAGCTGGCCACGGACGTCGTCGCCATCGACGTCAGCGAGCAGCTGATCATCACGGACGCCTTCGTCGTCGCGTCCGCCGCCAACGACCGGCAGGTCGCCGCCGTCGTTGATGCCGTCGAGGAGGCACTGCGCGTCCTGCAGGCCCGACCGGTGCGCCGGGAGGGCGAGCGGGACGGCCGCTGGGTGCTGCTGGACTACGCCGACATCGTTGTGCACGTGCTGCACGACGCTGAGCGGGTCTACTACTCGTTGGAGCGGTTGTGGAAGGACTGCCCGCCGATCGAGCTGCCGGAGGCCGCGCGCGGACGTGGGCCGGACCAGGCGGACCCCGCGTGAGCCGATCGGCTGGCCGGGCTCGGCGAGTGCTGTTGTGGCGCCACGGGCAGACCGCGTGGAACGAGGCCGGCCGGTTCCAGGGCCACGTGGACGTCGAGCTGGACGGCGTGGGTCGAGCGCAGGCTCAGCGGGCGGCCGAGCAGCTCGCGAAGCTCACCCCGTCCGCGATCGTGACGTCGGACCTCGCCCGCGCCCGGGACACCGCGGCAGCACTGGCGCACCGACTCGGGCTGGACGCGCCGGTCGATGCTCGGCTGCGGGAGACGTATGCCGGCGTGTGGCAGGGCATGACCGCCGCCGAGGTCGCCGAGCGGTTCGGTGACCAGCGGGAGCGGTGGCGGCAGGGCCAGGACGTGCGGCCCGGCGGGGACGGTGAGCTGCGCGGTGAGGTGGGTACTCGAGTCGCCGACGCGGTCCGCGAGCACGCGGCGCGGCTGGGGCCGGGGGAGCTACTGGTCGCGGTCACCCACGGCGGGGCGATCAGCTCCGGCGTCCCCACGCTGCTCGGGGTTTCGCGCACGCACTGGCCCGTGGTCACCGGGGTCAACAACTGCCACTGGACGGTGCTGGAGGAGTACCAGGATCGCTGGGTCCTGGTGGAGCACAACGCGTTCTCGCTGCCCGTCCCCGTGGTCGGCGACGAGTCCTGACGCCTGACGGGCCGTCGTCCTCACCGACGAGCTGACCTGCCACCTGCACGCTGACCTACCCGACCGGCGGCGATCGGTGACCGGCCGGCTGGACATCTGGTTGTACGGGACGAGGATCGCGCATGTCGAGGTATCCCGGGCCGGTCGGCTCGCCCTGACCTGGACGGACGACGCCCTGGGCCGATGATGCGCGCCTACGGGCGTGACGTGCCCGGAGCGGCGATCTTCGTGCCGCACGGCGCACCAGACCCCACCGTCGCCGGCCGTTACCAGCGGATCGACCTGCGGCAGCTGCGTCGGCGGTTGCGGGACGCCGACCGCTACGCCCCAGCGCGCCCTCCCACCCGATTTTGATGCTGGTGACGTCGTCGACACCGAGGTCGCCTGCCTCACGCTGGCTCGTGCGATCGGCCTGACCAGCGTGCGGGCGCAGGTGCTCGACCTCGGCGAGGTGCGGGCGATCGCGGTCGCCCGGTACGACCGCGTGCCGGATGGTCCCGACCTGCGGCTGCACCAGGAGGACCTCGCTCAGGCCACCGGGCTGAACACCGCGGATCCGATCCGCAAGTTCCAGTACGGCATCCCGGATGCCGTCGCTGGCGCATGCCGCCCCAGGTGGTGCGCCACGACGGCGGCAACCCGGACGCGCTGCTGCGACTCGCGACGTTCTCGTTCCTGGTCGGCAACACCGACCTGCACGCGAAGAACCTCTCGTTCCTGCGACTGCCCGACGGCCGGGTGCGGCTGGCGCCGGCGTACGACATCGCCATGCACCTGCACCACCCCAGGGCTGACCGGCGGTTCGCGCTCGACGTCAACGGCAAGCACCGCGTTTCCGACGTCACGGTCGACGACCTCGTGCGGGAGGGGGTCTCGTGGGGCCTGCCGCCGGTGCGGGCGGCCCGGGTGGTCGCCGACGCGGTACATGACACCGCGGATGCGCTGGCGGTGATCGACCGGGTTCAGCACCCCGGGGTCTGTGAGGCGGCATGGAGCCAGGTCGCCAGCCGGATCGACCGCGCGGCAGCGCAGCTGCCGAACGTCGTGCCGGCCGGCCGATCCGCTCCAGCCCCGGTGCCAGCCACGCGTCCGGCTCGCCGAGGACCGCGGCGCCCGCGTCCGTGATCTGTCACCCACCCCGCCGGCAGGTCGACCGCTGGTCGGGGCTCGTCCTGGTTGGGCTTGTCCTGGTTGGGCCCCGTCCTGGTCAGCGCGGTGGCGGACCGGTCGCCCCGGCCGGCTCGTGTCGGACGACGTAGACCGGCTAGACTCTTCGCGTTCTCCCTCACGGGGCTGTGGCGCAGCTGGTAGCGCACTTCCATGGCATGGAAGGGGTCAGGGGTTCGAGTCCCCTCAGCTCCACCATGCTCGGCTTACTCGCACTCTGGCCCTCAAGGCAGAGTGCGAGGAGCTGGGCGCGGTGCTCCAGCTCGGCGTCTGGCGCCTCCCAGGACTCCTGGGGGGCGCCAAAGCCGTCTGTGGGCCGGGTTGCGTGGACGAGGCTGGCGAAGGGCTCGCTGAGGGCGTCTGCGACGGCTCGGGGTCGGCGGTCGGTGCTGTCGAGGTAGAGCCGCGGGAAGATCGCCTTGTTGAGCAGCTTGCGTGCGTCGTCGGTGGCGCTGTCGTAGAGGTCGCGGGGGCGGTCGAGGATCTCGAGGGCAGCGGTCAGTACGGCGCGGCCGGGCTCGAGGTCATCGACGGCCTTCTCGAGCTGTCCGGTGATGCGCGCCTTGCTTTCGCGGACGGTCTGCAACCGTGCCTTGATCTTGTCCTGCGGCCAGTCCGGGTCACCGATGAGGTCGAGGAATCGATCCTCTTGGGTATCGAGTTCCGCGAGCTGCTGGCGCAGTTTCGCGCGGAGTTCTGTGGTCGCTGCTTTCGAGTCGGCGACCGTCGCTGCGGCAAGAGTTTCGAGCGTCTCCCGGTGACGAGCCGGAATGCTGACGTACGAGTAGTGGTCGATCACGGCGCGCTCGACCTTCGCGACGGGCAGGGCGGGTAGGTCGCAGTCTCGCTCCTGGACTCCACGGCAAATGAAGTAGAAGTAGACGACGCCGGTCTTGCTCGTGCTGGGGCGCAGTATGAGGCGCTTGCGGCACCGGCCGCACCACACGGTGCCCTTGAGGTAGTGGTCGTGCACGCGTTCGCGGGTTCCGGCGTTGCGTTCGGCGTAGAGCACCTTCTGCACGCGGTCGTAGAGGTCGGGGTCGATCAGTGCCTTGTGGCGGCCGGGGTACTCGATGCCGTCATAGGTGACGTGGCCGAGGTAGTAGCGGTCGCGGAGCAGGTTGCCGATGGTGTGGATGGAGATGGGCCGTGGTCCGTAGCGGCGGTTGCCCTTGGTGCGGAGGCCGGCGTCGGTGAGGGCGTCGCGTAGTTCGGGGAAGCTGTAGTTTCCGGTGGCGTACAGCTCGAATGCCATCGTGACGAAGGGTGCGCGCTCCGGGTCGATGGCGACGGTGCGGATCTCTCGTCCTTCGTGCTTGACGCGCACGTTGTCGTAGCCGAGCTTGGCGACGCCGAGGGTGCCGCCGTTCTTGGCTTTCTGGCCCATCTTGTACTTGATGTCTTCGCCGGAGACGAGCACCTGGTACTCGTTGAAGACGGCGATCATGCCGTGCATGGCGCGGCCGGCGGGGGAGGCGTCGAGGTTCTTCTCGGTGGTGGAGATGAGGGTGACGCCGAGCTTGTCGAGGGTCATCATCATCACGGCATCGTCGTAGCGGTTGCGGGCGAACCGGGAGAGCGCGTAGACGATGACGTAGCGGATGTTCGGGTTGGTCTTGAGGTAGGCGATCATCTCGCGGAAGGAGTCGCGGTGCTCGATCGACTTGGCGGACTTCCCGGCGTCTGTGAACTCCTCGATGATTGTGGTGCCGAGTTCCTTCGCCCGGGCTGTGATCGCCGCTCGCTGCGCCGGGAGCGAGATGCCCTCGGGGTTGTAGTCGGTCTCGACCTGTCCGACGGACGAGACGCGCAGGTAGCTCACGGCGTCGGGCCGGATGCTGGGCGATCGGGTCATCGGGCGCTCCCTGACTCACTGTCGTGAACATGGCCTACCTGTTCACATCTTAGCGACTCGAGGTGGTCAGCGACGAGCAGGAGCGCTCGGGCCAGGAGGTCGAGGTCGGGTGTTGGCTTCGGGTCACCGGTGACGGTGATCCGCTGAGTTGTGCGGCGTGGTCCTCTCTGTCGGGGTGGGGTGGCGGCGCGCTGCCGCCGGTGTCGGGTGATCGCGTGTTCCTCCTTCCGGGTCGGTGGTGAGGGCTGTCGGTCGTCCGTGGCTCGTCCGCGCGGACGTCCGTGTCGCGCGCCTGCGCGCGTAG
>JBOFLF010000020.1:0-2496 GCA_051657715.1 Angustibacter sp. | reverse complement strand
AGATGTCCCGCCACCACGGATCGGGTCCGAGCAGTGCTCTGAGGGCGACGGTGTCGCGAGCCCGGACGGCGGCGTCCAGTTTCGACAACCACGCGGATGCCACCTCACGGTGGTTGTGACTCGAAGGCGCGGCATCGTGACCTCGCATCTGCCCCCTCCATCCTCGTGTCGACCTCGTGTCGTCGTGCTGCTGCACGATTGCCATCCACCGGCGTCTACATCAGCCAGCTGGTGGCCAGGAGAGCGAGCAGGACGACGTCTGGACCGGCGATCACGCGGTTGAGCACCTCGACTGGTACGGCACCGACGGGTGTGGCCACCAGGGTGATCTCGACCGTCGTGGCGCGTACCGAACGACGTCGCAGCAGGACGGCCACGGGCACCACCGCCAGGACTGCGGTGACGGTGACCGGGAGCGGGACGACCAGGCTGACGACGACGACGATCGCCAGGCAGGTCGCCAGTCCTGGGGCGAGCAGGGCGACCGGTGTTGTCGCGCCGCTGGACATCCAGGTCCGCGGCAGCGCCCGTGAGGTCCACCAGGTCGTGGCAGCCCGGGTCATCGCGATGATGACGGCGTACTCCATCAGGACGGCCACGACGGTCGCGGGCCCAGGGCCGACGAGGGTGTTCACCGCCAGGACCGTCGGCAGTGCCAGGCCAAGCGCGACGGCGACGGTCCGCCGCTTCCTGATCAGCAGCACGACCGCCAGGCCGGCCGGCCACCGTGCGCGATACAGGCGGGCCGGCAGCAGCGGCCGAACCGGGCCGGAGCCGCGCCGGGCGACGATCCGCACGATCTCGCCGTCCATCAGCGTCACCCCGGCGTCCAGGGCCCACCGGTTCCGTGCCCCGCGGTGCAGCTGCCACCGGGGTGTCAGCTCGCCCCCGGCGCCGCCTCCCCGGCGCCGAGGCCACCGCTGTCGGTCGACCGCGAGGCCGATGGCCAGCACGCACGCCATCAGGGCTGCGGCGCCGTAGCCCCAGGCCTCACCGACGGCCAGGAGCACACCCGCCGCGCCCAGGACGGCGCCGGTGCCTCGCGCGACGTGGTCGAGGTCGCGGTGCTGCAGGGCTGCGACTCCCAGCAGCGCTAGCACGAACGCGCTCCACGAGGTCACGACGGGTATCACGGCGGATGTCCCCGCCGCGGCCGACGCCAGGCCGACGACGAGGGCGGCCAGGGCGGCCAGCAGCGCTGCCAGGACGCCGACCCGCACCCGTTCACCACGCAGCCACCTCGATGGTTCCCGCCGCCACACCATCCACTGCAACCTGGCTTGGGAGATGGCCAGCGGCCCGACGAAGTACCAGCCGCTGACCCACACGGCCAGCACCAGGGACAACACCGACACCGACACCAGGGCGGACGAGTGCCCCCGCAGCTCGGCCTGCTCCAGCAACGACGGGATGGCCGTCCCCCCAACCGAGTACAGGATGGAGCCGATCAGGACCGCGGACAACGCTGCGGTCACGACTGTCTCGCCGAACTCAGTCCACGACCGGTTTCGCGACGCGGCCAGTGGCCGAGGTGTCACGCCCGCTCCTGCGCGCCGACCCCGGAGCCCGTGGCCCTGCCCATCTCGACCACCCGACAGCCGAGGCGGGCGACCAGCTCCGAGGAGTGGCTGGACAGCACGATGCACCGCTGCTCGATCGACTCGCTCGCCATCGGCGTCAGCTCGCCGGCCAGCGTCTCGATCCCGCCCTGGTCCAGGTGACGTTCCGGCTCGTCGAGCAGCAGGACGCGCCAGGGTCGGACCAGGATGGTGGCCAGCGCCGCGCGCTGCCGCTGACCCGCGCTCAACGAAACCGGGTCCCGACCACCGAACGCCGCGACCCCGAAGCGCTGCAACGCTTCTCGGACCAGTCCGGTGTCACCGTTCGGGGACATCAGCATCAGGTGGTCCGCAACGCTCAAGTCCGGTAACCAGGTGAAGTCGTCCAGCACGCCGTACACCGCTCGCCAGTGCGCGGTGGACGACGGGTCTGACCGTCGTCCGAGCACCCGGATCGACCCCCGCTCGAAGGGCACCGCACCAGCGAGGCACTCCAACAACGTCGACTTGCCCGACCCGTTGGCCCCGACAAGTGCCACCACCTCACCGGCCCCCACGGACAGGGTCAGCTCCTCCAAGACCAGCTCCCGGCCGTAGGACTTCGTCAGGCCGTCCGCCCCCAGCACCTCATCGGCAGGACCAGACACCCGCGCGGTCATGACACACCCGCCTCCGCGACCGGGAAGGCCTCCGACACCAGCACCGGCTGCATGGTCGACCGCTGATCACCAGGCATCGAGGTCAGGACCATGAACTGGAACGACCCGGCGGAACCCTCGGCTCGGCACTGGTCGCGCACCAGGTCGCGGATCAGCTGGTAGGCCGGTGTGGTCACCGCCCACTCGTACGAGACACCCAGACCCGCCATGAGCTGGAGCTGCTGCACGGTGTCGAACAACGCCTTCGGTGCTCGGCTGCCAGGGTTCCAGGCGATCGC